>NZ_NOZG01000033.1:0-270044 GCF_002258575.1 Rhodococcus sp. 05-2254-5 | reverse complement strand
AACGCCCGGTCCCATTCCGAACCCGGAAGCTAAGCCCTCCAGCGCCGATGGTACTGCACTCGACAGGGTGTGGGAGAGTAGGACACCGCCGAACACAACATCCCAAAATGCCCCTGACCTCACGGTCAGGGGCATTTTGCATTCGAAACCACCAGCCACACAACACAATCGAAAGAACGCGTGCGCACTGTGTACCGCGCTGGATTCGTGTGGCACAGTCGTGTTCGATGAAACTTCCCGTCGACGGCCAGCGCGTCCACAAGGTTCTGCTCGATTTCGACCTGACCATCGAATTCGACAGCGGTGCCACCGTCGCGTTCAGTGAAGTCGTCGTCGATGATCTCGTCGTCGACGAAGACAATCAATTCGAGGGACTCAGGGCGTTCGCCGTGTTACTCGGTCTAGTCTGCGATGATGCCGAGTTCGACGAATCCGGTGTTCTCCGTCTGACATTCGACGGACGGACGCGAGTTGTGGCCCATCCACGACCAGAGGTCGAGTCGTGGGAATTCTGTGCGGCCGACGGGTCGACCGTGCTGTGTGGTGCCGAGGGCACCGTCGAATCGTGGCCGGCACCGCCGCACCGAAGCGACGAAGTATCCACTCGGGAGGGTCTACCCTCGATCGGTGCGACCGTCGTTCGTATATCTACCGGCGACGATGCATCCGTAGAATTCTCCGACGGAACTTGCCTGAATTTCGATCTACCGCTCGACGCGGGTTACTTGGTGCTTCGGGAGAGCGTTACTGCCAGTTCCGACGCGGGCGGGGACTGGGTCGTCGAGTTGTCGTCGGGGCACGTCATCTTCTACCGACCACGCACCACATAGGGTTTGCCGAACTGAGTTGCGACCCCGTCCGAGTACAGCACCGAGTCGGGTGTTCGAGTACTGACCCCCGGAAGACCCGCAGCCTCAACCAACTGATCCGAGCAGTGGGTCAGTTCCGCGTCCACCAGGGCCCAATGTCGATGCACGTTCGGCACGTACAGCAGGCGTCCGCCCAGCGCGGTGTGCAGTCCCCACCGCGCGGTGAGGAATACCGCCAGCGGGTCGTCGGACATGTCGCGTGTGCCCCGCACGATGCCGAAATCCGTCGTCGCACCGCGCTTCGGCGGTGCCAGCCGCCGGCTTCGGTAGGAAATTGCTCGCTTGTCGTCGTCGATATCGATCGATGCCCACCGGTAGGGGATACGTGCGGCATTGGTGCCCACGACGACTGCGAGTCGGGTCGCCTCGAGGGAGCGAAAGACGACACCGCGTCGGCCTTCTGCGTCCACGGAGTACAACCGCACATTGATCTCGCCGAAGGTCCCGAAGTACGGCACCGGGTGCCGATATCCGAGACCGGCACCGACCATGTGGAACCCGATGAGACCGACCCACGACGAACCGTCGAACTCGTCCGGTACGCACCCGTCCGGTAACAGCGGCGCGACGACCGAACTCGGTACTCGCCAGTGCAGGAAGACGAGTCGTTCCCACCGCTGGTCCATCAGAATCGGACGAGGCAACAGCGGTGGCCGGGGCCAAAGGCGTCGGGCATCGTCGCGGTTCATGTACTCGAGGGTAGGCGCGCCACGTCAGGAGGCGGTGAATCTGGCGTGCACGCTGGCGGAGATCGTGATGTTCTCGGGCTTCAGGGCGAACGCGGCGGGCCCGGATTGTGCGGCAAGCATGCGGTGGGACGGCTCGGTGACGCCGCGTTCGGCAGACCCCGTCAGCAGTCCGGGATCGGCAACGGCCACGGCCGTCACATTCACCCTTCCCAGGCTCGACGCATAGGCCTCTGCCTTGGACACAGCATCCTGCACTGCACGTTCGCGGACCTCATGGGTGTGGGCTTTCCTGCTCGGTTCGGTGAGGTCCCAGTCGAAGTGGTCGATCGAGACCCCGTCGAGAGCGGATGCCGCGTACACGAAGGCATCCACCAGGTCGAGTTGGCTGAACTTCACTTCGACGGACGCCTCGGCCTGATAGACGTACGGAAGTTGTTCGCCGTCCTGATTGAACGGGCGGTGACGGGAACGCCGAACCTGATCGATGGTCCATCGATCGATCGGCCCGTGTTCACTGTTGTAGAGGGGTTCGATGAGGCGAGTGAGCTCACGTACGAGTTGCCCCGCAGGCTCCGACGCGGACTCGGCGCTGCGGCCGTCGGTACGCACCGTCAGGGACAACGTGCATTGTTCGGGTGGGTATGTCACCTCGCCGTGACCGACGACGGTGATGTCGAGTGCTTCCGGGCTCATGACGTCCAGTCTGGCATCCGGGAACGGGGATTCATCGAATCTCAACACTGCTGGCCGACGCGTCAGGTGCGGAGGACAATCGGGTCATGCTCCCTGTTCTCGATCTCGAGTCGTCCGAAGACGACCCACAGGCCTTCCGACGGGCTCTGCGCGAGGCAGCCCACGACTCGGGGTTCTTCTACCTCGTCGGACACGGCATCGGCACCGACCGGATGGCCGACGTGTTGCGTTCGGCGCGGGCGTTCTTCGCGGTGCCCGACGCCGTCAAGGACGAGATCAGTCAACTGAAGAGCCCACACTTTCGCGGCTATTCGCGAGTGGGCGGCGAGCTGACCAACGGTCGGGTCGATTGGCGCGAGCAGATCGACATCGGTCCCGAGCGGCCGGCGATCGAGCATGCGCAGGGCTACTGGAATCTGCAAGGACCGAACCTGTGGCCGTCCGAACCCGAGGGCTTCCGCGAGACGTTCGAGCAGTGGGAGCAGTCGGTGTCGCAGATCGGACTCGCGCTGCTCCGACATTGGGCGGCCTCTCTCGGCGCGGACGAGCACGTGTTCGACGACGCGTTCGGCACCGCGCCGGCAACGTTGATGAAAGTCGTGCGCTACCCGGGTACGCCGGATCACTCACAGGGTGTGGGTGCGCACAAGGATTCTGGGGTGTTGACGCTGCTCCTGGTCGAACCCGACTCGGCCGGTTTGCAGGTGGAGACGACCGCGGATACCTGGGTCGATGTGCCGCCTCTGGAGGGCGCATTCATCGTCAACATCGGCGAGCTGCTGGAAGTGGCGACGGGCGGCTACCTCCGCGCGACGCGGCATCGGGTGATCGCCCCCGGGCCGGGTACCGACCGGGTATCGGTGCCGTACTTCCTCAGTCCCGCACTCGATGCCGTCGTACCGATCATCACGCTGCCACCGGAACTGGCACGGCACTCACGTGGCGTCGAGGACGATCCCGACAACCCCATCTACGACACCTACGGGGCGAACGCCTGGAAATCCCGTACGCGCGCACATCCCGACGTGGCTCTGTTGCACCACGGCATCGTTCCCGCCGGGCACAGCTCCGCTCAGTGACGCTGGCTGCGACCCTCATTCGAGGCGCGCCACTGTGCCCAGGCACCGGTGCACCACAGCGCCCACACGATCAGAAGAGGTTGGAACAGCAGTCGGATGCCGCGTGCGGCATCGGAGTCGAGACCGAACGCGTCGGTGTGCGTGACGAATTGAGAGATGTTTCCCGGGAAGACGGCGACGAAGAAGGCGGCCACCACCCATCCCACGAGCGCTGAGCGAGCAGTCCAGAACAGGAGCGCAAGACCGAGAACGATCTCGACGACGCCCGAAGCCAGGACGACGAAGTCGGTGTCGACGGGCATCCATGTCGGTACCTGGGCCGCGAAGGTACTGCGTGCCCAGAACAGATGGCTCAGACCGGCGAAGACGAGAAATGCTCCCAGCACGATCCGGCCGATGGTCCGAGATATCGATTTCGTCATTGCGCCATGAGACACCACGGGCACACTGGTGACCATGACCGGGACCACCACGACCGAGCATGCGTCGACCGATGCCACTCGGCGGCGCTGGGTATTGCACGTCGATCTCGACCAATTCATCGCAGCGGTCGAGGTGCTGAGGAACCCCGAACTCGTGGGCAAAGCCGTGGTGGTCGGCGGCAGGGGAGATCCGACCGAGCGTGGGGTGGTGTCGACGGCGTCCTACGAGGCACGGGCGAAGGGCGTCGGATCCGGAATGCCGCTGCGGATCGCAGCGAAGAAGATTCCCGACGCCGTTTTTCTTCCCGTCGACAAGCCGGCATACGACGAGGCGTCGGCGACGGTGATGGACACGCTGCGTTCCCTCGGGGTGGTGGTGGAGGTGATCGGCTGGGACGAGGCCTTTCTGGGCGTCGAGACCGACGATCCGAGGACATTCGCCAGGACAGTGCACGACGCGGTGTTCGATGCGACCGGGCTGCATTGTTCGGTCGGGATCGGGGACAACAAGCTTCGAGCGAAGATCGCCACCGATTTCGACAAGCCTCAGGGTATCTACCAACTCACCCAGGACAATTGGTACGAGGTGATGGGAGAGCGCGGCACCGATGCGCTGTGGGGAATCGGCAAGAAGATCTCCACCCGGCTTGCTGCACTCGGTATCACCACCGTCCGTGAATTGGCCGATGCGGACGACGCAGACCTCGCCGCGGCGTTCGGGCCGAAGATCGGGCCGTGGCTCGGTACGAAGGGGCGGGGGATCGAGCTGTCTCCGGTGACGTCCGAACCGTGGGTCGCGCGATCTCATAGTCGGGAAGTCACGTTCCAGACCAACGTCGCCGACTGGACCGTGATCAGGGACGAGGTCGCGAATTTGACGTCGAAGGTGCTCGCAGACATCGAAAGCGAGAATCGGCCTGCGCTCCGCGCGGCATTGAAGATCCGGTATGCCCCGTTCGAGACGCATACCGTCAGCGCCCCGATCGCGGGCCCGCCAACCTTCGATGCAGCGACTCTCACGTCGGCCGCGGTGGCCCTGGTGGATCGGCTCGACCACAGCCGAGAGGTTCGCTTGATCGGTGTGCGACTGGAAATGGTTCCGCCGCAACCGAAACCAGCGTCCTAGTTCACTTTCGGCCGGCAGCCCACTTCATTCCCCAGCCGTACTTCTTGTCGAGATCGGCTTGGCTGCCCTGGATGTACTCCACCTCGCGCGTCACGGTGATCCCGGCGGACGTGTTCTGCAGCAACGCGATCGAGCAGATCCGTGCCGAGTTTTCGGCCGAGTCCAGGCGAACCTCCACCTGCGGGCCGCTGGTGGGGTACAGGGTCACCACGCCGTCGACCGCAGCCCAGTTGGGTGCGCCGTCGTAGATCATCGCGAAGATCAGAATGCGCGTGAATTTGTCGGGGTCGGCGAGATTGATATGCATGTTCTCGCCGCCGCTGACCGAACCCGAGCGGTCGTCGCCGTCGAGCGCGATGAACGGCGGCTGCTGCAACGAACCGAAGCTGTTTCCCAGTGCCTGAACGACGCCCTTGGAACCGTCCCGCAGCTCGTAGAGGCAGCCGAGGTCGAGGTCCACCCCTCCGGTGCCGTACGACGCGGCGGCCAGCTTCGCCAGAAAGCCTTTCTTCTTCGGTTGCGCGGCAGGTGCGCCGCTCGATCAGTTGAGATTCACCCGCATCGACCCCTGCTTCTCACCGGACTTGGTCAAGCTGATGGTGGGCGACGCCTTGGACAGCGTCACCTTGCTCAGATTCACCGACGCGGCGGGCTGGGCGGGCTGAGAGGGCTTGCGGGTGTAGTCGATGGCCATCGTGGAGCCTTCCGAAACGGTCGAGTTCCGGATCGCGATGTCCGGTTTGGGCGGTCCGTCGAGAATAACCGCAACCGGGGTCGACGACGTGGGCCGGGAGTGCACTATGGAGTTCTCACGTTCGAAATTGAAAGGAACCGATGAACCCGGTCGTAGAGGTCGCGCAAGGGAAACTCAGTGGTCGCACAGTTGCGGGGGTGAGCGCCTTCAAGGGAATCCCGTACGCGGCACCGCCCTTCGGTGCACACCGCTTCCAGGCACCACAGCAACCCGAGTCGTGGGAGGGCGTCCGGCAGGCCACCGAATTCGGCCCGACGGCTCCCAAACCCGGATTTCCCAGCCCGATCGACCAGATTCTGTCCGAGGTGGCGATCGACGGAGACGATTGCCTGAACGTGAATGTCTGGACGCCCGACGTCGAGGCCGCGGGGTTGCCGGTACTGGTATGGATTCACGGTGGGTCGTTCACCAACGGCAGCGGCGCGGTACCCACGTACGACGGCACCGCGTTCGCCCGCGACGGAATCGTGTGCGTCACCATCAACTACCGATTGGGCGTCGACGGATTCCTGGCGATCGACGGAGCGCCCGCCAACCGCGGTCTGCTGGATCAGGTTGCGGCGCTCGAATGGGTGGCCGCCAACATTACGGCGTTCGGCGGCGACCCCGCTCAGGTGACGATTGCGGGGGAGTCGGCGGGCGCGATGAGTGTGGGCACGCTGCTGTCGATGCCACGCGCGAAGGGGCTGTTTCGCCGCGCCATCCTGCAGAGCGGCGGCGGGCACCACGTACTGACGGAGGAGACCGCGAAGAAGGTCACCGCGGCGTTGGCGTCGGACCTCGGTGTGGAACCCACCGTCGACGGTTTCGGTTCGGTGCCGGTGGCGGACTTGACGGCCGCGCAGACTGCGCTGTCGAATCGTATTGCCAAGCAACCCGATCCGCGTCTGTGGGGCGAGCTGGTCCTCAATGTCATGGCGTACGAACCGCACATCGACGGGGACGTGGTGCCGGCCCGGCCGATCGATGCGATCGCCGCCGGCTCCACCGCAGACGTCGAGATCATGGTCGGATCCAACTCCGACGAACATGCGCTGTTCTTCGTACCCAGCGGGGTGTTCCGGCACATCGACGAGAATCTGCTGCGCATGGCCATGGCGGGCATGGGCGCCGACGCGGACCGGGTGCTCGAGCTCTACCGCGCCGACACACCCGACGCCACCGCAGGTGAGGTCATGATGGCCGCGATGACCGACTGGTTCTTCCGAATTCCTGTCATTCGTATCGCCGAGGCTCGTTCGGGTTCCGCGACGTATATGTACGAATTCGCTTGGCCGTCACCGTCGTACGAGGGCAAGCTGGGTGCCTGCCATGCAATCGAGATCCCGTTCGTCTTCGACAACCTCGCCGAGGGCACCGGTGGGTTGCTCCTCGGGCCGAACCCTCCGCAGAAACTCGCCGACCGGACTCACCGCGCCTGGGTGGACTTCGTCACGGCAGGCGACCCGGGCTGGGCCCCGTACGGGTCGGAGCGAACGGTCATGACATTCGACGAGGAGTCGGCTTCGGTGCAGGATCCTCGTGCGGCGCAGCGGGAGCTGTGGGACAAGATCCGGTAGACGACAGCACCGGTGGTATATGCCGTACCACCGGTGCGGGGTCTCGATCAGGGACGCGGAACGTTACGCAGGTTCGACTTCGCCATCCGAACTGCTTCTCCTACACCGCCGTTGAGAACAACCTTGCTCATCGCGAGCGCGAAGCCCTTGAGCTGCTCGCCGGTGAGGGTCGGCGGCACCGACAGTGCCAGCGGATCGGTGATCAGTTGCACCAGGGCAGGCCCGTCCGTGGCGAACGCGGTTTCGAGTGCGCCGCGAATATCACCCGGCTGGTCGACACGCTGCGCGTGAATGCCCGCAGCCTTGGCGATTCCGGTGTAGTCGACCTGTGGCACGTCTACGCCGAAGTCGGGGAGTCCGTCGACGAGCATCTCGGCCTTGACCATGCCCAGGGTCGAGTTGTCGAACATGACGATCTTCACCGGCAACTTGTACATCGCCACGGTGAGGAGTTCGGAGAGCATCATCGAGAATCCACCGTCACCCGAGATGGAGACGACCTGACGGCCCGGGTGCGCGAACTGCGCCCCGATGGCGTGCGGTAGCGCGTTGGCCATCGAGCCGTGCAGCATCGATGCGACGAAAGCTCTTTTGCCGGTGGGGTTGATGTATCGGGCGGTCCACACGTTGCACATACCGGTATCGGTGGTGAACACGGCATCGTCGTCGGCCAGATCGTCGAGCACGGACGCGGCGAACTCGGGATGGATCGGCACGAGCTTCTCGGCATTGCGGGTGTACGCGCCGACTGTCTTGCCCATCAGATCGTTGTGCTTGTCCAACCACTTCTCTGCGTACCGGCGATCGGTCTTGCGAGTGACCAACGGCTGCAACGCGTTCAGAGTTGCACGCACGTCTCCGTGGATGGGGTACTTCACCGAGGTACGGCGACCCAACTTGGTCGGATCGATGTCGATCTGCGCGGTCGCGACATCCTCGGGAAGAAACTGTTGGTACGGAAAGTCGGTGCCGAGCAGGATGAGCAGATCGGCGTCGTGGATACCGGCGTGCGCAGCTCCGTAGCCGAGCAGGCCGGTCATGCCGACGTCGTACGGGTTGTCGTACTGGATGAACTCCTTGCCGCGCAACGAATGTCCGACGGGAGCGCCGATGGTGTCGGCGAATGCGACGACCTCGTCATGGGCACCCTTGACGCCGTAGCCGGCGAAGATCGCGACCTTCTCGGCATTGTTGATGGCGTCGGCCAGCTGTTGGATGTCGGCGGCGGGCGGAGTGACGACGGGAGTCGACGGAATGGCGATGGGATCCATTGCGCCGGCAGCGGACAGCTCGGCGATGTCACCGGGGAGCGTCACCACCGATACTCCGCCGCCGGTGATCGCTGCGTTGATCGCGGCGCGGAAGACGCGCGGTGCTTGCTCGGCGGTGGAGACGAACTCGTTGTACAGCGAGCATTCGACGAACAGGCGATCGGGATGCGTCTCCTGGAAGTACCCCGACCCGATCTCGCTGCTGGGAATGTGGGATGCGATCGCGAGAACCGGTGCGCCGGAACGGTGTGCGTCGAACAGCCCGTTGATCAGATGCAGGTTACCCGGTCCGCAGGAGCCGGCGCACACGGCCAGGGTGCCGGTGGTCTGCGCGTCCGCCGATGCCGCGAACGCCGCGGCTTCCTCGTGGCGAACATGGATCCAGTCGATGCCGCCCTTGGCCGACCCTCCGGTCCGACGCACCGCGTCGACCACCGGGTTGAGACTGTCGCCGACGATTCCGTAGATGCGCCGAACTCCGGCGTCGACGAGTCCGCGAACGAGTTGATCGGCCACTGTGGTGGACATAGTTTTTCTCCTCGGATGTAGTAGCGCGCCTCGGGGTCGATGTGCCCTGTGCGCATTCTCGACGCCTTCCCGGCGCCGAGGGTGTACGAAACATAGAAGTGCAGCGCGATCGCTACCGCAAGAGCAAAGCCCAGGTAGAGGCCCGACGCGATCTCCGTCACGTGGCGAAATTCCTGCCAGCACTCATCGAAGACTGGGGCTGTCCTGACGTGCTGTCTGCCGATGGCGACATTCAAATGAACAGGCTCTGTACAGGTTCATTCTTGGGATGTACGGTTCTGACATGACCGAGCCCGCTATGACTCAGCGCACACCGGAACGCGCACGGCACAAGCGCCAACAGGTACTCGCCTCGCTCAAGAACACCATCGAGTCCGGCGACATCCCCTCAGGCTCGTTCTTGCCCGGAGAGAACGACCTTGCCCGCGAGTTCTCGGTCAGTCGCGGAACCATCCGATCGGCGCTCAGCGAATTGGAAGAACAGAACCTCATCCAAAAGCGAAGCGGCATAGGATCACTCGTCACCTTCGATGGTCATCAGATCGAGACTGCGGACGGATGGGCGCGGGCCCTGTCCTCCGCGGGCGTCGAGATGCACACCCGCACTCTCCGGGTCGAGCGCATCGTCGACCCCGAGTTGGCAGCCGAGGCCGGTACTTCCACGTTGAACTTCGTTGCCGTCGACCGAGTGCGGCACGTGGTCGACGGGCGACCGGTGTCGCTGGAGCGTAGCCGTGTTCCGGCGCTCGGTTCGCTTGCGGACCTGCCCGAGAACGGATTGGTAGAAGAATCGCTGACTGCAACCTTGAGGTCTGCGGGGCTCGTGGCTGCCAGCGGCGAGCAATGGGTCTCGGTGGTTCCCGTCGACGCGGCCGATGCAGCCGTTCTCGAAGTGCCGGTGGGCACCCCGTACCTGCACAGCATTCGTGTCAGTCGAGACGCGTCGGGTCGGTTCGTCGAGAAGGTCGTCAGCCTGCTCGCGCCCGACCGATTTCGGCTCCATCTCACTTTCAATTCCTGACCGATGACCCCACTCTCTGCGAGGACTGTTTCGATGTCTGCTTCACGCGATCGCGCCCTCGGGGCTTTCTATGGCCTGGCGCTGGGAGACGCGCTGGGAATGCCGACGCAATCGATGTGTCGCGGGGACATTGCTGAGGATTACGGCCAACTACGCGGATTCGTCGCCGCCGGTCCCCGTCAGCGGATCGCGCACGGCATGTCGGCGGGCTCGATCACCGACGACACCGAGCAGGCGATCATGTTGGCCCAGTTGATCATCGACGGTGACGGTAGGGTCGATCCCTCGGCTTTCGCCCGCGCCTTGATCGCGTGGGAGTCCGAGATGTCCGCGCGCGGATCTTTGGATCTGCTCGGGCCGTCCACCAAGCGAGCTGTGGAACGAATACTCGACGGCTCCGACCCGAACGAGGCGGGCAAGTTCGGCAGCACCAACGGTGCGGCCATGCGAATCACACCTGCGGCAATTGCGGCATCGTTGGACGGCGGTATCGCGCCGTTCGTCGACGCGATCTACAGTTGCAGTTTCGTCACCCACAACACGTCACTCGGAATAGCCTCCGCCGCAGCGGTTGCCGGAGCCATCAGCGCCGGGATCGCGGGTGCGGAATTGCACGAGGCGGTCGACATCGGTGTCGCCGCCGCCACCGAGGGGGCCACCCGGGGATATTGGGTCGCCGGTGGAAACATCGCAGCCCGTATTCGTTGGGCAGTCGAGCTGGTCGGCAAGTCCGCCGACCGGCCCATCACGGACACAGTGGCAGACGTCATCGGCACGTCCGTCGCGTCACAGGAATCAGTGGTAGCGGCCTTCGCTCTGGCCGTTGCGTACGACGACCCTTGGGACGTCGTACTGGCAGCCGCCACCATCGGCGGCGACACCGACACGATCGCAGCAATAGCCGGCGCAATTCGCGGTGCCGTCGGCGGCCTGGCAGCGTGGCCCGGCGAAGCGATACGAACGGTAACCGACGTGAACAAGCTCGATCTGGAGCCCATCGTCGACCGACTGCTTGCTCTCCGTAACACGAACTGACACAGTTCGACTCACCCTTGGAGCACAACCATGACCTCATCCGCTTCCACGTCTGCATCGGACACGACAGTCGACGTATTGTCCCTGGAAACTCGGGGGATCGAGCCAGTCCCGGACGACGAGCGCAACGGTAATCCGCTGCAGTTGTTCTGGGTGTGGTTCGCCGCGAACATTTCCATTCTCGGTCTACCGCTCGGGGCTACCCTGGTGGTCTTCACCGGTCTGAATATCTGGCAAGCATTGATTGTCGCCCTGGTGGGCGCGGCGGGTTCGTTCGCCATCGTTGGAATCGTGTCGATTGCCGGTAAACGTGGCGGGGCACCGAGTCTCACGTTGTCGCGAGCCACCTTCGGGGTTCGCGGAAACATCGGCCCCACACTGGTCTCGCTGATGTCGCGACTCGGCTGGGAAACCGTCAACACCACGACCGCGGCATTCGTGTTGCTGTCGATCTTCACACTGATCTTCGGTGGATCCGGCGTCGCGAAGGATCATGCCGTCGTCACGATCGTCTCCATCGTCGTCTTCATCGTGCTCACACTGGTGGTCAGCGGTCTGGGGCATGCGGCGATCCTCGTCATCCAACGCTGGTCCACGTGGATTTTCGGTGCGCTGAACATCTTCGTCGCAATCTTCCTGATCGCCACCGTCGACTGGACTGCAGTGACCAGTACCCCGGCCGGATCCATCAGTGCGATGGTCATCGGTGTCGGAACCATAGCTGCTGGAACAGGTATCGGTTGGGCGAATGCCGGAGCCGACATGTCGCGATATCAACGAAAGAGTGTGGGAGCCGGCTCGTTGGTGCTGTCCAGCGCGGCCGGAGCCGGAATTCCCCTCGTTCTGCTGATCGGACTCGGCGCGCTGCTGTCGGCAGGCGACAACAGCCTTGCGTCCGCATCGGATCCGGTTGCGGCAATCCGAGAAATTCTGCCGGCCTGGATGGCCGTTCCGTATCTGATCACCGCATTCGGCGGATTGCTGTTGTCCAACCATCTTTCGGTGTATTCGGCCAGTCTCACCACGTTGACCCTCGGTTTCCGGATCAAGCGGGTCTATGCGGTCGGAGTCGACGTCTTCGTCACGTTCGTCGGCGCCATCTATTTCATGCTGATCTCCGACGGCTTCTACGGACCGTTCATCACCTTCATCTCGGTTCTCGCCGTACCTCTGACGGCATGGCTCGGTGTGTTCATGACGGACATGATCAAACGGAAGACGTACGACGCGGCATCGATCATGAACGTGGGCAACACCAGTCGCTACTGGTACACCGGCGGAGTCAACTGGTACGCCTTCGCGAGCTGGGCGGCGGGAATCGTGGTGGGCTTCCTGTTCACTGCGATCACGGTGGACGGCGACGTGATCTACACCGGACCGCTGTCCGGCAGCTGGATCGGTGACAACGGACTCGGCTGGGTGGCGTCGTTCGTGATCGCCGCCGGGCTCTATCTCGTCACCGGTGGAGCGCGGCGGACCGAGACGGTCTCTCGGTGAGTCCGCGACTGATCCATACCGGTCAGGTGATCGTCGACGTGGTGATGGCCGTACCCGAAGTGCCGGTTCCGGGAGGTGACGTCGTAGCGACGTCACTGAACGAGACCGCGGGCGGTGGACTCAACGTGATGGTCGCCGCGATTCGTGATGATCTGCCGGTGATCTTCGCCGGCAGATACGGGTCCGGTCACTATGGTTCGATCGTCCGCGAAGCTCTGTCCGCCAGCGGTGCCCGCATAGTCAATACCGCACCGTCTGAACAGGACTCGGGGTTCTGTATCGCCCTCGTCGATGCGAACACCGAGCGCACGTTCGTGACCTACCCGGGGGCCGAGGCGGAACTTGGTGTCGGGGACCTCGAGGCGGCAGGGGTGCGGAGTGCAGACTTGGTGTACGTCACCGGCTACGGGCTGGCGCACGAGAGCAACGCCGCAGCATTGACCGCGTGGCTGCCGACGCTTCCCGCGGACGTCACGGTGCTGTTCGATCCGTCTCCATTGATCGCCACGCTGAACCGCGACGTGGTGGACGCCGTTCTCGCCCGTGCCGACATCGTGAGCGTGAATCTACGCGAGGGCATGCTCATGACGGATGAGGTCGATATCGATTCCATCGCGGCCGAATTGGTGACGAGGGTGCGGCCCGATGCGGCGGTGGTACTCCGTACCGGTCCGGACGGTTGTCGAATCGCGGGCGGTAGACGGACGTCGCAATCGGTTCCGGGGTTCGAGGTGCAGGCGGTGGACTCGAACGGCGCGGGCGATGCTCACGCCGGGGTGTTGTTGGCAGGGCTGTCCCGTGGGCTCGGTCTGTACGACGCGGCGCTGCGGGCCAATGCTGCTGCAGCACTTGCGGTCACCGAGCGAGGACCGGCGACGGCTCCGCCTCGGTCACGTACCGACGCGTTGATCCGCGGTCGTCCTCTCGACGGGTGAGAGACGACTCCGTCCTGGAACCGTCGAGTCGCGCACGACGAGGGTCGGTGTCAACGCCATCGAGGACACCGGAAGTCCATGGGTGACCGCCAGCAGCATCTCTGCTGCGCGCGTGCCGATTTCGCGGTGTGGGCTGTGAATCGTCGTCAACGGAACGGTCAACTCGCTGCAGATCGAGATGTCGTTGTAGCCGACGACGGCTACGTCGCGTCCTGGCTGCAGACCCGACTGACGCAGCACGCCGAGCACTCCGATGGCGCTGAAATCGTTGGTCGCGAAGATCGCCGTCGGGGGAGTCGGCAGCGACAGAAGGGCGCTCGCCCCGCGCCTTCCGGCATCGGGATCGAACCCCTCTTCCCGTACGTACTCGTCCGGAACGTCGATGCCTGCGTCGCGGAGGGCAGCGCGGCAGCCCTCCAAGCGGTCGATTCCGGTGCTGGCCCACGCAGGGCCGGACACGATCCCCACTCGGGTGTGGCCCAGTCCGGCCAGGTGCTCACCGGCGAGGTAGCCGCCCCGATGGTCGTCGCACGTCACGGAGGTCATGCCCGGGTATCTGCGGCTGATGAGCACGAACTTGATCCCTCGGCGCTGGAGGTTTTCGAGGTTCTCGCTGTCGAGGCGAGCATCACCGAAGATGAGGCCGTCGACGTTGCGGCCGAGCAACAGGTCGATGCGTCGACGCTGCTGAATCGGATCGTCGTGGGTGTTGGCGACGAAGGTCTCGTACCCGGCACGATTCGCTGTTTCCTCGATGGCGTCGTACATCGCAGAGAGCACCACATCGGTCAATCGCGGGACGAGTACTCCGAACGCAGTGGATTTCTTGGTGGTCAAGCTCGCCGCGTTGGGGTTGGGGACGTAGTCCATATCGCGGGCCAGCTCGAACAATCGCAGATCTCCGGCGCTCGCACCTGCCGGGTCGAGCGCAACGCGTCGCAGAGCACGAGAGACGGTCGAAACATGCACTCCCGCAGCCGCTGCGACCGTTTTGAGCGTGACGCTCCCCGAACTGGTGCTGTCCACTGGCGGTTCCCCTCGATCCTCCGTCGGCGCTGCCCCGACCCCTGATGACCCCTAAGCTAGCACCGTGCGCAATCGTTTGCGCAACAAGTTGCCCCTAGGAACGGACAATAGATGACAGGTCTTGGTGGTCTCAATCCGTCGCCGACGTCACTCACGCTCGGCCTGGTTCAGCAGCAGGTTCCGCTGATCACGAGCTTGGACGATGTCGACGCGACGACCGATCGCGTGTGCAGGCAGCTGCGCGAGGCGAAGGCCGGGTTCGCGGCGCTCGACCTCGTGGTCTTCCCGGAGTACTCACTGCACGGTCTACGCAAATCGTCGTGGGCGTCCGACGAGGTGATGTGCGACATGGACGGTCCGCAGGTGGAGCGATTGCGCGACGCGTGCCGTGAGTCGACGGTGTGGGGGTGCTTCAGCATCATGGAACGCAACCCCGGTGGAGCGCCGTTCAACTCAGGAATAATCGTCGACGATCAGGGTGAGATTGCCCTGTACGTCCGCAAACTTCACCCCTGGACGCCCAAGGAGCCTTGGGAGCCCGGCGACATCGGTCTGCCGGTCTGCCCGGGACCGAAGGGTTCGGTGCTGTCGCTGTTGATCTGTCACGACGGAATGTTCCCCGAAGTCGCCCGTGAAGCGAGCTACCGCGGTGCCAACGTGTTGCTGCGCACGGCCGGCTACAAGTTCCCTCTTCGGCAGTCCTGGCGTATCACCAACGAGGCCAATGCATTCCACAACCTGGCGTACACTGCCTCGGTCTGTTTGGCGGGGGAGGACGGCAACGGCATCCCGTCGATGGGGGAGGCGATGGTGTGCGACTACGAAGGAACGATCATCGAGCGCGGCGATTCCACACCCGATCGGGTGGTGACCGTGTCGATCGAGCCGGCCAGGGCCGACGCGGCACGTCGCGAGTGGGGAGTGGAGAACAACATCTATCAACTGGGGCATCGTGGGTACACCGCGCTCGATGGAGGGGCGCGTGACTGCCCGTACACCTACGTCCGCGATCTCGCCGACGGAACCTACCGAGTTCCGTGGGAGGACGAGGTTCGCATTGTCGACGGGTCTTCGGAGGGATACGGGCCGCCGCGTCGAGACGGTAGTCCGATCGATACGGCCAGGGCCGGGATGCGCGGCGAGTAAGGCGCAGGTTACGCAGCCGGTGCCCGTGTAACGGTGCCATTAATTGGTTTCGGATTTGTGGCCCAAAGCTCGACATCGACCGAGAAACCCCTCTATCGTCATGACAACGCAATCGGTTGCACGACCGGTTGCACAGCAAGCGAAAGAAGGCTCGTTTCGATGACTTCCCAGGTAGGCGACTCTCTGGAGCTCACGGATCGCACCCGCCACGACATCGAATCGATGTCGTCGGGGGATGTGTACAAACTGCTGTCCTGTGCGGTGCAGCCACGTCCTATCGCCTGGATCTCGACGGTCTCCGGCGACGGCGTCCTCAACCTGGCACCGTTCAGCTTCTTCAATGTCGCGTCGCGCAACCCGGCGACGCTGATGATCTCCATCGGTGAACGCATCGGATTCCCCGGAGAGTTCAAGGACACACTGGTCAACATTCGCGACACCGGCGAATTCGTCGTCAACATTCCGTCCGCGGACACCGTGGATGCGGTGACCGCAAGTTTCGCCACCGTCGATGCCGATGTCGACGAGTTCGAGCTCTCGCACATGACCGCAGTGCCGTCGGTGTCCGTCGCGGCCCCGTCGGTGCTCGAATCCCTGGTGTCTCTCGAATGTCGCACGATGCAGGAAATTGCGCTCGGCACGGACACTCTGGTGTTGGGGACCGTCACGGCGGTGACCAGCAGGCCTGGCCTGCTCACCGCCGACCTGCACGTCGATACTCTCGAACACCGTTTCCTCGGCAGACTGGCGGGCCCGTTCTACACCACCGACATGAACCGGGTGGCGCAGTGACTGCCTCGGCCCGTCTGCGCGGTGTCGACACCGAGGCGGTTGTCGACACCTTCGACATCGCTGTGGTGCAGACCGGTTCGCGGGTGGGAGCCTGGCAGCAGAACATCGACGCGGTGCGCTCGGAGGTGCAGGCTCTCGCCGCGGGCGGATCGAAGGTGATCGTTCTGCCCGAATTGTTCGCCAGCGGTTACGATCTCGACAGCATCGACACGATGGCCGAGTCCGTACCCGGTCGAACGTCGACCGCGCTCGGAGCGCTCGCCGCCGAAACCGACACCGTTCTGGTGACGGCCATCGCGTTTCGTGATGCCGACGGAATCGTCTTCGACAGCTCGCTCGTCGTGGGCCCGGGCGGCCTGATCGCTCTGGGACACAAGCGCTTTCTGTGGGACCGAGAGAAATCGGTGTTCACTCCTGGCGCTGAGAGCGGACTGCTGGTCAGCACTCCGTTCGGCACCATCGGCGTCGTGATCTGCTACGAGGCAGGGTTCCCCGAGACGGTCCGCGACCTCGTCCAGCGAGGAGCCGATGTGATCGCCGTACCGTCGGCATTCGGACACGTCCGTTTGCACGTGTGGAAGTTGCTCACCCGTTCCCGAGCACTCGAGAACGGCGTCGTCGTCGCGGCCGCCGGACTCACCGGACAGACCGGCGACGGCCCACGGTTCGCGGGCCACAGCGTCATCGTCGGACCGCAAGGACGCACCATCGTCGAGATGGACGAGAGCGTCGGATCGGTCTCGGCAACAGTGACTCGCCGTGAGTTGCTCGACGCACGCGACGAAATTCCTTATCTGAAAGACCTTGCCCGCCTGGGCGGAATCACCGAGAACGATTCAACCGAGAACCCTCACGAGAGGAACCGAGATGTTCGATCTGCGATCAGCTGATCTCCTGCGCGCGTTCACCCGTCAGCTCGAGCTGTGCAAAGTGCAGCCAGGAGAGCAGGTGGTGATTCTCGCGGAGCCTTCGAGCCGTGGGGATTACGTCTCGGCTGCCTTCGGAGCGGCTCAAAGTTTGGGGGCACAGGTACTTTCGGCCACCGTTCCCGGCGGCAGTCCGGCACCGATGCCGAGCACCCACACCGGTGCGGGCCCCGGTCTTGTGTCGGTCATGAACAGTTCGGTCGCACAGGACATGCTCAAGGGAGCTGATCTCGTGGTCGATCTGACCAGCGAGGGCTTCATTCACGCGCCTATCCAGCAAGAGATCCTGGCCGCCGGAACACGCATCATCTTCGTGTGCGACGCCCCGGACGTGCTTATCAGGAATATGCCGCAGGACGGCGACAAGGAGCGGGTCCAGGCAGGCGTCGATCTGATCCGCAACGGTTCGACCATGCGCATCACCAACGAAGCCGGTACCGATCTCACCGTGCAACTGAGCAATTCGCAGCCCGAGTTCCAGGTGGGCTTCGCCGACGACAAGGGCCGCTGGGATCACTGGCCGTCCACCATGGTGTTGTGTTGGCCGGAGATCTCGAACGGAAAGATCGTGCTGTCCGAGGGCGATATCTTGTTGCCGTTCAAGGAATACGTCCGGGACGAGACGACGCTGACGGTCACCAACGGCCACATCGACGAGGTGACCGGCGGCGGTGAAGCTGCACTGCTCAACATGTTCTTCGCCGACTCCAACGACAAGTGGGCGCGCTACCTGTCCCACATGGGCTGGGGCTTGATGAAGACCGGCGACTGGTTCGCGGCCGCGATGTACGGCAAGGACGACATCATGGGTATGGACGCGCGAGCGTTCGCCGGCAGCTTCCTGTGGTCCACCGGCCCGCACCCTGTACTCGGCCGAGACTCATACGCACACCTCGACATCGGAATGCGCGCCTGCACGGTATCCATCGACGGCATCGACGTCGTCACCGAAGGTCGATTGGTGGAGAACTGACATGGCTCCGATCGAAGTGGTCGTCGCCGGCGGCGGCCTGGGCGGGCTGACCGCAGCGCTTTCGCTGCGGCACAGAGGAATCAAGGTAACGGTACTCGAAGCCGCCGCCGAGCTCGGCGAGGTCGGAGCAGGCATCCAGACCGCACCGAACGCCAGCCGCATTCTCATCGCCCTCGGTATGCGAGAGAAACTCGAAGAGATCAAAACCGAGCCGATGGATCAGGTGCGCAGGCGCTGGGAGAACGGGAAGGTCATCGCGCTCACCGCGCTCGGCGAATACTGCAAGAAGACGTTCAACGCGCCGTACTGGCACTACCACCGCGCAGACCTGCACTCTGCCATTCATGCGCAGTGCCTCGACCCCGACGGCCCCGGCCCGGTTGTAGTGTTCGAGACCGACGCGAAGGTCGTCGAGGTCGACCGCACCGACCCGATGCGGCCCGTCGCAGTCACCGGAGCGGGACGACGGTACGAATCGGATCTGCTCATCGGAGCCGACGGAATCCGCTCGACGGTACGCGATCTCATCGGCCTGCCCGACACGCTGGTGTTCTCCGGCGAAATGGCGTATCGCGCACTCATTCCCGGCGACCGTATCGTCAAGGATCCGGCAACCCGCTGGCTCGTAGATCGCTACCAGAGCACCATCTGGTACGGACCCGACCGTCACCTGGTGCACTACATGATCCGCAACGGCGAGTACCTCAATGTCGTTGCGTTGGCACCGTGTACGGATGAAGTACGTGACGGCGGACCGCGGCTCGTCGGGCCCGAGGAACTGATGGTGACGTTCCCGGACTGGGACGACCGCGCCCACGCGATGCTGTCCAAGGCCGACGAGAACGTGCTGTGCCAGGCGCTCTACTACCGCAGACCCGACCCGCGTTGGACCGACGGCCGCGTCGCGCTGCTGGGCGATGCGTGCCACGCCATGCTGCCGTACCAGGCGCAGGGCGCATCGCAGGCAATGGAAGATGCGGCGGTGCTCGCCGAGGAACTCGCGAAGGTGACCTCGAGCGGAATCGACGACGCGCTGGCGCGCTACGTCTTTCGCCGGGCCCGGCACGCGCGGATGGTGCAGGACGCGAGCCTGCAGAACAAGACCTTCTACCACATACCCGATGGACCCGAGCAGCAGAAGCGGGACGCGACACTGGCGTCGTTCGATGGGGAGTCCGACATCTCGTACGACTGGCTGTGGAGCGGTACACCGCTCGACGACAGCGACGACGAGAAATTCCATTACTCGTTCGTCCGATGACGACCTCGGACCACAACACCGCGCCGGAGGCTGCGATGAAGACTGGTGATCAGGTAGTACAGGAGCTCCCCTGGAAATGGGGAGTGCAGGGCAAGATCTTCATCATCGGCGGGCTGGGTTACATGTTCGACGCCTGGGACGTGGCGCTGAACGGCTTCTTGACCCCCCTGCTCGGAAGTTACTGGGATCTGTCCCAGGCCGAGCGCGGTCTCGTCGCCACCGGCAACCTGATCGGTATGGCCGTCGGAGCCGTCGTGTGGGGAACGATCGCCGACCGCGTCGGGCGAAAACGCGCATTCTCGTTGACGCTGTTGATCTTTGCGCTGTTCTCGGTCCTCGGTGCTTTCGCCCCGAGCTTCGAGATCTTCATCGTTCTGCGGTTCCTCGCAGGATTCGGCCTCGGCGGCTGCATCCCGGTGGACTACGCGTTGGTCAGCGAATTCTCGCCCCGCCGCATTCGCGGCAAGATTCTGTCCGCGATGGACGTCTGGTGGCCGATCGGTGCCACCATCTGCGGCGTCGTGGCAACACTGCTCGTCCCGATCGACGGCGATGTTCGCTGGCGCTACATGCTGTTGTTCATGGTTCTGCCTGCGCTGCTGCTGTTCTGGGTCCGGCGCGGCATCCCGGAGTCGCCGATCTACCTCGCCAAGGTCGGCCGAGACGCCGAGGCCCGCGCCGTCATCGACGACATGGTGACTCGTACCGGATCCGACGCCGTCGAGTACGTCATCGTCGCCGACACCGCTCCGAAGGGTCCGGGTGGAATGAAAGCTGCTCTGACGCAGCTGAAATCGGTGTGGCGCTACAGCCCACGTATCACTGCCGCAGCGTGGATGCTGTTCGTGTCGATCATGCTGCTGTACTACGCCGCGCTGAGTTGGATGCCGTCCATCCTGCGGGCCGAGGGCTACGGGGAATTCGCGGCCTTCGCCGGTACGACGCTCATGACCGGAGTCGGTATCGTCGGTGTGCTCACCTCCGCGTTCATCGTCGAGATCTTCGGACGCAAGTGGGTCATCGGACTGTCCGGACCGATCGCCGGCAGTGCGCTGGTCATGTTCGCCGTCATGCTCGACATTCAATCGGCAGCGCTGATCTGGCTCGGCATCTTCGGATTCGTCATCCAGCTGACCATCCCCGTGCTGTACTGCTACGTCTCGGAGTTGTACCCCACCAATATCCGCGCCTCGGGATTCGGGTACGCCTCCTCGGTCAGTCGGGTGGCGACCGGCTTTGCGCCTCTGCTCTTCGGCTCCGTCATGTGGCCGATCCTGGGTCTGCCGTTGACCTTCGGCATCGTCACCGCGTTCGTGTTGTTCGCGGTGATCTGGATGGCGTACTTCGCACCCGAGACCAAGGGCCGCGAACTCGACACCCTGGTCGACGAACCCACCGAGGTAGTCGCAGGCGAGGCTCGGGTCTGATGAAGCCCGCACAGTTCGACTACCACCGGGCGCGCGATGTCTCGGGTGCAGTGCGCCTGCTGGCCGAGCTGGGCGAGGACGCGAAGATCATCGCCGGAGGCCAGTCCCTGGTTGCCATGATGAACTTCCGCCTCGCCCGGCCCGGGCATCTGGTCGACGTGGGTGGGTTGAACACTCTGAGCTACATCCGCCGAGAATCCGACGGCCTGCACATCGGAGCGCTCACCACCCACCATGACGTCGAATCCGGCGACGTGGGAACAGACTTCGCTGTTCTACGCGATGCCATGCGGTGGGTGGGGCACTACCCGATCCGTACCCGCGGCACCGTCGGTGGCAGCATCGCCCATGCGGACGCCACCGCCGAATGGTGCTTGCTCGCCATCCTGCTGGACGCCCGCATCGTCGTCGAGAGTGTGCGGGGACGGCGCACCGTTGAGGCAGACTCGTTCTTCTTCGGGTACTACTCCACCGATCTTGCGTTCGACGAGATGATCGTCGAGATCGTGTTCCCGAACCCGGCACCGCATGCCGCAGTGACCGAATACGCCGAGCGGCAGGGAGATTTCGCGATCGTGGGCGCAGCAGTGTCCCTCGATCTCGACGGCGTGGCCGTGGTCGGCGGACGCGTCGCCCTTGCGGGGGTCGGCGCGACCCCGATGCGATCGCCCGCAGGAGAAGCCGCGCTCGCCGCCGGTGGAACGTTCGCCGACTGCGCGGACGCCGCAGCCGAAGCACTGGAACTGGAGGACGAGGGCATGTTCACCGCCGAGTACCGCCGCGCCCTGGTGCGCACGTTGGTCGTCGAAGCCTGCAGCGACGCGCTGGTGTCGCAGGGGGTGCCCACGTGAGCGTCGATCAGGTTCTCACGCCGAAATTCGTCGGTACCTCGGTCGCACGCCGGGAAGATCCACGGTTGCTCACCGGCCGTGGCAGATTCGTCGACGACATCGCGATGCCGGGCATGCTGCACGCGCAGTTCGTCCGCAGCACCGTCGCGGCCGGAGCCATCACCGGTCTCGACGTCGGTGATGTCGCCGGAGTCGAGGGAGTGCGCGGTGTGTTCACCGCGGCGGACCTGGACTTGAGGCCGATCCGAGCCGAATTGTCCCGTCCTCTGACCGAATTCGTGCCCACCGACATGCCCGTGCTGGCGCACGACGTCGTGCGCTATGTCGGTGAGCCGCTGGCCATCGTCGTCGCCGCCGACGCCTACAGCGTCGAGGACGGACTCGAAGCGGCACGAGTGTCGTACCGGACTGTCGCCGCTGTCACCTCCGCAGATCAGGCCATGTCCGAGGGCATGCCGCTGGTTCACGATTCGGTTCCGAACAACACCGTCGTGGACGTGCAGATGTTTGCCACCGACGGCATCGACGAGATATTCGACGACGCGCACACCGTGGTGTCCGTGCAGTCCAGAACCGGACGTCAGAACGCACTGCCTCTCGAGACCCGCGGATGCATCGCGTACTGGGACGACCGCGACGAGCAATTGATCGTCTACATCTGCACGCAGGTCCCACACCAGGTTCGCACCGTCACCGCGCTCTGCCTCGGACTCGACGAGCGCCAGGTGCGCGTCGTGGTACCCGACATGGGCGGCGGCTTCGGGCAGAAGTGCGTCGTCGGTCGCGAGGAAATTGCAGTCGCCGCGGCAGCGTTGAAGCTCCGTCGTCCCGTGAAATGGATCGAGGACCGCAAGGACGCACTGACGGCCTCGTTCCTGGCGCGCGAACAGCAGTACGACGTGCGGGCAGCGTTCGACTCCGAGGGACACATATTGGGCCTGGACGCGGATGTCGTGTGCGACATGGGCGCGTACTCCTGCTACCCGTTCACCGCGGGTATCGAGCCGCTCATGGCGTCGGCGGAAATGCCAGGGGTGTACCAGGTTCCGGCGTACCGGGTACGAGGGCGCTCGGTGTTCAGCAACAAGGCACCGACCGCGCCGTACCGCGGAGTGTCACGCCCGCAGTACGTGATGGTGATGGAGCGGCTGTTCGAGCGAGCGGCTCGCGAACTGGCGCTCGATGCGGTGGAGATCAGACGCCGCAACGTCATCACGGCCTTCCCGTACACCGGCGTCAACAACATCACCTACGACCCGGGCTCGTACCTCGAGGCCCTGAACCTGTGCGAGCAGACGCTGCGGGACGGCGGTTGGTACGACCTTCAGGAGCGGGCGACCGCAGATGGTCGACACGTCGGCATCGGATACTCCTGCTTCAGCGAGCGAACAGGTTACGGAAGTAGCGCGTTCGCCGCCCGCAAGATGAACGTGGTGCCGGGGTTCGACATCTCGGAGGTCAGGATGGATACTTCCGGCACCGTCGTCGTGACGACCGGAACGATGAGCCACGGGCAGAGTCACGAGACCACCATGGCGCAGATCGTCGCAGATCGTCTCGGCATCGGCGTCGAACAGGTGAAGATCGTGCAGGGCGACACCGACCGCATCACGTACGGCTTCGGGTCGTTCGCCTCCCGCTCGATCACCATCGGCGGCAGTGCGGTGGCGTTGGCGTCGAACAAGCTGGGAGACAAACTGTGTGAGATCGCGGCGCACCTGCTGGAGACACGTGACGACAACGTCGAGCTGGCCTCCGGGCGCGTCCGTCAGCGCGACGACCACTCGAAGTACGTCACCTACCGGGACATCGCCGACGTCGCGTATCTGAAGGCGCAACTGCTACCGAAGGGCGTCGAACCCGGACTGTCCGCGACGGCCAGCTTCGACGTGTTCAACGACGGCACGTTCTCCAACGCCACACACGGCGTCGTCGTCGAATTACACGAGGGCACCGGGCAAGTGGAGATCCTGAAGTACGTGTGCGTCGAGGATTGCGGGGTGGCCATCAATCCGAAAATCGTCGAGGGCCAGTGTCGCGGCGGGATCGCCCAGGGTATCGCGGGCGCGTTGTTCGAGCAGGTCTCGTACGACGATCATGGAAACCCACTGTGCGCCAGCTTCATCGACTACAAGGTGCCCACCGCGTGCGAAATTCCAGACATCGAGATCCACCACCTCGAAACTCCCTGCCTGTTCACCGAATCCGGGGCCAAAGGAGCCGGTGAGGGTGGAACTATCGGCGCACCGGCCGCGGTGCTCAACGCGGTCAACGACGGACTGCGTTCCACCGGAGTCGAACTGAACGACACACCGATCACTCCCGTTGCTGTACATGCGGCGCTGGCGAAGGGAAGGCCATGAGCAACAAGCAACTGATCGAACTGACCGTCAACGGTACCGAGCACGAGGTGATCACCCAACCACGCCGCACCCTGGTCGACGTACTACGGCACGACCTGCAGTTGACCGGAACTCACGTGGGTTGCGAGCACGGCGTCTGCGGGGCCTGCACTGTCCTGATCGACGGCAAGCCGGCGCGCGCATGCTTGACGTTTGCCGCGCAGGTGGAGAACTCCGAGATTCGGACCGTCGAATCACTGAGCATCGACGGCGAATTGAACGATCTGCAACAAGCGTTCGCGGACCACCACGGACTGCAGTGCGGATTCTGTACGCCGGGATTCCTGATGCTGGCCGAGGGATATCTTGCCGACAATCCCGATGCCACCAAGGAACAGATCCGCGAGGTGGTTGCCTCGAACTATTGCCGTTGCACCGGATACCAGACCATCGTCGAGGCCATCGACTCGTGCGCCGAACAGCGCCGCTGCGTCGGCTGCGCGAAAGGAGTTTCCCAGTGATACTGACCAACACCCTCGACATCGACGCGTCCGCGGACGACGTTTTCAGGCTGATCAACGACGTCGAGAAAGTGGCGACCTGTGTACCAGGGGCCGCAATCACCGGCAAGGACGGTGAGACGTTCCTCGGCGGAGTCAAGGTCAAGGTCGGGCCGATCAGCGCGTCGTACGCCGGCACGATTCGGTTCCTCGAAGTCGACGCCGAGACCCGCACGCTCACACTCGAAGCCAAGGGTGCGGACTCGCACGGAAACGGCGATGCCGAGGCTCAGGTCGATCTCGCGGTCGAGTCGATCGGTGACCGTTCGCGGTTGACCCTGAACACCGATCTGGTGATCAGCGGCAAGATCGTCTCGTTCGGCAAGGGCGCGATCGTGGCGGTGTCGAACAAGGTGTTGCAACAGTTCGCCGTCAATCTCGGTGCGTTGCTCAGTGGTTCGGCTACGGCCGATCCCACCGCGCCTGCAGCAGTGAAGACCGCTGTTCCGAGTCCGATGGGCGGCGAATTGAATGCGATGTCTCTGATGCCCGAACCGGTGCGCAAGTACGCACCGGTCGCGGGGATCTTTCTCGCCGGAATGGTCGAGGGCTGGTTGGTCTCCAGAGCCTTCGGACGTCGGTAGGTTCGCGATGCTCGACTTCGCCGGCACACTGCACGATTGGTTCGTAGACGGACGACCGTTCGGTGTGGCCACTGTCGTAGCGACCTCAGGCAGCGCGGTGCGGGACGTCGGTGCGGTCATGGCCGTCGACGCCGGTGGTACCGCTCTCGGCGGGGTGTCCGGCGGATGCGTCGAAGGTGCAGTGTTCGATGCGGCAGTGTCGGCGGCGACGGGTGGACTCGTCGACCGCCTGAGGTTCGGCGTCGCGGCCGACGACCCGTTCGCCATAGGCCTCACCTGCGGCGGAACGGTCGACGTTGTGGTCGACAGGGTCGATCGAGACAGTCGCCCGCACTACGCAGAACTGTTGGCGCGAATAACATCGCGATCGTCGGTTGCCGAGGTCACGGTCGCCTCCGGTGCTGCGGGCGGACACCTCGTGGTGACTGCCGACGGTTCGTCCGGCTCCATCGGACACCCGGTGCTCGATGAGCGAGCTGTATCGCTCGCTCGGGTGATGTTGTCGGACGGCGCAAGTGGACTGCGGGAAATCGACGTCGACGACGACATCGTCGAGGTCTTCGTGCGATCGTTTCGGGCCCCACCGCTCCTGATCGTCTTCGGCGCGCTCGATCTCGCCGACGCCGTCGCCCACGCAGCAACCATCGTGGGCTACCGCACCGTGGTGTGTGATGCCCGGCCGATATTCGCTACGGAGGAGCGCTTTCCGCACGCCGACGAGGTTGTCGTGGCGTGGCCGCACGAGTATCTGACGGCCCAGTGGGACAAGGGGTCGATCGACGACACCACCGCCCTGTGCGTGCTCACACACGATGCGAAGTTCGATGTCCCGTTGCTCGACGTCGCAGTGCGCACCCCTGCCGGTTACATCGGTGTGTTGGGCAGCCGCCGAACGCACGAGGACCGACGTGAACGTCTTGTCGACAGAGGTGTCGGAGAGGACGCGTTCGCGCGGTTGTCGTCGCCCGTCGGTCTCGACATCGGCGGACGCACCCCTGGGGAGACCGCACTGTCGATCGTCGCCGAAATGGTTGCGGTGTCCAACGGGCGATCGGGCGGGCGTTTGCGTGACGGCACCGGTCCGTTGCACGGCAGCGCCGACCGTGGCAGCGAGGCTCAGCGTGGCGCGGTCAACTGCGATACGCGCACTGCGCCGGCAGTTCCCAGCACCAGCACGCCGGTCGCGATGGCGAAGGCGATCGCGTACGAATCGCCGATTGCGGGCGCAACCACCAATGGACCCACCACTTGTCCGACGCCGTAGACGGTAGTCAGTGTCGCCGCGGTACGGCCGATGGGAAGTGATTGCGCTGTGCTCATCGTCAGCATCGTGATGCCCATGAACGTTCCCCCGAACAACAACGCTGAACATACGGCGGCAAGGGTGTTCCCGGTCAGTGCGGGAAGTACTGCGGCAACGGACTGTAAGGCGAACGCTGCTACCAGAGCTTCGCGCAGGCTGGTTCGGCGTGCCACCCCTTGCCACAGCACCGTCGCCGGCACCGCAGCCAATCCCACGACGATCCACACCGCTGGACCCACCGACGTGCTGCCGTGGCCACCGACCGCTGCCACGAGAAACGTGCCGACGACGATGTACCCGAGGCCCTCGAGGAAGTACGCGACGAGCAATGTCCGCCACACCGCGCGGGTTCCGGCGTTCACCTCGCCCGCCTCGGACCGCCCTGCAGGCTCGGGGTGTACCCGAAGCGTCCATGCCGGGGCGACGAGCACCGCAGTCAGTATCGCCGAGCACAACCACAGCGCCTCCCACGACAGATGTGGCCCGGCGAGCAACGTCAGAATGCCCGACGCTGCAATACCTGCACCGACGCCGCCGAACGCGATTCCTGGTGACGCACCGTCGGCTCTGTGCTTGGTGACGGTGCTCGCGCAGGCGATGAACACCGCGGCACTCGCCAGGCCGGCCAGGAACCGCAGCGCCGAAAACGTTGCGGTGGAATGCACTGCAGCCATCGCCATTTCGCTTGCGATGAGCACGAGCGTCCACAGCCTGAACGACGTCGTCGTATTGATCGACGGGCGCACCGACAACACGATCGCGCCGACGAGGTAGCCGGCATAGTTCGCGGTTGCGATGACGGCACCGCTGCTCGGGGTCACCTCCGCCGCGTCGACCATGATCGGTAGCAGCGGCGTGAACACGAATCGCCCGACGCCCATCGCGGCCGCGAGTCCGGCCGCGGCAGCGAACGATAATCGACGGCCGTTCATTGCGATCGCCCTCCTAAGTCGTTAGCCGCGCCAACGGTACGCGTTGGATCCCCGTCTCATCGAACCGAGCAGCAGGGAACCGATCGCACCACCGGTGCGTCCAATACCTGATACCGACTGTGGGGGACGCATGAGTGAGACGAAGTACACCGACGCAGAACGACCTATCTGGGTCCCGTACTGGCCGAACACGTTGGGCCGCCTGTGGCAGGCCGTCATCGCGATTGTCGCGGTGGTAGCCATTGCGATCTATCGCGGACGGCTCGAGGTGCAAGGAAGCGACAATGGGCACACGATCGGATCGATCGCTCTACTTGCCCTCATGGCTTGCGTTTGGATCGGCATCAACGACAACGTGATTCGATGGGGAATCCCCGTCCGATTCGTTCGGCGCGTCGAGGACCACGCGCTCGGTAGCGGCGTCTGCATTCCGCCTCGGACCGCCAAGCTCTGGTCGATCACGGTCGCGTCCATTTCGGTGTCAGGAATGGGGGTCGCCCTGTCGAAGAGTGACGTGTTCGGCGCGGCCGGTATGCCGATTGCTGGAATTGCCATCGTTGTACTGGTGGCGACGCTCGGCTTCCGCAGCAGCGTCGAACTGTGTTTGTTCGCGGACGGATTTATCAGACGCAGACGGTCGTGCATGTTCTTCTTTCCGCGCACTCACGACATCCTCGTGCGCTGGGACGATGTGGAGCACTACGAGGCCTCGACGTACCGAACGTCAGAGAAGCGGGGGAGTGGGTTCACCGAGCCCGTACTGTACGTCCGAGCGACTGGGCTCGATATCGAGCGTCCCCGCGACCGGCTGGATCAACCGGACCGGATGGCGATTCGCATCCATTTGCTCGCAGCCGAGCCGAATGCCGTTCTGGCATTGATGAAGTGGTGCACCGACGGCCCGGTCAACCGGATTCGCATGACCGGCTACGACTCACCCGACCTGCTGGTGCCACCACCGCTTCGTGAGCGACTGGAACTGTCGCGGTCCTAGCTTCGGCACGGAACCGACAACGGGCTCGCTGCGTCAAACCCGATGACGCCGATTCACCGGGCGTCGATACGGTGCGACTCGGGGGAGCGTCATGACAGTGAATGTGGATCCAGTGATCCTGCGGCAGTTCTCGAATGTGCTGTCGGGAACGGGGGAGGTGATCGCCGAGTTGGACACCCTCGCCCCGTTCCGAGCATCCGAGAATGCGCTGCAGGGTACCGACTTTCGCACTGCGTGTGCGGCAGCGTCCGCAGCGGCTGCGGGAGCTGTTGCCGCTCTGGCAGGCCGAGCCGAATGCGTTGCGGACATCGCCCGTGGTGTCGCGCAGAACTACGAGATCACCGACGACGACCTTGCCCGCCGCCTCGCTGCGATGGACCAGCCGAAATGACCCCGACCGTGCCGCACGTCGCCGGCTGGGAGCCGCAGTCGATGCGCAAGACGATGATCGAACTGGCCGAGATAGTCGAACGCGTCAACGGCCAACGAACCGGGGTCTTGGAAGAGCAGGACACACTGGCCGAGACGTGGACCGGCGAGGCGGCACGCGCCGCAGCCGATCGCGTGGTGGCCGAATGCTCCCGGATGAGCTCCGTCTGCAGTGAAATCGACTCGCTCGGAGCTGCATTCGAAGGTGCGGCCGACATCGTCGAGGCCGCCCAAGCGCACGTGCGGGCTCAGGTGTCGGCGGCTACGACGAGCGGGTTCGCGGTACGGGCCGACGGTGTGGTGAATCCCGAAGGGATGATCGCGCTGATTCCCGACAGCCTGGGTGACGAGAAGACGCGTCGAGCCGACGAACTGCGTTCTGCAGCAAATCAATTGACCGAGGACATCCAGAGTGCTCTGCGCCAGGCCGAGAGTGTCGCTCTCGACGCTGCGCAGCAGCTGGCCGAGCCCACCGAGGTGCTGACGGCGCTCGCCCTCGACAATCCCACCGGAAAGTTCGTCGAGAACCCGGACGGGTCGTTCTCCTGGATGCCGGACTGGCCGTCGACCATCGCGGCGTCGGTCGTCGGAGGCATGGCCGCCGTGACAAGGCGGGCGCTGGAAATACCCGGTGTCGAATCCGTCGACGACGTTGCCAAGAACATCGGACGCGGGCTCGGGGTCTTCGGAGTCGTTGCGGGTGCGATTCCCGGAATTGCGGGAAAAATCGACGAGGGCGTGAATCCGGCCGAGGCCGTGATCGTCGAGGCGACGCCGATAGTCGCGGGAGCAATTACGACCTGGGCGTTCGGAGCCGTGGGTGGCATGGCGGGTTCCATTTTTCCGGGGCCCGGCACGGTGGCCGGCGCTGCTGCCGGGATCGCACTGGGCCAAGTCGTCAGCTACGGGGTGGAGAAGTTGTTCGAGGCGGCAGGAAAATGAGCGAGATCAGAGACGATCGCACGCCCCGGACCGAGGACGTGCTGCGTAAGAGCCTGGTAGCGCAGAAATATCCATTGTGGGTGCGGACGTGGCGCAGTGTTCACCTGGGTTGGCTGGTAGCTCTCGGGGTTTCGTCTGCAGTCCTTGCCGCGACGATCGTGGCTCCGGTTCTCCTGTTCGGGACGCTTTCCGGGGAGACCGTTCTCCTCGTGTCGCCGCTGGTGCTCGCGGTGCTGATATCGCTCACAGCGGCCGTGGTGTTGTCCGGCATCGGGTCTGCGCGGCTGTCGCTGTTCGTGCGACCGGTGACTGTCGCCGGAGTCGGCCGAGGCGTGGCAGTGCCAGGGCGGGGGACTGTGTTGTATCGCAGCGGCATACTCGCATTCGCGTTGGTGTCCGGCCTGTCCTACATCCACTGGGGAGGAGACGCACGGGTAAGTACAACGCGTCACGACCTGAGCGTCGTAGTCATGTCGCACTTCGGCGCTCCGATATGTCTGCTGTTTTTCGCACTGAGTGTGCTCGTCGTCAACCGGACCCGAATTTCACTGCATCCCGATGGCCTCGTGGAGGAGATCTATCGGCGCCGCGGATGGAAGGCCACCACTGCAATCACGGTTGTCCCGTGGGACGGGATCGTCGAGCTGCAGCCGCAGACGCATCCGAATCCTGCGGTGTCGCATTCACATTGGTACCCCACCATCCGAGTCGTGTATCGCGACCCTGCCGGTGGAACGGATCAGGTGCTGGTCCTGATGGCGTGCGAGAAGAAGGTCGAGCCCAACGCGCTGCTGTCCGTACTGCAGTGGTGTCGGGACAATCCCTGGGGCCGTGCGCAGCTTGCCCACGACGACGCGCGAGAGCTACTGCGCCAGCCTCGATTCCTCGATCGCATCGAAGCAGACCGAGCGGCGTCGATGTCGGGTCGACGGGACGTCCGGTGACAACTCAGGAGCAATCGATGCAGAGCGTTCTGCAACAGCAGGATGTCGAGCTCGTGCCCGTACATCTCGACGAATGCGCAAGGTTCGGTCTGGAGCTCCCCGCGCTGCCGGGGTGGGATCTCGTTCCTGCGCATCTGTTTCCGCACGCCACCGCGGTGCTGTGTTCTCCGACAGATGCGGTCGACGGGTTCGTTCCCAACGCGGCAGTCTTGACCGGAAAGTTGACGCGGTCACTCGATCCGCAGACCCTGCTGGCTTGTGGGCTCGGCGACTCTCGGGCACTTCCGGAATGGATCGACGTCAGCTACGACCGTGAACCGTTCTGCGGTCTACCGTCCGTTTCGATTGCGGGTCGGTACGACTGGGACGGTCGGACGCTGTTCGCTCGGACTAGGTATGTCGTGGTCCACCACATCGTCGATCAGTACCTCGTCCAATTGACGGTCACCTTGCCGGAACGGGTCAGGTCTCGATTGGCTTGGGCAGCAGACGAATTCGTGGACGAGGTTCGTATCGGGAGAAACTAGGTCGTAGGCAGCCTGCGCAGTTCCTCAGCAACGTCATCCGTCGTGCAGATGGATTCGACGATGCCTTCGAGCTCTGCTGCATCCTCTTCTCCCACCAGGCGGGCAATTTTGGCTCTGATCCCGCCGTAATTCATCGGGAAGTGGTCGACATCTCCGACGGGATTCGGGGTCGAGGCAGACATGGCAGTTCCATCTCGGAATTCGATCGTCACCTCGGCAGCCCGGCGCTCGGGTAGAAGCTCATCGAACTCGCCGGCCGAGGAGATATCGACCCGGGCGCTGAATTGTTGCGCGCGAGAGAAAGTGGGACCATCCGGATCGAGCGCGTCGACGTCGATCGCGTCGGACAAGAACGCAGCAGCGACGACGAACGGTAGCGAGAACATCGCGCCGAGGCGAGTGCTCGGATTGCGTTGGAACAGCGGCTCCGCCAGTGAATGTGTACGCACGACGACCCTTGCGATGTCGTCGGCTGACCAGTCGGCATGGCTGCGCAGACTCTGCACGGTGTCGATGGCGGCATGTGTGTAGGAGCAACTCGCATGCTGCTTGGAATAACCTTCGAGAGTCAGCCATCGCTCACCGAGATTCTCGGTGAGCTTCGCCAGATCCAGCGTGCCGATGATCGAGCCCAGTGAATGCTCGATCGCACCGGTGTTGCCCACCACACCCGCACTGGCCAGTCGTGCGGCGTTCGTACCGGCCCGCGCCGCACCGCCGATCCAGAGGTTGCGTGCAAAGTTACCGTCGAGCACCACAGCCCACGGCGCTACCTGCACCAACGCCGCGGACGAATCGATCGCTGCAGCAATGGCATCGCGGTCGCATCCGTGAACGACGGCGGCCGCAGTCGCCGCACCGGTCGCACCCCAATGCCCGTGGGTGTGCCATGCACTGTTCCGCGTCAGCGCATAGCCGAACCTGGCCGCCACTTCGTATCCGGCGACAACGGCGGTGAGGAAGGTGGGACCGGAGATCCGCTGGGGTGCACGTCGCGCTGCTGCAATCGCTGCAGGCACCACGTGCGCGGCGGGGTGTCCAGCGGCGTACTTGTTGCCTTCGTCGAGTTCGAGGCAGCACGAGGCAATAGCGTCGAGTTCGGCAGCCGATTCGACCGTGGTGCCGTGGGGTCCGCCGAGCGGGTGCGTCGAGCCGGGCTCGGCGTTCCAGTGGGCGCGTACTCGTGTCATCTCTGTGGTGCGCGCCCCGGCGAGTGTCACGCCCAGCAGGTCCAACAGAACGAGCCGTGCGCGCTCGACGAGGTTGTCCGGCAGGGGCCGGCCGCGAAGTATGTCGACTGCTTGGGCGAGCCGCGCGACGGAGGCGACGTGTTCCGTTGAACGAAACGACAATGAACCGTCCATCGGTGAAGGTTAGAAGCAGATGGCTCTGATCGTCAATGACACAACTGATATTGCCTGGACTGTTACTCTGATTACATCGCTTAGCCGTGAACTGGGTCGCTCCACAATGTTCCGCTTGGCGAAACGAATGCATTGCTGACGTGATCGGCGCGCTCAGCGAGTAGAAGGAGACAATCAATGTCCGATCAACTCCTCGATGCCGTCCAGCAGGGCGTGCACACGGTGGATCTCGGGAGACAATTGCGAGTGGGAATGCCGCAGTCGCCCAATCACCCGCAGTTCTGGCACACGCTGCCGCGCAGACACGGGGACATGACACGGTCGGACGGCGGTAGTGCAGCCAACGACATGATCACGACGGGTACCCACGTCGGAACCCACATCGACGCGCTTGCGCACGTGAGTCACAACGGGAAACTGCACGGCGGTGCCGACGCGGGCCAGTCCTGCCTCGGTGGAAAGTACGTGGAGCACGGCGTGCACACCATCGCACCGATGATCCGGCGCGGTGTACTGCTGGACATCCCCAGGCTTCTCGGTGTCGGTCGCTGCGACGGAGGTTACGAGATCACGGTCGACGATCTCGAATCTGCCTGCGCTGCACAGTCGGTCGAGATCGGTACCGGCGACGTAGTGCTGATTCGCAGCGGCTGGGGTCAGCTCTTCGACGAAGGCCTGCCCTACGTCGGAGGCCCTTCCGGCGTGCCGGGGGTCAGCGAAGCCGGGGCTCAGTGGCTCGCTGCCCTGCAGGTGCACGCGGCTGGTGCCGACACCATCGCGTTCGAACGACTCGCCCCCGGCGGAGGTCACGCTCTCCTGCCCGCACACCGAGTGCTGTTGGTGGAGAGCGGAATCTACATCATCGAAGCGTTGGACCTCGAAGAATTGTCGCGTCAGGAGATCTTCGAGTTCACGTTCCTGCTGGTGCCGCTGAACATCTTCGGTGCAACCGGCTCGCCGGTTCGCCCTCTGGCGGTGACGTCCGCATGAGTGAACTCACCCTCGCGCAGCAGGTGGCGCGGTTCGCTGTGAACACGCGATACGAGGATCTGCCGGAAGATGTGGTGGCCTCGGTCGGTATGCGCGTTCTCGATACCCTCGGAATCGCGGTCGCGGCCACGGACCTCGATACCAGCCGCGCCGCCATCGCATGGGCGTGCGAACAGGGTGGCACTGCGACGGCGACAGCCATCGGAGTCGACGTCGCGCTACCGCCCATGCTCGCCGCATTCGTCAACGGGGTGCTCGCGCACTCCTTGGACTTCGACGACACACATCTGCCCTCTATCCTGCATCCGAGCGCCAGCGTGGTTCCCGCTGCCTTGGCTGCTGCCCAGGAACACGGTGCCGACGGCCGCGCCCTGGTGCGCGGCATCGCAATCGGCCTCGAGGTCTGCGTTCGGCTCGGCATGGCAGGCTTCGACCCGGACGCCAAGAACTCGGTGTTCTTCGAGCACGGCCAACACGCAACCTCCATTTGCGGCGCGATGGGTGGTGCCGTAGCGGCTGCCGTCATCGGGGGTGCTTCCGAGACCGGGATCGTCGACACCATGGGCATTGCGGCGTCGATGGCATCGGGCATCATCGAAGCCAACCGCACCGGCGGAACCGTCAAGCGCATGCACTGCGGGTGGGCCGCACATTCCGCACTGTCGGCCGCGGGACTGTCCCGGCACGGGATCACCGGCCCGCCGACGGTCCTGGAGGGCCGGTTCGGGTTCTTCCAAGCCTGGTTGCACGAACCGGGCCGGGCAAACGAAATAGTCGCCGGCCTCGGTACCGAGTGGGCGGTTCCGGCCATATTCTTCAAGCCGTATCCGGCCAACCACTTCACCCACGCCGCCATCGACGCAGGGGCTGCGCTCCGCAAGCGCGGAATCATGTTGGAGGACATCGGCACATTGGAGCTGGGTGTCCCGGCCGCGAACCTGCGCACGATCGGTGAACCCATCGAGGTCAAGCGCACTCCTGCAACCGGTTATATGGCTCAGTTCAGTGGCCCGTACGCCGTGGTCGTCGGACTGCTGGGCGGTGGGGGACTCGGTGCCGCTCTCGAGGACTACTCCGACGAGTTGGCCAACGATCCGCAGCGGCGAGAGTTGATGGCAAAGATCTCGGTGGTGCCGGATTCACGGTGCGACGCCATTTTCCCCCATCAGTTCCCGGCGGTCCTGACGGCCACGATGACGGACGGTTCCGTACTCGTCGAAGAAGTCCTGACGACTCGCGGTGGTCCGGAAAGGCCGCTGTCGTTCGAGGAGGTGTCGGCCAAGTTCACCAGCAACGCGCAACAGTTCCTGAGCGAGCCCGAGCTCGGTGCGTTGGCCGGTCGTTGCCATGGACTCGGCGACTTGTCGAGCATCACCGAACTGCTTGCGCCCCTGACGGTATCGAAGAACCAGTAGAAGCGCTGCACCGCCCAGTTCTCGGCTGGGCGGTGCAGTAGTTCGGCTGATTACGCGCGAGCCAGGACTTCCCGAGCTCCACGAACCACGGCTTCGTCGACGAATCGGCCGGAGTCGTCGACTGTCGGTCCTCCGTGAGCTGCGTCGTACAGCTCGAGCAACCTCCGAGCGGCGTTCACATCTTCGTCGGTGGGTGTGAGTGCGGCGTTGATGATGGGCACCTGGCTGGGGTGCAGTGCTGTTCGGGCTCGAAAGCCCATCTCGACAAACCGTGCGGTGGTGGTCTCGAAGCCGGCGAGGTCTCGAAAGTCCGTCGATGTGGGTGCGATCGGGGCTGCGATACCAGCTGCAGCGCAGTCGATCACGATGCTCGTGCGGATTCCGTCGATCACCGTCGCCGTGTCCTCGGAGCGGGTGATGCGCAGGTCTGCCAAGAGGTCGACCTCGCCTATCCCGAACGTGCGAATTCGGTTGCAGCGGGCCATCTCCGGCAAGGCACGCAGTGCGTGGGCGGTTTCGACGAGACCGATCAATTCGACATCGGGGAGCCCTCTCTCGGAGAGAATTCGGTCGGCATGGGTGAGCGAATCCACCGAACATTTTGCAACCATGATGCCGGTGATCCCCACCCTGCCTACCGCGTCGAGATCCTCCTCGAGGAATTCGGGGGTGACGCGAACCCATACTTCGGTGGCGGTCGGCTCTGTGATGTCGAGCCACTGCGCGACGTCGTGGCGAGCTCGTTCCTTGTACGGCAACGGAACTGCGTCTTCGAGGTCGATGATGACGGCGTCGGCCGCGCCTCGTACTGCCTTGTCGAACAGCTCGGGCTTGACCGCAGGAACATAGAGAAACGACCGGGCGGAGGACAGTGTCATCGGCTTGTACGAGCTTCCAGGATCTGGGTGATCGATGTCGCGGCGGCGACCACCTGGCGGGCATGAATCATGTGTTCGTCGTCCGCCGAGGACGAGTAGCGGAAGGCCGGACCGGACGAACTGACAGAGCCGAGTACATGTGCGGCCCCGTCGAAGAACGGTGCCGCAATGGAGGCAGCTCCGGTGTTCCGCTCGTTCGTGGAGGTGGCGTACCCATTGGTGCGGATGTCCTGAAGTCCTGCGTGGAAGCGACTTTCGTCGGCATCGGGGGAGTGTGCCCGCAGCTCTTGGAAGGCCTCCACCGCAAAGCGTTCGGGCAGGAAGGCCAATATCGCGCGGCTCGATGCTCCTGAGTGCAAGGCGTACTGGGGCCCGATCTCGACCACCATCTTCACCTCTTGCGGGCTCTCGTATTGGTCGAGGTACACGCGTCGATGCCCGACGAGGACCGACAGAGTTGCGGTCTCACGGGTTTGAGCGCGCAGGGAACGCAGGACCGGGGCAGCGACGGACCTGACGTCCAGCTGGCTCCACGCCTTGGTTCCGAGGCCGATAGCCGCAGGACCGAGGGCGTATGTCGACTCTCCCACGACCGGCTGCACGATCGAGCGTGACGCCAGCGATTGCAGGATTCGGTGCACGACGGCCTTGCTCAGTTCGAGTCTGCGTGCGATCTCCGAAACCCCCAGGGCCCGATCGGATTGTGCGAAAGCAATGAGCACATCGGCGACACGATCTGCCGACTCCGTGCCCGTCGATGTTTCCAGTACCGGCTTGCTGACCATGTGTGTCACCTTTCGGATGTTCCAGCGTTCCGCTGGGCGAACCATACCCGTAACAAGAATTTGACGAAAGGTCCTGTTCTGAGCGCGTGATGCGTGACATACTCGGTTCCAGCGAGAAAAGTCATCAATCTGATGGTGCGCTCAGCGGAACGATCGAGTTCCGCCCTCTTGTTCGACTCGGCGCCGGTGGGTGCGGAAGGCAGACACAACAATGAAGAAGCTCGTAGGTGTGCTGACAGCGGTTGCGGTCGTGGGTGCGGCAGCGTGTGGATCCTCATCGGGTTCGGACGATTCGGGGCCGATCAAGATCGGCTCGGTGCACCCCACCACCGGTGCGCTCGCCGGTGTGGGTGGTCTGATGAACGACGGTGCAGCGCTGGCAGTTTCCGACATCAATGCGGCAGGCGGCATCGCTGCCCTCGACGGGCGGTCACTCGAACTGGTGTCCGGTGACAGCCAGGGCAAGGCCGAAGTCGGCCAGAGCGAGGCACAACGCTTGATCGACGACGGTGCCGTGTCCCTCGTCGGTACGTACCAGAGCGACGTGACGCAGAACGTCGCGTCGGTCGCCGAACGGTCTCGTGTGCCCCTGGTCATCGACGTCGCGGTGGACGACAAGATTCTCGAACAGGGTTACCAGTATTCGTTCCGTATGCAGCCGAATGCCTCGAGCATGGGCACCGACGGTGCCAAGGCGCTCGCCGCGATCGAGGAGCAGACCGGCCAGGCCATCGACAGAGTGTCGTATCTGCACATCGAAGGCTCGTTCGGCGACAGCGTCTTCGACGCCTTCGAGGCCGAAGCAGCAAATCAGGGAATCTCCTCCGTGCAGGAAATCACCTATCCGGCAACGAACTTCTCGGACGCGACCACCCAGGTTCGGGAGGCAGCCGTGTCCAATCCCGATGTCATCGTCGCCACCGGTTACTACCCGGACGGGTTGTTGATCGCTCGCGCGGTCGAGCAGTTGAACCTGAACGTCAAGGGCGTGTACGGAATTGCCAACGGCGCGTTCGACGACAGCTCCTTCCCGAGCGATGCCGGTGCTGCCGGCGCAGGCGTTCTCAGTGCCAATTACCACTTCGATGCCACCAGCGACCGCGTCACCGACATCCGTGCACGCTTCGAGGCTCAGTACGGGCGACCCATGGAAACGGCAGCGATGTTGTCCTACCAGGCAGTCGAGGTTATCGCGGCCGGCTTGGAAGGCGGCGCTTCGACCGACCCCGAGGATCTGCGGGACGCGATTGCGGGCGTCTCGATCGAGGATCCGTTGCTCGCGTTCAGTGGGCCGATCGAGTTCGACGAAACCGGTGAGAACAAGAACGCGACCGTCATCGTCACCCAGGTACGCGACGGTGCGATCGCCCAGGTCTTCCCCGAAGAGTTCGCAACGGACGCAATCGAGTTCCCGGTAGGGGCGGGACAATGACGTCCGCGGCCCCCACCGTCGACAAGGCGGGAAAGCGCGGACTCTCGGGTCTCGGCCCCGGTGCTCCCGTGCTGGCCGCGATCGTCGTCGTCATGGCGGTCATCTATTTCGTCGGTGGTAAGGACCAGGGACTGGTCACCCAGGCGGTCGTCTCCGGTCTGCTGCTCGGCGGCGTCTACGCACTGATCTCGGTCGGGTTGACGCTCATCTTCGGCGTTCTCGGCATCGTCAACTTCGCCCAGGGAGCGATGCTGACGATGGCCATGTACATCGTCTACGCCTTGTCCACGGCAGGCCTTCCGGTCTACGTCGCGACACTCGTGGCGGTTCCGCTGATGTTCGTCTTCGGCATGATCGTGCAGGCGACGTTGCTGACCAAGCTGACGATCAGCGGGAGCCACGACGGCCCGCTGCTGGTCACTCTCGGTCTGTCGCTGCTGATCATCAACGTGCTGTTGATGATCTTCGGCGGACGTCCACAGTCGGTGCAGGCACCGATCGACGGTTCGCTGAACGTGCTCGGGGCCGTCGCATCATGGCCACGTGTGGTGGCGTTCATCGGTGCTGCGCTCGTCGCCGTTGCGTTGACCGCCGTGTTGAAGCGGACGCCGCTCGGCTTGTCGATCAGGGCAGTTGCGTCGAACTCGGAGGGGGCCAAGCTCGTCGGCGTCGACATCGGCCGGGTCTACGCTCTCACCTTCGGAATCGGCGCGGCCTGTGTGGCTGTGGCCGGCGGATTGATGACGCCGTTCACCAGCCTCACGCCGTCGGTCGGCGAGCAGTTCACGATTCTGGCGTTCGTCATCGTCGTTCTCGGCGGACTCGGCAGCGTGGTCGGTGCCGTGGTCGGCGGGCTCGTCATCGGGCTCGTGCAGACGGTCGGCGCGCTCTACCTACCCGGAACGGGCTCGCTGATCCTCGTGTTCGCAGTGTTCGTCCTCGTCCTGTTTCTCAAGCCCGAAGGATTGTACGGAGCTCGCCGATGACAACGACCGGTACCGCACCCACCCCGGTGCAGGACGATTCACGACTGAAGGACACGTGGCTTCGTCGCCAACTGATCACGCTGGCAATAGGATTCGTCGTCGTCGCGGCATTGCCGTTGATGCTGGGCGAGCAGGCGCAGACCGTGGCCGTCCGCACGTTGATCTTCGCGATCATGGCGGTGGCCTGGAACATCATGAGCGGCTTCGGCGGCATGTTCAGCTTCGGTCACGCCGCGTTCTTCGGCATCGGCGCTTACACGGGTGCGTTCCTGCTCGTCGAACACGATGTGTCGCCGTGGATCTCGATGATCGTGGCCGCGTGTATCGCCGCTGTGGTGGGCACACTGATCGCCTATCTGTGTCTGCGTTACCGGCTTGCCGGTTCGTACTTCGCGTTGGCCACGTTCGCCTTCGCCCAGATGTTCCTGCTGTTGGTCCAGAATCTCGAGGTTTTCAACAAGACCGAGGGCTTCAATGTGCCGATTCTGCCTCGTGATTCGTGGTGGATGTTGCAATTCGAGAAGGGCAGCGCCAACTACCTCTGGATCCCGTTGGTGATACTTGCTCTCGCGGTTCTCGGCACCATCTTCTACACGCGTTCTCGTGCAGGCCAGTTCGTCCAGGCCACCCGCGACGACGAGACAGCCGCAGCATCGCTCGGTATCGACACGATGAAGTATCGGCTGATCGCCGTCGCGGCGAGTTGTGCGCTGACCGCCGTCGCCGGCGTCTATTACACGCAGTACTACTTCTTCGTCGGCCCCGAGCAGGCCTTCGGCTCGGCGGTATCCGTCGAAGCCATCGTGCCGGCGGTCATCGGCGGAATCGGAACGATCTGGGGTCCGGTGATCGGTGCCGCCGTCATCGGGCCGCTGTCCGAGTTGATCAACCAGTTGCTCAGAAACCCGCCGCAATTCCTCGAATTCCTGCAAGGAACAATCGGTTTGGACGTCGCCGCCTATTCGGTGATCCTGATTCTGATCGTGATCTTCCTGCCCAAGGGAATCTTCGGGACAATCCGTGAGAGGTGGAACCGATGAGCCTGTTGAGCATCGAGAACCTGAGCAAGTCCTTCTCGGGAATCCACGCGGTACGCGAGGTCAGCCTCGACGTGCCCGAGCACGAATTCCTCGGCATCATCGGCCCCAACGGGGCCGGTAAGACGACCCTGTTCTCCCTGCTGTCGGGTGAGCAGCCCCCGACAGCAGGCCGAGTGATCTTCGACGGAACGGATATCACCGGATGGCCGGCGAGCAAGATCGCGCGGGCCGGTCTGGTGCGTACGTTCCAGTTGATGCGCCCCTTCGAGTCGATGTCGGTACTCGAGAACGTCACCATTGCCGCACTGTCGAAGCGTAAGTCGCGCAAGGATGCTCGACGCCACGCGCTCGAAGTGCTCGACCGGGTCCAACTGTCGGATCAGGTCGGCGGCAAGGTCTCGACCATGTCCACTGCGGGGTTGAAGCGACTCGAACTCGCGCGGGCTCTCGCGATGGAGCCGCAGGTCGTTCTGCTCGACGAAGTACTGGCCGGGCTCGTCCCCGCCGAGCGCGCACCCATGATCGAGCTGTTGCGCAGCGTACATCAGCAAGGCCAGACGGTGATGTTCGTGGAGCACATCATGGCAGCGGTGATGGCGTTGTCCGAGCGTTTGGTCGTCATGCACGAGGGCGCTGTGTTGACCTCGGGCGACCCGCGCACTGTCGTCGCCGACGAACGAGTCGTCGAGGCCTACCTCGGTGAGGAGAAGACCGCATGATGCTCGAAATCGACGACCTCCACGCCGGCTACCGCAGGCTGGAGATTCTGCACGGACTGACGCTGGGGGTCGACAAGAACGAGATCGTCTCGCTCATCGGTGCCAACGGTGCGGGTAAGACGACGACGCTACGTGCGTTGTCCGGCCTCGTCACCACGTCGGGTGGCCGAATCATGTTGGACGGAAACCCCATTCACGGCATGCGTGCCGACCGAATCGTCAAGGCGGGTCTGGTCCACGTGGCGCAGGACCGCGCGCTGTTCGGTAGCCTCTCCGTAGCAGAGAACCTCGAGATGGGTGCCTACTCGCAGAAGCACGGAACCGTACGCTCGTCGTTGGATTCGGTCTTCGAGTTGTTCCCCATCCTCGCCGAACGCCGGGAACAACGCGCCGACACCATGTCCGGTGGGCAACAACAGATGTTGGCCATCGGACGAGCCATGATGGCCCGTCCCCGGGTGCTGACGCTGGACGAACCGTCCGTCGGACTGGCACCGAAACTCGCCGCGGAGGTTCTCGACGCTATCGTGCGCATCCGCGACTCCGGCGTGACGGTGCTGATAGTCGAACAGAACGCCGCGCAGGCACTGGCGATCTCCGATCGCGCCTACGTGATCGAGAGCGGCTCGATCGTGTTGACCGGCAGCGGTTCCGAACTGGCACACGACGAACGCGTCAAAGCGGCGTACCTCGGCATTTAGGAGCCCCACGCACATGCACCTCTTGGCTTTCACCCCGATCGACGTCGACTCTGCCGAACTGGCTCGTCGGCAGCGTCGGTACGACCAGTTGGCCCCGTCCGGCGTCACTGTCGAACTCCGCAACATCGGACCCGACGCGCCCGATGCGCTCGACACGGAATTGGACATCAGACGTTCCGAGGATGTCCTGTCTGCGGCCTTTCATGCTCTACGCGACACCGAAGCAGACGGCTTCCTGCCCGACTGCGTGCTGGATCCGTGCGCAGAGGAAGCGGACTCGTTTGCTGTACCCCTGTACGGATTGACTCGACTGACCGCGTCGTTCCACGCATCCCAAGGAAGCCGCATCGGCGCTCTGGCCCGAAACGAGGCCATCGCCGCCGAACTGGACCGCAGGCTCGGCTTCTACGGTCTCGTCGCCGAGGCCACTGTTGTTCTGGGACTGGGTGTTCACGACATCGCCGATACTCGGGCGTGGGTACGAGCAGTGTCCGAGCACGCGCGCGAGTTGCACTGCGACGTCGCAATCAACGCCTGTTCGGCAGTCGACCTGACGGATCCTCCGGTGTCTCCGTGGGTAGTGGACCCCACAGCAACGGCGCTACGACTGCTGGGACTTCGCAGCGAATTGAAGGTCCTCGCATGAGCGCGGAGGGCCCCGATCTCGTCGTTGCAGGTGCGGGCGGCGGACTCGTCGCGGCGCTCAGGGCTGCTCAGCTCGGTCTCGACGTATTGGTGGTCGAGGCGAGCGAACACTTCCGGCGCGGCAACAACACGGCGATGTCCACCGCGATGATCCCGGGCGCGGGCTCGCGGTGGCAACGCGACGCGGGAATCGACGACTCACCGCAGCAGTTCGTGGACGACGTGCTGCGCAAGACCAAGGGCACAGCCGACGCTCGGTTGGCCACGGCGCTTGCCGACGTCAGCGCTCCCTTGGTGGAATGGTTGGCAGATCATCTGGATCTTCCGCTGGCGTTGGTGACCGACTTCGCGTACCCGGGGCACTCCCGATTACGTTGTCACACGGTCGAAGGCCGACACGGTAGCGCGATGCTCGATCACCTCGCCCGCGCTGTGGCGGCCGAGCCTCGGATCGACATGCTGGTTCCGGCGCGCCTCACCGATGTGTCGGTCGACCTCGACGGTGGAGTGGACGCGGTGACTGTCACGCTGCCCGACGGCAACACCGAGGTCATCCCTACTCGCGCAGTACTGTTGGCCACCAACGGATACGGCGCGAACGAGGCTCTCGTGGAGCAGCACGCTCCGGAAATATCGTCGGCGCGGTACCACGGCAGCGAGCACTCCACCGGAGATGCTCTCGCCATCGGGCGCAAGCTGGGAGCGGATGCGGCGTACCTCGACGCCTATCAGGGGCACGCGGCACTGTCGAAGAAGGCGACGACGCTCGTCGGCTGGGCCACTGTGATGCACGGCGGAATCGTGCTCGACGCAACGGGCCGCCGATTCGGTGACGAAACCACCGGCTACTCCGAATATGCCGCCGCTCTCGCGGCTCGGCCCGGATCCGAGGGCTGGGTCGTCATCGACAGGGAGGTCTACGACAAGTGCCTGTCGTTCAAGGACTTCGAGCAGACGGTGGCCTCCGGTGCGGCAGTGTGGGCCGATGACGCTGCAACTCTGGCCGACGCGACCGGCCTGCCGGCCGAGGCGGTGGCAGAAGAACTCGCGGCTGTGGCAGGGTATGCACAGGGCGACGTGCCGGATCCGTTCGGCCGCAGCTCTTTCGAGCACACCCTGACCGAACCGTACGCGGCCATCAAAATCGTCCCCGCGTTGTTTCACACGCAGGGCGGCCTCGTCGTCGACGAGAACGCGCGAGTACTGCGGCCCGACGGGTCTGCAATCGACGGCCTGTTCGCCTCCGGCGGCGCGGCAATGGGCATTTCGGGCCACGGGGCCGCCGGTTATCTGGCGGGCAACGGGTTGTTGCCCGCGCTCGGGCTCGCGTACCTCGCGGCCAGTTCTCTCACAACTTCCTAACTAGTGAAAAATCTCGAAAGGACAACCATGTCAACGTTGTTGATCACCAATGCCCGCATCGTGCGACCGGGATCGGACGCTCCCGACGAGGGGGAGTTCCTCGACCTTCTCATCGAAGACGGCAAGTTCACCCGCATCGAAGCGGGAATCGATGCCGCCGGAATCGACACGGTCATCGACGCCGCAGGCAAGGTTGCGTTCCCCGGAGTGGTCGACGCGCATCAGCACTGGGGTATCTACAACTCGCTCGGTGAGGACGCCGAGATCGAGTCGCGGGCCTGCGTGCAGGGCGGCGTCACCACCTCGCTGTCCTACATGCGTACCGGGCAGTACTACATGAACACCGGCGGCTCCTACGCCGACGTCTTCCCGACCGTGCTCGAGGCCACCGAGGGCCGACCGTACGTGGACTACGCCTACCACCTGGCACCGATGTCCAAGGGTCACATCGACGAAATCCCGGCACTTATCGCCGAGCATGGCGTCACCTCGTTCAAGATCTTCATGTTCTACGGCAGCCACGGCCTGCACGGGCGCTCGACCGACCAGAGCGAGTTCCTGATGACGCCCAAGGGTGAGCGTTACGATCTGGCGCACTTCGAGTTCGTGATGCGCGGAATTCAGGCTGCGCGCGAACAGTTCCCGGACAAGGCCGATCACATCTCGCTGTCGCTGCACTGCGAGACCGCCGAAATCATGAGTGCGTACACCAAGATCGTCGAAGAAGAAGGCACATTGCAAGGCCTGGCCGCCTACAGCGCGTCACGGCCACCGCACTCCGAGGGCCTCGCCGTCACGATCGCGTCGTTCCTGGCCGACGAGACGCAGCTGCCGAACATCAACCTGCTGCACCTGTCCTCGCGCAAGGCGCTGACGGCGGCAATGCGGATGGCGAAAGCCTTCCCGCACGTGAACTTCCGTCGTGAGGTGACCATCGGGCACCTGTTGGCAGATATCGACACCGCCTACGGACTCGGCGGCAAGGTCAACCCGCCGTTGCGTCCTCGAGACGACGTCGAAGCGTTGTGGGAGCACCTGCTGGCCGGCGATATCGACTGGGTCGTCAGCGACCACGCGTGCTGCAAGGACGAGAAGAAGTTCGCCGAGGACCGCGGCGACATCTTCGCCGCCAAGTCCGGCTTCGGCGGGGCCGAGTACCTGCTCCCCGGTTTGGTCAGCGAAGGCCGCAAGCGCGGGCTGAGCTGGCGCCGGATCGCCGAGCTCACGTCCCTCAACCCGGCGTTGCGCTACGGCCTGCCGGGCAAGGGCGACATCGCCGTCGGGATGGATGCAGACCTCGCGCTGGTCGACCCCGATCACACCTGGACCGTGAGCCCCGAAGGCTCCGAGTCGGCCCAGGAATACACGCCGTTCCAGGGCTTCGAACTCGGTGCCAAGGTGACCGACACGTTCGTCCGCGGACAGCGTGTGCTCGCTGACGGTGCCGTCTCCGGCGCGCCCGCCGGTCGCTACCTGCACCGCCCGTACCTGTGACGGGGCCGCTCGAGGGCGTCAAGGTACTCGATATCTCGACGATCCTCGCCGGGCCGCTCGTCGCGCAGATCCTGGGTGATTTCGGTGCCGAGGTCATCAAGATCGAGCACCCCACGAAGCCCGACGGGATGCGCGGACACGGTCTGGACAAGGACGGACACCCGCTGTGGTGGACGATGATCAGCCGCAACAAGCGGACGATGACGTTGAATCTCGGCAACGAGCGCGGAGCGGAGATCTTTCGGCGTCTGGCGGCAGAGGCCGATGTAGTGGTCGAAAACTTCCGGCCGGGCACACTCGAGCGCTGGGGGCTGGGATACGACGTCCTGTCCGAGGTGAACCCCGGCCTGATTCTGTTGCGTGTCACCGGTTTCGGGCAGACCGGTCCGTATTCCACCAGGCCCGCATTCGGAACACTCGTCGAGTCGATGAGCGGCTTCGCCCACCTGACCGGTGAAGCCGACGGCCCGCCGACGCTCCCCGCATTCGGGCTCGCCGATTCCCTTGCCGGAATAGCGGGCTCGTCGGCAGTGTCCATGGCATTGCTGCACCGCACCAACAACGGCGGCAAGGGGCAGGTCATCGACCTCGACCTGTTGAGCCCGATCATGGCCGCAGTCGGCCCGGGCGTCATCTACGCCGACCAATTGGGTATCGACCAGGAGCGCACCGGAAACAGGTCCAGCAACAACGCACCACGCAACCTGTACAAGACGGCGGACGGCCATTGGCTGGCGATCTCGACCAGTGCCAATTCCATCGCCGAGCGGGTCCTCGTTCTCGTCGGCCACCCCGAGGTGCTCGACGAACCCTGGTTCGCCACCGGCCGGCAGCGCGCAGCGCACGCGGATCTGTTGGACGATTACGTCGGGGGCTGGATCGCCGAGCGGACGCGGGACGTCGTCATCGACGAGTTCGAGAAGGCAGGTGCTGCAGTCGCTCCCGTGTACAAACCCAGCGAACTGCTGTCGGATCCGCAGGTCAATGCCATCGAGATGGTGACGACCGTGGAAGACGACGATCTGGGGCCGGTCCGTATGCAGAATGTCATGTGGCGGATGGGCGGTAGCCCCGGCCGAATTCGGCACACCGGTCGACGGCACGGGGCCGATACCGACGACGTACTGTCCGAACTCGGCTGTACGGCGGACGAGATCGAGGCCATGCGACGCGACAGCGTGGTGTAGATCGATCCCGCGGTAGCGGGTGTCGGAACGCCGCGGCGGGTCAGGCGGGGAGCTGTCGAATCACCGAAGCGACGGCCTCTGCCTGGTCTGCGATACGAGGGCCCCATCGACTCGACAGGTCCTCGTCCATCGGGAAGATCCGGCCGTCGCGGACGGCGGTCATCGATCCCCAACCCGGTCGTGACGAGACGGAAGCGGCTGTGGCGCCACAGCATTGGGCGTCGGCAAGAAACACCACATCCGGGTTCGACGTGATCACGGCCTCGGCGGCGAGCTGCGGGTAGTCGCCGGCGTCGGAACCGTCGGCGATGCTGGTGAGTCCGAACAGACCGTAGATCTGCCCGACGAAGCTCGCACTCGTCACCGTGTACAACGTGTCGTCGAGTTCGTGGAAGTACGTCAGCGGCGCTTCGCGGGTCGGGACGCTCGCGACGGCTGCGTCTATCCGGTCACGAGTCCGGGATATGACGGCATCGCCGTCGGCGTCGTGGCCGGTGGCGTCCGCGACGCGCTCGATCTGCGAGTAGGCATCGTCGATGCTCGTCGCGGCAGGCAGCACCAGCGTCGGAACGCCTGCCTCGGCCAGTGTCGACGTCACGAGGCCCAGGTCGGTGGAGGCGATCACCAGATCGGGGTCGTACGCCACGATCGCTTCGAGGCTCGGGGTGAACGCCGACAACCCTGTCTTCGGAGCATCGGCGGGGAAGTCCGATTGATCGTCCACGGCCACCACCTGGTCGCCCGCCCCGACGGCGTACAGCGTCTCCGTCGCGGTCGGGCTCAGCGACACGATCTTCTGTGGAGCAGCGTCGATGATGACCGAGCCGCCGTCCGAGCCGGATTTGATCGTCCTCGGAAACTCGCCACTCGCCGCGGGTGCCGGATCGGCGGCGGGTGGCGCGTCCGTTTCCGTGGTGCTGCATCCCGCCGCTACGAGCGCGACGACCGCGAACCCGGCTGAGATTATTCGTGCCGATCGACGCTGCACTGCCACTCCTGTGTTGTCCGGTTTCTCTTCGAACGCCAACACTATCGGGGAGCGGTCAACGCCCCAGGCTCCGTGCCAAGTACCTACCGGTGTGAGTGTCCGAGGCCACCAATTCGTCGACCGTCCCGGTGAACGTGATCAGCCCGCCGTTGTGGCCGCCGTCGGGACCGAGATCGATGATGTGATCCGCCGCGGCGACGACGTCGAGGTTGTGTTCGATGACGATCACCGACCTGCCCTCGTCGACCATCCCGGACAGCAACGCGATCAAGTTCGACACATCCGACGGGTGCAGTCCCGTCGTCGGTTCGTCGAGCACCAGCACCGAGGACGACCCGATCAGCTCGGTGGCGAGTTTGAGACGTTGCCGTTCGCCGCCGGACAGTGACGACAAGTTCTGACCGAGCGAGAGGTAGCCGAGTCCGACGTCCCGGCAGCGGCGAAGAATGTCTCGAACCTTCTTGACCTCGAAGAAGTCCTGCGCATCCTCGACGGACATCTCGAAGATGTCGGCGATGCTGACGCCGTCGACGGTGTGCCGGATGGCCCCGGAGCGAAAGCGCCTGCCCTGGCAGGTCTCGCAGGTACTCGTCACGGGATCGGTGAACCCGAGTTCGGTGAAGATGACGCCGCTGCCTTGGCAATCGGGGCACGCGCCGTCCGAGTTGGGGGAGAACAGCGACGGCGGCTGGCCCGTCTTCTTGGCAAAGTACGCGCGGATCGGATCGAGCAGACCGGTGTAGGTCGCGGGGGACGAACGGCGTGAGCCCCGGATCGGTGCCTGGTCGATGACGACGGCGTCGGGCGCGGCCTCGCGCAGGTGTCCGTGGATGAGGCTCGACTTCCCGGAACCGGCGACACCGGTGACGGCTGTCAGTACCCCGAGCGGGATGTCGACGCTGACGTCGCGCAGGTTGTGGGTTGTGGCACCGGAGATGCTCAGCCAGCCCGAAGGCGCACGGGGAGTTCGTAACTCGGCGTCGTCACGCCGGAGCGCGGAGCCGGTCCTGGTGTCGGCTCGGCGGAGCTCGTCGAAGGTTCCCTCGAAGACCACTGTGCCACCGGACTTTCCGGCGCCCGGTCCGATCTCGACGATGCGGTCGGCGATGGCCATCACCTCGGGGTCGTGCTCGACGACGAGGACGGTGTTGCCCTTGTCGCGCAGCGCGAGCAGCATGTCGTTCAGACGGTGGACGTCGCGAGGATGCAAACCGGTCGTCGGTTCGTCGAAGACATAGAGCATGTCGTTCAGCGTGGCTCCGAGGTGACGAACCATCTTGATGCGCTGGGATTCACCACCCGAGAGCGAGGACGTGGCACGGTCCAGGCTCAGGTAGCCCAGGCCGAGATCGACGAGCCTGGTCAACTGCGTGACGATTTCGGCGGTGACGGAGTGCAGGCCCTTGATGTCCCATTGTTCGATACGGTCGGCGAGTTCGGAAACCTGCATGGCGAACGCGTCGGGCAGGGACAGTCCTCCGAGAGTGGCACCGCGGATGGTGTCGTTGTAGCGGGAACCGCCGCAGGCCTCGCAGACGCCGCGCGTGACGATGCGCTCGAACGCGGCTTTCGCCTTGCCCTTGAGCGCATCTGCGTCCTTCGCGAGGTAGCTTCGGCGGAACCTCGACACGATGCCCTCGTAGCTCTTCATGACGGCGTCGGGATTGGTCACCTCGACCTCGCCGGGCTTGGCGTCGAAGAAGAGGTGACGCTCCCGCGCCGAGTACTGCTCGATCGGGACGTCGAGATCGAACAGGCCCGAGTCGGCGAACACCCGGTACGGCCATTTGCCGACCTCGAAGTCAGGATGCTTGAACGGGCCCTCGCGCAACGACTTCGACTCGTCCACCAGTTCGTCGAGGTCGACGACCTTCGCCTCGCCGAGCCCCTCGCATTCGAGACACATTCCGGCGGGGTCGTTGAACGAGAAGGCGTTGGCGTAGCCGATGTTGGGCGTGACGGCGCGGGACCACAGCATGCGCAGCCAGTCTCCGATGTCGGTGATGGTGCCGACCGTCGACCTCGGTCCACCGAACAGTCGCCTCTGATCGACGATGACGACGGCCGACAGGTTCGCGATCAGATCTGCATCCGGTCGGCCGTAGGACGGTAGGAACGTCTGCGCGAACGCGGTGAACGTGGAGTTGATCTGCCGCTGTGCTTCGGCGGCGATGGTGTCGAACACCAGTGACGATTTGCCCGACCCGGAGACGCCGGCGAACACGACCAGCGAGCGTTTCGGCAGATCGAGGTCGACGTCGCGCAGGTTGTTCTCTCGGGCTCCACGCACGACGATCGTGGACAGTGCATCGGTAGGTGGCTGGTTTTGTGCTACTAGCTGGGGCTCGGTCATCGCGTTGTCGATTGCCTTTCGCCGCGCCCCGAAGGGCGTACACCCACGTTGGTTCGCGCAGTGCCGCCGCAGCCTACCGTACGGTGTACGGAAACGCCACAGGTAACGGATCGACGCAAGGAGCGATCCATCAAAGACGGCTGCTGTGGTGGGGGTTTGTCGTAACGAAAGGTCTCGATGTCGACGAGAAGGCATGTGTTCGCAGCCTGCATTGTCGTGTTGCCGATGCTGGCGGGGTGCAGCACGCCGCACGCAGACGTCGGCACGGAGGTCGAGGCGGTGCCAGGGGGAGGCCTCACGCGCTCTACCGTTGTGCCGAGGATCGTCATCCCCGATACCCCGACGGTCGAGAGGCCCGCACCCGCAGCCCCCGCCTACATGCCTCCGGTTGTGTGTATGAATCTGCAGTCAGCGCAGAACGCGATCCAGGCGGCCGGTGTCTTCTACTCCCGCAGCGCAGACGCGTCAGGGGAGGGCCGTATGCAGGTCAACGATTCGAACTGGATTGTCGTCGAACAGGATCCGGCTCCCGGCGTCCTCATCCGCGAGGGCGATGCGGTGCTGTCGGTGGTCAAGACCGGGGAACCGAACAACTGTTGATGGGTGGTCAGCTCGGTAGGCGGTGTCGAGCTTCGGACTCGGCCTCGCTGCCGGGGGTGCTGTAGGCAAGGTGCCCGCCGATGAGTCCGCCGAGTCCTGCGGCTGCGAGGCCGGCCGCCGCCAGAGCTTTGGCGACTCCGTCGGTCTGCTTCCGGCGACGGAGGTAGGAGCCCAGAAAGAGGAACACCCCGGTTGCGTTCGAGGCCGCGTGGATGATGCCGACCCGACGCTGAACAGTGTTCATCGTCGACCAGTCGGCCCATCCGGTCGCTATCGCCGGCGGCGCGGACGCGAGACCCAGCGCGACGACAATTTTGGCCGCCCTGGACTGGTTCTTGACGAGGTCGAGCGCGACGGCGCTGGTCCAGCTGCCGATGGTCACCGTCACCAGCGCGGGGTGGATGGGGTGCCCGATCCACCGGCCGTGCAGCGCTGATCCGACGGCACTGTCCGCTACCGCAGGTGCAAGTACGCCATGGATCGCGTCGCTGGGTCCGTCGAGAAACGAGGCAGTCTCGAGACTGTCGAGTGCTTGTTTGATTGTCATGCAACACCGAATGCCCCGTGATCGGCGAGCGAACCATCGACGTCGAAGTCGAGGCAAGAAGCTTGGACGCCCTATAACGTCATTGTCATGACGAACGGCACCCGAGTCAGCACCGTCGACGGCGTTCTGCGCAGGTCGGCGGCGAAATTTCCCGACCGTACGGCCGTGACATTCGATGGCCGCAGCCATAGCTACCGCGAGCTCGACACTGCCGTGACGCGGGTCGCCCGTCGGCTGGTTGCTATGGGCTTGAACAAGGGTGACCGGGTAGCGGCGTACGGCGTCAACTCCGACGCGTACGTGGTGGCATTTCTTGCCTGTGCGCGAGCAGGATTGGTGCACGTGCCCATCAACTACGCACTCGTGGGCGACGAGCTGCTGTATCTGCTCGATCAGTCGGGCGCACGGGCTGTGCTCGTCGACCCGGAGTTGTCGAACACTCTCGATTCCGTTCGGAGTGGCACCGCCGTCGAGTTCGTGGTGTCGCTTCCGGATCTGCTCGACGCTGCTGGGGATGATTCGGTCCTCGAGCCGGCCGCGGACTCCACGGACCTGGTGCAGTTGCTCTACACCTCCGGCACGACGTCGAAACCGAAGGGCGCGATGATGTCTCACGGCGCGCTCGTTGCCGAGTACGTCTCGTGTGTGATCGCTCTGGGGTTCACCGAAGACGACGACCCGCTGTTGGTGATGCCGATGTACCACTCGGCCGGGATGCACGTGTTCATGCTGCCGTATCTGTCGGTCGGGGCGACCGTGCGACTGATGCGCAAGCCCGACGTCGCGGAGATTCTGCGGCGGATCGAGGACGAGAAGATCAAGTCGTTGTTCCTGGCCCCGACGGTGTGGGTTCCGCTCGCCAATCATCCCGACCTCGATTCTCGTGATCTGGCGTCGTTGAAGAAGGCGCAGTACGGGTCGTCGATCATGCCCGTCACCGTGTTGACCCGGCTGCGTGAGCGATACCCGGACATCGAGTTCTACAACTGCTTCGGACAATCCGAAATCGGTCCGCTGGCAACGGTTCTTCAGCCGTCCGAGCACGAGGCCAGACCGGCGTCGTGTGGTCGTGCGGTGTTCTTCGTCGAGACACGCGTCGTCGACGCGGACGGTAACGATGTGCCGGACGGTGAGCCCGGTGAGATTCTCTACCGCTCGCCTCAATTGTGCGACGGGTACTGGGACAAGCCGGAGGCGACGGCGGATGCGTTCTCGGGTGGGTGGTTCCATTCGGGTGATCTGGTGACTCGGGACGCCGAGGGGTTCATCACGGTCGTCGACCGGATCAAGGACGTCATCAACACGGGCGGGATTCTGGTTGCTTCTCGTGAGGTCGAGGACGCGATCTACACGCACCCCGCCGTTGCCGAGGTCGCGGTCATCGGAACTCCGGACGACAGGTGGATCGAGGCGGTGACTGCTGTCGTCGTGCTCAAGGACGGAAGTCAGGTGTCGGCGCAGGAGTTGATCGACCACGTGAAGGGCAGGATCGCGCCGTTCAAGGTGCCGAAGGCCGTCACTTTCCTGGACGAGTTGCCCCGCAACCAGAGCGGAAAGTTGCTCAAGCGCGCGTTGCGCGCCTGAGTTGTTCACGCGGCTCGCTGTTTTCGTCGGTGGTAGCTGGGGAGGGGTTGCTGTCTGGGGTCGACGGATTCGGGTGGGATGGCGTACGGGTGTCCGTCGTCGCCCATGATCAGTTGCCAGTCGCCGTGGTGGACGAGGCGGTGGCATTCTCCGCAGACCAGCGCGAGGTTGATCAGGTCGGTGCGGCCGCCGTGTTCCCAGAATTTGATGTGGTGGGCTTGGCACCACTGGGCTGGGCGGCCGCACATGACGCAGCAGGTGTCGCGGATGGTCAGGGCGATGCGTTGGTCGTCGCTGGCAAGTCGTGTGGTTCGTCCGAGCGCGAGTGGTGCGCCGTGGTGGTCGACGATAACCGGGGTCAGGTCGGCGTCGCAGGTGACGAGTTCGGCGAGGAAGCGGCTGATGGGGCCGGTCCAGTCGAGGTGGAACGGCCAGTCGGCGTGGCCCGGCTCGGGCACAGACTTCTGCCCGGCACCATCACCATCGTTTTCTGCCGCATCCTGGCGAGCAGCGACATCCCCTCGGGCCACTCCATGCGGACGCGAGCCGTTGCTGTCGCCGCCGTTCGAGGAGCTCTTCGAGACCGAACCGGTGTCGACCGAATCCGTTGCAGTGCTACCCGTTTGCTTGCTACCGCCGTGGGCGAGCAAGTCCCGCAGGGGGACGATCAGGTGTACCGACGCCCGCGACCCGCCCGCCGACCCACGAGTGCCGCCGCGGAGGTGTCGGTCGAGGATCTGATCGAGTGCATCGGCCCGGCGCTTCGACGGGCTGCGTGGGTCGCGCTCCCCGCCGGGACCTGGTCGCGGTGCTGTCAACTGCGACAGAGCGGTGAGAAGCTTCTCGGCGAGCAACCGGTCGATGTCGCCACCGAACTGAAAGCGGCCGTTGGCCAGAGCATGCAGGTCGAACCGGTTCAGTGCCGAGTTCTCCGACACCGGTCGCGGTGCAGGTGTCGGCGGAACAGGCTCGGGCGCAGGCGGTTCCGGATCCGGTGTCGGTTCGCCGTGTCGGTCGGAGGACGTGGCGGTGTCGGCGGCGCGACGCTCCTGTTCCCGCTGTTCCTGCTCTCGGCGTTGTTTCTCGGCTTTCGCGTGTCGTGCCCGGGCGTCGTCGGCGGCAGCATGCGCCAAAGCCTGCGCGCGGGAGGTGACCTGGCCGGCGGTGTTGCGCATCGCGGTGTCGAGCAATTCGGCGACAATTCCGTCGCGGCGCTCCTGATCCAACGTCGGGTCGGCCACCAGCGCGACGTCGTATCCCTCGGCGATGGCGGCGGCGTGCGCGGCATGGATCCGACCGTCGGCGAGGGCGTCGAGCACCGTGGGGTGATCGAACAGCCAGTACCCCAGTGCGTTCTGGCGGGCGGCTGACCCGTCGGTGATCCGTATCGATCGGGCGTACCAGCGGGTGACGGACGAGTGCCCGAGTTTCATCGCCAAGCCACGTCGGTCGATCTCGGCGAGCAACGTCAATCTCGTTGCTGCGAGGGCATTTTCGAGTGAAGCCACGTCAGCAAGCTCGGAGGCCAACTCCTGGTCCCCGAGCTCGAACACATCCCCCCATGTCTTCACACCACGAAAGCTATACCCACCCACCGACAGGTTTCCGTCAACGCTTCCAACGGATCCGGATCGGTCCTTTTGCGGTCGAGGGATCTATGACCGACCCCTTCTGTGTGATCTCGACTTCGCCGGCGTCGACCATACGTCGGGCCGCGCGACGAACGGGCTCCATCAAGTCGCGCCAGCCGTCGTCGGACAGGGCTCGTGCGACGTCCGAGGGGCAGATCGTGGCGTCGCGTGATCGGGCGTCGAGCAAGGATCGGATTTTGTCTTCGAGTTCCTTGTCGGTTGCACTCACTTTGCGCCGCCGGCAGGTGTCGCTGCAGTACTTGACGTCATCCCAGTTCTTCTCCCATTTCTTGCGCCACTCGATCCGCCGACCGCACGACGCGCACACCTTGTCTGCGGGGTGCGCGGCGGAGGTACGACGGGAGTGGGCCACAGATCGACAGTAACCTCGTTGCCCGGGGCTCCGCCGCTCTCGGAGCGAAACTATCCTCATCTCATGGCGATTCGACCGATCCTGGTTGCCGGGGATCCCCGGCTGACAACTCCGGCCGCACGCGTGACGGTGTTCGATGACGAGCTCGCAACGCTGGTCGAGGACATGTTCGAGACCAATACTGCTGCACCCGGTGCGGGTCTGGCGGCCAACCAAATCGGCGACCCACGTTCGGTCTTCGTCTACGACCTGCGGGACGGTGGGGTCCGTCACCGCGGACACGTGATCAACCCGGTGCTCGAGACCTCTGGAATTCCGGAGACGATGCCCGACCCGGAAGACACCGAGGGATGCCTGTCCGTGCCGAAGGAGCTGTTTCCGACCGGGCGTGCTCAGTGGGCCCGTGTCACAGGTGTCGATGTGGAGAACAACCCGGTGACGGTGGAAGGAACGGGCTATCTGGCGCGGTGTCTGCAGCACGAGTCCGACCATCTGGCCGGGCTCCTCTACCTCGACCGCCTGCTCGGCCGCCACCGACGTGCGGCGAAGAAGATGATCAAGGAGAGGGGGTGGGTCGGGCCGGGCAACACTTGGTTGCCCGGGGCCGACTCGCATCCGCTCGGACTCTGATCGCGGCTGTGCCTAATCCGACTGTCAGAACGGGTTGTAGACGTAGAGCATTCGGTAATCCCATTCCGACGATCCGGAGGGGATTCGGATCTCGGCGAGCACGTGGCCGTTCTGGGAGCATGATCCGCGGGCGTGGAACGACCAGCAGTCGATTTGCCGGCTGGTACCGAAGGGGCTGATGATCAGTGACTTCTCGCTCGCGCTGCCGTAGGCCGCGGGGTCGAATGCGTTGACGAAGCTCGCGGTGGAGTCCTTGGGCCCGAACGGGTTGTCGTCGGGCGCAGCGGATGCCGTCGGCGCGGCGAGCACTGCTACGCCGATCGTCAGTGCAGCGCCTGCGAGGATCTTCTTCAGCATGGTGACTCCGTTCGTTTCGAGCACGAATACTCGGTGCTCGGTGATCGGCAGCAACGGACCGCGCGTTACGGGTCGCCCTCGGCGTCGAGCCCGGCACACTGGAGCGATGACTCGTATGGAAGCTCCCGCCGTCGCCCAACTACTCGGTCGGCGTCTCGCCGTGTGGGGTGGTGTGAGTGTGCTTGCCGGAACGGTGTTGGCGGCCCGCGGTTCGTCGCCTGCCCGTCGTGCATTCGGCCAACAGACGGCGGGTTGGGGTGCGATCGACGTGGCGATCGCCGGGGCGGGAGCGCTCAACTCCTCGGTCCCGACGTCGAAGAGTTTGAGCAAGCTGCTGTGGATCAATGCCGGGCTCGACGTGCTCTACGTCGCGGCCGGTGCGCACATCGCCGTCCGGAAGCCCAGCTTCGGCCGTCGAATCACCGCTGACCAGGCGATCGGTCACGGAACGGCGGTCGTCGTGCAGGGAGCGGCGCTGTTCTTGCTCGACACCGCGCACGCCCGCCTGATCGCGCACTAATCACATCGGTGTCATTCTCATCGCGTTCGATTTGTCAAGCATCGACACGAACTAATTGTTGCGGCCTAAGTGTATTTGCGTAACACTCGTCCCATCAGTCACATCCGTATCGTGCTTCACAAGGGGAACGGTGGGTTCGTTCATGCGCTTACGTAGTCGGCATATTGCTGTCGGGGCTGTCCTGGCATTGGCAGTGAGCGGGCTGAGCGCATTGACTGCGCCGACCGTCTCTGCAGAACCGTGCGGCGGTCTGGGTGGGCCGGGCTCCTCACCGCTGTTCGGTTCGTCGGGCAGCGCGGGAATGTCGGGCAAGAACCCGCAGGGACCGCAGGGTCCTCTGCCGCGCATCACCGGGAACACCCAGAGCATCGCCTGGGTCACCGGTCCGCAGAGCGTGAACGACACCTACGACAACCTGGCGATGTCCGGAACCGACCTCGGTATCACCTGGGACAACGGTGCGGGCCAGATCTTGATGGCGTTCGGTGACACGTTCGGTGATTGCTCCTCCGGCAATGCCCAGTGGCGCAGCAATGCACTCTTCCGCTCGGACAAGGCGTCGACGAACCTGTCGCAGGGCATCACGATCGGTCCGGCCGACCCCGCGAACACCACCTCGGGTGCGGTTGTCAGAGCGAACAATCCGCGTTACGCCGCCGAGATCATCTCGAGCGCAAAGCTACCGAGCGTCGAGGACACGACCATCCCCACGGCCGCTATCGCGATCGGCAGCACCCAGTACATCAACTACATGTCGGTGCAGAGCTGGGGCACACCCGGTCGCTGGATCACGAACTACTCGGCGACGGCCAAATCGACCGACAACGGCCAGAATTGGACGACGGATCCCAAGACGATCCGCGTCAACAAGGGTGTCACGATCCCGGGCTTCACCAACGTCCACGAAAGCCAGGGCAAGTTTCAGCAGAGCGCCTACGTTCTGGGACAAGACGGTCGGTACCTGTACCAGTTCGGTACTCCCAACGGACGATTCGGCGACGCGTTCGTCTCCCGAGTCGCGCCCGATCAGATCGAGAATCTCGACGCGTACGAGTATTCGACGCAAGATCCCGATCCGGCCAAGCAATGGTCCAAGAACGTCGGCGATACCGTCGCCGTAGTGAAGGGCCCGGTCAGCGAGATGTCGGTGGCGTGGAACGACTACCTCGGCCGGTACGTCATGATGTACGGCAACGAGAACAACCGTACGCTGGTGGCGCGTACAGCGGAAAACCCGGAGGGGCCGTGGAGCGAACCGAGGACGATTCTCGACGCCAACCAGACGGCAGGCGGCATCTACGCGCCGTTCATTCACCCGATGTCGAGCGGAAAAGACCTGTACTTCACGGCTTCTCGGTGGTCCGATTACAACGTCATGCTTCTGAAGACGAACCTCGACGCGTTGAAGTGACGCGTCCGGCGGCGGCGTCGAGGTAGGCGTCGACGTCCATGTCGATTTCTGCGGACAGCAGTCCACGCCGGATCGTCGAGAGATACTTGCTCGACGGTTCGCCGTGCTCCCGCACGATCGAACTCGTCAGTGTGAACGCGGGCAGTCCGTCGATGTCCGGAAGCCGTAGCAGCGCATCGTATTTCCCTCGGTATGCTTTACCTCGGCGGTCGATGTCGAGTGCGGCCCACTCGCCGATGCCCAGCGATTCCACAGCCGAGATATCGACGGAATCGACCACGTTCTCCACCGAGGCGACATGCGCCAACTGCACACTGTCGATCAGGTATCCGTGTACCAGAGACGGATACGCGGGATCGGTGTTCAGCGACACGAAGGCCGACGCCCCGGTCCACCGTCGGGACACGCCCGCGAAGTACAGGGCGTGATCGATCCACAACCAGCGTTCCGCCTCGACCTCTTCCGACGAGGGTGCCGGTGGATGCGCCCCGAACTCCGAGCCGTCCTCGGAGCCCGTCAGATAGACGGAGAACCTCTCTCGCAGCAGGTTCGAGCCGTATGCGACGTACCAGAGGCGGTCGGTCACTCGGCCTCGAACAGCTGCCGGTATGCCTCGGCGAGTAGGTCGGCCGCGAGATCGTTGTTGTGTGCCGCTGCGCCCGTTGAGTTTCCGGACCGCATCAGCCGCGCGTTGAGGCCGTACGCGAGATCGTCGAACGTGTCGTCGTCGATGCCGAGATCGACATCCACGTCTTCTTCCAGCAACGCGCCGAGGTCGATAGACCACGACCACACCCGTTCGTCTCGGTACGGTCCCCGTCCGGCGCTGACGGTTTCGTTGGAGACCTCGAGTTGCTCGTCTGTCCGGTCGCGCGGAACGTTGGTGTTGATGCGCAGGTCGAGCTCGATCGTGTCGTCGTCGTGCACGATTTCGTCGACTCGCAGGGTCTCGAAGCCGCCGCACGTCAGCGTCAGCAATCGTCGCGGACCGGTGTCGTCCTGTACGTCGGACAGAGCGGCTGTCTGCCACAGGTATTTCGCGGTGTTGGCTGGGTCGGGGATCGACGAGTTGATGTAGTCGGCCACGATGCTGCGGATGGCGGGGTACGCGATGTGGTCGGACAGTTCCCAGAACTGGCGACGACTGCGTCCCACGGCCGCGTCGAGGAGCGTCGTGCGCTTGGCTCGTTCTTTGGGCAGTGCCGTCTTCACTCCCGGAGCTTCGCCGATCGCGGTGGGCTCGGACGGGCGTTGTCGCAGTGGGTGGAGCTGGGACACGAGATCGGTGAGCTGCTCCAGACGATCTGCGGCACCGGGTGCAACCTCGAGGGCCTCGATGTCGGGCCATATCTCGCGGTCGGCATTCACTCGGGCCGCGAGTGATTCGGAGTAGCCCACGAAGGCCGCGTTGTCTGCGAAATGCAGAACGTAGAGTCCGTTTCGGTAGTCCTTGGCGGCGAAGATCGTGGCAATGGCCCCGGAATCGGTGACGTCGAAGCGTTCGAGAGCGAATCCGTCGGGTGTGGAGTCTGTCGGCATGGCACTGAATCTACCGACGCGTGCGAGCACCGCCTATTCGTCTCCTGTCCGCATTGTCGCGAATGCGTTCTGTGAGCCGATGAATTAGGCGACCCTACGACAGCCAGGTCGTCAGACTCGTTCTGCGACCGATGATTCCGCATTGCCCGAAGTGTCGGTAAGAGTTTCGCAACCGTCATCGAAATACGAATTCCTGGTGCTATCTTGAGGATTGTCCGTTTCCACCGCTAACGAAACACGCAGGAAACAAGCGGTGTGAACAATGCCGAGAGCAGTGCCGTCGGGCACGGCCGTGGTGCTCGATGGAAGGTGGTTGCGCGTGGGCGGTTATCTTGCACGCAGGTTGCTGAATTACGTCGTCCTGCTGATCATCGCGACGTTTCTCACGTACTTGCTGGCCTCGCTCACGTTCGATCCACTGTCGAATCTGCTCAGCCGCAACCCGCCGCCGTCGGATGCTGTACTCGACGCCAAGCGCGCGGCACTGCACCTCGACGACAATCCGGTGTTGCGGTATCTGAAATGGCTATGGGCGGTACTGCACGGAGACTTCGGGCAGACCATCGCTGCAGGCTCGGTCAACGACGAACTGTGGCGCCGCATCCTGGTCTCGCTGCGGTTGGTCGTACTCGGCACCGTCCTCGGCGCGGTACTGGGAACCCTCGTCGGTGCGTACGGCGCCGTCCGGCAGTACAAGATCTTCGACCACGTCGCAACGGTGGTGACGTTCATTCTCATCAGCACCCCGATCCTGGTCTTGGCCCCGGTGCTCAAGTACCTTGCTGTGCAGGTCAATCAGAGCACCGGCAGTCAGTTCTTCCAGTACACCGGTGAAACGTCGACGACGCTCGCCCCCGGTCTGATGAACGAAATTGTCGACCGCGCACAGCATCTGCTGCTGCCGACCGTCGTCTTGATGCTGTTCACCATCGGTGGGTACAGCCGGTACATGCGCAGTTCTATGCTCGACGAGCTGAACATGGACTACATCCGTACTGCCCGCGGCAAAGGACTCACGCGCGGGCGCGCAATCTTCAAGCACGGCTTCCGTACTGCGTTGATCCCGATGGCCACACTGTTCGCATTCGGTATGGGTGCGGTGATCACCGGCGCGACGTTCACCGAGCGCGTGTTCGGCTGGTACGGCATGGGTGACTGGCTGATCTACGGCATCACCAGTCAGGACATCAACATCACGCTCGCGGTCTCGCTCTTCACTGCGCTGTCGGTGCTGGTTTCCGGAATGTTGACCGATATCTTCACTGCTGCTTTGGATCCGCGCGTTCGCTACGCGGACTGACCCACCACTTCGAGTAGAGGAAAGGACCGGCGATGGCGACACCTGTGGTTCCCGAGATCGCTGCGGTCGAGGGCCCGATCGACTCGTCTGCCCCGATCACCCGTCGGCGGTTGGTGCTGCGCCGGTTCCTGCGTAACCGGCCGGCGCTGGTGGGCATCGTGGTCCTTCTCGCGATGTTCGTCGGCGCGTTCGTGCTCCCGCATTTCATCCCGTTCACCTACGAGGAACTCGACGCGTACGCGCTCAACTCGCCGCCGACCACACGACACTGGTTCGGCACCAATCAGATCGGCCAGGATGTTCTGGCTCAGACGCTGCGCGGTCTGCAGAAGTCGCTGATCATCGGCATGCTCGTCGCGCTCATTTCCACGGTGCTTGCCGGCGTCGTCGGCGCGGTGGCGGGGTACTTCGGCGGTTGGACCGACCGCGCGCTGATGTGGGTCGCCGATGTATTGCTCGTCGTACCCAGCTTCCTGGTGATCGCTATCTGCTCTCCGTTGTTCCGCGACAAGAGCTTCTTCATCCTGGTGCTGCTGCTCGCAGCCTTCGCGTGGATGATCACCTCACGCATCATTCGCGCGATGACGCGGTCCCTACGTGAACGCGAATTCATCCGCGCCGCAAAGTACATGGGCGCAACACCGAGCAGCGTGATCGGCAAGCACGTGCTGCCGTCGATGGCCTCCATCCTCATCGTCGACGTCACGCTCAATGTGGGTATCGCCATCATCGGGGAGGCATCGCTGAGCTACTTCGGCTTCGGTGTCCAGCGACCCGACGTCTCGCTCGGCACGCTGATTGCAGACGGTACGTCGTCCGCGTTGACGTATCCGTGGCTGTTCGCATTCTGCTGTGGCGCACTGGTATTGATCGTGCTGGCGACGAATTTCGTCGGCGACGGTCTGCGCGACGCATTCGATCCGAACTCGACGAGGGGACAGGCACGTGGCTGAGACAGTGCCGGTGTTGAAGGTCAGCGGACTCGAGGTCAGCTTTCCCAGCGAGGAGGGGCGCGTCACCGCAGTGCGAGGCTTGGACTACCAGGTCGACAAGGGCGAGGTCATGGCCATCGTCGGCGAGTCCGGCTCGGGCAAGTCGGTGTCGTCCCTCGCGGTCATGGGTTTGCTCCCGGAGTCCGCGCGGGTCACCGGATCCATCGAACTGAACGGCCGTCAACTGCTCGGCCTGTCCGACCGCGAAATGTCGCGTGAGCGTGGACGTTCGGTAGCGATGATCTCGCAGGACCCGCTGACCGCGTTGACGCCCATCTACCGCATCGGCGACCAGATCGCCGAGGCGATCTCGGTACACAATCCGTCACTGTCCAAGGCGAAGGTTCACGAGCGCACCCTCGAATTGCTCGATCTGGTCGGTATTACCGATCCGGCGGCCCGGGCGCGGTCGTATCCGCACGAGTTCTCCGGTGGCATGCGTCAACGCGTCGTCATCGCGATGGCCATCGCAAACGATCCCGATCTCATCATCGCCGACGAGCCCACTACTGCTCTCGACGTGACGATTCAGGCCCAGATCCTCGATCTGCTGCGTACCGCCCGCGACGTCACCGGCGCAGGCGTCGTGTTCATCACCCACGACCTGGGAGTCGTTGCCGGCGTGGCCGATCGGGCTATGGTGATGTACGCCGGGCGTGCGGTCGAGACCGCGCCGGTCGACGAGTTGTACGCACACCCGTCGATGCCCTACACCGTCGGCTTGCTCGGCTCCGTGCCTCGCCCGGATCGTCCCGCGCAGGAGCGACTGGTGCCCATCGAGGGCACGCCGCCCGCTCTGGTGAATCTCCCGACGGGCTGCCCGTTCGGACCTCGATGCCCGTTGCACACGGAGGCCTGTGACAAGGGCGAACCGCCGTTGATTCAGGTGGCACCGAATCACAGGGCGGCGTGTATCCGCGTCGACGCGGCGACGGCCGAGTCGGTGGAGGCCGAGTTCGAGGGTGCCCCACGGTCGGAGGCCCCGGCGGAGCTCGTGGTGACGGTGTCGAAGGACGCTCCGGTGCTGTCGGTGACCGACCTGCACAAGAGCTACCCGCTGTTCAAAGGTTCCGTGCTGCGGCGTCGGGCTGGGGAAGTGCCTGCCGTGCAGGGCATCAGCTTCGATGTGCATGCGGGGTCCACGTTGGCGATCGTCGGTGAGTCCGGGTGCGGAAAGTCCACGACTCTCCTCGAGATCATGGAATTCGTGAAGCCGCAGCAGGGTTCGATCAAGATCAACGGCGTAGAGCCCTACAGCCTGAGCCGCGCCGAGCAACGAAAGTTGCGCGCCCACATCCAAATCGTGTTCCAGGATCCGATGGGCTCGCTAGACCCGCGCATGCCGGTGGGGGAGATCATCGCCGAGCCGCTGAAGATCAACGGCGTCCCGGTCGACGAGCGAACCCGCCGAGTTCGAGAACTGATGGACACCGTCGGAATGCGTCCCGAGCTCGCGGATCGGTATCCCACCCAGTTCTCCGGCGGGCAGCGCCAACGAGTCGGCATTGCACGGGCTTTGGCGCTGAAGCCGTCGATCCTGGTGCTCGACGAGCCCGTGTCTGCTCTCGACGTGTCGATCCAGGCGGGCGTGCTGAACCTCCTGCAGGATCTGCAGGAGGAGCTCGGTCTGGCGTATCTGTTCGTCTCGCACGATCTTTCGGTGGTGCGTCACCTCGCCGACGAAGTAGCGGTGATGCGTAACGGTGTGTTCGTGGAGAAGGGCCCGACGGAGCAGATCTTCGACGCACCGAAGGACCCGTACACGAGGGCGCTGCTCAAAGCCATCCCCATCCCCGATCCCGTGCTCCAACGAGCCCGAATCGCCGAGGCCGCAGCACTGGCCGACGCCATCTGACCCTGCAGGTTACGTGCACACTGAGAAAGGTGAATTGATGAGAGCCAAGCTATTTCGGGCACTGGTCCCGATCGCGGTGGCCGTGACCACTGTGGGACTGGTGGCGGGGTGCAGCTCGGGTGACACCGGGCCGAACGCCGATGCGCCCGCGTCCTTCGAGAGCGGAGCGCAGATCAACCCGCATCCCATCAGCGATCTCCAGCAGGGCGGAAATATGAACTTTCCGCTCTCGCAGGTGCCGACCAACTACAACTACTACCAAATCGATGGCACCACGGTCGATGCGGCACGGTACTACCTGGCATTGATGCCGAGAGCATTCAATGCTGCAGCCGATGCAAGCCTGACGGTCGCGACGGATTTCTTCACCGACATCACCGAGTCCGAGGTCGACGGCAAGCAGGTCATCACGTACAACATCAACCCGAAGGCCAAGTGGAGCACCGGGCGTCCGTTGGACTACACAGACCTCGTGGCAACGTGGACTGCCAACAACGGTAAGGATCCGGCCTACGAGGCGTCCAGCACCGCTGGCTGGGACAAGGTCGAGTCCGTCGTCCGCGGCGAGAACGACCAGCAGGTCATCCTGACCTTTGCCGAGAAGTTCGGTGACTGGCGGTCGTTGTACGAGCCTCTGATGCCGGCTGAGTCCATGGCCAGTGTCGACGCATTCAACACCGGATCTGTGAGCACGATGCCGGCCACCGCAGGGCCGTTCCGTATCCGGACCATCGAGCCCGGTGGCAAGCGCATTGTCGCCGAACGCAACCCGGACTGGTGGGGCGAAAATCCCGCAGTGCTCGACACCATCACGTACCTGCCACTCGATTCGACAGCGTCCGTCGGCGCGTTGCAGAGCGGCGAGATCGACTACTACGAACTGGGCAGCAGCGCAGATGCGTTCAAGGTTGCCCGCGGTATCCCGAACGTCGACCTGCGGCAGAGCCTCGGGTCTCAGTACCGCCACTTCGACTTCAACGGTGCTCCCGGACGCATCACGTCGGACAAGGCGGTCCGGCTGGCTCTGATGAAGGCGATCGACCGCGATTACCTGGCTACCTCGCAGCTGGGCCAGATCACCTCGAACCCTACGGTGCTGAACAGTCATATCTACGTCGACGGACAGAAGGGCTACCAGGCCAACAACGGCGACATCACGTTCGATCCGGAGAAGGCGAAGTCCGAACTCGACGCGGCCGGCTGGACGATGAACGGTGAGTTCCGCTCGAAGGACGGTCAGCAGCTCGATCTGCACGACATCATTCCGGCCGATACCCCGAATGCGACGCAGGAAGCGCAGATCATCCAGCAGAACCTCAAGGCTGTCGGTGCCAATCTCATCATCGATGCGGTGCCGTCGGACGACTTCTTCGAGAAGTACATCCTGGTGGGTGCCTTCGACGTCACCCACTTCACCTGGGAGGGAACGCCGTACACGTCCAGCAGTGACGGCATCTACCGTTTGACGCCCGGCAGCACGCTGCAGAATTACGGCCAGGTCGGGTCCGAGGAGATCAACGGACTACTCGACAAGGCTGCGGGCGAGCTTGACGACGAAGCACGTATCGCCGACTACAACGAGGCGGACGAGGCGATCTGGGCCGAAGGCCACAGCCTGACGCTGTTCCAGCGTCCGTTCACCTACGCGACGAAGTCCAATCTCGCCAACTTCGGCGCTCCAGGATTCGGCGACATCGACATGTCGAAGGTCGGGTTCCTGAAATAGACAACGGGCGCGAATATCCGGTCGGTGTCGCGGCAATCACGCTGGTTGTCGCGGCATCGACCGCTGTCTACACCCCGCTCGGCCTGTTGGTTGCGCTCGTCGTTCTGATCTGGACGGGTTGGTCTGTGGCCTCGGCCTTGTTGGCCGGACGATCCGCAGCGCGGTCTCGGGATCGAATCTCCGTGCGTCGTGTTCGGTTTCAACACCGCATGCGTTCGCGCGGGTATGTGGAGGTTCAGGAGGGCGCCGGGCGGGCCTGGTACCCCGTCTACTTCCACACCGGTCTTCTCGGATTGGTCCCCGACGCCGAAGCGAAGGTCGGTAGGTCGTTTCTCGGACGCCGCGCCTTCGTCGTCGAACCGGGGATCGTTGCGTTGCCGTCCGGTCGGCGTCGATCGACCTTACCGCCGGGAACACCTCTCGATGCCCCGCGCCTCAACGACTCCGATCTGCGCACGCGCAGCGCCAGATTCGGTTCGCTGCGTCGTCGGATCATGCTCGACGCCCCCGCAGCAGTGGCCGGCCCGTTCATCGGGCTGCTGTGGTTGATCGTCGACGGTGGGGGCTTTGCACAATTTCTGGCGGTGAGTCTGTTGGCAGCTGTCACCGCGATCTGGTGGTCGGCGATCGACGGCAGCGACCCCAGTTGAGTCGCTGAGCAATTCGCGTGACGCGCGTTCGTAACTGCTGAGAAACACCCCTGATCTACGTTCGAGATTCGGACAATTCAGGAGGCAGTATGGCGCAGTCGATGGCAGAGCACGCAGCGGAAACAATCAGCAAAGGAATCGGCCGACGCGGCTTCATTCGGGCGGTGGCAGCGATGAGCGCAGGGGCTGGTTTGGCAACTACAGCTGCGTGTTCGACGACCTCGACCACTACGGCGGCAACAAGTTCGTCGGCTCCGGTAGCGCCCGCGGGTGCCATTCTCAACCCAGGATCGGGCGACATCTCGGGGGACCACTACCTGAGCTCCGAGGTCGACAAGGTTCTGTGGGGCTACGTCCCGACCGTCGAGTCGGAGTCGGTACTGCAGATGAAGTCCGGCGAGACGGTGACCATCGACGCGCTCAGCCATGAGGGAATCCTCGAAGACCAGGGCCGCGATCCCGTCGAATTCTTCGGCGGCAAAGGTGTTTCCCAGTCCGATGTTCTTCAGGACGCGATCGACATCGCAGGCGGGTACGACCGAACGGTTCGCAACTTCGACGTCGACGGACCGCACGTGGTGACGGGCCCGGTGTTTGTCGAAGGTGCGCAGCGCGGCGATGTGCTCAAGATCGAAACTCTGGAGGCCGTTCCGCGGGTGCCGTACGGCGTGGTGTCGAGCAGGCACGGCAAGGGCGCGCTGGCAGTTACGGCGTCCGGCGAGGCACCGGCGGGCATCAGCCTCGACGAGGTCATGCCGCCGATCGGAAGCGACGGCAGGAAATCGGGTGACCCGACGCAGTACGGCAATGTATCCACGTTCACGGCCGTCGAGGACGGACAGGGCGTGATGCGGTACGGCGATGCGGCCGTGCGCTTTCCGCTGCGCCCGTTCATGGGCATGATGGGCGTGGCGTTCGCCAGCGACCCGGGTCTGACATCCCCGAATGCCAACTCGATTCCCCCGACGCTCGGCGGCGGCAACATCGACGTCGGTCTGCTCGGCGTCGGCTCGACGTTCTACCTTCCTGTGTTCGCGGAGGGCGCGTTGTTCTACGTCGGCGATCCGCACATGGCGATGGGTGACGGTGAGGTGGCGCTGACTGCGATGGAGGGGTCTCTGCGCGGCACCTTTCGCCTTACGGTCTGCAAGGCGGGCAGCGGTGACGCGCCGTCGGTCGCGTACTCGTATCCCTTTGCCGAGAACGAGGACTCGTGGATTCCGATCGGCCTGTCAGATCCGGACGGGGCCGTCGGCGGCCAGAGTTCGGACCTGAACGCGGCGATGCGTCGCGCGGTCGTCAACGCTCTGGACTTCTTGGAGACGGACCTCGGCATGGACCGAGCGACGGCGTATGCGTACCTGTCCGCGGCCGCGAACTTCACCGTCTCGCAGGTGGTCGACAAGACCGTCGGCGTGCACGGGCAGATCTCGAAGGCGCACTTCGACCGGTAGGAGTGCGCCTGCGGCGCAGTGGTGCGGGTAAGTGCCTCTGCGGGCACATAATCACGCCACTGCGCGTAGCGCACCTCAGCGGTGCGCGGTTGCGATGAAGTGACGTGTTGCGGCGTCGACGATGTCTGCAGGTGCGATGTCGATTTCGTCGTTCAGCCAGGCGATCACGAGTTCGGCAAGTCCACCGATGAAGAGCAGACCGTTGATCTCCGACTGTGGTTGCGGCCAGGCCTTCTCGCCGTAGAGTTCGCGCGACTGTTCGGCCACCAGATGAGCGAAGCCGCGCAGGGACTTTCGTCGGTATTCGCGGAGGGAGTCGACGGCGAGCGATTCGATCATCGCAACCCGGCCCTTGCGACGGTCCTCGGTCAGGACGCCGACGAACGCGGTCACTGCGTTGTGTACCTTCTCGTCGACGGTCCGGGCGGGGGAGTGCAGTGCATCCAGCGCTGCGGTCCGTATCTCGGCAGAGACCGATTCCACGACCTGCTCGAGCAAGTCGTCTCTGCTGGTGAAGTTTTGGTAGAAGTAGCGCTCGGTGAGCTTGGCGTGTGCGCAGATCGCGGTCATGGTCGCACCCTTCGCTCCGGCTGCCGCGAATACCTCGAGGCCGGCGTCGAGCAATCTCGCTCGGCGGTCGGCCGCGCGGTCGTCGGCGCTCATGCCGTTGTAGCGACGCGTCGTAGGGGGCATGGGTAGATCTTGACAGACACCGTGGCTGTGACGCAGACTACATCTCATCTGACATGACGTCATGTCAGATTGACGGAGGTCGACAATGGCACGTGCTCTGGCTGCTCCACCCGCAGATTCAGCTCTCCAACCGGTGTTCGGCGACGGCGGTCTTCCCGTCGTCGGACACACGCTCGAGTACATTCGAGACCCTCTGAAGCTGCTCGGTAGTCGGTGGGACAAGTACGGCGAGGTCTCGTGGATGACGATGGCCGGGCAGAAGTGGATCACCGTTCTCGGTCCCGATGCGTGTCAGCAAGTGCTGCAGAACGCGGACAAGGCGTTCGCCAACGGTGACGGCTGGTCGCTGTTGATCGGGCCGTTCTTCCACGGCGGGCTGATGCTGCTCGACTCCGAGGAGCACCTACGTCATCGACGAATCATGCAGCAGGCCTTCACTCGGGACCGGCTGACCAAGTCCGTCGCAGCGTTGAATCCAGTTACAGCAACGGGTTTGGACGCGTGGCAGCCGGGCCGCGACTTTCAGGTCTATCCGGCGCTCAAAGCGCTGACGCTGGACGTCGCGACGAGCATCTTCATGGGAGGTGCGGAGGGAACGACGGACGCCGACATCGCTGAGCTCAACGCGAGTTTCATTGCCTGCGTGCAGGCTGCCACCTCGATCGTGCGCTACCGGGTTCCTGGCACGCGGTGGAAGCGGGGTTTGGACGGCCGGGCGGTGCTGGACCAGTTCTTCCGCCGCTACCTCCCTGCCCGTCGAGCCACCGAGACCGACGACCTCTTCTCGGTGTTGTGCCACATCGAGGGTGACGACGGAGAGCACTTCTCCGACGACGAAGTGATCGACCACATGATCTTTCTGCTCATGGCTGCGCACGACACGTCGACGATCACGCTGTCGACGATGATGCAGTACCTCGGCCAGCATCCGGAGTGGCAGGACAAGTGCCGGGCCGAATGCGAGGCGCTGGGTACCGATTCCCCGTCGTTCGCGCAACTCGACGAGCTGACCAATGTCGATCTGGTGATGAAGGAGTGCTTGCGCCTGGTCTCGCCCACGCCGGTAGTGGCCCGCCGTGCCGTGAAAGACACGGAGGTGCAAGGCAAGTTCGTCCCCGCGGGAACGTATGCCTCTGTCGCGCCGCACTTCACGCATCACATGGAGCAGTACTGGCCCAACCCCGAGCAATTCGATCCCGGGCGGTTCGCCGCCGATCGCCGCGAGGACAAGGTGCACCGCTATGCGTGGGAGCCGTTCGGTGGTGGCGTCCACAAATGCATCGGCATGTTCTTCGCCGGGGCAGAGATCAAGACGATCATGCATCACTTGCTGCTGCGGTTCGACTGGACGGTCGACCCCGATTACGTTGCACCGCTGAACTTCACGTCGCTGCCCTTCCCGGAGGACGGGCAGCCCGTGCAGCTGAGACGGCGTTAGACCGATCCGGCGCGGTCGGTGAGCCAGCCGATGATGTCGGCGGTGACCTCGTCACGGTTGGTCTCGTTGAGGATTTCGTGGCGGGCACCGGGGTACAGGGTGACGGTCACATCGCTCATGCCGGCCTCGCGGTAGCGGGACGCCAGTGTCTCGATCAACTGACCGCCGCCGGCGAGTGGGTCGTCCGTTCCCGACGTGATGAGCAGGGGGAGGTCCGAGCGGATCTGCTCCAGGTTGTGGGGATCGGCGAGCTTCTCGGCCTCACCGAACAGCGCGGGCACCGTCGACTCCGGAAGATCGAAGCCGCACAGTGGATCTGCCACGTAGGCGTCCACCTCGGCCTCGTCACGCGAGAGCCACTCGTAACCGGTGCGGTGCTCGAAGGCGGCGTTGAACACGCTCAGGTCCCCGGCGGGGGCGTCGGCCATTCCGGCGGCGAGGACGTCGAGTGTCGTCGAGCCGGACAGCACCACACCCTCGTACAGATCTGATCGCTCGATCAGAACATGCTGGGTGGCAAAGGATCCCATGGAATGAGCGAACAAGAACAGAGGCAGGTCGGGGTACTCGGTGAGCAGTGATTCGCCCAGTTGCTCGATGTCTGCCCACAGGCCTGCAAATGCGGCGGCCCCGAAATCGCCGGGGGTGTCCACGATCGACTGGCCATGGCCGCGGTGATCCGACGCGACGACGTGGAAGCCGGCGTCGTTCAGCGCGGCAGCGAAGCGTGCGTAACGACTGCCGTGCTCGGCGAGCCCGTGTGCGATCTGTACGACACCGCGAGCAGGATCGGCGGAAGTCGCCCAGGTATAGGTGCTGATCTCGAGGTCGTCCTGCTTGGATACGAACGACGAAGCGTTGGCCACGAAAATCTCCTCGGAGCGGTGATAAGGACGAGACTCGAACTTATCTCCTAGGCCTGCAGTATCGGGTCGAAATGATCGACGAGGGAGAACGACAGAGCTCCCCGGGCAACTGCCCGGGGAGCTCTGTCAGCGGAGCCTATTTCGCGGAGACTCGGACGAGCTTCTTGTTCACGAATTCGTCCATGCCCCACGGTCCCAGCTCGCGGCCGACGCCGGAGCGCTTCACACCGCCGAACGGCAGGCCGGGCAATGTGGTGCCGTGTTCGTTGACGAAGGCCATGCCCACCTCGAGGCGCTCTGCTACGTCCCGGGCCTTGTCGAGGTCTGCGCTCCACACCGACCCACTCAGTCCGTAGGGGGAGGAGTTTGCCAATTCGATTGCCTCGTCGGCGTTCTGGATCTTGTAGATGACGCCTGCGGGGCCGAACAGTTCCTCGGTGTAGGCACGCATGTCCGGAGTCACGTCCGTCAGCAGTGTCGGCTGCACGTACGCACCCGGTCCGTCGATCTTCTTACCGCCGGTGAGCAGAGTGGCCCCCTTGGACACGGCGTCGTCGATCTGCTCGATCAGGGTATCCGCGGCGGTCTGCGACGACAGGGGACCGAGAGCGGTGTTGGCATCCAACGGATCGCCGGTCTGCACGGCCTCGAAGGATGTGACGAGCTTGGCGACGAATTCGTCGTAGACGTCCTCGGCGACGAGGATGCGCTTGGCGGCATTACAGGCCTGGCCTGCGTTGGACAGGCGCGCACGGGTTGCGGATTCGACGGTGGCGTCCATGTCTGCTGAGTCGAGCAGGATGAACACGTCCGAACCGCCGAGCTCGAGCACGACCTTCTTGAGGTTGCGCCCCGCCGTCTCGGCGACGGACGTTCCGGCCCGCTCACTTCCGGTGAGGGAGACGCCCTGGACGCGAGCGTCGGCGATCATGTCGGCGATCTGCTCGTTGGTTGCGAAGATGTTGATGTACGCGTCTTCCGGCAACCCGGCTTGCCGGAATATCTCTTCCATCAGCAACGCCGATTGCGGGCAGTTCGGTGCATGCTTGAGCAGAATCGTGTTGCCCACCATCAGGTTCGGGCCGGCGAATCGGGCTACCTGGTAGTACGGGAAGTTCCACGGCATGACGCCGACGAGCGCGCCCACGGGCTTGCGCTGCAGCACACTGATTTCCGCTCCGGGCACGTCGAGTGTCTCGTCCTCGAGCAAGCGGGGGCCGTTGTCGGCGTAGTAACGGTAGATGTTCGAGGACAGTTCGACCTCGCCCTGAGACTCGGTCAGCGGCTTGCCCATCTCGAGCGAGATGGTGCGGGCCAGTTCGTCGGCGCGCTCGACATAGAGGTCGGCGACCTTGTGCAGGATGTCTGCGCGATGCTCGGGTGAGGTCTTGCGCCACGTCTGGAAACCGGCGTGCGCATCCGCGAGGGCGCGCTCGATGCCGGCCGTGTCGAGAGTTTCGAATTCCTTGACGGTTGTGCCGTCGGCAGGATTGACAGTCTTGTAGGTCGTCATACTCGGTTCAACGGACGGCGAGGCCGATGTTGTTCCTAATCGGGCAAATCGGGTGACCCGACGGTGGTCAGGGGCGGGACCGAGCACGGTCTCGAAATCCATTGAGCGCCCTACTGGTCGGTAACTTGGATGCGCAGATGGAGTGATACCCCACTGCCCCCCACAGCGGCGAGAACGAAGATTAAAGTTGAGGACGAACGCATCCAAAAGACGACGTCGAAACTGAGGCAAAGGCGAAACATGACAGCGAAGAAGCCGACCATCATCTATACCCTGACCGATGAGGCGCCGATGCTGGCGACTCACGCGTTTCTGCCGGTCATACGTTCTTTCGCCAGCGCGGCCGGCATCGACGTCGAGTCCAGTGACATCTCGGTTGCGAACCGCATCCTCGCCGAGTTCCCCGATTACCTCAACGAAGACCAGCGAGTGACCGACAACCTCGCCGAGCTGGGCAAGCTCACGCAGCTGCCCGACACCAACATCATCAAGCTTCCCAACATCAGTGCCTCCGTTCCGCAGTTGCTGACCGCGATCAAGGAACTGCAGGACAAGGGTTACGCGATCCCCGACTTCCCCGGGAACCCGAAGACCGACGAAGAGCGCGAAATCCGCGACCGCTACACCAAGTGCCTTGGCAGTGCGGTCAACCCCGTTCTGCGCGAGGGCAATTCGGATCGCCGCGCACCCAAGGCCGTCAAGGAATTCGCGCGCAAGCACCCGCACAGCATGGGTGAATGGTCGCCGGCGTCGCGTACCCACGTTGCGCACATGCGCCACGGCGACTTCTACCACGGCGAGAAGTCGATGACCGTCGAAGGCGACCGCGAGGTCAAGATGGAGCTGCTGACCGAGGGCGGCGAGACCATCGTTCTCAAGGAGAAGGTGTCGCTCACCGACGGCGACGTCATCGACAGCATGTTCATGAGCAAGAAGGCGCTCATCGAGTTCTACGAGGAGCAGATGGAGGACGCCTACAAGACGGGCATCATGTTCTCCCTGCACGTCAAGGCCACGATGATGCGGGTCTCGCACCCCATCGTCTTCGGTCACGCCGTCAAGGTCTTCTACAAGGACGCGTTCGCCAAGCACGGCGACCTGTTCGAGGAGCTCGGCGTCAACGTCAACAACGGCCTGTCGGATCTGTACAGCAAAATCGAGGCACTCCCCAGCGCGCAGCGCGAGGAGATCATCGACGACCTGCACAAGTGCCACGAGACTCGTCCGGAGCTGGCGATGGTCGACTCCGCCCGCGGAATCTCGAACTTCCACTCGCCCAGCGACGTCATCGTCGACGCGTCGATGCCTGCGATGATCCGCAGCGGCGGCAAGATGTGGGGCGCGGACGGCCGGCCGAAGGACACCAAGGCCGTCAGCCCGGAGTCGACCTTCTTCCGCATCTACCAGGAAATGATCAACTTCTGTAAGACCAACGGCCAGTTCGACCCGACGACGATGGGCACCGTTCCCAACGTCGGCCTGATGGCACAGAAGGCCGAGGAGTACGGCTCGCACGACAAGACGTTCGAGGTCCCTGCCGGTGGCGTCGCGAACATCACCGACCTGGCGACGGGCGAGGTTCTGCTGACGCAGGACGTCGAAGAGGGTGACATCTGGCGTCTGTGCATCGTCAAGGATGCACCGATCCGCGACTGGGTTGCGTTGGCAGTGCGACGCACCCGTGAGTCCGGAATGCCCGTCGTCTTCTGGCTCGACCCGTACCGCCCGCATGAGAACGAGCTGATCGGCAAGGTGCGCAAGTACCTGAAGGATCACGAGACCGAGGGCCTCGACATCCAGATCATGTCGCAGGTTCGTGCGATCCGCTACACGATGGAACGTCTCATCCGCGGGCTCGACACCATCTCCGCGACCGGCAACATCCTGCGTGACTACCTCACCGACCTGTTCCCGATCCTCGAACTCGGCACCAGCGCCAAGATGCTCTCCATCGTTCCGCTGATGGCCGGCGGTGGGCTGTACGAGACGGGTGCGGGCGGCTCGGCCCCCAAGCACGTCAAGCAGCTCATCGAGGAGAACCACCTTCGCTGGGATTCGCTGGGTGAGTTCCTGGCTCTCGCGGTCAGCCTCGAGGACCTGGGAACCAAGACCGGTGACGTCAAGGCGACCATCCTCGCCAACGCACTCGACTCGGCCACCGGCAAGCTGCTCGAGAACAGCAAGGGCCCGTCGCGCTCGACCGGTGAACTCGACAACCGTGGCAGCCAGTTCTACCTCGCCCTCTACTGGGCACAGGAACTCGCCGAGCAGACCGAGGACACCGAGCTGGCCAAGCACTTCGCAGCTCTGGCAAAGACCCTCGCGGAGAACGAGGAGAAGATCGTCGGCGAGCTCAACGCGGTACAGGGCAACCCGGTCGACATCGGTGGGTACTACTACCCGGACCCCGAAGCCACCGCCGCAGTGATGCGTCCGTCCTCGACGTTCAACGAGGCACTGGAGTCTGCGAAGCAGTAGTTCTTCTGCCTGCTTCACCACCCTTTGGGATGAATGGCCCATTCACGCGCTCAGACGTTGTGAATGGGCCATTCATCTTGCATTACATCATCATTCGGGCTTCAGCAGCAGCCGCCAGCCGTCCGGGGTCTACAGTTCGCCCCCCCGGTTGGGATCAATGCGACATTCACGCGTTCAGACGTTGTGAATGGGACATTCATGCGCTTGCGTGGCCGGTCTCCGCACTCGGAAGTGCCGGCAGCGCCACCGGATACAACTGAAAGCTTCCGCTCATTCCCTTGAGTTCGACGTCGCGGGGCGTCCCCAGAGTCAGGCCGTCCGCCCTGGCGATGGCGTCACGCACCGGCTCGCTGACAAGAATTTCTCCGCCCTCGGCTTGGTTCGCCACTCTTGCCGCCATGGCGACGTTGAGGCCGAACAGGTCGTCGCCTCGGCGCACCGAGCTGCCGACGTGCACGCCCATGCGCACGCGGATGCGGTCCCACCGATCTGGGTTCTTCAGCAGGGCTTCTTGGACTTCCACTCCGCAGCGCACGGCCTCGGCCGGGTCGGAGAAGGCGATCATGTAGCCGTCGCCCTGGCTCTTGACCACGTGTCCGCCGTGGTCGTCGACGTGTTTGCGGATCAGCTTGTTGTGCTTCTCGAGCAGTTTCACCCAACCGCGGTCGCCCAGTTCCTCGTTGCGGGCGGTGGACCCTTCGATGTCGGAGAACATGACCACGATGTCGCCGTCGGCGGTCATGCGTGCCAGGTCGGGGCGTTCGACCTTCGCCCAGCCCGCGAGGTCTTCGACGGAGTTGCGGACGGTCGCGCCGAATCCCTTGTTGATGAGTAGGTCCGTGGTGTGGAACGCGGTTCTGATCGCGAAGGGCACCAGACCACGTCGCTTACGGCGTTGCTGCGATTCGAGAGCGCGGTCGAGTGCTCGGCGCGTGTGCTTCAACTTTCGTCGAGACACGATGAGAACCACACCGAGCGCGATAATGGCGGCGAGCTCGACTCCGGCAACTATCCACAGGATCACGTTGCTCATCCTCGCCTGTCGGCGGTGTCCGTGGTTGCACAACCGACCGCGAACTGCTTCCGATAGGCCGTCGGCGTGACGGCGAACGCCGAGTGGAAGTTCTGACGCAGGGTGACGGCGCCGCCGAATCCGCACGAGGCAGCGATGGTCTCGATGCTGTGGCCGGTCGTTTCGAGTTGGCTGCGGGCGGCGTCGAGCCGCTGGTCGAGTACCCAGCGCGCGGGCGTGGTTCCCGTCGCATACTGAAATTGCCGGATGAAGCTACGCCGGCTCATACGTGCCCGCTCGGCGAGCCGCTCGATCGGTAGTGGCTCGGACAGTCGTTCCAGCGCCCAACTCTGGACGTCGGCGATCGCGGAGTCCTGGGACGCCTCGATGACCGGCCGTTCGATGTATTGCGCCTGACCGCCGTCTCGATGCGGTGCGACGACGAGGCTGCGTGCCACCCGCGTTGCTGCTGCCGCGCCGAGGTGTTTGCGGACTATGTGCAGGCAGGAATCGATCGACGACGCCGTGCCCGCGGAAGTCATGACGTCGCCGTGGTCGATGTAGAGCACGGACTCGTCGAGGCCGATCTGCGAATTGCGATCGCGCAGTTCTGTCATCTTGGACCAATGGGTGACGGCGGGACGTCCGGCGAGCAGTCCGGTGTCGGCGACGGCGAACGACCCCAGACACAATCCCGCGATTTGGGCTCCCCGTCGGTGAGCGCCTCGAAGAGCGGTGGAAAGGTGAGTGCCGATGTGTGGCAACGACTCCGGCCACGACGTCACGATCACGATGTCGGCCCAATCGGCGATCTCAGGGCCCTCGATCTCGCCGACGGGGAAGCCCTCCTCGGTGCGGATCGACCCTGGCTCGTCGGACCACACCCGCGTCTCCCAGTCGGGGGCCAGCCCGAGGCGCGTCACCTCGCCGAACACCATCAACGGCGCGGCGAGGTGGAACATGGTGATGCCGTCGAACACGTACAGCGCGATGCGCATGAATCTCCGATCGACGAATTGGCGCAATTTCATCGAAAGTATGCATCCGTGCCACTCGTGAACGCAAGGTCGGTGCCGAAGTATGGGTATCGACCGAGTACGCCACCTGAAGGAGAACGTCCATGACCGCACCGCGTAGAGCCCTCATCGTTATCGATGTACAGCAGGAATACTTCGAGGGAGTTCTGAAGATTCAGTACCCGCCTCGCGACGAGTCGTTGGCCAACATCGTTCGTACCATCGAAGCGGCTGTGGCGCAGGATGTTCCGGTGGCCATCGTGCAGCACGAGATGCCCGAAGGCTCGCCTGCTTTCGTCAAGGGAACCCCGACGTACGAGCTTCATCCCGACATTCAGGCCGTCGTGCAGCCGTCCTTCGAGCGGGTCGAGAAGCAGTACAGCAGCGTCTTCGCTGGCACCGATGTCGCGAAGTGGTTGCAGGGCAACAACGTCGACACCGTCACGATCGTCGGATACATGACCAACAACTGCGATCTCGCCACCAGCGCCGACGCCGAAGCGCTGGACCTGGCCGTCGAGATTCTGTCCGACGCCACCGGCGCGATCAACCTCTCGAACGAGGCTGGGACGGTCTCAGCCGAACAACTCCACAAGGCGCTGATGGTGCTTTACCAGTCCAATTTCGCAGCAGTGGCGGCGACCGACCAGTGGATCGACGCGGTCAAGAACGGAAACGGCCTCACGGCAAACAATCTGGTGGTCTCGGCTGCGCAGGGCAACGACGCGGTGGCGTAGTTCGTCATTAGGATTACAAGTGTGACGGCACGGGCGATAACGGACCAGACGCTCGGCGCATGGGTGATCAAGTGCAATCCGCACAAGACCGACCTCGCACCGATGGTCGAAGCCGGACGTGCGCAGGAGAATTGGTGCGTCGCGGACAACTATCGAACTCGTCTGATGGCACCTGGGCAGCCGGTGTTGTTCTGGGTCAGCAGCCACCCGCGACGCGGGATCTGGGGTGCGGGTCGGTTGACCGGCACCCCGGTCCCCGGCCCCCAGTGGAAGGTCTCGACGGACACCACGCTGTTCGATCAGCCGATCCTCGCGTCGGATCTGCATGCCGTTGCGGAACTGTCGACGCTCGAGGTGTTCCGGTCGCCGCAGCAGTCCAATCCCTCATGGGTCGACGCGTCCGCGTGGGCAGTGATCCGACGGATGTTGCCTCTCGAATGATGTGATGGCGCTATGACACCGGAGGACGAACCGACACTGCACGGAATGCTCGATGTCGGGGACGGTCAATGCATCTACTGGGAGCAATGGGGTCCGTCCGACGGCGTCCCGGCGGTCTACTTGCACGGCGGACCGGGCGGGACCCTGAATGCCAGTCAGTTTCGTCGTCACTTCGACCTGTCCCGTGTTCGCGCTATCGGATTCGAGCAGCGCGGGTGCGGCCGGTCGACCCCGCACGCGTCCGATCCCTCGACGTCGTTGGCTACCAACACCACTGCGCATCTGATCGCTGATATCGAAGTACTGCGTGTGCACCTTGGCGTCGAGGCGTGGATCGTCAACGGCGCGTCCTGGGGATCCACTCTTGCTCTTGCCTACGCTCTCGCGCATCCGACGAGGGTTCTCGGCATGGTGCTCGTGTCGGTGACGACGACCAGCCGCGCGGAGGTCGTTTGGATCACCGAGGGCGTCGGTGCGGTCTTCCCGGAGGCGTGGGATCGGTTCGCCACATTTGCCGAGCAGGCCGGCGTCGGCTATCGACGCGGTGAGGGCCGCATAGTCGACGCGTACGACCGCCTGTTCAATTCGGCCGATTTACAGCTGCGGGACAGCGCATCTCGCGAATGGGCACTGTGGGAGGACGTGCACATCTCGATCGGCACCGATGGCGTGCGGCGCAATCCGCGATGGGACGACGACCGGTTCCGACTCGCCTTCGTGCGGCTGACCGCGCACTACTGGTCGCACGACGGGTTCTGCGATCCGCCCTTGCTCGATCGCGCCGACGGTCTGCGAGACATTCCGGGCGTCCTGATCCACGGCCGAAAGGACGTTTCCGGACCGGCTGTCACGCCGTGGCATCTACACCGACGTTGGCCCGGTTCGACACTCGTCATCGATGAGGGTGACGGCCATGGGGGACTGTCCATGGCGGCGCGATGGGACGCTGCGAACGAGGAATTGACCAACCGGGCCCTGCAGAGGCCGAATGGTGCATGATCGAAGGGTGACTTCTTTCCCGATCGTTGATCTGACTCCTGACGAGCTGCTGACCACCACGCGAACTGTGCGTAAGCGCCTGGACCTGACGCGGCCGGTGCCGATGGAGCTGATCAAGGAATGTCTCGAGATCGCACTGCAGGCCCCATCAGGCTCGAACAAGCAGGGGTGGCAGTGGATCGTCGTCACCGATCCTGATCTTCGTGCCCGCATCGGTGCGATCTACGGCGAACTGTTCGCCGAGTACCAGGCATCGAAGCAATCCGCGTCAGCATTGTTCGCGGACGATCCCGAACGCGCATCGGTTCAGAAGCGCGTCGGCGACAGTGCCGGTTGGCTCGGCGAGCACATGGGTGAAGTTCCCGTGCTGCTGATTCCGTGCATCAAGGCCGGCAAGACGCTTCCGGCCGGCAACCAGGCCGGTCTGTGGGGCTCGCTGCTGCCTGCGGTGTGGAACTACGCCCTGGCTGCACGGGCACGTGGACTCGGAACAGCGTGGACGACAATTCATCTCGCGAAGGAAGCCGAGATTTCCGAACTGCTCGGTATTCCCGAAGGCTTCCATCAAGGCGCACTGATTCCGACTGCCTACTACACGGGGGAGACCTTCAAGGTCGCGCCCAGGGATCCGATCGAGACGGTGCTGCACGTCGATCGCTGGTAGTCGGCCCGGCTAGGTGCGCAGGTAGGCCACCACCGCCATCACGCGTCGGCTCATACCGGTCGAGTTCGCCAATCCGAGTTTGTCGAACACGGCGTTGATGTGTTTCTCGACCGAGCTCACCGAAATGAACAGACCAGCGGCGATTCTGGCGTTCGTGAGACCTTGCGCCATCAGCTCGAGCACATCGCGCTCGCGCGGCGTCAGTCGTTCGAGGGGATTGGATCGGGTGGTGCGAGACAACAGCTGACGCACCACCTCCGGGTCAAAGGCAGTCCCGCCGCCGGCAACTCTGTCGAGGGCGTCCAGGAACTCGTCGACCTGCGCGACTCGGTCCTTCAGCAGGTACCCGACCTTGCCTCCTGGCCCACTGATCAGCTCTGCCGCGTAGCGGTTTTCGACGTACTGGGAGAGCACGAGCACTGCCACCTCCGGCCATCGACTGCGGATGGTCAATGCCGCCCGCAGCCCCTCGTCGCTGTTGCCTGGAGGCATCCGAACGTCGGTGACGACGATGTCGGGATGATCCAGTTCCACGGCAGCCAGGAGCGCGTCGGCGTCGCCCACGGACGCGACCACGTCATGGCCTTCGTCGACGAGCAGACGGACCAGGCCCTCACGCAGCAACGTCGAGTCCTCCGCGACGATCACGCGCATGGGATGCTCGCAGTCACAACAGTCGGGCCGCCGACCGGGCTGTCCACGGTGAGGGTGCCATCCATGGCAGCGACGCGGCGGGCCAGTCCGGACAATCCGGTGCCGGACGGATCGGCACCACCGGACCCGTCGTCGGTGATGGTTGCCAGTATGCGATCAAACTTCTGCCGAGTGACCTCGACCTCCAACGATCTCGGGGAGGCATGCTTGGCTGCGTTGGTCACCGCCTCCGAGATGACGAAGTAGACGGCTGTTTCCACAGCGGGGCGCAACCTCTCTGTCAGTTCGTACGAGAGTCGAACGGGCACACCGGACCGCTCGGCCAGCGCCTCGAGAGCTGGGCGCAGGCCGTCCTTGTCGAGTGCGATCGGATACACCCGGTTGGCAACCTCGCGCAGCTCGTCCGTCGCTCCCTGCGAGGCGACCTGGGCTTGGCGGAGGAGTTCGTGCACCTTGTCGGGATCTTCAGCGCGGCGAGCCCGGCCGACGAGCATTCCCAGAGCAACCAGGTGCTGTTGCACGCCGTCGTGCAGGTCACGCTCGATGCGTCGGCGTTCGTCGTCGATAGCGTCCACGACATGATCGCGAGTGCTCGTCAGCTCGGCAACCCGTTGGTGCAGCAACCGATCCGACTGCCGGCCGAGTACCTGGATGGCGAACCAACGATCGAGAGATCCCACCCCTGCCACTCCGACTGCCGCGACGAAAATCAGGAGGATTCCGGGTAGTGCGGCCATAGCAACGAGTCCGCCGTCGACGCGGTTCGAGTCCTCGATCAAGCCCCAGTCGCCGCTGAGAGTCCATGCCGAGACCATCGATGCGGCGACGACGAGACACAGCGTCAGGAGGAGAACCACGCCGAGCCCGAGCAGCCCGATAGGCCAACGAATTCCGAGATACCAGCGGCAGCGACGAGGGGCCGCCGCATCCGTGGAGAACGCGCCGTGAAAGCGTGTGATCCGCCGGATCTCGAAGTCGGACAAGATCAATGCGGTCTCATCTACGGCCGTCCGTATTGGTTCTCCCCACCGGCCGAGGAGACGCACCAGTGCTAGGGCGAGTAAAGCCGCCACGGAGAACAACAGAGCCGCGATCGCGGTGAAGATTCCGAGCAGAACTCCGGAAAGTGCCGTGAGCCAGCGCCGTAGAAGTGAGCCGATCGACGCGCGATCAGCCTGCTCGGGTGAGTAGACGTCACGGTTGGCCAGCACACGAGCAGCGTAACCGAGCAAGTGGCCGCTGATACTGCGGTAAACCACACACTTCCATGCAGATAGCCCCGCGGCAGGCGACGGTCTTCCTCGATGTCCCGCATCCACATAGTTCGTAGCGTTTTCCGTGTCCTTCACGACCGGAAACATAGACGAACAAGGGAATTGCCATGTCCAACATATCGATTGCTACAGCAGCAGAAACCAGCGCTCTCGACGGACTGGCCGGGTGGGCGGTCGGCGTCATGGATGCCCTTGGCGGCCCCGGCGCAGCGGTCGTCGTCGGTGCAGACAATCTGTTCCCGCCGATCCCGAGCGAACTCGTTCTCCCACTTGCCGGGTTCTCGGCCAGTCAGGGAGCGTTCTCTTTCGGTGCTGCGCTCTTCTGGACGACGCTCGGCTCGGTACTGGGCGCGGTCGTCGTCTACGCGGTGGGTGCGCTCATCGGACGCGAGCGCACACGAGCATTGGTAGCGCGAATTCCCCTGATCAAGGCCAGCGACTTCGACCGCTCGGAGGCATGGTTCGCCAAGCACGGCTCGAAGGCAGTTCTGCTCGGCCGAATGATCCCGCTCTTTCGTAGTTTCATCTCCCTGCCGGCCGGGATCGAGCGGATGGGAATGGCGAAGTTCCTTCTACTCACCACCATTGGGAGTCTGATCTGGAACACCATTTTCGTCACCGCGGGATATCAGCTGGGCGAGAACTGGCACCTGGTCGACGCGTATGCCGAAATCCTGCAGAAGATCGTCGTCATGACGGTCGCCATGGCCTTCGTCGTCTTCGTGGCCCTGCGGTTGCGGTCTCGCCGCCAGGCCGGTCTGTGACAACGCCGGCCCGGCGACCTGACATGCACTTATCGGGGCAGCCCCATTTTGTACTGCAAGGCGTAGGCCAGCTTGCCCGGCTTGTCGCCCGAGTACGGTACCGAGAGTTTCCCGAACTCGCCCTTACCAGCAGCCTTGCCGTCGTTCCAGGAAGCCAGTGCGCCGAGTTCCGCTGCGGTGCGGCCGCTGTCTATGACCGCGTCTTTTGGGGCCGCCACCTGAGCGCGCGACACCGACTCGACGGTGCTCAGGTAGCTCGCCAGGTTGTTGCTGTCCCAGCCGCTGATGTCGACTTCCGCCGAGTCGCGAACCCATGCGCCCCAATAGAACTCCTGGAACGGGATCGTGCCGGGTGTGAAGCCGATGTCGCGCGCGAAGTACATCAGGCTGCGGTACTTGTCGTTCTGGAACTTGGCGAGGCCGACTCCCGACGGAAGCTGCTCCACCGGAACCTCGTTGCCGTCGACGTCGTAGTTCCACACCCACTTCTCGGCTTTCATCCGAGCCCAGAAGTCGGCAGGGCTCAGGTCGCTGAGGTTCGCGACCACTCGCAGACGAAGATGCAGATTCGGTCCACCGTCGGCCGTTTCGTAGAACGACGTCAGAGTGTGGTGTCCGTCGGTCAGGTACGGCACACCGCCCGGCCCGATGACGACGGTCTTCATCGGTGCGATGGTATCGGGAGTTTCCTGGCCGACGGGCACTGTGCAGGTGAACGACGACGGATTGTCCAGTCGCGCATCGGGCAATGCGGAGGCAGCCTCTTCCTGCCCGTTGGCCTCGCACCAGTCGTCGAACTTCTTGTTGATCTCGTCCTTGCCGAGCGTGTACCGACCGAGCTTGTAGTACACCTCGTCGTATCCGAGCGACGGTTGCGTCGCGTGCACGTCACCGATCGGCAGATCGAGAAGCTCACCGGCTTCGGCACATTGGTAGCCGAGGCCCGAGGACGATCCACTGGGGAGCAGGTCCGCAACCTGACACAGCGGCGACGCCGTCCGTGCCGGGGCGGCAGTGGCGACGCCGCCCATCGTCGTGGAGGCGATCGATACCAAAGCGAGCGTGCCCAGTAGAGCAGCTCTGCGACGCGATGCCATTCGTGAAACTCCCAGAGTTCGGAAAGTGAAGTTTTCCGAGACTGTCGCACCGCGGTCACCGGCCGGTGTCGGGGAACCGACGCGGAGGTGAACGTCGCATGATGTGCGTCAGCGATCCTCGCGCAACAGTGCGTAGACGAGCGTGTCGGTCCATTCACCCTTGCACCACCAGTTCTGGCGGAAATGCGCTTCCTGACGCATTCCGACCCGGTCGGCCAACCGGGCCGACGCGTCGTTGCGTCCGTCCATCTGTGCCGTGACTCGGTGGATCTGCGGCAGCGAGAACACGTGGTCGATCAAGTCGCGCACCGCCTCGGTCGCGTAACCACGACCGGCCACGGCGGGTGAGAACGTCCAGCCGAGTTCGACGAGTGCCGGCGAACCGTCCACGAGCCATGCTTCGACGTTGCCCACCACCGTCCCCTCGTGTTCGACGACCATCGCGAGCGCCTGGGTGTGCAATCCGGATCGCTTCATCCGCTTACCCACCGCCGCAACAGCGTCGGCATGGGTCCACGCTTCGTGGAGGAGATAGCGGCACACCTCGGGATCGCTGTAGTAGGCGAGAATCCGGTCTGCGTCGTCGGGTTCGTACAGACGCAGCGTCAGGCGTTCGGTGTGAATGGGCTCGACTGTCATATGTCCGATTCTGCCCGACCTAGATTCACGCTGATTCGAACCCTGGTCTCGTACCCCTCTCGTAACGGAGGGTGGTGAGTCGAAGCTGATCGTCATCAAGTGGAAGGCACGTGAACATGGTCGTGACGTCGTACGCCGCTCCCGCGGGACCTTTGGACACGCGGCGCAGCGTCGTACCGAAGGGCGACCCGGTGCCCGCCTCGTCCAAAACGCCACTGTGGCAGCGATACCGATGGACCGTCCTGCGTGCCTTGTCCCCGATCGTCCTCCTCGTTCTGTGGCAGATCGCCAGTGCTGCCGGAGTCCTCTCCGAACGTGTTCTCCCCGCACCGTCACTGATCTTCGACGCGGGTCTGGAATTGCTGCGCAACGGTGAATTGGCCGACGCTCTGGCTATTTCCGGAACGCGAGTGGTTCAGGGACTCCTGCTGGGCGGGCTGATCGGGGTGGCACTCGGGGCGCTCGTCGGACTGTCCAAGCTCGCCGAAGCAACCGTCGATCCGCCGCTGCAGATGCTGCGTGCACTCCCGCACCTCGGGTTGATCCCACTGTTCATCCTGTGGTTCGGAATCGGCGAGACTCCCAAGATTCTGCTCGTCGCTCTCGGAGTGGCATTTCCGTTGTACCTCAACACGTTCTCGGCCATCCGGCAGATCGATCGCGACTTCCTCGACACTGCCGTTGTACTGAGATTTTCGTGGCGACAGCGATTCACCACCATCATTCTGCCGAGCATCGCGCCCCAGCTGTTGGTGGGACTTCGGCAGTCGTTGGCCATCGCGTGGCTGTCGTTGATCGTGGCCGAGCAGATCAATGCCGAATCCGGGCTCGGCTACATCATCAACAATGCGCGGGACTTTCTGCGTGTGGACACCATCATCTTCGGGCTCGTCGTCTACGCGCTGATGGGAATCGGCACCGACGGAATCGTACGAATCCTCGAAAAACGAGCCCTCCGTTACAGATTGGACGCGTGAGCCATGACTACGACGACGACTTCCGTCGCCACCCTGCACGGGATCGACAAGTTCTACGGATCCAGCCACGTGTTGAAGGGTGTCGACCTGTCCATCGAGCGCGGCGAAATCGTCTCGCTGGTCGGACGATCCGGCTCCGGCAAGTCGACCATCCTGCGTGTCCTGGCCGGACTGTCGACCGACCACACGGGGGAGCGGCACGTCGCCGGACATCCTGCAGTCGCGTTTCAGGAACCACGACTGTTCCCGTGGCGATCGGTTCGCCAGAACGTGTCCTACGGTCTGAACACCGCAGGCGTCACCGGCAACGAAGCATTGACTGCTGCCGACGCGACCCTCGACGAGGTGGGGCTGGCCGAGAAGCGAGACGCATGGCCACTCACATTGTCCGGTGGGCAAGCTCAGCGCGCTGCGCTGGCGCGGGCTTTGGTGGGGGAGCCCGAACTGCTGCTCCTCGACGAACCGTTCGGCGCGCTCGACGCACTCACACGACTGACCATGCAGTCACTTCTGCTCGACCTGTGGGGACGGCACCGCTTCGGCATCCTCCTGGTCACGCATGATGTCGACGAGGCGATCGCGCTGGCCGATCGGGTTGTGGTGCTCGAGAACGGGGCAGTTTCGGACACCGTCACCGTCGATCTGCCCCGTCCCCGTGATCGCGGAACGCCGGGCTTCTCCCGCCTTCGCACCCATCTGCTCGGAGCTCTCGGAGTTCACTGACCGTCCAATTCGGCACCTGACAAGGATCTTTCACGCATGTCGTCATACGCTCGTCCTCGTTCTCTGCGCGCACTCGGTGTGCTCGCTGCGCTGTCTCTGACGGTCGTCGGACTTACCGGTTGCGTCTCTCGTGGTAGCGACACCACTTCCACCGAAGCCCCCGAACTGGTCTCGAACGACCAGCTCGCCACAGTCACCCTCGACGTCGGCGACCAGAAGGGTGGCACCGAAGCCCTACTGCGCGCATCGGGTGAGCTGGACTCCGCTCCCTACGATGTTGCGTTCTCCACCTTCACTTCCGGCCCGCCTCAGGTGGAGGCGGCAACGGCCGGACAGATCGACTTCGCGGTCACCGGCAACACGCCCCCCGTCTTCGGGGTTGCAGCCAATGCCCGCATCAAGGTCGTGTCCGCCTACACCAACGATGCGAGCGGGGATCAGATTCTCGTGCCACCGGGTTCGACTCTGGCGTCGTTCGCCGACCTGCGCGGCAAGAAGATCGCGGTGGGCAAGGGAAGTTCGGCGCACGGACACGTGCTGCTGCAGTTGCAGAAGGCCGGCTTGAACACCGACGACGTTCAGCTGGTGTTCCTTCAGCCTGCCGATGCGCTGACGGCATTCACCTCGGGCGAGGTCGATGCCTGGGCGATCTGGGATCCGTTCACCGCCATCGCGCAGGTGCAGAACGGCTCGAAGACGCTGACCACTGCCGAGGGTGTGGCCAACGGTTATGGCTTCGGTATCGCGTCTCAGCAGGCTCTGGACGATCCCGCGAAGAACACTGCGCTGCAGGACTTCGTGGTTCGTCTGGCCAAGGCGTCCGCATGGGCGGACGCACACCCGGCAGAGTGGGCGTCGGCGTACTCGACGGCCGTCGGCATCGACCCGGCCGCGGGTGAATTGGCGCAGGGGCGAAGCCAGCGACCCGCAATTGCTCTGGATGACAACGTGATCGAATCCGAGCAGACGCTGTTCGACGCGTTCGTCGAGAGCGGAAGCATCCCTGGCGGCAACACGTTCGCAGACTTCGTCGACACGCGTTACAACGACGCCATCGCCGCCGCGACCGCCTCCACCAACTGATCACCCACCACGTCGTAGGAGTTCACTCGTGACCGCACGCATTTTCTGGTTCCTCCCCACCGCTGGCGACGGCCGCTCCATCGTCGGTGCATCTCACGCGTCGGCCAACATCGTCGAACCAGCCGGGTTCCGTCGTCCGTCGCTGCGGTACCTCACGGAGGTGGCTCAGGCCGCGGACCGCCTCGGCTACGAGGGAGTGTTGACTCCGACCGGAACCTGGTGCGAGGACGCCTGGTTGACCACCGCCGCGCTACTGCAGAGCACCCGACGGTTGAAGTTCCTTGTCGCCTTCCGTCCCGGCCTCACGCCGCCCACGTTGGCGGCGCAACAGGCAGCGACGCTGCAGCGGTTCTCGGAAGGTCGGGTGCTTTTCAACATCGTCACCGGCGGCGACGACGTCGAGCAGCGTCGTTTCGGGGATTGGATCGACCACGATCGGCGATACGCCCGCACCGACGAATTTCTCGGACTGGTGCATCGGATCTGGACGGAGACGTCGGTCGATCACGAAGGCGAATTCTTCAAGGTGGCCGATGCGCGTGTTTCGGAGGCACCGGACCCGTTGCCCGAGTTCTGGTTCGGCGGTTCGTCCGATCCCGCACTCGCCGTCGCCGCCAAGCATGTCCAGACGTATCTGACGTGGGGTGAGCCTCCTGCCGACGCCCGCGCCAAGATCGAGAAGGTGCAGGCGCTCGCGGACGCCGAGGGCCGCAAGCTCACCTATGGCATTCGCCTGCACACCATCAGCCGCGACACCTCCGACGAGGCCTGGGCCGTCGCACAAAAGCTGCTCGACGAGCTTCCCGAGGAACAGGTGTCGGCGGCGCACGCGCTGCACTCGTCGTCGCAGTCCGAGGGACAGCGCCGGATGGCCGCATTGCACGGGGGCAGCAAGGATTCGCTCGAGATCTACCCGAACCTCTGGGCCGGAGTCGGTCTCGTTCGAGGCGGTGCCGGCACCGCGCTGGTTGGTTCGCACGAGGAAGTTGCCAACCTGATCGGGGAGTACCACGACGCCGGATTCGACGAGTTCATTCTGTCCGGCTACCCGCACCTCGAGGAGTCCTACCACTTCGCCGAAGGTGTTCGACCCATCCTCGACGCGCGAGGAATCACGGTCCCCGCACGCTAGAGCACGTGGGATCGAACCCGCCGGGTCTGCGCAGTTGGGAAATCTGTCCAGTAGATGGTGTGAAAAATGGATGATAGACGAGGGCAAATCTGTATGATGGCTGCGTGTCCAGTGCCATGTACGTCCCGCGAATCGTGGACGAGGAGCTCGACGACCTCCTCCCTCACCTAGCCGCGATCAACCTCGACGGTGCGAAGGGCGTAGGCAAGACCGCTACCGCCACCCGCCGTGCGAAGTCGGTTCTCGAACTCGACAACGCGGTGGATCGGCAGCTGATTTCTGCGGACCCAGATCTGCTCGCGAGATCGGCGCGCCCCATGCTTATCGATGAATGGCAACGATTCCCGCCGTCATGGGATCTGGTTCGCAGAGCCGTGGACAACGATGCGTCGGGTGGGCAATTTCTGCTGACGGGAAGCGCGCCGCCTTCCGACGCTGTCGTCCACTCCGGTGCAGGCCGAATTGTCCGTGTACGAATGTGGCCTCTGAGCTTCGCCGAACGTCGGCCGTCGGATTCGGCTGTATCCCTGAAGGACTTGCTGTCTCCCCGGCAGGTGACTATTTCGGGTTCGACCGAGACCGTGCTCGGCGATTACATCGAAGAAGTGCTGGTTTCCGGCTTCCCTGGCATCCGTCGTCTCGCCGGTCGCGCGAATCGCGCAGCTTTGGACGGCTACCTGCACGCGATCATCGAACACGACTTTCCGGAGCAAGGCCACGTGGTTCGACGTCCGGAATCCCTTCGTGCCTGGATGACTGCATACGCCGCAGCCACATCGACCACAGCATCCTGGGAGTCGATCAGGGATGCGGCAACGCCGGGTGCGACCCACAAGCCAACCCGTCAAACATCGATCAACTATCGCGATGTGCTCAGTCGCCTGCGCATGCTGCATGACGTAGAAGCATGGTTGCCGCAGGATAATTCGTTGGGGAAGCTAGCCAAGGCACCTAAGCACCATCTAGTGGACCCAGCCCTGTGCGCTCGATTGCTCGGCGTGACAGCTGAGTCCCTGTTGACGCCTGGCGGCTCGGCGGGCGTCAGATTGGGGCACCTTTTCGAGTCGTTCGTAACGCAAAGCCTCGAGGTGTACGCGCAAGCGAACGAGGCGAGGCTGTTTCATTTCCGTGGCAGGACTGCCGAAGTGGATCTGATCGTCGAGCAAGGCGATGGATCGTTCATCGGCATCGAGGTGAAAGTCTCGCCCGATATCACGGACCACGATGTCCGACATCTGAAGTGGCTTCGGAGCGCAGTGGGCAGTCGAATGAGGGACGCGATCGTAGTGACGACAGGTCCTCACGCTTACCGCCGACAGGACGGTATCGCGGTGATTCCGTTGGCTTTGCTCGCGCCTTAGCCGGTCCTCGGCCGCTCGGAGTCGGTGATACGCACTGTCAGCAGATTCCGGCGTACACCGGCCGGACGTACTCCTCCGCTCGGTCGGAGCCGATGATTCCTGGACCCATTCGGTTCATGACATAGGAGATGGTCAGCTTCGACTCCGGGTGCAGAACGGTGAGCGATCCGCCCCAACCTCCCCAGAAGCAGATCTTGCCGTCGGGGATGTAGGGAATCGATTCGTGCTGTGGGAGGGCAAAGCCCAGGCCGAAGCGCAACGGAATGCCTAGGGCCAGATCGATTCCGTTGGACTGCTCCTCGAAGATCGTGTCGATGGTCTCCGGGCTCAGCAGTCGTATGCCGTCCACGGTGCCGCCTCGGGAGATGACCGACAGGATCCTCGCGACCGATCGTGCGTTGCCGTGCCCGTTGAGTGCACCCATGTCCGCGGCACGCCATGCCGGAGTGTTCGCGGACGAGGCCTGGACCAACGGTCCGAGAAAGGTCTTGCGACGCACCATCGTCGGATCGGGCACGGCATCATCGGTCGGCGGGGGCGGCGGAACCACATCGGCGATCCGATCCCAGTCAGCCTCGGCGGCACCGATCTGGAAGTCGGCACCGAGAGGACCAGCAATCTCATCGGCGACGAACTGCCTCAACGGCTTTCCGGTGACGCGCCGAACTACTTCGCCGATCAGGTGCCCCTGACTTGCTGCGTGATACCCCGATGTGGTGCGCGAATCCCACCACGGAGCCTGCGCGGCCAGACGCGAGGTAGAGAGTTCCCAGTCGTAGAGGTCCTCTTCGCTGAACGGCCTGTCCCAGCCCGAGATTCCGGAGGTGTGCGACAACAGGTTCCGGACCGCGATGTCCTGCTTGCCTGCGGCTGCGAACTCGGGCCAGTAGGTCGCGACCGGCGCATCGGGATCGAGCACTCCACGGTCGATGAGCACCAGCGCGGACAGGCACGTCACCATTTTCGTCGTCGACCACACGTTGGTGATCGTGTCCGACTCCCACGGCAAGCGGCGCTCGGTGTCTCGGTAGCCACCCCACACGTCGACGGCGGTGTGGCCGTCGATGTCGACCACGATGGACGCGCCGAGCTCCTCTCCGCTGTCGAGGTTGGCCGCCAACTTCTCGCGCACGCCCTCGAAGCGTGGGTCGCAGTGACCGTCAATTGCCATGTGATGCCCCCAGAATGCGGTGAACGGCCAATTCGACGTAGTTGTCGGCAACGTCCTCGATGCTCAACTCGCCGCCGTCGTGGAACCAGTTGCTGATGCCGTTGAGCATGTCGGTCAGAGCGAACGACGCCAGACGCGCATCCGGGACGGTGAATTCACCACTGCGCATTCCGGCGGTGATGACATCGCGGACGCGTCGTTGGTACTGGCGACGGTAGTCCTCGACGACAGTGCGGTGCTCGGGGGTGAGTGACGCGAGTTCGTGCAGGCCCACGATGTACTCCACCCGTCGACGGTTCAGATGCACCAGGTGCGCGCGCACCAGTGACGAGAGGCGATCGGTAGGGGTTCCGGCCGCGTCGAGCAGCGGCAGGTTCTCCTCGGCCGGCTCCTGCGTGACAGTCAGACAAATCGCGAACAGGATGTCTTCCTTGGACGGGAAGTGGTGGTAGAGGCTGGCACCCTTGATGCCGACGGCGTCGGCGATGTCGCGCATGCCGACGTTCGAGTAGCCCTCGCGCGCAAAGATATTGGCGGCATTGGCGACGATGTCGTCTCGGCGTTGCCGGGTACGTATCTGCCGAGGGAGTGGAGTCACAGCATCGGGTTGAGTCATACGGTCTCCTCGACCGCCGCCAGCAGTCGCAGTTCACGCTTGAGGATCTTGCCCTGCGGGTCGACGGGCAGTTCGGCCACGATGTGCACCGACTTCGGGGCCTTGTACGACGCCAACTCGGTGCGGCAGTACTCGATGATCGCGGCCGGGTCGGCGGTCACCCCGTCGCGCGCGATGACGAAGGCGGTCACGGCCTCGGACCAGTACGGGTCGGGGACTCCGACGACGGCGGCACGCAGCACGTCCGGGTGGGTGTGGATGGTGCGTTCCACTTCCTGCGACGACACGTTCATCCCTCCCGACTTGATCATGTCCTTCATCCGATCGTAGAAGAACAGGTTGCCGTCGGCGTCGATGCGGACCATATCGCCGGTATGCACCCATCCGTCTCGGAACACCTCGGCGGTGCGCTCGGGGTCCTTGAAGTAGCCGAGCATCACCGACGGAGTGCGGCAGAGCAATTCACCGATCTCACTCTCGTTGCCCGCGGGGTCGACCACCTTGATTTCGAGGTGCGTGACGGGCTTTCCGATCCACGACGCGTCCCCGCCGGGAATGTCGTCGAGGGTGGAGAACCAGCCGACCGAGCCGAGCTGCGAGAGTTCCGACTGTCCCCAGTAGGTGCCCCAGATGGCCTCGGGTGCCGCGCCGGCCCAGGCGCTGATCGTGTGCGGCGACACCTGGCCACCGTAGGTGAGGCAGCGCCGAACTTGGCTGACGGCCTCGGGGCCGAACTGCGCATCACGGGCCAAGGCCAAATAGAACGTCGGCGTCTGCGCGATGACGGAGATCTTCTCGGCCGCGATGATGCGCAGCGATTGTGCCGGGTCGACCGTCGCCGGCAGGACGAGGGTGGCACCCATCAGCGTGAGGGTGGTCATCGAGCCGAGCCCGGCGATGGTGTGGAAGGGCATGACGAACAGCCAGGTGTCTTCCGGTCCGGTGCGCAGGCCCCAGCTCCACGCGGGCGCGGTGGAGATGAGGAAGTTGCGATGCGGGATCATCACGCCCTTGGGAGCCGCCTCGGTTCCCGAGGTGTAGATGACCATCGCGACGTCGTTCTCGTCCATGTCGACGTCCGGCTCGGTGGACGGGGTGTTCGCCGTCAGTGCGGCGTATTCGGTACCGAAGGTCACTAGGGTGGTGGTCTCCGGCTTCACCGAGGAGATGATCTCGGCGTAGGCCGGATCGGCCACCACCACAGTCGGTTCCGCGTGTTCGAGTTGGTGCTTCACCTCGGCCGCGCGATACATCACGTTGATGCCGGTGAAGGCCGCACCCGCTTTGAGGGTGCCGTAGTACGCCACCACCACGTCGACGCTGTTACGAGCCATCGATGCGACGCGGTCGCCCGAAGTCACTCCGAGATCGACCAGCAGGTTAGCGAACTGGTTTGCGCGAGAATCCAGTTCGCCGTACGTGGTGACCTCGCGGGTGCCGTCCGCCGCGTAGCTAATAAACGCAACCTTTTTCGGCTGAGTCCGCGCATGACGACGAAGCTGATCGCCGATGGTGGCGCGGCCGATGGGGGAGCGGTGGTGGATGGCAGTACCGGGCACGGCGGACTCCTTCAGATGCTGTGGTTTTACAGTGCAGGCGAGAGCGCAGCGGAGTCGAACATCGGCTGCGAGAACGTCTCTGCCGCAACGATCTGCTCGACGGGATCGCGTGTGAGCTTGCGCGGGAACGACTTCTCGGGATAACCGACGGCGATGTGCGCGGCGGTGATGTAGTCGTCCGGGATGCCGAGCAGTTCGCGAATGGCGGGTTCCTCGTGGCACAGCAAAGTCGTCACCGCGGTTGCGACGCCCTGATCTCGCAGGCTCAGGCACAGGTTCTGCACGGTGGGGTAGATGGATGCGCCGCCGACGACGGAGAGTCGGCCGAGTTCGTGGTCGGTGGGGTGCAGTCCGTCCAACGCTGCGCAGACCACCACGATGGCGGGCACCTCGTGAAGGTGACGGGCGAAGTAGTCGGCGTCCTGCACGGTCTTGGGCAGAGCGCCAACGGCGACGGTTCCGCCGGTGATGCCGGCGAAGTAGGCGTCCCACATCGGGAGGTAGAGGTCAGCGAGGGCCTGCTTGCGGGCGGCGTCGCGCACGACGATCCATCGCACGGGCTGACGATTGCCGCCCTGCGGGCCGAAGCGGGCGACGTCGAACGCGGCCTTGAACACCTCGTCGGGAACAGGATCGCTGAGGTACCGCCTGCAGGTGCCGGTGGTGCGCATCGCCTCGGTGAGTTCCATGGGTGTTTCCCTTCGCCTGTCCGCTGTTAGGTAGTGCCATGAAGCATCGTGTGGCTTGGGCCACATTGTCAAGGGTTCAAATGCTGTGAATCTGAGGATCGCGAAACCCTTGCGCCAAATTGCCTAACCGTGGTTAGTTGAGCTGTCGAAGTCGGATTGAGCAGCTCGCAATAGGAGGTACCGGTGTCCACAGACGCAGCAACGGCAGCGGAAACCGTGGGTGGGGTAGATCGGGATCGGCTCTCGCGGGCTCTCACCGCGGCCAACCTCCCCACGCTGGTGGCGGTGCTCTATCAGTTGACCGGCGATCGCACGTGGCTCGCCGATCCATACCGCCCCACGCGTAGTCGAGGCATGGACAACAACGACACGGGCGGATTCGACGACGCCGTTGCCGACCGCATCCGCTCCGCAGCACTCGACGCGATCTGCGCGTTCCACGAGGGTGCGCCAATGGCGGTGCCGTCACCCGATTCGGAGCACCTGGTCGAGATGATCAGCGTGGCCGTCGGTGAGCAGGTTCCTCCCGAGTTCGGCGTCATGGTCGCCGAGGACATGGGCTTCACCGCCTCGGACACTCCGGTGGCCGCGCCGAACGATCTGTCGGTCATCGTGATCGGTGCCGGTGTCTCCGGCATGCTCGCCGCCATCAAGCTGCACGAGGCGGGCATCAGTCACGTGGTGCTGGAGAAGAACTCCGACGTGGGCGGCGGCTGGTTCGAGAACACTTACCCCGGTGCGGGTGTCGACACCCCCAGTCACCTGTACTCCTACTCCTTCGCGCCGCGGGCCTGGAGCACGCACTTCGGCAAGCGTGACGAGGTGTGGGAGTACCTCAGCGATGTCGCGTCCGAACACGATCTGCGGCAACGCATTCGCTTCGACACCGAGGTGGCGACCGCGGAGTACGACGCCCAGCGACAGGGCTGGACCGTCACGACGGTCGACGGCGAAACGCTGACCGCCGACGTGGTAATCACCGCTACTGGTCAGCTCAATCGGCCAAAGGTGCCCCACATTCCCGGGCTCGAGTCGTTCGACGGCCCGATCTTCCACACGGCGAACTGGCCGGCCGATCTGGATCTGACCGGTAAGCGCGTCGCCATCGTCGGAACCGGGGCCAGTGCCATGCAGGTGCTGCCGGCCATCGCGTCGACGGTGGGGCATGCGACGGTCTTTCAGCGTTCGCCGCAGTGGGTGTCGTCGAGTGACGTGTACTTCACCGAGATGGGCGACGACGCCAACTACCTGATGGATGTCGTTCCGCTGTATCGGCTCTGGTACCGGACCAGGCTGGCCTGGAACTTCAACGATCGTGTGCACAGCTCGCTGCAGGTCGATCCCGAATGGGAGCATCCGCAGCGCTCGATCAACCCGATGAACGACGCGCATCGACGCGTCTTCACCCGCTACATCGAAGCCGAGCTCGAGGGCCGACCGGACCTGATCGAGAAGTCGCTTCCCGATTACCCGCCCTTCGGCAAGCGGATGTTGCTCGACAACGGCTGGTACGCCGCGCTCAAGCGCGACAACGTCACGCTCATCGCCGACGCCGTGTCATCGATCACCGCGAACTCGGTGGTGGCACGGGATGGTTCGGAGACCGAGATCGATGTGGTGATCCTCGCGACCGGCTTCGAGACCCACAAGCTATTGACGCCGATCGATGTGCGCGGACGATCAGGGGAGTCCATCCGCGATATCTGGGGCCCGGAAGATGCGCACGCGTACCTCGGCATCACCGTCCCGGACTTCCCGAACTTCTTCATCACCTGCGGTCCCGGAACAGTGTTGGGCCACGGGGGCAGCTACATCACCATCGCCGAATGTCAGGTCCGCTACATCGTCGATGTGCTGATCGACATGGTGGACAAGCGAATCGGAGCCATCGAGTGCAAGGCCGACGTGGAGACGGAGTATGTCCGCAAGCACGACGAGGCGCACGCGAAGATGATCTGGTCGCACGGCGGTATGGACAACTGGTACCGCAACGACGCCGGACGCGTTGTCTCGACACTGCCGTGGAGGATCGTCGACTACTGGGAAATGACGCGGCGAGCCGATCTCGACGACTTCGTCACCGAGGCTCGACGGGACCCAGCTCGCGTGAAAGCCGTTCTCAGAACGCGATGTTGACGTCGCGGGAGATCACAAAGCCGTGGTCGCCGCTGTAGCAGGCAATGCCGCCCTCGGTGGAGCGGCAGAAGGTGCCGGTCACTCCGATGACCTGGCCGTACTCGAGTACTCGAGGCTCTCCGCTGCTCGGATCTCCGACGAAGATGCCTTGATTGGTGCAGATCTGTTCGACGGTGTCGTCCTGGTTGATCTTCACCCCGTAGGTGTTGTTCGCGGCGTTGGCGCACTCACGTCCGGTGTTTCCCGGCACCGAGTAGCGCACCTGACAGCCCACGATGGTTCCGGGTGCGTTGGATGAGTTGAAGCCGCAGAACACGTTGCCGCTGGGGGACTGGAAGAAGTATTGGCTGCCGGGTTGTTCGTAATCGCGGGCATCGACGTTGACGTCGTCGCGGTTCGGGGCAGGTGGCACAGCGGGGATGCCTTGCTCGACGGGTATAGCCGGCACCGGGGCAGCGTCGGGGATCTCTCCGGTGGGTCCGGGGCCACTGCCGCCGTTGGAGTCGGTGTAGCCGTTGGCCGACGGAGCTGCGGCTGCAGTGGTGGTGGGCGGTGACGCGGTTCCTGTGGGTTCCTCGGATCCGCAGGCGATGGCTGCGAAGCCGGTCGCGGCGATCAGTGCGCACGTGGCCACGACTCTGCGGACTCGACTCATTTTGTTCGTCCTCACCGGCGTCTGCACAGTGCATCACCTCTGATCAGAGAATCGAACGGGCCAAGTGGTCTGTTAACGTCTTTCGTGTCACGACCCCGTCACGAATCGGTATACGAGTGGTCCTTTTGTCGCGGTGGCTGCGAGGGTGGGTCGGGTAACGGCTCGAGCAGCGCTCGATGTTTCAGGTTCGGGCTCGAATGAGTGGTCCGGTGCCCCGAGCGAACCGGTATCCCATTGTGCGACATGAGCGGAAGGCGTGCGGTATGCGAAAGACGTTGCGGCGAGCGGTCGTATCGATCGCACTGACAGTTCCGTTGCTGCTCGGCATCGGCCTGGGAACGGCTGTGGCAGCGCCGCAGAGCACGCTGCTGCAGGTTCCAGTAGTGACCGGTTTTCAGATCGCGCCCGGTGCGGTGCCCGGTGGGTTGTTTCAGACCATTCCGATGAAGGCCACGGTCGGGACCGAGCCGGGTGTTCTGCTGTTGTCCGCGGCGAATATCGCGCCGTATGCAGACCAGTATCCGTACCGAAGTCTCGGTGTGACTTGGCGGAACTGGGACATCGGGTTTCGTGGAACCGTAGGACTGCGGCACTGGCAGGACAACCCCAACCCGGGCCCGCCGAACGACCTCCCGCCGCTGCGCGCAGAACAGTTACCACTCGAGGTCGCGCTGCCCACGGGTAGTGGCTGGGTCGAGATCACCGTGACGCACTACCGCGAGTACTACGACAGTGCGCCGTACGCCGACACTCTGATCCCGGGCAAAGGCTTGATTTACGTGCCCTGAGCGCACCTACGAAAGGAAACTCGATGAGGAAAACGATCCGCTGCGGCGTCGCCGCCCTGGCGCTGTCCGCCCCCCTGGCCTTCGGCGTAGGTGTCGGAACTGCAACCGCTGCGCCGCAAGAGTCGGTACTGCAAGTGCCTGTTGTCACGGGGCCGGAATTCGTCCCTGCGGGCGTTCCCGGCGGACTGATTCAGACCATTCCGATTCGCGCGGTGGTCGGGGAGAAGCCGGGTGAGGTGCGTTTCTCGGCCGCCGACATCCGGCCGTACTACTACCAGTTCGCTTACCGGCATCTGACGGTCAACTGGCGCAACCTGTCCACCGGTGAGGCAGGCTCCGCCGGCTTGCGGCACTGGAACGACGAGATCGATCGGACGCAGCCGGCCAATCAGGGTGGTCCGCAGGCCTATCGCCTGCCGACCGAGGTGACGGCTCGAACGGGTGCGGGTCCGGTATTCGTAACGGTGACCCACGACCGCGAGAATCCCGATGCGTCGAATGCTCTGATCCCCGGGCTGGGTGTGTTGTTGGTGCCGTGATGTGGCAACGGTCGTTGTGCTGCAATACGTTCCACGCTCGAATCTGCCTGATCTGCCAGCTGATTCAGAACAACGTGGGCGCGGTGTAGCGGCCGTTCCGTGCTTCGCTGAGTCGGGCGCTCCAGCGCTGCACGAGCCACATTTCGACGAGCTCGGGGCTGGTGCCGATGTCCGTGGCCCATGCGGTGATGAGGTCGACGTAGCGGTCGTAGCGGCGACGAGTGAATCCGGTGACGGACGGGTCTTCGAGCCACCCTTCGTGGATGAGGGTCGAGACTCCGTACTGATCGATCAGCTGCGCCGGCCCGCCGTAGACCGACGCTTTCACTGCCCACAGGAACGTGGCCATGAGGGACATTCCGACGCCGGGGGCATCGGGCCAGCCGGACCAGGTGGAGTTCGGGTGGTCGGGCACTGCGCGGTTGCGGACGCAGCTATCGAGCACGCCAAGAGTCTTGGCGACAGGGTTCTCGTCGGGTCGGCTGAGGTGTGGGTTCATGACGTCGGGGAATCGCCGCATCGCTCTGCGGTGGCGATGGCTGCCCTGCCACGCCGCGCAGAGAAACAGCAGTCCGAGCGAATCATGTTCGCCTACAGTCAGATCGGTGCCGATTCTAAGATCGTTGCGCTGCACGGTGGCACCGCCGTACTCGACGATTTCTCCGTCGAGGTTGCGGCCACGCAGCCGAAGATCGTGGCCTGCGCGGTCGAGGTGGCCGTTCCACCAATCCAGGTCCACCTCCACACCGTCGTCGAGGACGTGCAGGTCGTAGCTGCGGTGCTGACACCACTGCACACAGGCCGTGGGAGGCGGAAACCCCTCGTCGAGTCGTGACATACCGCCATCGAAGCATCGGGTACCGACAGATCGAAGGCTGCTGTCACTCGGTGCGGGTCCCGGCTGGCTTGTCGTGGTGATCAGTTTCCTTCGGTCCGATCATTGCCAGTAGCGCCAATTTGTCGGCATCGGGGCTGCCGGCAGCGGCGGTATACAGGATCAGGTGTTGGTCGAGTTCGACGAGTTTCAGCGAATCGCAGTCCACCGTGATCTCTCCAACGGGGGTGTTCCGAAAGGTCTTTCGCAGGGCGGGGGAGACTGCGACGTCGTGTCGTTCCCACAGTCGCGCGAAGTCGGGGCTGCCCTCGCGCAGTTCGGTGACGAGGTTGTGCACAGTCTCGTCTGTGGGATATCGGGTGAGTGCGGTGCGGAGTTCGTTGACGGCGCTGTGGCGGAAGTGGACGTCGTCGGAGATGCCGTAGAGCCGCTCGTCCGGCTGCTCGGTGCCGAGGAAAGCTTTGCGAGCAAGGTTGCGATCACGAGGGGCCAGCGCACCGAAATCCTCCATGAGCGCTGCTGCGAGATCGTTCCAGGCGAGTACCTCGAACGCGGCCGACATGACGATGCCGGCGGTCTGCGGTAGCCGTTCCAGAAGCGTGAGAATGCTGGGCCGAACATCGCGCCGGTGCACACCTGATCTCGCGGGTGCGGTGCCCGCCAGCGCGTGCAGATGGTCGGACTCGGTGTCGTCGAGGTACAGGGCAGCCGCGATGCCTGCCAGCACTTCTGCCGACGGGCGTGGTGCGCGGCCTTGTTCGAGGCGCACGTAGTACTCCGTGGAAATATGCGCGAGCACGGCTAGTTCTTCACGGCGAAGACCCGGGGTCCGGCGGCGAGGGCCGGACGGAAGACCCACATCCTGCGGTTGAAGCTTTTCGCGGCGGCTACGGAGAAACGCCCCGAGTTCCTGCTTGTCCATGAGCTCGATTGTGCCCCGATTTGGGCGTCGGACCCTAGTACCGTTTGTGCCTGTATCCGGTGTCGATGCGCCTTGATGCTTGCATCATGACCATCGAAACAGCTTCCAGTACAGCCGGCCTTCTGGCCGGAAAAATCATGTTCATCACCGGTGCAAGTCGAGGAATCGGTGCTGCTGCGGCTCAACTCTTCTCGGCTGAGGGTGCTGCTGTTGTGCTCGCCGCCCGCAACATCGATGCGCTCGATCAGCTCGTGACGACAATCCGAACTGCCGGGGGTACCGCCGACGCGGTCTCCATGGACCTCGCTGACTCTGGCAGCATCCGTGCCGCCGTCGCCCGCGTCGAGCAGCTGCATGGACGACTCGACGGCGCGTTCAACAACGGTGGCGTCAACCAGCAGCAGATAGGTCCGCTCGACACCACCACCGAAGACGACCTCGACGAGCAGTTCACCGTTAACTTCCGCGCTCACTGGACCGCGATGAAGGCCGAAGCCGCCTTTATGCGTCGGAGTGGCGGCGGTGCCATCGTGAACACTTCGAGCATCGGCAGCCGCCGTGCAGTTCCGCCGCTTCCGGCGTACGGGGCGATGAAGCGGGCGCTCAACAGCATCACCGAAACCGCAGCGGTCACCTGGGCCCCTGAGGGGATCCGCGTCAACGGTCTGATGCCCGGAGGCACTGCGACAGAAATGATGGACGAATGGGAGGCAAAGACACCCGGTGTCATCGCAGCCAGTAGCGCTGCGTCACCGATGGGTCGCATGGCCGAAGCCCGCGAAGTTGCAGAGGCCGCCGCGTGGCTGCTCAGTGACAGGGCTTCCGCGGTGACCGGGGCGATCGTGCCCGTCGACTGCGGTTCGGGGGCCTGATCCTGATTGCCACGCTCCGCTGCCGACAGGCCAGTTCGAACGGTAGATGCATCCGCGAGCGCGATCAGCTGTCGTCTATCGAAGCATCTCCGCGACCTGTGCGATAGCGGACTCAAAACGCTCCCGTCCGCCGCCCGTGTTCAACCCCCGTGCTGAACAGTGAGGAATCTTCCCTGGGACGACATAGAAATCCCGGTCGATTCCTGAGCGCGTCCAACCGTCACGAGCTGCGGCACCGAGCAAGAGAACGATCTCTATTCGTGGGCACAACTTAACGAAAGCCTTTGTCCATTGCACGGATCGAGTTCGCTCGGCAGGGGTGGAACCGCCATTCTTGATGCCTGCGACGGGGAAGGGAACTACATTCCAGTGGACCACGTCGGCATGTGAGACACCGTGGCGTTCATATGCTTCACGGCAATTGCGAGCCGTTCGGTCGTTGTTGTCCAGGCTCAGCATGCCCGATCCAGTGCCGCTCTCAGCTTTTGTGGAAGGGTTGTCGAGCAGCACCAACATTCGGGCGTCAATACCGCCCTGGTCTGGATCGACGTAGGGAACGTGGCCGTGCGGGAGACCGACGGAATCTGCGATGACGTCAGCCAGTAAGTTCAGCGGTCGAACGTGCGGATCTCTGATACGAGCAATTTTCTCGGCGACTACATCAGGGTCGGCGTTGCGTCCGTTCGGCATGCGGTAAGGATGACACGCCCATCCGACAGAAGCAGTGTTCTTCAATAGTTGAGAAGTCTGGGGGCTCGGGCAGCGCTCCTTTCGCACTGTTGTACCAAGCCGGTCGGCGTGTGCAGTTATGGTTGCAGCATCCAATTCGGCTGAGCAGCCTACAGGCGGATGTTGCGATCGAAATCGCGCGCAGGTCCGACGGTTCGATCCCGGTGCTTCCAGCGGACTCCGCCTGACCGGCTACCCATCCCTCCAAGTCACATCGCTCGAGGAGTGGAAATCAAACCATGAGCACGCTTCTCCGACCAGAGCCATCTGCTTCGACGGCTGTTGAGAATCGCCACACGACCGCTATGTCGAGAATTGGGGCTGTTTTAATTGATGAATGTGCAGATCAAAGACCTGTAGCCAACAAGCGTGAGGCATCGTGATATGACCAGATTTCGACTGCGCGACGATGCGCTCGACGTGCTCCTACGTGCCAATACGAACAGTTTTTCCTATGCCTTTCTTGATGGTGGGGTTGCCGAGTCCTCACCTGACTTCCTCATACGATGGGCAGAGTTAGGCGACGTCATCAGACGAATCGTCGAGCATCGGCACGACACTTTCGCGCACCACGAAGACATCATGGATGCTCTTTGCGATGGTTCAGGTGGCGGACTCGGGATACCGATAGTCGTGAGCGAGTTCGTGGCACGCGAACTAGTGGTTGCCGAAGAGTGATTGTCACTTTATTTTCTTCGATCTGAGGGTCTGGCCCAATCCATCGACAATGCACAAAGCTGAAGACGCGAACGAATGGTGAGCTTGTAAAGCTCACCGATCACTGTCGCCGAATGACCTCCGGGCAACGGGCGATCCTGAGAGTTCAGCGCGGAGACATTGATGTACCTGCGAACTGTCGGTCCCGTATGGAACTGTTGGGTCTGGTTAGCCATCAGAACGAACAGGGGAGTGCCGGTGACCATTGCCGACAATGCTGTCGACAGGCCACTCGTCGACGTCGTGATCGATGCCATCGACGCGGATGCCGAGCTGTCCGAGGAGGTCAAGTACTTTATTTTGGCCGCACTCGAAGGGCCGACAGCACTACAAGAGCTGCTCGACGGCATCTCGACCCCGCACGTTCCGGAGCCAGCGGGTAGCAAGCTCGTCGAAGAGCCGGTCGGTGCATTTCTGACCTCGATCACTGTCGCGGGGTTCCGCGGTATCGGGCCGAAGGCAGCGCTGGAGCTACACCCCGCGCCGGGGATCACGATCGTCAGTGGCCGCAACGGATCGGGAAAGTCGAGCTTTGCCGAGGCACTCGAATTCGCGATTACCGGTTCGAGTTACCGCTGGGAGAACAAGGCCAAGCTGTGGGCCGATACCTGGCGCAATCTGCATCAGGGAGACCCGTGTGAGGTGCGGGTGGGGCTCACGATCGAAGGGTCCGAACCGACGATTGTCGGTGTCGACTGGACTTCCGATGCCGCGCTGAAGGGATGCTCCACCTGGACTCAGGTCGGAAAACAGAAGCGCAGCAACGGTACCGATGCACTTGGGTGGAAGTCTGCCGTCGAACTACATCGCCCGATCCTGTCTTACGACGAAATCGGTGGACTGTTCGACGCGACGCCGTCCACCCTGCACGACGCCCTGGCCAAACTCCTCGGACTCGACGAGATCACCGATGCCGAGAAGCGACTGGCAGCGGTACTCAAGGAGATCAAGGGGCCCCGGCAACGAGCAGCGGAGAGCCTGCGCCAGCTCAAGAACTCGTTGTCGGATGCGACGGATGATCGTGCGAAAACTGCTGCAGACCTTGTCAAGAAGCGGGTTGCGGATATCGACGCGGTGCTGGCGCTCGCCACCGGATCCGACGCATCGGCATCGCCTGCGCTCATTGGTTTGAAGCGGCTCGCAGCGTTGAGCGCCCCGACACAGCAGCGTGTCGACGAGGTGGTGGCGGAGCTCCGGGCAGCTGCGGCCGATACAGCGGATTCGGCTGATGAGGCACTGTCGGCGGTGGAGCAGCGCAACGATCTGCTCGATGCGGCCCTGCGACTCCACAGCGAGACGGGCACTATCGAGTGCCCGGTCTGCGCGACGGGGACACTCGACGATGCGTGGGCCGAGCACTCGCGGGCACAGCTTGCCGAGCAGAGCCAGAAACTGGCCGCCTACAAGAACAGTCGCCGCCGACTCGACCAAGCACAACGTGCCGCAGTCGAACTGGGGAACGGAATCGCCGACGCCACCGCGGTGGAGGGCGTCGACCTGCCTTCCTTATCCGAGTATCGAAAGTCCGTCGCCGTGGCGCGAGAGCAACCGTCGAGTTCTTCCGGTGTGGCGGACCACTTGGCTACGACGATCCCCGCGGTTATCGAGTCTGCTGAGGCGCTGCGCAACGAGGCCAGGGAGGCGGCGGCTCAGCGTGAGGACACCTGGGCACCGATTGCTGGACGTCTGGCCGCGTGGGCCACCCTCGAATCCGCGGCGCGAGAGGCGGATGAGGCCGTCAAGAACGTCGACGCGGCCAAGAAGTGGATTGCCTCGCATGCCAAGCAATTGAGGGATCAGCGGCTTGCTCCGATTGCCGAGCAGGCACGCGACATCTGGGCGGAGTTGCGGCAGGAAAGCAATGTCGACATCGGTGCCATCAACTTGGTGGGCCACAACACCAGCAGGCGAGTGGTGATGACCGGCTCGGTCGATGGCGTGGAGTCCGAGGCACTGTCGGTCATGAGTCAGGGCGAGCTGCATGCGTTGGCATTGGCACTGTTCATACCGAGAGCGACTACGCCAAACAGTCCGTTTCGATTCATCGTGCTGGACGACCCGATCCAGGCTATGGATCCAGCGAAGATCGACGGCTTCATCAAGGTGCTGTCGACGCTCGCGAAGACCAGGCAGGTCATCGTGTTCTCGCACGACGACCGATTGGCCACTGCGATCAGGCAACTCGCCGTCGACGCTCAGCTCCTCGAGGTGATGCGCGAACCTGGTTCCAACATCAGCGTTTCCGAGACACAGAATCAAGCGACCCGCTATTTCAACGATGTGCGGGCATTGGTGTTGGACGAGAATGTCCCCGAGGACGTCAAGCGGCGAGTTGCGCCGGGCTTGTTCCGGTTGGCGCTGGAATCTGCTGCGCAGCAGGTGTTCTACGCAAAGCAACACCGGGCGGGGGAGTCGCGGATGGTGACCGAAGAGCGGTGGTCGTCAGTGCACAAGACGCGCAACAAGATTGCGCTGGCCGTGCACCAGGATTCCGAACGCGACTTATCGCAGTGGCTGGGTTTCCGCACCGAACGCTTCCCGACGCTCCACATCGCCAACGCCGGCAGCCACAACGGTGCCGATCGACCGATCACCTGGGAAGTGGTGAACGACCTGAAGAAGATGGTCGACGGGATCCTCGCAGAATGACTACGACCACGTCACCGGCAGTAGCGCTGAGAAATGCCGAACTGCTGCTCGACGGAAGTCATGGTGCTGCAGGCGGTTCGGCGCGTCTGGCTGCGTTCCTCGCTCGCCAGGCGTTGGAGGAGTTGGTGATCGAGCGTTGCGTGGCGCTGGGCGTGGACATCGACCGGCCGAGTATGCGATCGCGCTTGGTGATTCTGCGGTCCCTCGACACAGCCGAGAACGCCGACGCTGCTGCGATGGCGTGGAACAGGTTGAGCAACGCATGCCACCACCATGCCTATGAACTTGCACCGACAGTGGATGAGGTGCGGCATCTGTGTGGAGTGGTTGCCGTGCTGTTGAAGGAAACATGATCGAGCACGATCGAAAGGTTGAAATATGGAAATGAAGAAGAGCTTCTTCGTCCTCTGGAACGGAAGCGACGAAGGTCTCGATCCGGACGAGCGCCGTGACATGATTGATGAAACGACCAATGGAATTTCCTACCAGGGTAATTGGAGCTTCGGTCGCGGATATGGGAATCCCCTGAACGGAGATCGGGTCTACATGCTTCGGACCGGGAAGAACCGCGGCGTGGTGGCGAGCGGTGAACTCATCGCCGATGGCGCGCACCCTGACGAGCATTGGGATGAGGGGGGAGGAACTGCAATGTACGTCGACGTCAGCTGGGATGTGATGCTCAACGACGATGATCGCCTGCCCGTCGAGGAAGTGCAGCGGGCATTGACCGACTTCAAGTTTCCTGTTCAGAATTCCGGGCGGTTGGTCAGAGAACCGTCAGCGTCAATTCTGGCGAAGCTGTGGTCCGGTCACCTCGACAACCTCAGACGAAAGAACGCCAACCCATGGCTCGGTGGAGGTGGGAGTGGCGGTGGTGAGCGAGTCGCCCGGCGAATCCCGTTGGAAATGAATCGCATCAAGGAGTACTACGTCGAGTCCTTCGCGTCCTATCGAGCGACGCGGGCAGAGAGCGCGATGGTCCACCGCTTCGCGGACACACTGAAGGCGGATGGCGTGGACGTGAGCAGTTTCCAGATGCCATTGAAGAATGCCAGGCGGACATTGATCGCCGACTTGTTCGACAACACCAACGGCGTTCTGTACGAGGCGAAGGCATCAGCTTCGCGGGAGGCGGTGCGGATGGCTTTGGGGCAGTTGCTCGACTACCGAAGGCACTTTGAGACTCCGCCTGCCCTCTCTGTGCTCTTGCCGGAGCCACCGGTCGGCGACCTCATCGAGTTGTTGAGAGAGCACGGGATCGGATGCGTTCATGATAGCGACGAAGGCTTTATGTATCCGACGCTTCCGGAAGGACGGTAACGATGGGTGCCTTGTGGCTTTGGACGACTGCTGGATGCACGCGAAACGTCGGTTTGAAAGCGCACACCCGCTCCTGGTGTTCGATCAGCGACTCCAAGCGGCTAAGCCCTGGGCAAGAACGCCTTCCAGAACATCGGAGGCGTGGTTCGAGCGATGACTGCCAGGGCGCTGATTTCGACGAAGAACCTACGTGGTTACAGGCCACCGATCTCTTCGATCACGACGTTGTTCGCGTTTGCGCGTGCCGCGAACTCGGGATTCAGGTCGAGGTCGTCGTCGAATTCGCCAGTCAGATTTCTGACAAGAGTGTCGGCTAGTCGGTGTCCCATGGGGCGAAAAGTCACATACGTCAGCCCGCCGGACACTATCCCGCCGACCACGGGTACGGCCTTGGTGATCGTCTTCTCTACGGTCTTCTTCGTGATCTTCTGCCCGATGATCGCGCCGACCTTCTTGACGAGGGGGTACCAGGTGGTTTTCGTCAGTGCCTGCGCTGCGACCTTCTTGCCGATGTTCGCGCCGGCGACTTTCGAAGTGCTCGCCACCAGCGCCGATGCCCCGGCCGCTCCGAACATTGCGCCGAGGTAGCCAATCACTCGAATTTGAGCCGACTCGGACAGTTCGTTGCCGTCGAAGAGGTCATCTTCCCCGAACATGTATGCGATCTGTTGAGCAAGGTTGATGGCGAAGCCGAAATATTGCGCCACGTCCGCTCCACCTGCGGCAACCATGATCGCGGGGTTGCCGGGCAGGCCGCTGGCAAACGATACAGCCGAGGTCTTCGCTGCACTGTTTTTGATAAGTGTGTTGCATTTTTTGCGAAGTGATTCTACTGAGTAAACGACCTGTGGCCCCTCGGCGAGGATGACATCGAGATACGAGGAATCTTTGAACTGCTTCCGGAGAAAAGAGTCTCTGTCCACGTGGACGACGGGTAGCTTCGCGATGGCACCGATTGTCTGCAGTGTGGTCGCGTAGAGCTTGTCCTGGGAAGGTTCTGCCATGTTGGACACCATATCCGGTCGTGTTGACACGAGGCTCTGCGCCCGTCGGATTCAGTCGGGCTGGCTCGTGCTGTGACGGCACCGGGTTTCAATGTTGATCTATGTGCCGTCACCGGAATCTGCTGAACGGTGGACACGAGATCGAAGTCGTGGAACAAACGACGAATACTGCAGCACGACAGCACACTCATCGACCGAAACCCATGCTCCTCTCACGTCGAGTCGGTGAACCCAGGCTAGAAGAGCGTCGGGTCTTCGGGGACGAGTCGGTCGGCGAATCGATAGTTGCAGCCAATGTCGATCTTCTCATTCGGGTCCTGCTTGTCCCGGAACCAGGTGACGCAGGTTTCCGCGGCCAGGCGACGATCCTTGGTGAACAAGTAGCCGTCGGTGCAGTCGTCGAAGTGTTCCTGCAGGTACCACTTGTCGAGAGTGATTGCCGCAGTCGAGTAGTCGGCGAGCAGTAGATGCCCGAGCTCTGTACGGGAGCGGCGAACAAGGAATACCTCGTCCTCCATCACTTGGAGTTGAGCACACGGGACGTCGTCGGACTCGTGCTCGCTGGGGATGTAGTCGTTGGGGCCGAGGTCGATGATGAGTGCCACCGGTTTCGCGAGTAGCGATTCGGCCAACCATTCTCGCGTGTAGACCCATGGATCGACCGCGAGACGGGTGCCCGTAGGTGTGTGAAACGCGGTCAGCAGTGCCCCGCCTTCGACAGGTGCGACCCATCCGTCCACCGAGTTTCCGTGACCGTACAGATTGACGTCGGTCTCGTCGTCACGCCACAGGGTTTTCGACACGACCTGTCCGATCTCTATCTCTCCTTCCTGTTCGATTTCCACCGACCATCCGGTGTAGTCATGATCGAGGTCGGTGATCACGGCATACCGATCTCCATCGATGGTCGATGCGAAATGCCACTCTGGAGCGACGTAGTCGAATTGCTTCATGTATGTCTCCAAGTCTTTTGTCGTGTCGGCCTTAATCGCTGTACGGAGGGCTCGAGGTCGGACGCGAGGGTCTGCCATTCCGTCGCCAGACGTTGGTACCCGTCTTGGGGGCAGGCCGAGTGCACTGTGTTGAGCGTGGGCTACGGCTACGAAGACAGGCGCGAGCGGGGTGTACATGGTGCGCAACCCGTTTCGCTCTCCCCGGGTCTCGGCACTATGCGACTGACTGTATCGAACGGGCCTGACACAGCTCACGGCGACGCGATCGGTCGCGAATGAGCTTGTCGTAGGCGTGTGCGATGATCGAAATGCAAAACGGATCAAGTTCTGCATCTCCCGCGGTGTCGATTTTCCCCGCGACTCTTACCTGACATTGCACCGCGACGGTGCACGACGAAAGGTGCCCGATGGCCAAGAAAATTCTGTACGTAGACCTCGACAACACGCTCGTGAATTTCCAGTCGGGCATCGACCGGGCAGACCCGGCCGATATCGCGAAATACCCCAACGACCTCGACGAGGTACCGCACATCTTTTCGCTGATGGATCCCATCGACGGCGCGCTCGACGCTTACCGCACGTTGGCGGCCGTGTTCGACACCTACATCCTCTCCACCGCCCCCTGGAAGAACCCCAGCGCCTGGCACGACAAGGTGCTGTGGGTGCAGAAGCACCTCGGATTCGACGAGGGATCCGTCGCGTACAAGAGGCTGATCCTGTCCCACCACAAGAACCTGAATCGCGGGGACTTCCTCGTAGATGACCGACGCAATAACGGTGCCAGCGAATTCGAGGGGGAATGGCTGCGGTACGGGGAAGAACCATTCAAGACGTGGGACCAGGTGACAGCCCACCTGCTGGAACGGGCTTAGTTGTCGTAGCGCCGTTCTTGTCGGTACCCCTCGGTATGGTTCGGCAACTATCTTCACCGCGTCCATTCGGCGCACTTTTCATCAGGAGGTTCTTTTGACCAATCCACAGCTCACTCTCGTTGCTGCTCTGCTCGACCGTTCGGGTTCGATGAATGCCATCGCCGACGACACCCGCGGCGGGTTCGATTCGTTCATCGCCAAGGAGCGTGAGTCTGACGGCAATACCGTCGTCACCCTGGCGCAGTTCGACGATCGTTACGAGTCGGTCTACAGCTCGAAGCCGATCGCGGAAGTACCGAACCTCGTGCTAGAGCCACGCGGGATGACTGCCCTTTACGACGCCGTCGGCCGGCTCGTCACCGAGGTTGGTGTCGAGCTCAGTGCTTTACCCGAGGACGACCGCCCTGGCTCGGTCACCGTCCTGGTGATGACCGACGGGCACGAGAACGCGAGCAAGGAGTGGACCAATACTGCTGTGCGCGAACTGATTGCGAAGCAAGAGCGGGATTATCAGTGGGACTTCGTTTTCCTGGGTTCCAACATCGACGCTGTCGAAGTGGGCGCTGATCTCGGCTTCGCGCGGGAGAAGTCGATGACGTACGTATCGACAACGGTCGGCGTCACGGCTGCCTTCGATTCGGTGGCGAGCTACCAGGACCGCAAGCGTGCTCAGGTGCACGGAGCGCCTCTGGCCCAGGGTTTCTCCGAAGCCGACCGGCGCAGGGCGCGCGGCGAATGAGTAAGAAAGGCGGCAGCGGTACGGCAGAAGGTGCAATCGAGCTGATCTTCTTCCTCTGTATCGTTGCCGCAGTCATTGGTTGGGCGTTCAGCTGAGTCCGCACATAGTTACACGTCGAGCCAACTGATTGAGAGGGCGGTCTGATGGTCAATGATGAGACGGCAAGATTTCTAGTCCGTGAGTTGGGATCCGAGGGCGGTTGGGCATCTCCGGAGATGTCGGCGTACGACAATGAGGACCATCTTCAGCGGATCATTGCTGCCGCGCCGGAGCATGTGCCGGGTGTTTCCGACTCTGCACTCACGGTACGGGAGCTGGCCACGTCTGCCGGGCCAGCGGATGTATGCATCGTCGACCGTGATGGTTCGGTCACCGTCGTCGAATGCAAGCTGGCCTCGAACACAGAGCGACGGCGAATGGTGATTGGGCAGGTCTTGGACTATGCCTCTGCGATTTCGTTGGGTGGCGAAGCCTCGTTCAGGAGACAGTGGGCCAGGCGCGGTGGCGTCGACCTAGGTGTTCTCGAGGAGGAGGCGGTTGAGCGGCTTGCCGAGAACATCGCCACCGGGCGTGTACACCTTTGCCTCGCTGTAGATCGCATCGATGCGGATCTCCGGAGACTGGTCGAGTACTTGAATCGAATTACACGCGTCGAGATCCGCGCGACGGCATTGCAACTCGCGTACGCCCGGCACGGTGGTCTCGAAATCTTGGTGCCGTCGACCTACGGGGGTGAGTTGGCCGATGCGAAAGCGCAATCGTCCGGCGGCTCTGCGGGACCTGTTTGGACGAAAGAGTCCTTCCTGGAGGCCGTACTGTCTGACGGCGATCGGGCGTTAGCGGAAGAGTTGTTCGATCTGCAGGAAGCCCTCGACGTCTCCTACGGGACTCACGACGATTTCTGGTTCGGCACTCCACCACGTGGAGCGGTGTTCTTTCATCCTTTCGGGTATCGGTACCCGCCGATATCGCTGTGGATCAATAAGTCCGGTCAGTTGATGGCTTCCGGTTCGTGGACGAAGTATCCGCACATCGCCACGCATGATGGGTTTGCCGAGCTCGCTATCTTTCTGGGTCAGGACCACAGGGCCTCGGCACCCGGTCGCAGGGTATCCGATCTGGACCTCGAACTATTCTGGAGCGTTGTCCTGGATTGCGCCCAGCAAATCAATGCCTAGGTCAGTCGTGCCGCGTTAATGTGCTCCGAACTGCTACCACCGGAACTCCCACGCTCGTTGTGATCGTGTGCGAATGTGATCTTGATTATCGACACTGCGACGGCGTGAAAGGACATTCGGCGTGAGCGATCCGGAGCTGGAGCGTCCTTCAGAGATGTTCGATGCCCTATTTGCGGAGGGTGAAGCAGCAACGCAGGCCGCCGTAAGTTTGCGTGCATCGATCAGGGGCACCGTCTACGCAGTCCTCGACGCGCAAGCCGACGACATCCTCCGTAAGGCGCCTGCAGCCGGTCTGAAACAGTCCTTGCCCAGGGGAACTCGCCTGGGCAGTCTCGAGCAAACGCGGCTACGAACCGTATTGGATCTCGCGAAGTCATCACCGGCTGAGATCGGTGCCGTTCCGGGAATCGGGCCGCAGTCTGCCCAAGCGATCCATGGCGCCGCAGTCGCGCAGCGTAAGCGCATCCGGGCCGGCGAACGGGTGCGTCTCGATCCGCAACGAAAGCCCAAGCTCGAGGCTCAGCTGCTCGAGTCCCTCACAGCGCTGCGACGGGTGGAACGAGAAGTCCAAGGACTGCCAGTTGAAATCGCGCATCTGCGCACGCTGGTGGATCCCTGGCAGTCGGCTGCGTCCAGGTCTGATAGCTGGATTTCACGCATTTTCACCAGTAGAGCCAAGAAGCTCGAGTCGCAGAAAGCTGTGTACCAGCTCAACGCAGTCGCCAAATCGCCGGAGACGCAATCGATCCGCGAACACATCGCGCGGATCGTCGCTGCAGGTAGTCCAGCGGGTAATGTATGGACCGAGTACGAACGGGACGCGGCGTCGCTCAATGCACTGTTGAGCCAGTTCACGTCGCTCGGCGCGGCGGAGGTAGATGCGTCGCATGGCTTCGTCGGCTCCACCATTGCGAGCGAAACGCAGAAGGTGGTGCTGGACCGCACACACCTTCGGTCATATTTGCGGGCGTATCAGGCATTCGGGGCGCAATACATCCTCTCTCGGGGCAAGGCAATTCTTGGCGACGAGATGGGTCTGGGTAAAACCATTCAAGCATTGGCGGTAGCGGCACATCTTGCAGCGAAGGGGGACAAATACTTTCTTGTCGTCTGTCCCGCGAGCGTGCTGATCAACTGGTCCAACGAGACACGAAAGCATACGAAGCTGCGTCCACTTCAGTTGCACGGAGCAGAACGGGAGTCCGCAACCCAGAATTGGATTCGGCAAGGTGGAGTTGCTATCACCACCTTCAACACCCTTCAACGACTCGACATCTCGGTGACCCCAGCGTTGGTTGTCATCGACGAGGCGCACTACATCAAAAACAAAGCAGCGCAACGATCTATCGCGTCACACAAGCTGATCGGAAAGGCCAAGCGAGCAGTTCTTCTCAGTGGAACCCCCATGGAGAACCGCGTGGTCGAGTTTCGCAATCTCGTGGAGTATGTACAACCTGACACCGCTCGCCGAATCAACGCCTCGGACTGTCTCGGTGGCGGTGACCTTTTCCGGAAGGCCGTGGCTCCGGCGTATCTGCGACGCAATCAGGTGGACGTCCTCAAGGAACTACCGGAACTCATCGAAGTCGAGGACTGGTGCAAACCGACGGCCGACGACAACTCGCGGTATCGGGACGCGGTGGCATCACGAAATTTCATGGCGATGCGACAGTCGGCATACGCAGGTTCGGGGCAGACGAAGTCGGCCAAGATGGAACGGTTGCGGGAAATCGTGGAGGAGGCCGAGGACAACGGCGTCAAGATCATCGTGTTCTCGTTTTTCAAGTCAGTGCTCGACGCAGTCCGCCGTGAGGTGCCAGGCGTCGTATTCGGCCCACTGACTGGTGCAACGTCATCGACCCAACGGCAGCAGATGGTCGACGACTTCACGTCGCACAATGGTCGGGCAGTGTTGGTCAGCCAGATTGAAGCCGGCGGCGTGGGCTTGAACATCCAGGCCGCCTCGGTGGTGATCCTGACTGAGCCCCAATGGAAGCCGAGCACTGAGGTCCAGGCGATTGCAAGGGCGCATCGGATGGGCCAGATACGTACCGTGCAGGTGCATCGATTGCTGGCGAAGGACACCGTCGACGAGCGGATGCGCGAAGTGCTCGAGCGAAAGACTCAGCTGTTCGACGAATACGCGCGACGTAGTCAGGCGAAGGAAGCTGATCGAGCATCGGTGGACGACGGGTGGGACCAAGGCGTAGCTCCGGCAGAGAATTCGATCATCGAGTTGGAACGCAAGAGGTTAGGGCTGGCATGACGTGCTGTCTGACTGCTGCGGCGCTCCAAACCTGTCGGTCCGTTCGGTTAGGGTGAGCGTCAACAACCTCAGGAGGGCCCAGTATGACCGAGAGCGCGTATGACGTCCCGGTTTGGACTTTGGCGACCGAAGAAATGGTGTCGCCGTTGGTGATGACCGAAGACGCGTTGACGAGCGCGCGGCTCAACGAGTTGCGAACGGTCCTGGCAGCCTTGGTCGATGCCCCACTGGCCACTCTTGAAGCTCATCCACTTCCGAAAACTGCTGATTTGTCCGGGGGAATACACCTGGAGAGTGCGAGCCCCCTGGCAAGTCATCTTTCCCAGTTGATCAGTCATACGTCAAAGACGGGTGCGGCGAAAGTCGTTCACAATGGTGGTGAGACGCTCTACCGGATGGTGGTGCCGGCAAAGGTAGCTACCCAGATGGGTAGCGGCGTGCTGAAGTCGATGACCTCGAAGGTTGCGACCGGTGGCGTGCATAGTGCGCTTGTGGGTTCATCCGGTATCGCAGCACAGGCCACTTTCGTCCCCGTGGCCGGTTCGGCCGCCAACGCTGCGACTGGTGCTGTCGGTGGATCTGCTGCTACTGCCGGGGCTGCTGTCGTAGGTGCCAGCGCGTTGACTGTTGCGGCACCGTTAGTCCTGATGGCTGTTGCTGTGGGACTGAACGCGCGTGCGGAGCGCAATCGTCAACAGGCTTTGGACACCATTACCGAGATGCTCGGTGAACTCAAGGACAACGCTTTGACGGGTGAGCGTTCAGCGCTGAACGCATGTATTCCGATTATCGACAGTGCTTCGGCCATCCTCTTGGATGAGGGCAAGATCGGAGCCTCGCTGGGGTTGGACACCGCGGTCTTTCACATCAACGTCGGTCTTGCGAACGCCGAAACACGGCTGGCGGCATGGGAGGTATCTCTGAGCAAGTTCGAGGACGGCCGGGTCGAAGTTGCTGCTTTGGAAAAGGCGTTCAAAGGTATCGGCGGTGACGGCGGTGAGTTCCGGACTCATCTCGAGTTGGCGAAACTCTCGATTGACCTACAGCAACGAGTAGCAGTCCTGCAGGCGGTCGAGCACGCTCAGCTCGACCCGACAAGACTCTTCGAGGGATTCACCCAAGCATTGAAGCGGCGGGCTCAGCGTGTGGTGGAGTTGCATCACCGAATCTCCACCGTTCTTGGTCGCCTGTCGAGTCTCGAGATCGACCGCACACACGGTGTCCGTGACTTTGTCTTCAAATCGAGTGAGGTCGATACGCTACTTCGGACCTCCCGCCGCGTGCGCGCGTTGAGCGAATCGATCGAGCTGTCGGGTCCGCAGCCTGACGTTGCCATCGAGATCGCGCGCAAGGCAGATGGGTCACTGGTCGTCCTTCCCGCACAATCTGCATTCGCGCAGAGCTGAAAATTCCATTGATCAGCCCCGAAGAAAGAGACTGAACGTTGTCGATCATCGCTCCGCAGCACAGAGTAGTGCTCATCAGGCTGACGAAGTCTTACCCGATATCTGACGAATCTTCCCCGGAATTCCGTGGGCAGCTGTACGCCGCAACCAGTAAATGGTGGAAAATTGCTGCCAGCCGGACCGTGCAGGGTCCGGGAGCACCGGAATTCGCCTTCGCCGTTCATCGTGGTGTCGTCAAAGCCGTCTACAAGATCGAGAGCTGGCGGCGTTCCCCGGACAATACGCGTTTCGGCTTCTCTGGTACATCTAGCAATGAGCTTGACGGCATCTACGGCGGATTGGATGCGTCGCAATTCTTTCCGAACGGAGCCGCCAACCCGGTTCGGTTCGTCAATTGCAGTCCCGCTGCGGCAACAGCGGTCACGCCTGATGAATTGGTCGGAGCGCCTCAGATGTCAGAGGTCGATCGAGTCGAGCTCATTACCGAACTAGCGCGGAAACTGGATCGAGAACCCCTGGCCCACATCATGCTCGGCGGCCGCGAGCTCTTTCACACCAACCTGCTGGCATGGTTTTGCCGCGAGATGCCACAACAAGCCAGCGACGTATTCGATGCGCTGGTCCCATCCCCGGATTCTGCGGACCCGAAACCTCAGGGCTATATACGCAGGGTCGAACGCGAACGAGGTCACTTGGACTTGTCGATCTGGTGGGACGATCACCGAACTCCGCTGGTGATCGAGAACAAGGTCTTCAGCTTGCCCGATCCCGATCAGCTGGATGGCTACTCAGCGCGCATCCTCAACGACACCGAACTCGATCGGCCCACCCAAATAATTCTGAGCCTGCAAGATCCGCAATGGACCGAGGATACCTTTGACACCACTGAACGCGTACCGGGAGGCGCGTCCTGGGTGAGGGTCTCATATGGCAGGTTGTCTGAGCTGATCTTGCACGCGCTCGACGGTGTGAGCCTGTCCTACGAGGTTGAAATCATCCGTCACTACGCGGAGATGATCAAAATCCTTCAGGAACTCGCCGACGCGGTCACAGTCCGGTCGGACGACGAACCTGTGCTGCTCACCGACAGCCTGGCAGGTGCCCACATCGAACAGCGGCTTCTATGGTCGCTCGCCAAGCTTCGGGCGCGATCGGTATCCCAGATTATTCAGTCAGATCTGGACGCAGGCAGCTTTGATTGCACGGTTGACTCGGGATTCTCCAATGGAACACCAGTAATTACTGCTTTCCACTACCTGCAGCCGAATAGAGCGAAAGGCGCCTCAGTTGGTTGGCAGCTGCAAGGTCGAGAGTTTCGACTGTGTGCCGTGCTACCTGGGCTGGCAGGCGCAAGCGACGCTGATGCCCAGTCTCGGCTCGAATGGGGGAAATCGAACTGTCACTACTTCGACTTCGGAGTTGTTGACCCGGCACTGAACTCGGCTGCTCTTCAGGAATATCCAAAGGGCGACGCTGCCAGCGGAGCGTTCAACAAGTTCAATCCGGACTTCATTTACAGATCGAAGAAACTTGACTCACTGACTGTTGCACAACTGCTCCATGCTGCGCGCTTGGCTGCCCGCTCGAAGTCGAAAGAATGATCAATGTCTGCAGAATGAATCTAGCCAACGGGGAGCGAGCTTCGGCATTCACACTAACTGGCTGATCGCCCACCCATTGGAGCATAACTCTACGACGCACCTCTAACTTCGATCCTGATCGTCGTCAGATCCCAAGGGCAGGGCATTACTCAGTCAAACGGACTTCGACCGAGCGTTGGGCAGTCCAAGAAATGTCAGGTTCAACGTATTCATAGAACTCGCCTCAACGCCGTTAGCAAAGTAGATCGTCTCTATCAAAATCAAGGGAGGCGGCCGGGATGGTCGGTGCTGTTGGAGCCGTGGGCCGAGGTTCTGCCTTTAGTGTGAGGGTCTGACTCGTTCAATCCGGTCTGTGACGAGGCTCAGCGAAATTCCCCAACCGCGCTCACCGAAATTCCCCACTCGTGAGCGGTCTTCACTGTAGTGGTTGGCGGGTTCCGGTGGTGGCTTTGCGGAGCTTCTCCGATCTGGCGTTGTGGTCCCGTAACCGGTAGGAATCGCCGTCGAGGTTGAGCACGACGGAGCGATGCAGGAGCCGGTCGAGCATGGCTGCGGCGACGGTGTTGTCACCGAGCACTTCACCCCAGGATCCGACACCGCGGTTGGTGGTCATCACGATCGATGTCTTCATATACCGTTGCGAGACAACCTGAAACAGCGCCGACGCTGCCTCACCGGGTAGCGGTAGGTAGCCGAGCTCGTCGATCACCAGCAGCGTCGGGCCGGCGTAGAAACGCATTGTGGTCGCCCACCGCCCCTCCAGTGCTGCCCGGTGGCAGCGGGCAGCGAGATCGGCAGCGGTGGTGAAATACGTCCGATACCCGGCATGCGCAGCAGCCCTCGCGAGCCCGACCGACAGATGCGTCTTGCCGACCCCGGGAGGGCCGATGAGCAGCACATTCGTCGCCGTCTCCAAGTAGCGGCAGGTCGCGAGCTCGTCGATGAGCTTGCGGTCGATACCGGCCGCGGCGTCGTAGTCGAAGTCGAAGTCCTCGAGCGATGCCGGCGTCGGCAAACACGCGAACCGCAAGCGTCCGGTCAAACGCCGTGCCTCGGTGGCCTCGACTTCGATCGAAAGCAACCGATCCAACGCCGCGGTCATCGACAGCTCCTCGGCCGCTGCTTGGTCGAGGACCGAAGGCAACGCTTCGGCGGCGTCGTGCAATTTCAGGACCGCCAGATGCCCACGCAGACGTTGATAGAGACTCGCCGCTTCGGCCGTGTTCGGTGCCGGCATCCGGTCACCTGTTTTCTTGTCGACAATCAGAGGGTGTTCCTTCCGTGTGCGGCCCGTTCGTAGACCGACAGGTCGTAGATGACCGCGCCGGTGCCAGTGGATTCGGTTGCATGACTGCCGATTTCGCGCTGACCATCCCCGGAGGACAGTGTCGATTCGGCCGACGCTCGGAGCTTCTCGGCAGCAGCGAGAGCGTCGGGTCCGGGTGGGATCCGTTCTTTCCGGCGGTGCGGGCGGCCGGTGTTCGCACCCGACATCGCTGCTTGTTCGAGAGCGTAGACATGTCCGTGATCGCGGACCATCGCCCCAGTCCCATCGGAAGCGAGATGGTGCCGGGCAATGGTGATGCCCGATGTGGTGACGATGTCGATGACATCGGCGCCCAGAACATGCGTCACTGTCACAGCGGCACAGGCGAGTTCGGGTGGGACCGAATACCGGTTACCGCGATAGGACACCAACGCTTGGCGCGAGACGACCCGGTCGGTGCTCATGATCGCCGGATACGCAGCCGCCGGCAACGGATGCAACCCCTCGGTGGTGGCGATCGTCCCCACCGACGCCCTCCCGTCCTTCGTCGGTCGCAGCCGGGTGTCACCGCGCAGGCTGCAGAACCGGTCGAGGCTTGCTTGGGCTTGTTCGACGGTCAGATCGTCGGCGACTGTGCGCCACCACCGTTGCGCTGCAGTGTGATTGGACTTCTCCACCGCGCCTTTGCGGTTGCCTCGGCGGGGTGGGCAGATGGCGACGGAGACACCGTAATATTTGGCGACGCCGGCGAAGCTGGCCGTGATGCGGCCGGAGTCGGGGTGGCAGACTGTCGCCATCCGATCGAACCGCCACACGCGGCTGACGCCGCCGAGGCCTCGGCAGATGCGGTCGAGTCCGTCGACGACATGGGGTTGGGTCATGTCCGGGGCGAGGATCCCGCGCCATTTGCCCGAGCAGGCCAGCGTTCCGACGAACAGATGTGCCATCGAGCCCCATCCCCAGGAGTCGGGTGGGTTCGGTAGATCGACCCAATCCCATTGTGTCTCTTCACCGGGCGGGTGATCGATGACTGCGTTGGGTCTTTCGGTTGCGGTGAGGCAGGCTTTGCAGATCGGGCGAAGTTTCAGTTCTCGGATCTTGCGGTGCAGCGTTTGATACGACATCGAATATCCGAGGTCTTCGAGCTCGTCGCAGAGGGTGCGGACCCACAGGTGTGGGTCTTCGGACAGGCGTGCGGTGACGTAGGCGAGGAACACCTCGAAGGGGTCCGGGATGCTGCGTTTACGCACTCCGGGTGTGGTGGTCCCGTTGAGGTAGGACCGGATGGTCTTGCGGTCGCGGCCGGTGTGCCGTGCGATGTCGGCGATCTTCCAGCCTCGTTGATGCAGGGCGTGTATTTCCACGTCTTCCTCCCGTGTAAGCATGAGGAGCGGGTCTCCTTCGGGTAGCTGGTGTGTGGTCAGAGACCATCAGCATCCGGGGAGACCCGCCCTCGTTGGCGGTGCCACACGGGTGGGGAATTTCAGTGAGCGTCAGTGGGGAATTTCGATGAGCGCCGTCATCTGCTCCTAGTCGGCAAAAGCGCCTCGAGCTCAGGGGTTCCGTAGGTGAGCAGTGTGATGCCTTCACGGCTGTTGTCGCTGATGTTGCGGTTGAAGGTGACGAGGACTTCGGCGTTCTTTCGTGGACCTTGGAGGTAATCAGTCACGGTGCGCGTTCCCGAGTTTGTGTCAAATGAGTACGACGCCACCGGCACCGGCGGCCTGAGCAAATACACTCCAGGTGTCCCATCTACCGTAGATAGGTGTGGCCCGGTCAGCGGGTTGGCGGTTAGCATCGTTTCTAAGTCGTCGAGATCGATCTCGCCGCGCAGCTCAGGCGGCTGTTCGATGTGCCCGATTATTTCTGGCGAGTCTCCGAGGTCTGCGGCTTTAATAGCGTTGTTGTTAAGGTTCTCGACCTCAACCTTCAGCACGTTGACCTGCTTTTCGATCGCCTCCTCGCTGCTATCGCCGAGAGCGAGTTGCTCGATCGCCTTTTCGAGATTAGCGAGCACGGGGGCGGCTTCACCGACGATGTCGGTGAAGTCGCCATAGTCTTCGGCAATTCCCTCGTAGACGCGCTGCTCGACGGTATCTGCGTAGAAGTAGTTCGTCACTGCGATGTCTTTGTAGGACGCGTTAATGCGGTCGACGCGGCCGATGCGCTGTTCGACGCGCATCAGGTTCCACGGCATGTCGTAGTTAATGAGCCTGCCGGATGTTTGTAGGTTGAGGCCCTCGCTCATGGAGTCCGTGCCGATGAGCACGGTCAGCTCACCGCCGCGGAACTGGTCTTTGATCTCGGCCTTGGTGACTTCGGACCAGGTCTTGTCGGTGTCGTTGTAGATTTGTCCACCGCGGCCGGAGTAGCAGCCGATCTTGGTGATTCCGGCCGCGATCAGGCGTTCGCGGACGTAGTCCATCGTATCGGTGTATTGAGTGAATACGACCAGGGTGTTGTAGGTGAGCAGCGACTTGTTTACGTCGGTTACCAGTTGTGTGGCCTTGGTGTCCTCACCTGTGATCTTGTTCAGGTCGTTGAGGAACAACCGGAGTTCGAAGATCTCGTCTTGTAGGCGGCTAGCCGACCCTTCGAGGGTTTCGGGTTCGAATAGCGAGTCTTCGACATCGATGTTGTCGTCGTCCGAGAGCAGGTCGGTCAGACTCTTTCCCTGTTCTAGGACGTCGAGGCGGCGCGTGAGGGATTTCTTGATTGCTTCGAACGACGAGGTAAGTCGACGCCGGTAGATGGTCATAATGAATCCGAGCGCCTGGCTGGACTGATCCGTCTTGTACGAGTTGTAGTGGCGGCGAATGTATTCTTCGATCCGGTTGTATAGCTTTCGTTCATCCGGTGCGAGCTGGATGAACGCGTCGTTGACATGTCGGGTGGGGATAATGACGTCGTCGTCGATAATTCCCGCGGCCTGGTATTCCCTCAGGGTGGTGCGGGTGTTTCGGAACACCCGGTCCCTCATCGGGTTGTGGCGGCGCAGCCACTTATCCATCCATTCCGAAGTGCTGTTCGGCATCTGTGATCGTGCTTCCGCCGACGGTGGATTCGCGTGCAGTGCGGACACCGCCCAGGCACCGACGAACCCGAGCGCCGTACTGACCTGTTCATCGAGATGCTGGTCCCGTTCCGCGTCCGGGTCCGCGAAGTAGTCGGCCAACATCTCACACTGGAGTTTCCAGCCGCGAGCTCGGGGATCTTGGCGGAACCGCTCGAAGTACTCAAGGAAGTCGGCTGCGGATTCCGCCCATCTCCCGTTCAAGCCGAGCAGTGAGATGAGGTCCCATGCCTCGTGCGGGTTCATCTGCATCGGGGTGGCCGACGCGAGGTACAGCGCCTGCCACATCTCCTTGTCCTGCATTTCCAGGAGCAGGCTTAGCAGCGAGTTTGGGGTATCGCTCGGCTTCGATCCTCTCCTCCGGGCATGGTGTGCCTCGTCGACGAGGACGATGTCCCAAGGGCCCGCGGCGAGAATGTCTCGGCGGCGGTCCTTGCGGCGCGCGAGGTGGCTCGACGCGAGCACGATCGGGAATGCCGACCATGGGTTCACGCTAGCGGGAACCGGTATCAGTTCGTCGTTCCGGTCGAAAAAATCGCCCTTCTCGAGCCGGGGAACATCGAGGTTCATCTTCTCGTGCAGCTCTTCTTGCCACTGCCGAATGACTGACGCCGGGACAAGCAATAGCGCCTTCCGCGCTTTGCCCGCCAGGAACAGCTCCCGGAGCACGAGTCCCGCTTCGACTGTCTTGCCCAGACCCACTTCGTCGGCAAGCAGGTAACCGCGCGGGTACGTAGCTACGACCCGGTCGATCAGGCGGGCTTGGTGTGGCAGCGGGTCGACCTGCGCGGTGCCCACCGCAGTGTATGGCGACAGTGTAGGCCGGGCCGCGAGGTCGACAAGCTCGGCCCACGCGTTCTTCGCGTCCGGAGGCTCGACTTTCGGTTCGCCCCCCTCGTAGCCCGTGGAAGATGTTTCTTTGGGCATTGGCGGCGCTGTGGGTGCGTGCTCTATGAGGTGCTCGCGGACCGCCTGAGGCAGCGGCACCACAGCCCATCCCTCATCTGGCTGGTCATTCCAGTGTCGGTCAAAGTCCCGGACTGCTTCTTGTCCGTTCCATTCCCATACGTCAGACCTCCACGACGGGTATACATCGAAGGTTTCGTGATTCGCCGCCCACGCGCGAACGGAAGCGTTGTTCGATCCGTTGAAGGCGAGCCTGTTGCCGTACCTGTCGGTGAAAATCCCATACTTGGTATGAAAGTACTTCCCAGATTCCTGGTAGGACAGAAGCCTTCCACCGGATTTCGGCACCCCGACTCTGATCTCGAGTCGGTCGTGGGCGACCATCCATGCGAGCACACTCAGGTGCTCGGACGCAACGATCTTCGTTCCCTCAAGAGCGGGCTCTGCCAACATTCGGGCGGCAACAACGTCACTCAGCGGACGACCTGACAACACCGCATGGACGTCAGCGTCGATCAGCTGCGCGCCCACAATGAGGCGCATCCGGCCACCGTTCGCCAAGAACTGCGCAGTCCCCTGCGCTGCGAACTGCAGCTCAGCGGCCGACCAGTAACCGACAGCCCGGTCGTAGGCGATCGCCCTCGACAGCATGGGTACGTAGAACGAGCCCAGCGGGTGATCGTTAGGACTGTAGCGGGGCTTCACCTCGATGCCGACAAACGAGTCGGCGGCCTCGGGGCGTTTAATCAACGCTTCCTGTTGGGCGTGCCTGGCATCGGGCACGCCCAGCAGCAGCGATTTTTGCGGATCCAGATTCATCGGTCAGTCGTCCCCGAATAAGGATTCCTGCACTGTCGGCGCAGCCAGATCTTCTGCCTCCGGCAAAGCGACGGTCGGGAAATACAGCGTGCACAGCGTGTCCAGTAGGCCGGCCTCCGGGACGACCCACGTCCCCTTCGCTCTCGTCCGCGGGATCGCGTTGACGAGCCCCTGCAATGTAGAGATGAACGTGGAGTCGTCGATGAACCCGTGCCGGTCGAGGAACCGCTTAGCGGCCGGCATCCCGTCGACATCGGCGATGTACAGGGCGGTGTCGACTGCGTCGATCGTGAACTCAAACTTCGAGGCTTCCGGTCTTACACCGGGCAGCTCGCTGTCTGCATCGCGCCGTAGCCGCTCACTCGGCTTGAGCAAGCTGACACTGCCGGCCTTCTTTCTCACGATCTTGGCGCGCTCAAGGTTATCCACGTCCAACCCGCCGACGGCGAGCGCGAGTAGTCGTGCTGTGTCGTAGGGGAACTCACGAGCCCCGAAAATGTCCCACGACAGGAGGACGAAGTCAGTCATGTCGTCGATGTGCGCTGCCTTGCCTACTAGCCGAGCGCGGCGCAACTGAACGACCTCTTCACGGGCAAGGTCGAGGGCATCCTCGGGGCGCAGTAGCTGGTCCTTTCCATCCGCGTCCGGGACGGATGAGTACACCGGCCAGTTCTGCGAGATCACCGACAGGGTCGGCCCGTAGGTGGACAGCAGCAGGTCCACACCGTCGATCCCGTCATGCTGGAACCGCTGCGCCGCGGTCCGAGCGGCGTCGCGGATGTCCTGCTCGATGTCGTCGAGATACCTGTGCGTGGGTCCACCATCCGTGTCGTGCTTGCGGCATACCAGCATGATGGTCGATGAGGCGGCATTCATATTCGCCTGGTGCAGGGACTGCTCGGACTCGGTGTTGACCGGCCATGAGGTCTCGATGGTGAAACCTGCTTGCAACAGTCCCATACCAAGGGTGTCCCATGCCTCGGCACGTTTGTGGGTGAACATCACAGAGAGGACACCGTCGTCGCGGAGGACACGGCGAGCCTCGGCGAAGATAGCGGTCATCTTTGCCTGGTAGTCGAGGTCGGCGAGCTCGTTCTTGCGCTTTCCCATCGCCTGGAACCGCGCAACGTTGGCGACCGCCTCGTTCTCCTTGTCGGTTAGATTACCGTCGAAATAGTCCGGGATGAGACGGCCGAGGGTGCGTTTTTCCCAGACGTAAAAGTAGTCGGCGAGCTCCGCGTACATCACGCTGTTGTAATAGGGCGGGTCCATGCAGATGTGCGCCACGGAGCCGTCCTGTATAGATGGCATATCGGCACCGCTGCCCTGCATTACCGCCACCGGTCGACTGAGAGGTGGTTCGCCTGCCATTCCGGGTGATCCGGTCTCATCAAGTAGACGCGCGATTCCCCCGTAGGCGTCAGTCAGCTGATCTAGGCACCACGAGTAGAGGGCAGTCGCGCCCTCGAACTCGGCGAAGGTCCACTTGAATGCGAAGTCGTGCCGATCGAACACGCTCCGCATTTTCTGTCGGGATACATCCCATGAGGAGAGGCGCGAGTTCCAGTTCAGTGCCTTGCCTTGCATGAGCGCCAGCTCGAACAGCACGTCGGCTGCTTTCTCGGCGAGAGCAGCTTCCACCTCGGGGATCAGCTTGGCAAACTCTTCGCCAAATGTCCCGTGCACCAATGCCTGTCGAGGACTGAAAAAATCGACCCAGTGCTCCAAACCGTAGTGCTTCGGCCTCATGTCGTTGCCGTCAGGAAATTCCTCAGTAGGAAGTATGCCCCGCGCCTGCCAAAGATCTTTGACCTCAGTAAACTTCGCTTCGGCAGTCTGGATAGCGGCAAGATCTGTTTCGGTGGGGGCCCTGAAGGTTCGCTCACCCGAGCCCGTACGGATTGCGACCGCGTACAGGACCTGCGACATTCGACCGGCTTGCGCTTCGGCCTTGATATAGGCACCTTCGATGACGAGATCGTCATACGGCGAGATCGCCCTACCTCGCCCCGAAGTGCCTACCGCTGCAGCGCCGCTGTCTACGTCGGGACCGAGCACAACCTCAAATCGTGGCGCGTCCAAGACCGCGCCGCCGGCCTCCGTGTGCATTCTCACAGCGGCCTCTTTCCCCTTAGTCTTGCGGAGCCACTTGTCTGGCATTAGAGGCACCAGGCGGCCTGTACGCGGGCAAGCGACTGCGTTAGCGAACAAATACGTTGCGACTTGTTCACCCGGTCCGTGCGGAAAATACTCAGCAAGGCGTTCGTCGACGCGCCTGACCAAATCCCCACCCCATTTGCTCAGTTCCGCGACGAGCGCCGCGCCGCGCCGCGCCGGGATCTCGACTCCCGCCCGCAGTGTGCTCGCGGCAACGCCATTGAGGTCGTTTGCGAAGACTGGGAGTCCTAGCCGGGTGGCAGCCCAGGGAATACTGCCTCCGCCGGCAGTAGGATCCCCGACGAGCGGCATCTCTCCCCACGTCCGGACAAGAACCTGGTGAAGCAGATCGATGTCGGTACGCGGGATCGCGTTCCGGAATGCCTGTTTGTACGAGTACGGGTTCGGGATGCGAATACCGCTGGCCACAGCGCCGTCGTATGCACGCCTAGCGGTGATCGGATCGCCCCAGATCCCGACGAGGTGGAGAAGCCAGCGCCGGTATGCGGCTTCGTCCTGGAGGTCCGGTGCGTCGGGGAACGCATCGGCGAGATCCTTCGTCCATGCGGGCATGAGCCCGCCGAGGACCACCGCGGTAGACGCAACCACTGGTCGCCGGGCCCACCACACGTGGAGGAATGACAAGGGTGGGAGGGCAGATGCTGCCGCGCGTTCGCGGCGGGACTCGATGCCGAGTTCAGCGACAGGGAGCCAGTCTTCGATCAGGACGCGGGGATGGGTTTTGGTCATGTCCGGCTTTCGGTCAGTCGTCGGCGAGGAGTGTGCGGAGTGCCTTGCGGGCACGGGCGGCTTCGGTACCTATGCATTTGGAGTACCAGTAGTAGGTTTCCTCGACGCTCATGCTGTTGATGCCAGCCACGATTGCGCGCACCCTCAAATGCTTAGAGATGGGCTGGGTGGTGAGGAGGATCAGTGCGAGCCGGACGCCGTCGGCTTCGTTGATCCTGATCGGGGTCTGGCGTGTAAAAGCTAGAACGCTGGGCGAATGCCCCGAACCGCGCGCAGCTGCGAAGACGGCGTCGGTGATCCGCCCGGTTTGAAAGGGTGTGGTTGCGACGACGGGCGAGGCGAGGGTGTAGCCAGTCTCACCGTAGGTTTCCTCAAGGACGAGCCCGTACGAGTCGTTCTTGCCGGGGACGATCGTGATCCGGAAGGCGCGCGTAGCGCCGACTGCGGCCAGGGGCCGAATTCGGGTTGTGGTGTTGGAGCGGGCGCTCATCGGGTCACCTCGGCCATAATGGTGGTCTGCTGGATCTGGAGGTTCTTGACCACGGTGTGGATTTGACCGATATCCGCGGTGTCGATGGTGACAGGTGGTTGGAAGACAATCTCGAGCGTCATTTCGCCAGCAATTTTTGTGGAACCGGAAAGCGCCTTCTTCACGTTGGCGTAGGAGCTCTGGAAGTCGGCTCGCTCTGCAGTTCCGGCGAACCGGAGGCCACCGGTGAGGTTCTTGTATTCTGCGACGATGGTGCTCGTCACGGTGACGGAGTACTTGGGCAACATCCCGAGGGCTGCAACAGCGAGGTCGATGTCTCCGGATCCCTTGGATTCGTCGGCCGTCACCTTGAGGGTCAGTCGAGATACCGTGCGAATGGTGAAATCGGAGACTTGATCGACGACCTTTTGGAATGCGGCCCCGCCCGGCCCGTTCGCGGTGAACGTCTTGTTGTTGACGGTCCGGGTCGGTACCTCGACGCCGACCGCGTCGGCGTCCGCGCGCGGAATGATGCGCAGCGTGTCGAGTCCCTTCTCCTTGATCGCGCTCGGCGTTAGGGCGCGTACTCCCGGCATTGGGTCTGTGTCGAGGACGACGAATAACTTGTAGTCGGTGGCCTGAATCGCCGTGGCGAGAACTTCGAGGACGTCGGTCTTCGACGGTTCCCCGCCACACTCGGTGTCCAGCAAAGCACGAAGCTCGGCACCGGTGATGGTGGCACCGGGAAGGACTGCGCGTAGGTCGGTCTGGGTCGGCTTGCGGACAAGTAGGCCGCGGTTCTGCGCCTCGGCTGCGGTCATAATTTCGGCATCGTTGCTGAATCCGACGTTCATGCCCGCCATTGCCTTTGCGGTGAAGGTCTTACCTGTGGCGCCGTCGTAGTAAACCCAGTTCTCGTTCTTGATGCCGTTTGTGATGGCTTCGCGCAAAAGCGCGGCGTTGCGAACGATTGGGGAGGCGTGGTCCATCCAAAAGAAGTCTACGATCACCGCGGTCGTGGCGGAATTGCCCATTGGCCAGGTCTTCGACTTCAGAAAAGAGGCAGTGAACGAGTCACGCCGGATTTTGCTCTCGTCCTCTAGGAGCGCAATTACCGCGGTCGTCGCATTCTTCGGGTCGCCTTGGACCTGCGGGGGCAGCTCCTTATGCCTTAGATGCCCGTTCGACTTGTCGTTTGTGGGGAAATAGATGTGTTTGTAACACCGGTTTACTGCGATCCGCGCTTCGAGCGACGCCTGCTTCTGGTAGGCCTCGATCTTCTTCCGAACCTCCGCGCTGAACTGGCTCAAACGGGCGGTATCGGCTGCGAGGATGTCCGCAGCGATGAGGGCGCGGGCGCGGTCCTTGAGCGTCTCGATCTGGTCGTCGTCGGGGACCGCGAACACTACGCCGTTGCGATACTTGCGGGGTGAGTCGACGGTGCCGGACTTGTCGAGCATCTCGACCAGCAGGCTGGGGGCGGTGTCGGAGTTTTTAACGTTCACCGACAAGACACGGTAGTCGAGCACCGCGACGCGCAAGCTGGCCGCGTCGGGGATGTCGACGGCGGCGGACGGGAAGTGGACCGCTGTGACCCCACCGTCGTTAGTAAATGCGCGGCGGATCAGGTCGTCGACGATGGCTGTGACACGTGTATTCGCGACGTTGCGCTTTTCGGCCTCGATAATGGCGTTGACGTTCGGTTCGACGTTGAACCGCCACCGCGCGCCGTCGAAGGCCAAATGCCAGAACACCTTTTCGGACTCGATAAGTGCTTTCTCGAAGATCGTGGCATCCTCGCCAGGGCGCAAGGTGCCGACAAGCCAGTCGTTGCGGCCCGCTCCCGCATTGGACTTCATCTCCAGCGAGTGTGTGAACACGGTACGTGCAACCCGGGTCGCGTAGTGCGGCTTGCCGGGGAAGATGTCGGCATCGACGGATACTGCGTGGGAGGTACGGCCGGCGAAGTCGCCGATCGCTACGGAGGAGAATTCTCCTCTGCCGAGTCCATCGGTGAGGTGGTTTAGGACGGGCGCATCGGAGTAGTCGATGTCGCCGACATTGATGATCGCAGTGTCATCGCCATCGCGGTAGATTCCAGCCACAACCTCCGCAAGGAGCTTGAGGGCTCCGCGGGCCCGTTGAAACTGTGGGATGTCTCCGAGTCGCTGATCGAGGACGCGCACCAGTTCGGGGTGGAACGGGTACGACTTGGCCACCTGGTCGCCGTAAGTAACCGGCTGCTCTGGGCCGCCAGCGAGTGTTTCGGTTTTACCGAGGACTTCGTAGAACTCGCGGTAGGCGTCACCAGCCGCGCGAGCCGCACCCTGGTCGACGGTCTTAAAGAGGCGGGTCTTGAGGATCTCGCCGATTTCGGTGTCATCGGCAGGCTTGATCACGGCGGATGGCTGTACCGCGCGGGTGAGTACGTCGGCCGTCTCGGCCACTGCGCCGCTCGCGGCCGAGGCTGCATCGTCGAGTAGGTCTGTAATCTCGGTAGTCTCTTCGCCAAACGCATTGGTGGCGGCGGCAAGTGTAATGATGACGCAGACGTTGTTTGTCGGATCGGATGCGACCTCGAAGAGGTTGCCGAGGAACACAGGAATGGCCTTGGCCATGCGGCGAACGTCCTCGCTGCCCGAGGAGGTCACCTGCCGGATGTACTTGGCGATCTCGTCGATGATGATGATGGTCGGTTGCCCGGCGAATGCCTCTTTGATCGTTGCGGTGCCGGGCGCTGTGCGTTCGCCATCGCTGGCGGCCAGTACGTCGAAAGCAGCGTCGCCGATCTGGGCTGCCATCTCGCCCCAAAGTGTGTACGTTCGTCGACCGTTGGTCTCGACGCCCGCGACTGGGTCGAGCGCGTCACCGACGAGGGCTGCGATTGGCACGGGCCCCTCCGGAAGCAGCGCCAAATCCACGAAGTCTGCGAGGTTGGCTGGACGGGCACCCCTCGCGAGGTGGTAAACGGCAGTGAGGCCGTGGGTCTTTCCGCCACCGAACGAGGTGGTGGGGCGCAGGACGCCATTCTCGGCTGCCACACCCTTCGCTCCGGTCACGCGGCCAAAAGTCTTTGTCAGGAGGGTGCGCAGGCCACTGGTGGCGTAGGTCTGCGCGAAGAACGCATCTGGGTTGCCGTAGACGGGGTAGTGGTCGGCGTCGCGAACAACTTTGTCCAGCTGGGCTGCGAAGTGGTTGTCGGCCAAGCCGCCACTGACGACGTCATCGCGAGGCTCGCAAGCTTCACGCAACGCAACTAGCTCTGCTTCACTCCTGCTATTCGTTGCCATACAAAGTCCTAATCACTCAAATCCGGCACATTAGAATACGTACTTGCAATGGTCCACATGCTCGTCCTAGCAAGCCTCAGACGATTGACTAGGCCGATTAGCCGACCCAGCATGTGCCTTCCTCACTGACTCATGACGTGGGCGAGACACTCTAGAGATGGCTCTACTACAGCGGCGCACTGCAGGCCCGCCGTCGTTGTCCCGTCGGTCTGGAGTCGAAGCGAAGTGTCACCGGACCAACGAATATCGTCGTTGGCGACACGTATCGGCGGTCACTTCATCAACGTGGATCATACGAAAAGCGTACGGGGTGTGCCATTTTCTGTTTGCAATAGTCACGTTTTCGAAGGCTTGTGCTGGGTGATGAGCCGGGCCGGAGCAATCCCAAGTTCGGGTAGCGCGACCAACACGGCCATGTCGAAGGTGCCGACGCGTGCGCCTCTGTCTAGAACGCTGACCAGCTGGTGGCACATTGTCAGCGGATCAGCGGATCAGCGGATCAGAGGTCGAGGGAATCGACGTACCTGCACACAGCTGAGCACTGAAACTTGTTCGTGATCTGATTCGGTCGATCATCGAGCTCGGGTCGCGTCCGGCAGTATCGCACCCTCGACCCTGAGGATCATGGAAAAGCGTTAATTGACAAGCTGTTTGATGAAGCGCAAGAACTTCGTGACGCAACGCTGGCGAACAGACATGAAGAGCTGGCCGACGTCCTCGCCTTCGTGTGAGCCCTGGCCGCGCATCTATGCCTGATCGACGCGGCTCTAAGCAAGCAAGCTAGCTGCGGATGAACTGGCTGCTCGTGGCGGTTTCAAGCAGCGGGTTTGGCTTGAGTAGTCGGTGTTCACCGCGCTGCGTTGGTCAAGCAGCGGACGCGGACGGCGACCGTCGGACATGATGTAAGGGTGGGAAACGATCTGTATGGCCGCCTCGCTGACGCCGTCACTCAAGCGAAAGGGGAACGCCCACTTCGGCTCGTTACGGTGATCGTGCCCAGTCGAGGTGCCATCCGAGACGTTCTGCAGTACCTCGCCCGGCACGGCGGGGTTGCCAACACTCGAGTCCTGACACTCGATCTGGCTGTCGACACGCTGGCTGCCCCTGCACTGGCACCCCGCGTCCCACTGCCGTTCCCGTATCTCGCCGCGTCAGTGCAGAAGGTGCTTGCCTGCGAGCCCGGAGTGTTCGTCGATGTTGCAGATCAGCCCATCACTGCCGAAGCTCTGGCCGCTGCCTCACGCACGCTCGGTGCGGTAGCTGACCCATCACCCGCCGACGCGACTCCTCTCGTGCGAGACATGCTCCGTGTCCACACTGCCGCGACCGCCGCGCAGACCGATACGCACTACCTTCCGCACGAGGCATACGCCGCCGCAACATCGCGTATCCATGAGCTGGGTGAGGTGGTGGTGTTTCTCCCGACAGTTGCGGACGCCGGAGCATCGCAGTTTCTCGAAGCTCTTATTAACCGTGGTCAGCTGGTCGAGAGCGATGTTGAGCCGCTCGGCACCCTCGTGCTTCATGCATCGGACGCCGACGACGAGGTTCGGTCGATCACCAGGCTGGTCCGGGAGCATCTCTCAGCTGGAGTTCCGGGACACCGGATCGGTGTGTTCTTTGCGAACTCCGATCCCTACCTACGTTTGATCCACGAGCACTTCGGCAGCGCAGAAATCGAATTCGCTGGCGAGCAGTGCCACACCATGAGACATCGGCCGGCCGCACGATCACTACGTCGACTACTCAGTATCGACGCAGACACCATGCCTCGACGCGAACTGCTGTCGATCCTGTCCGAACGCGTCGTGACCTGGTATTTCGGAACTCCTGTCGCAGCTCTTCCACTTCGGCGCGTAGAGCGACTGACTCGCGCAAGGATAAAGATTGTCGGCGGCTCCGATTGGGCAAGACTCACAGAGCTGGACCCGGAGGACCGGGACGCCTACGTCGCCACAGCGTTGCACTCCTTGGTGATCACCCTCCGCGATGATCTCAATGCGGTCGCAAGTGCCGCGACATGGTCTGAAGCGTCGCGATGCGTGATCGACGTCTTAGGGCGCTACTTCAACGGCCGGTCGAAACACTCAGATGATCCGACTACCAATGACTTACGTGCTTTGACGACGATCTGCCTCGAGCTCGGCGAGCTGGACGGTGTGGCACCGCCGCCTACCTTGTCGGGAATCGTCAATGCGATCTCCGTGCGAATCGATGCTGTGCCGGAGACAGTCGGAACCACAACATCCGCTGTCACCGTCGGCACACTGGCAGCCGGTGCAGGACGAGACTTCGACGTGTGCATTGTCCTCGGCGCAGCCGAGGGCATTCTTCCCGCCACACGGCGTGAGGATCCGCTGCTGCCGGGCACACTCGTTGGACGCACTCTCGCCGGCGAGATCCAGAACCAGAAGTCGCAGTTCCTAGCCACGTTGGCGTCGGGACAGAAGCACCGCGTCGTGTCCTTCCCTCGCGGGAGTATGCGCGGGGGAGCGGAGAAGGTGCCGTCGCGGTGGCTCATGCCCACGCTCGATGCCCTGTCCGGAAACAAGATCGGCGTCGTCGACTGGCAGAAGCAGACTGCCGACGTCGAGTCGATCGTCACGGTCGAGTCATTCGACATCTCGACGCAGACCGTCGATCCTCGCATCGGCGTCAGTGCCGCCTCTGAGACAGAATGGCGCCTGCGCGCACTGGCAGAACACGCAGCACGTAATCGCCGCGGCGCTCTGGACGACCCGATTGTCGACGCGGGAATGGAACTTCGCAGTGACAGACTGAACGGCAATTTCACCCGCTTCAACGGCAACGTCTCGCACATCGAGAACGCCGTCACGTTCTTCGGCAAACCGGTGTCGGCGAGCAGGCTCGAAGACTGGGTCGCGAGTCCGTACCGCTTCTTCGTCAAGACAGTCCTCGGCGTCGACACACTCGACGATCCAGACGACGCCGCGCAGCTCGACCCGCTGACTCGCGGAAACTTGATCCACCTATCCCTCGAGCGCTACGTCCAAGGAACGATCGACGGTATCGACGCAACGCTTGAGCACCTCATCGAGGTCTCCGAAGAGGTCCTCGCCGACGCCCGCGTAGACGCTCCCGGATGGTTACCGCAGCTGTGGGAGAAGGACAGCAGCATCATCCGTCGCGAACTTGTCGAGTGGTTCGAGCTCGACCGAACTGACCGCGAAGGGGGATGGACACCACTGCACGTCGAAAGGAACTTCGGCGTCGAACCCGATGTCCTGGTTCTCGATCTAGTCGGCGAGAAGATCGCGTTCGCCGGGAAGATCGACCGGATCGATCGGCACTCAGATGGTCGAATTCGGGTGACCGACTACAAGTCCGGTCAGGCGACGTCCTACAAGAAGCTCTCCGAATCCGAGCCAACCGACGACGGTACCAAGTTCCAGCTTCCAGTGTATGGACTGCTGGCGCTGACGATGGGTGACGACGTCACGACGCGCTACTGGTTCGTCAACCACAAAGCGAGGTACGAGACGATCGGCTATCCGCTCACCGATTCCGCGGTCGAGGTGCTGAAAGCAGATATCTTTCGGGTGCACCGGATGATTCGCGCCGGGTACTTCCCGCCGCGTCCACCGGACAGTTTCTGGGCCAACCCGCTGATCGACCTCATCGGGAAAGCCGGACTGGAACGGGCATGGTCGAGCCTACGAGACGTGCCCGAGCTCGCCGACTACCGCGCTAAGTACGGAGACTGACATGGCGAGTGAAGACACCATGCTGGTCGACCGCGTCGACCGAGCACGCATCGCAACCGACACCTCTGCAACGTTGTTCGTCGAGGCCGGCGCAGGAAGCGGCAAGACGCACTCACTCGTCGAGCGCATCTGTCACCTCGTACTCGTCGATGGGATCGAACTCGATCGCATTGCGGCCATCACGTTCACCGAGAAGGCCGCGGCGGAACTCCGCGAACGAGTCCGCACACATCTCGCGTCCTTCTCCGGTGATGCTGCCGAAAAGGCGATGCAGCAGATCGACACTGCCGCGATCGGCACGCTGCATTCGTTTGCCGCACGCATCGTCAGCGAACATCCGCTGGAGGCTGGGGTACCGCCGCGTATGGCCGTCGTGGACGCGATGGGTTCCCAGCTCTCGTTCGAGCGTCGATGGCGGAGAATGCGCGCTGCGCTTTTCGCCGACGAGCACACTGCGCCCAGCGGACTCACCGACGCGATGCGCATCATCCTGGGTGCGGGAGCGTCGCTGGACCAGGTACGAACTCTCGCCGACGCGCTCGACCGGAGCTGGGACCGATTGATCGTCGACGACGTTGCGCCAACGATGGCCGTTGCGGATATCGATTCTCTTCTACGTGTTGCCGATGAGGTTGTCGATTCTGTTAGGGACTGCACCCACCCGTCCGACAATTTGGCTATGCGGTTGTCCTCGATCGCAGAGTGGCGAGTCGCTATGGCAGACGCCAGGTCCTCCACAGCCTGGATCGCAGTCGCGGCGGAATGCCCGACGAAAGGCAGTGGCGGCAGGGGCCCGAACTGGGTCGGCGGCACTGCAATGGTCAAAGAGATCAAGGGCTCGATCGACGAGTTGAACGCGGCCGCCGCTGCCGAGCGGACGAGGTACGTTGCGTCTGCGTTGGCGATCGTCGTGCATCATCTTTCCCGCGTGATTGTCGACGAGTCCGCCGAGCGTCGCCGACGGGGTGAGCTCGAGTTCCACGATCTGCTCGTCTACGCCCGAAACGTGTTGCGTCATGACGACGTTCGTCGGATCGTCCACAACTCCTACCAGCGGATCATGCTGGACGAGTTCCAGGACACCGACCCGCTGCAATTGGAGATTGCCCGGTTGATCGTCGACGGTCCGGACGAGTCGGGCCGGTTGTTCACGGTGGGGGATCCAAAACAGTCGATCTACAGGTTCCGTCGCGCAGACATCGCGTCGTACATGGCGGCGCATGATACCACGGATACCGCTGACGTGGTTCGACTGACCACGAACTTCCGATCCACGAAACTTGTTCTGAAATGGGTGAACTCGGTGTTCGGATCCCTGGTTGTCCCCAACGGCTATGTTCAGCCCGACTACACGCCGCTCGATCCGGCTCCAGGTCGACCGGAATGGTCGGTCGGAACAGATTGGGGTCCGGATCCATTCGTGTTCGGAGATTCCGGCGAGGCCGTCAAGGACGAGCACTTGCTTACCCCGTCCGAAGTGCTGCGCGCCCGGGAATCACGGGATGTCGCGCGCATCATTGCGACCGCGCTCGACCAGGGGTGGCAGAAGGAGGCCGGCGGGTTCGGCGAATACACCCATCGGCCAGTAAACCTCAGCGATATCTGCGTCCTCATCCCGTCGCGCGCTGTTCTGCCCTTTCTCGAGCGCTATCTCGATGACGCCGGTATCGAGTTCCGTTCCGAGGCGTCATCGTTGGTCTATTCGACGCAGGAGGTCCATGATCTGCTCGTGACCTGCCGCGCTCTGGCAGATACTGCGAACGAAGCTGCGGTTGTTGCTGCACTGCGGACGCCGCTGTTCGGTTGCGGGGACGATGATCTGCTGCGGTGGAAGGCAGCGGGAGGACGGTGGGACTTCTTCTCTGACGCACCTGCGGGTCTGGAAGATTCGCCGGTCGCGGCGGGACGTGCGTATCTGAAGTCGGTCTGGTTCGAGTTGGGGTTGCTGAGTCCTGGGGCGCTGCTGAGTCGATTGGCTGCCGACCGAAGGGTGTTCGAGGTGTCGATGGATTCACCGCGGCACCGGGACGTGTGGCGTCGACTGCGGTTCGTCGTCGATCAGGCGCACGCGTGGTACGGCGAGGACGGCGGCGATCTGCGGGATTACCTTGCGTGGGCACAAACCCAGCAGGACGAGAACGCGCGCGTCACCGAAGCGGTGTTGCCCGAGGTCGGGGTCAATGCTGTCCGGATCATGACCATGCATGCCGCGAAGGGACTGCAGTTTCGGATGGTCATCGTTGCGGGAATGAGCGGTGGGTTCCGAACGACGTCCGATCCGGTGGTGTGGGGTGATGACGGAACGATGCATCTCAATGTCTGCGCTGCAGTGCAATCCGTTGACTACACGAGCGTCTCCGCTATCGAGAAGGCGCACACCGAAGCCGAACGCGTTCGTCTCCTCTACGTGGCGTGTACGCGGGCAGAGAGTTTCCTTGCTGTGTCGGGTTATGTCGGAGCAAAGGGGAGTTGGGGCAAGACTCTGGCTGCGGGCACCGCGGGCGTTCCCAATGTCGTTCCCGATCTGATCGAGCCAGTGCGGGTCGAGGACGTCGGTCAGTCGAGTTCGGTTGCGTTGCAGAGCTGGGACGAATGGCAAGCCGAGACTGCGCGAGTGACTGAGACATCTGCGTTGCCGTCGACGGTATCCGCGACGCAGATTGCGCATCCGGTTCTGCCTGTGCACGAGGCAGTGTTGTCGGAGTACCGGTTGGCGGATCTTGTCTTCCCTACGGGCTCGATCGAGGTGGTTGCACCACTGGTCGGGTCTGTCGAGAGCGGCACGACGCTGGGTATCGCATTGCACGCGCTGTTGGAGACGGTGCCGCTCGATGCGGCGATGGATTCCGAGTTTGAGGAGAAGGCACGGAACGCGGGCGCTTTGGCGGGTTTGGTCGATCTCGATCGGTTCGTGCTTCTGGCGAAGTCGGTGTTCAGCTCCGAGCCTGTGCAGCGCGCTGCCGCGCGCGAGCATTGGCAGGAGATGCAGCTTGCGGGTATGTCGCCTAACGAGACCATCGTGGTCGAGGGAATCGCGGACCTGGTGTATCGCGAAGACGACGGGTCGCTGGTGATCGTGGACTACAAGACGGATGTGGGGGTTACGGCAAAGACACTGGAGGCCTATTGGACCCAGCTGTCGGTGTATGCGGACCTGCTTGGCCGGGCGACGGGGGAGCAGGTGAGTCGGGTTGTGTTGGTGTTTGCGAGGACGTCATCGGCTGGCGTACTCGAACGAAGCTTGTAGGCGGGATTTCGATTGTCGTGGTGACTCGTTCGTAGGCGGTAGAATCTTTGAACGCGGACAGGCGCGAGGCGGTGCCGCAGGTGTTGGACGCCCCATTGGCTAGGCTGTAGGGCATGACCGTATCTGCGTGGGTTGTTCGCTCCGGACGTGTCGGAGAACGCGATCAGTGGGCGATCGACAATGGATACTCGGGCGGTGGTTGGCAAGAGATCCCCGATCTATCAGCGTGCACGACGCGTGAGGAAGTCGGGGCAATCGTGTCGCAGGTAATTCCAGACGGATCGAAAGGCTTGGTGCAGAACACGACCGCCCAGTTGTGGGCGTTGCGGGGGCGGATTACTCCTGGTGATTTGCTTGCGATGCCAATGAAGACCACAAAGCAGATAGCACTCGGGCGCGTTAAATCAGGCTATAAATATCTTGCAGAGGGAATCCCTTCCCAGCGGCACGTAGTGGAAGTCGATTGGATTAGAACCGACGTGCCTCGTTCTGCTGTGAAGACGGACTTGCTTTATACGCTGGGTAGCGTTTTGACAATTTTTTCGCCGAGCAAGAACAATGCCGTAAGCCGTCTGGAGAACCTTTCTAAATACGGTGTCGACCCGGGATCTGTATCGCCAATGCAACAGTCCGGGTTGAACAGCGGCAGCGGCCTTTCATCGGGTCCAGTGGACGATACTGCCGTAGATTCTCCGGAGCTGAGTACCGACTTTGAACAAGCCGCTGCCGATCAGATTCTGACCAGGATTGGTGAAGACTTCGCGGGGCACGATCTCGCTACCTTGATCACCGCTGTGCTTGAGTCCGAAGGATTCAGTTGCGTGCAATCACCTCCTGGGCCGGACGGCGGAATTGATATCACCGCGGGAAGAGGACCTCTTGGGCTGGACTCACCTCGAGTGCTGGTCCAGGTGAAGTCTGGGGGTCAGGTCGGCGCTCCGGTTGTGGCTCAACTTCAAGGTGTAATGGCAACACACGGTGCCGAACAAGGACTGCTGGTCGCCTGGGGTGGGTTAACCAAGCCTGCGCGTGATTCGGTCAAACACCAGGCCTTACGGCTGAGGATTTGGGAAGCCTCTGACATCGTAGATGCGGTGCTGCGGAACTACGAACGACTTCCGGCTCCGATACAGGGTGCGCTGCCGTTGAAGCGAGTATGGATGCTCAATGACGGGTCAACATCCGGCTAGGCTGAAGCCGTAACGCTGGCGGTTCTCCTGAGACTTACTCCAACAGCGGGGCTAAAGTGTGATCCGTGATCCGTGATCCGTGATCCGTGATCCGTGATGGGTCGTGGGAAGAAGGTCGCAATTCGGCGAATAAGACCCTAATGTGTTCCCTGAAGTTACGTTATCAGTCTGGTGAGAATGCTATCGAAGTCGGATGCAGTAACTCCCTGGCGGAGCATCGCAACCTCAACCCGCAGCCAGTTCCGGTGTGTCCGCGCGTGCTGGCCCAATAAGTACAGCCTGAATTCAACTTCGTCGGGTGGCACGAATCTACCCGTAAGGTCGCTTGCGGTGTGCGACCACGTGTGTACCGTACGGCTGTAATCGGCGTATCCTTCGGCGGTCATCTTCGGCTCGTCACCGCGAATTATGTTCAAAGCAACTCGAACGCGATCATCGTATATGAAGCATCGCAGTGACTCCGCCTTACGATCCCCAGAAAAGTACAAGAATTTGCTGAAAAATGCGGTACCAAGACGAGGTATTTTCCCATCGTTGTTGAAAGCCACATAGCCGCCAGTCGGATCACCGAGGTAGCTGAACTCTGCAGCGTGTCGCAACGTGCTTGTAAAAGTTGTCGTCTGAGCTACCGCGAAACTTGAAATTCGGCTTACATTTCGCATATCACCGACCGTCCCCCACGCCATCACATTCCAGAATAGGGTATGCCAGTCTTTGGCGCTGTCAGAAATGCGGGCATCCGTTGCCAACGCGAACAGGTCATCCCTGCTAATTTCTATACTCCGAGGTTCGGGCTGACGCGCGGAACCAATCGTAATACCCTCCAAGTAGCTGATGTACTTGTGCCAGTTTAATGGTGTGACGGCGTTGGGCTTGTCGATGCGTCGACAAGCTTCCTCTGCGAGTAGCCGGGAAGTGAGAAAGGAGGTCTCGCCGGCCGCCCAACTGCTGGGAATTAGCTTCTCTAGTCTCGTCATGATTGCTCTGTTGGCTCCGCGGTTCAGTCTTAGCTCGTCTTTGTTTTTCTTGAGCCGCAAATGCATAGCGGGTCATTGGACTGTCGCTTACACCCACCGCATGGTTGGTAATAGAGATGCTCGTCAACTTGCACCTGTGGAGGGTTTTTTGCGCGGCTAAAATAAGTTGAATTATAGATATAGAGCAGATCGCCAGGTACCGATGCATTGTCTTTGGTTGCAGTGATGTTGGCTCGAACGACGACGCTTCCAGGTTGGTACGTTAAGTCAACTTGCTCAGGCGGCCCCGGGTCGTCTGCGACGCCTGTGGACTTTTTAGCGGCCCCCAAAGCAATGCCGAACTCCAGGTCATGTAAAGAGGTAGCGTCCGAGTGCCGCTTCAATCCAGATATCGCAGAGGCGTGTAGCACACCGTCGGCGTCTAGCACGCTCTTCAGCGTGAGGCGTTCAATGAATGGTCTGGCGGCGCTATCTACATCGATGCTGATATTGCCTATGTCATCGCGCGGGTCGGATCGATTGACACCGCCGCCGGGTCGTGTCGGCGTGCAGAACGCAAACTTGGCGTGCCCGTCTCGCGGATCAGCGCAGTACAAATCGAGTACCTCGTTGGGCATCTCCTGGCCCTCGAACGGGACTGGCGTTCCCGCCCGTAACAGGCGGTGATAGGAACTTCGTGCAAGACGGACCTCGACATCCTTGGCCAACTCCAGCTGCTGTCTGTCGTATGCAATCCAGGCAGCGCCTTGCGCGATCAACGACGCGCTGTTCTTCGACACCTCGACCCGGTGCGCACCCAGAAACTCGCGAAGTCGTGATGCGATCGCAGGCATTTGCGACATGCCGCCCGTGACAAGGCAAAGTCCGATCTGCGCTTCGCTGATGTGAGCGGCATCGAGCAGCGACTGAACGTGTTGGATAGCCCGATCGATCATCGGTTCAGCGAGCATTTCGAGCTCAGCACGACTTACCTGGAGTGAGAGCGGTGCTCCAGAGATCGGGTCGAAGTTTCGAACATAAATCGTTGCTTGTTGGTCGTCAGACAGGGCAATTTTTAACTTCTCGCACCGATGCCGTAATAGGCGTCGCCGTTCTGCGTCGACGGTAGTCTGCCCGTTAGTAGCGGTGGTGAGAACCCAGTTGCGGAGGATTTCGTCGAATATGTCGCCGCCGAGCTGATCCGTACCGCTGTTCTGTAGCTGCACGACCCGACCATCGTTTAACTGACATAGCGTCAAGTCCAGCGTGCCACCGCCCCAATCGACGACTAGGATGTTTTGGCGATCGTATCGCCGAACGAAATCCGTACCCAGGTGCGGCCGAAAGTGCCCGTAAAGAGCGGCGAACGGTTCGTGGACGAACTGTACGATGCGAATCCCGCTGCGCGCGTAGGCATCACGCAACGCATTGCGGCGAGACCCATTCATGTCGACAGGGATTGTGGCGACGGCGTCAGTAATTCCAGCCAGGTAGCCGTTGTTCCGCATCGAAGCTAGCGCTTGCTGTGCCACATGCCCGATCACATCACTCGTGACGTCAATGGGACTCCGGTCTACGCCACCAACTGAAATCGTCTCGGCACCGAGGTAGGTTTTGGGCGATTTGACGAAGTCACCATGTACGCCGAGACCGTGCGCATCCAGAGCCTCCTTTGCCTGGCGACCGACGACTGTGCGGAGCCCTTCGTATCGGACCACAGACGGAACAGGTTGTCCGTCGTCTTCAAGTAGGTCGTAAACGCGTTCGTTGTCCACCACAGACACCAGGCTGTTCGTTGTGCCGAAATCGAAACCTACAACGGTCATCCTTTTTCTCCCTGCCCCTCCGACGTGGCTCGCGGTTGGAGCCTTGCAAGACCGCGTCTGAGATTATTCACCGCACGTCTGACAAATTCTTCGGTCACCTGTGCTTGATCGTGCTGTAGGGCATCTAGAGCATCTTCGAGTGATTCCACCTGCTCCGCGATGTTGCGGGCTGTGTCGACGCGCAACGTCTCGAAATCGCTAGTCGCGGCCATCTTTTCACTTCTTCGAGAGTCGACTTCTGCTTGCAATGTGGTTCTGGCGTCGTCTAGCTCATTCTGGAGAAGAGCGGCGGAACTTCTCGAATCGCTAAGATTCGTCGCGAGTGCCTCGTTCTGCTTAGTGACTGCGTCGAGTCTCGATTGTTCCGCACTCAAGTCGTTCTCAAGTTTACGGATTCGGGACCGAAATGTGTCCACGATCGATGCTGCGGTCCTACGAGAAGGCTTGGAGAGTGTCACAAGCTTCTCGTTGTTTATGGTTGTATCGAGCGAGGACCCTGCACCCCAGACATGTTCTGCTAGCGCGTCGATTAGCTGCAGTGTGCTCCATTTCGCTGCAGATGCAGCGATCAGCACAACAGTGTGTGTCGCATTCTCTCGGAGCGTTACAACTGCGGCGGGTGTCTTCAGGTTTGCCTTGCCGTCAAAGTCCCCATCGAGGCGGTTAATCATTCGCGTGATCAGCAACGGCAGCAGGTGTTCACCCCCATCGCTCGACTGCAGTCGTGCTAGACGGTCTTGAATCGCGTCGTCGTCGGTGAAAGCGGGGTGGCGCCCAACAATCTGTGCGCTTAGCGCAGTGACAGTTTGGCGTGCGAATCCGCTGAGTTCAGATTTATCCGCAGTGATCATAAGAGACAGCGCCGTCGAAAGTTTTAGGTCGCGTGCAGCAACATCAGCGATCCGATCGTCGAACTGCGCAATTTCAACGGCGTTAGCTATCGAGTTTCGCGCTGGGGAGCGCTTCATCAAAACAACTGGCTTGAACTCACCATTCGCTTGTGAGAGCAAAGTGATGAAGTCCGCGAAAGTACGAATGCCATCGAGAGTCATGTCCTCAGCAGCCTGATCTACGGTTGAGGCTGCCGGCTCGACGTCGGGATCAGAAGCTGTCGCGATCTCGGTCGTAGATGAATGGTCCTCAACAGTCGCAGCTTCTACTTCGACCGTAGTTACCGTCTCACTTGCCTCCAGAGCGCGATCGGCGGGCTCAGCGATAGGAGCGGAGTTCCGATCCTCGAAGACCTGGGTTGCCTCGACAAAGGCCTGAGACTCATCATCCGGAGAGGCATTCCCCGGACGTACGTCCTCCGTAGAGTTCGTCAACGGTGGGATGCTTTCGCCCGATTGGTAGCCTGTGGAATCGGAACCGCCTTTGACACTGTGCCCATCCTTGGATTCAGCTGGCGAATCATCGGCGAGCGAAGAATCAGGCACGGCACGTCCTACTTTCGCCATGGGAAGTGCCTCAGAATTCGGTGCAGCGATGGACTTCCGTTTGTTTTTTGCGATGCGCTGCTGTCGCGGGGACTGGTATGCGTCTGGGGCATCTGTTCCCGAACCTGTCGCCCCGCTGCCACGCTTCGCTGCCCACTGGCCGGCGTCGCGTGGTTCTTTCGACATGCCGTCGACGGTGTGCTTGGGTGATTGCGAGGAACCTGCTGACCCTCTTGGTCGTCCTCCGGGCTGCAACTCATTGGGGTCACCGTGTCGACGCAATCGGTCCTCGGGACCTGACCAATCGAGGTGTTCTCCCTGGGCGCCGTTTTCTTCGGTGCCGTCTGCCATGTAAATCCTTCGGTGGTGATCAGGTCCAGGCGGTCGTTCACCCAGTGTTCGGGCAAACCATATCGTCCGGCACTTTGAATGAGTGCCTCAGCGCGTTGATCTCTGGTCGCCAGATGGTGCTCAGAGGAGAAGAGGACGATCTTGAATGTATCTGGGGTTGGGCTCCGCCCAAGGTCGATGCTGGCGACGTTCTCTGACGTACTCCGGTCGAGAGGGAGCGAGCATAGCTCTACGAGGGACGCAGTCCTTTCGTCCATCAGGAGCCGCTCGACGTCGACAAAATAGCCCGACAGCTTCGACGGGTCGGTGATGCCCGGAGAGTCGTCCAGCATCGTTTCAAGGCGGTTGGCTACGCGCCGAAAGTGAGAACTCAATGCTCGCTGAGACGCAGCATCAAAATGATTGGAGTGGAAGGAAATCAGCGAAGTTATTGCATCCGCTGCAGGGCGCCGCACGTCGCGAAGCAGATGCGCGGCTTGGTTCAACTTGTTCTTGTGTCGGATCGATACCTCGGACTCGCTCGCTGAGCTGCGCGCCGCCAGCCAGTACAGATACTCAGCGATGCCGCCGGCGTAGTTGTGGGCTGTTGGGAATGACTGCGCGCGAATGAAGAAGTCGTTGATCGTGTTTGGCAGGACCTCTCTGTTTTCGACCAGGTCGGCAAGCAACCCGTCAACCGCTTCCAGATCGGCAGCGTTTGCGATGGCAACGTCGAACTCGTATCGTCGCGTCGACTTCGCATTACCGAGCTCAACGCCGACAATTCCACGTCTCGCCGACAACACTTCGCCGAGTTCGTGCGGCTGCACCTGCGTATCGCCGACGCGTGCCCACGTGCAGTTGACTACGCCCCATTCGGATGGGGCGGTCCGACGTTGAACCAGTAGTCGAGCATCGCCACACTGGACGCCTCGGTGGATGAGAACCGGACGCGAGATGGGGTGCGCGAAGAGCAGATGTTCACGGAGCAACTCAAGGGCGGGGAAGTCAGAACCGCACTCGGAGCAGCGCAGTGTGGGCGGTGCCGCGGGCGCAAGCGGCTCGGAATAGCTCTCTTCGTGAAAATCGAGATAACCAGACGACCAGTGTGCCAATGCGATTCGATCCTTCCATGCGATGAACGGTATTAAACGCTGGCGGGGCTGGCGGTGTCGTGTTGTCCTCGACACCGAGAACCGAGAACCACGGGTAGCGCGGGCAAAAGCTTGAGCTGGTGAGAACGATGACCGCATCGCTTGCAATGGATTCGAGAAGACCGCGAACCACGAGCACGCGTCCATACAGCGTGCTCGCTGTGGGCAGACCGGCAACCGGTGTGGTCACGTAACTCCTTCGTACAGATCAATGCGGGCAGAATAAAGGTATCAACAAGGAAGCGAGATACGTGGAGAATGAATCCGATTGGTGGTCAATGGCTCTGGCTCGGCTCGGCTCGTTCACGTGACCATTCCTGCCCGAAAGGCAGCCAGTGCCGCCTCGACTCGGTTGCGCACACCAAGTTTCACGAAGATCCCGGAGATATGGGTCTTCACCGTCGTCTCGCTGAGGTAGAGCTCGGAGGAGATGTCCGCGTTGGTCGAACCAGTAGCCAAGATACGCAGCACATCTCGCTCGCGCGGACTCAGCACATCCATCGATACCGATGGCCGGGCCACCGGCACCACCGAGGTCGCCACGATTTTCCTGAGCGAATCTTCACTGAACAACGTGTTGCCGGATGCCACTGCTCGAACCGACTGATGGAACGTCTCGGGTGCCTCGCTTTTGCTCAAAAAGCTGTGTGCACCAGCCTCGATCGATCGAACCACCAGATCGTCCACATCCATTGCCGTCATCGCAATGACCTTCGGTGGATGTGTCAGCGTCATCAACTCGCGAGTGGAGTCCAGTCCGCCGACCCGTCGCATCTGAAGATCCATCAGCACCACGTGCGGCCGGAATGCCGCCACCGCAGCAGGCACCTGGTCGCCGTCCTCCACGTCGGCCACCACCGAAATGTCCGTGGTCTTCGCGAAGATGTCCGTCACTCCACGCCGAACGAAGGGGTCGTCGTCGACGATCAGAACGGTGATCACGGCTGGCGCTGTCATAGTCCGCTGAGCTTAGAACGCGACTCCGACACTGCCCGTCAGGAGTACCACGGCAACCAGCACGAGACCACGAATTCACCAGGCTGCGCGCCGGCACTGAACGTGCCGCCTACCCCGCGGACCTGTTCGGCCAACCCTGCCAACCCCGTGCCAGACCCGTGCTCGAACGCCGGTTGACCCATCAGCTGATTGCGCACATCGACGCGCACGCCCGCCTGATCGGACCCGTACACCGCCACCCGAATGGTGGAACCGCCGGCATGCTTCTGCGCGTTGGTGAGCGATTCCTGCACCACCCGATACGCCACATGACTGCTCACAGCGCCAATTTCACCGGGCGTCACGTCGAGCATCAGCGTCGTGTGCAAACCCGCGTCCCGCGCCGAGTGCACCAGATCGGAGATGCCCTCGACACTCTGCCGGCCACCGCTCGAAGCATCGGCTGATCCCCGCAGCACGCCGATGATGCGCTTCAACTCATCGAGCGCATCGTGCGCAGTCTGCCGAATCATCGAAGCCGTTTGGGCGACCTTCTCGGGTCCATCGCCGCTGTTGACCTGCATTCCGCCCGCGAACAACGAGATGCGGCTGAGGCTGGCAGCGAGGGTGTCGTGCATGTCGCGGGCAATGCGGGCACGTTCCGCATTCAGTAGCATCTCCTCACGAAGAGCGTTGGACTCCACCGTCACTTTGTCTCGCGTGACCACGGCCTCCGTCAGGTCGGATCGCGTGCGGCGCAGCATTGCCCCACCCACGACCAACCCGACGAGCACTGCCGCGACGACCCACGGAATCCACGCCGGGACGTCCCATTCTACCGGCATGGACCCGTCGTCGGCCTTCGTCGAGCCGAGGGTCAGCACGGAGTAGTACCGACTGCGATGCGCGTCGTACGTCAACGACACCCCGCACGCGACGTATACCGCGACGGCAGCCATCACCAGCGGCTTGGTTCGTGCGAACGCACAGACGGCAAACAGGGCAATCAACGCTGCCGTCGCATCGGTCGCGAAGAACAGCGGGCCTGCCAACGCCAGTCCCAGCACCACCCATGGCCGTTCGTGCCGCCAGATCAAGGCGACGCCGGCGATCAGGTTGAGCGTGACTCCGATGCCCAGGTTCCACCCCGGCGTCCCGGACGCACCCGCCAATCCGGCGGTCATCATCGAGCAGAACAGGCTGAAGGCCACCGCCGCCGTCGTCCAGGCTTTGCGGCGCAGGGTGCCTGTTCGGTGGGTGCTCACGAGGAGAAGCGTACGGCCGAGCACCGACACCGCGAATCGTCCGAACGGCCCGCATGACCAATCGGACGCGACCGAAAGGAGGAGGCAGACCGACCGGTCAGCCGAGGCGCGGACAGGCCCGACTGCGGTGTGGTTGATGCATCGCCGAACGAGAGGAATTTCGACATGACCAACCACAACCCGAACCCCCAGCAGCAGTACGCCCCGCCCGCTCCCGAGCAGAAGAAGAGTTGGTTTGCCCGACACAAGATCCTGACCGTCATAGTGGCGATCGTCTTGCTGGGCGTCCTCATTCGGCTCATCGGTGGTGGTTCGTCGGAGAGCCCGACAGCTCCCGCGCCGGCCGGATCCTTGGCGTCGGAGGAAGCGGCTTCGGCGGCCCCGGTCGAGCCGAGTAGTCCAGGAATCGGCGTTCCGGTACGCGACGGCAAGTTCGAGTTCGTCGTCACCGCGGTCGCACCACCCGTCGCGACAGTCGGTTCGGAGTATCTGACGCAGACCGCACAGGGCGAGTACGTCCAGGTGACGATGACCGTGCGCAACATCGGCGACCGAGCGCAGAGCTTGGACGCGTCCTCGCAGAAGTTACTCGACGCCGACGGCAAGCAGTATTCGGTCGACAGCCTCGCGACTGCCTACCTCGACGAGGGCATCGGCTACGAGCAAATCAACCCGGGCAACGCGCTGGACACGACCGTCGTGTTCGACGTCCCCGTCGGGACCGTGCCTGCCGAGATCGAGCTGCATGATTCGGCGTTCTCGGGCGGTACGACGGTTGCGCTGCGGTAGCCGTCACCGATCGCTCTTCCGTTATCTCTCAATCCGATTCACTCGGTGCAGTTTCGGCTGCGACCTGAAGGAGGAAACAATGACCAACCCTCAGCTGTCCCTCGTCGCAGCACTGCTCGACAGATCCGGCTCGATGAATTCCATCGCCGACGACACCCGCGGCGGATTCGATTCGTTCATCACCAAGGAGCGTGAAGCAGACGGTCGGACCGTGGTCACGCTCGCACAGTTCGACGACCGGTACGAGCTGGTCTACGACAACACGCTCATCGAGGGCGTCGCTCCGCTCTTGCTCGAGCCGCGGGGCGGCACCGCGTTGTACGACGCGATCGGCCGGCTCGTCAGCGAGGTCGGTGCCGGGCTGGCCGCGATACCGGAGGGCGAGCGTCCCGGCTCGGTGACGGTGCTCGTGATGACCGACGGTCACGAGAATGCGAGTCGGGAGTGGACGAATGCTGCTGTGCGGGAATTGATTAATCGGCAAGAGGCCGACTACAACTGGGACTTCGTGTTTCTGGGATCGAACATCGACGCCGTCGAGGTGGGTGCCGATCTGGGCTTTCAGCGGGACAAGTCGATGACGTACGTGTCGACGTCGGTGGGTGTGACGGCAGCCTTCGATTCGGTGGCGGACTATCAGCACCGGAAGCGATCGGCCGGTGTAGATGCGTGTTCGGTATCCGCTTTCAGTTCGGAGGACCGCAGGCGCGCGCGAGGGGAGTAGGGGGTGGCGCGATGGCCAGGTTCAGTCACTTCGCGTCAGAAAGACTCGCGCGGCGTGACAGCCGGGCCTGCCGCGCTGACGGTCCGCTTGAAGCAATTCACTACGCCGACCCCCCACGCAGTTGCACAGTCCTCAGATTGCAGCACGCCCAGCGCCACGGAAGTCGTCGTGGTGATAGGTGAAGCGAAAATCAGCTGCTCCTGACGCTCACCTTGAATCTCCATGACAGACCAGTCCAGTAGCTCGGAACCGATCGACTCACCAGCCACCAACCGCATGGTCTTCCGAGACGACAGCGAAACGCGCGTAGGCGGCACATTCGCGCATACGGAGAGTGCGATTCTGGTTGGGGTACCTCAGGGGAAGCGTCCTTCACCAGGGGATTTTTGCCCGCGGACACAACGATCGAGGGCACCATCTCTGCCATCTCCATGTAGACAACCTGTCAACGGACGAGGCCAGACGGCATGTCTACCAAGTGACGGCCCCGTCATGGGGAGCTCACGTAGTGCGGCGGTTCGAGTTGCTTCGTTCAGTTCCGGACGTAGGCGTTGTATTCCGGACAGTATGCAAGTACGGCAAGACCGACGAAGTCGTTGGCTTCTGTTCGCGTGTACCCGCCGGACCTCTGTGCAATTTCGGAAGCAGCCAAGATCGCGTTCGCGGGGTTTGACGAGTTGTCGATGGTTCGACACGTTGTTTTCGCAACCGAGACCGCTTGTGCGGGTGAGGAGTAGTCGACCCCAAGGTCTGTGAGACTTTGCGCGAATGCGGCATCGATGGACTCGGCGATGGTAGCCGATTGCCGTGCGGCGCTTGGTGGCGCTGTTTGAGGAGTTGCCGTAGATGTGGGGACGGGCGACATCGTGGTCATAGATGTTTGTGACGGGGCAGCCGTTGCTTGCTGCGGCTCGGACGATTGGCTGGGGTAGAAGATCACGAAAGAGATCACTGCGGCGACAGCGACTGCCAGTGTCGGACCAATCAGGGGTTTTGTCCGGCTTCGGAGTTGACCCGATCTTGTAGAGCGAATTGGGTCGGTTGGGCGTGTATGGACGGTGGGCTTTGCGGTGGCGGACGCGGGCGTGTCGGTGAACGATGGTGTGTCATTCTGTTTCGACACCCAGGATTTCCAGGTCGAATGCGCGTCCGCAGCGCTGAGCTCCCGGTCCAAATCGGGGTCCGGGTTGGCGTTGATCCCGGCCGACTTTTTGTGAAGATGGGGAACGAGAATGCGTGCCTCTGTGAGTCCGTCTGCGGCCGAGACACGCATGACCAATGTGCGGTCGACCCTTCTGCCTGAGCGGTTGTCTGTCGTTGCAACGTCGAACTCTATCGAGCCACGGTCGTGTCCGTCCGGGTACAGGACGACGGAACGTAGTGCAGTGAACTCGACCCAAAAGCTGCCACTATGCGCAGCATCGGAGGCCTCGAAGACTAGGCCAATGGCGTCGTCGTAGATTCGCACGCCGCCATCCACCGTGGCGAATTCCTGCTCGCTGTCGTCGCTGCCGTTTACTTCGGACAAGTGCATCCTTTTCTGGTGGGTCGCTATCGTTGACGAGACGTTGAGCCCGGTTGATCGGAACACCCTCTAGTCGCGTTCACCGCAGACTCTGTTACAGAGCCGACGTAACGATTCGCGACCGATCCGCCGATACACGGGCAACTCGAACAAGAAAGACAAAGTGGCGAATCAACGAATCAGTCGCAAAGCTTCAATAGCTGGTGCAGTTGCCCTAGTGGCTCTGTTGGCCGGCATTGGCATAGGGATCGCGGTCTCAGCAGGTGATAGCGGATCATCGACGACGCCAGCATCTGCATATGGCGAGTGTGTCGAGGAGGCGGCATCCCATCTAAACTCGGTAGCAGGCGTCCCGATGGCGCAGGCCAGAATGCAGGCGTCGACTAGTCCAGAATGCGGGCCGTTGGCTCCGATGCCGGTCGTAGTCAACCCGACGCCTGCATCAGTCGAAGACCGCCTATTCCCACCCGGCACCTCGCGTTCCATCTATGCCAACTTGTACCGAGAGATATGCGAGACCACGTACAACGATATTCCCAAGTACAAAGTGCTGGACAAGCTGGAGGGCACCTACTCATCCGAGGAAGCAGAATTTCTGTACAAAGACGCAACCCGCGACTGCTAATCGGCACCGGGCGGAGCGATGCTCGAAGTTGCACTTCGTCGACCAGCTACCGCGCTTGTGGACCAAAGCTCAATTGAGATCCTGTTCGCCCTAGGTCGAGTAGTGGCACACCGCTACTGACCAACGCCCCGATGCGCGTTCGACGGTGGAGACGACGTCATCGGGTACATCGAAGGTCTCGCGGACGGACTGGGTGTACCAACGTCATGACGGTCACTTTCGTTCGGACAGAGGCAACAGATTGTTAGTTGCCTCGACGAGTTTCGCCAGCCGAATCCTCCGCGCGGTCTGTCCCTCGAAAACTCTCCAACGTTTTCTCGCGCACCCACTGCTATGTGGCAGTAAACCCATCTGGTTGTTGTCTTCGCGCGACCGACGGCACCATTCTGTGTTCACCCACCCGACATGCAACAACCTCGGAGGGGACTCGGCTGTCAGAGATACCGAGCATTCGTTGGAAACTGAGTACCCGCGCCGAATGCCGACCTTGGAACCGAAATCACCGACCGCCGTATTTCGACGTGATGCGAGTTTCCAACCACTGCAGGGCAATCGTGGGCGGTAGTGCCATCACGAGGATCAGCACAACCGTGCCCATGATGTTCTCCATCCGCACCAGGCTGACGTTGCGCAGGAGTTCGTAACCGATGCCGCTGGATGACGAGAACATCTCGGCGAGAAGCAAACCCAGGAACGCCAAGCCGAAGGTCATCCGCATACCCGTCGCCAGTGCCGGCAGCACCGCAGGAATCACAATCTGACGGATCAAGCGAGGCCAGCTCACCTGCAGTGACGCGGCCATCTTCAGGTGAATTCTTTGGACCGATGCTGTGGCCTCGACAGCGACGAGGAACATCGGGATGAAGGCGGCGTAGAAGGAGAATCCGAATCGGCTCAGGGCGCCGATGCCGAGGAACGACAGGAAGATCGGGTACAGCACGATCTTCGGAATGCTGTTGATCGAGTAGACGATCGGGGCGATGGTTCGGGTCCAGAACGGACTCAGTCCCAGCGTCAGTCCGAGCAGCGAACCGACGACGGTGCTGGCCAGAAACGCGAGCACGAGGATGCGCAGTGAGTCACCGACATTGGCGCGGAAGTCTGCTTTGCCCAGGTCTTCGACGAGCGAGGCCATTGCCTCGGCCGGCGTCGGGAAGATGAGACTATCGACCAGAACGGCCGCGACCCACCAGATCAGGACCGCAACGACGGCCACGACCAGCGGAGGGAGGAACCGTCGGGCGTTGGTGCGGCCCGCGGAGGAGGCGGCTTTCGGGGGAGTGGGCGGCGCGGTAACTACTCTGTCCAAGGTGCTGCTCATCAGCGGCGCCTCCAATCGAATCGGTTGAGCGCGAGAGAGATCAGCGAGGTCGAGAGCAGAGCGATCAGCGCCACGATGAGGATCCCGGCGTACATGTCGGCGATGTCGAACCCGTCGTAGGCGATCGAGATGAAGTGCCCGAGCCCTTGAGTCGACAGGATGAACTCACTGGCCAACACCGAGATGACGGCGTACGAGAGTCCCAGCTTGAGTCCGGTCACGATGCTCGGAAGCGCGTACGGCAGCAGTACCGATCGGAAGTACTGCCACCGCGTGAGCATCAGTGTGGTGCCGAGCTTGGTGACGATCGGCGATACCGAGTTGAAACCGGTGCGTGCGTTCAACGCCACCACACCGAATGCGAAGATGGTGGACAGAATGGCGATCGGAGCCACACCAGCACCGAACAGCACCACCATGATGGGGTACAAAGCAAACGTCGGGACGGCGTAGTACACGTTCAGGTACGGCTGAAACGCTCTGTCCCACAACTCGTACCGCCACAGCACGTACGCGGCGGCGACACCGAGTACGGAGCTGAGAACGAAGGCGAGGACAATGATGCCGAGCGTCCTGCCCAACTCGTCGATCAGGAATTCAGGGTCGGTCAGCAAACTCAGCGACGTCGAGATCATGTCGGTCACCGGAACGATGTCCAGCGGTGAGGCGAAGAACCGTGCGGAGATGTCGATGGCCACCAGTGCCGCGACGAGGATGAGCACGGTCCATCCCCATGCGGGGAGACCGAGTTGTCTGGAGGGGGCCGGCCGGATGTACCCGGGAACCACAGAGGCGCGCGTACTCTCGCGCGTGGGGGCACTCATGGCTCGATGCTCATCGTCTTCTTGGCCTCGTCCCGCAGCCGCGACCAGATACGTTCGTGCAGAGCAACAGCCTCAGGACTGGCCAGTACATCTTCGGACCGTGGGCGCGGGAGGTCGATGTCCACCTCGTCGATGAATCGACCGGGCCGCGCACTCATCACCAGCACCCGATCGGAGAGCAGTACCGCTTCCTGGATGCTGTGGGTGATGAACAGGACTCCGCACGTGAGCTTTTCGACGATCTTGAGTAGCTCGTACGACATCACCAGTCGCGTCTGCTCGTCGAGTGCACCGAACGGCTCGTCCGCGAGAATCAGATCGGGCTCCATGGACAGGCAGCGCGCGATGGCCACACGTTGGCGCATACCGCCGGACAACTGGGTGGGGTAGTGGTCGCCGAACTTGCTCAGCCCCACAGTGTTCAGCAACTCGTCGGCGCGGGACCGACGTTCCTTCTTGCCCACGCCCCGGACTTCGAGAGCGAACGCGACGTTGTCACGGACGGTCCGCCAGGGCAGCGTCGCCGATTCCTGGAAGATCACTGCCGTCTTCGACCGAGGGCCGGTCAACGGTTGGCCGTCGACGTGCACGGTGCCGCCGTCGTGATCCTGGAGTCCGGCGAACACCTCGAGCAGAGTGGACTTACCGCAGCCGCTGGGGCCGACGACGGAGACGAATTCGCCTCGGCCGATGGACAAGTCGATCTCGTGGAGGGCGGTCACATCACCGAAGCGCCGCGACACCGACGATGCGACGGCGATGGCGGAGGTGGTGTCGGGGCGGGGTCGAGTCGCTGCTTGGGTCACGTCGCTACCTTCTGGTGGTGGGAGATGCTGTCAGGAGTCGCAGTCGCCGGGAACATCGTTCTCGACTCCCTCGGCGAGGAACTCCGGGTCGAACAGAGTGCAGAAATTGGGTACGCGATCGCTCCCCGACGCTTCCACGCCGTCCTGGGCGGATTCGACGGACGCTGTATCGAAGCCGCCGCCCCACGTGCCGACCGAGGATGCGCGTTCGACCACTGCGGTGGCCGACTCGACGTCGAATCCTGTGTAGTTCGCGTAGATCTCGGCGGCGGCAACAGGATCGGCCTCGATCGACGCGACCGCCTCGGTATAGCCGGCGTTGATGGCTCGTACTACGCCGGGATTGCTCGCGGCGTAGTCCTTGGTGGTGGTAATCGTCGACTGCAGGAACCGCGACATGTAGTCGGGGCTGCTGACGATCAGCTTGAAATCCTCGGGTCGCTGTTCGGCGACGATGGAGGGAACGAGAGCGATATCGACGTTGCCGGCTTCGAGAAGCGCAAAGCCTTCGCCGATTCCGCCGGAGGCGACCCGCTCGATCCGGCTCGGGTCGACGCCCGCGATCGAGGGCAGCAGACGCGTCAGAGCATCGGACGCCGAGTTGGGGCGGGTGTACGCCCAGCGGCGGACGTCCTCGATGGTGTTGATGTTCGGGTTCGAGGCGAGCGCGTAGAAGTTCATCGGGTACGGCCCCTGGGTGCCGCCGCCGACGATGCGCAGCTCGGAACCGGCCGCGTCCGCCTGCACGATCGACGGGTAACTGACCTCGCCGATGGGGATGTTGCCGTCGAGCAGCGTGCGCATGGTCGCGCTGCCGCCCTTACCCGGGACGATGTTCTCCACGATCACGCCATGCTTCTCGAACAGTCCCTGCTGCTGCGCGACAAGCCAAGGGATGCTGTAGATTTCGGCCGCGGCCGAGACGGTGACGTCGATCGTGACCGGGTTGGCGGGGTCCGCGTCGGGACCGGGATCGGATCCACAGGCCACCAATGCGGCGGACAGCGTCAGTGCTGCCATGATGGACGTGGCTCGGCGTAAATGCATCTGCGTCCTCGCTTGCTGATCGGCGTGACGGTGCCGAAGTGGGAGTGTCGGCTGTCGCAGGCCCACCCGTAGTGAGACGTACGTAACAGCTGCTAACCACTTAAACATAAGATGTTTTAGGCGTCAAGGTGAGGTAAATGCGGACAATGCCCGCCGATTGACCGTACGGCGCGGGTTAAAGATCAGATGTATTCGGTGGTGTCGCCCGATGCCAGTCGGTCACCGACTGATAGCGCTCGCCCACGCCGAACAACGCGCCCTCACGGTGCGCCGCAGCGGTGAGTTGCGCTCCCACCGGCATACCCGAGGACGGGTGAAACCCGACCGGCAGAGCCAGCGTCGGGCCGTCGTGCAACGACCACGGGTACGTGAATTGTCCCATCCGGCGTGAGAGCGCAACCACGTCGTCGCCCCCGTCCCTCGGGGGAACATCGACGGGCATGGCCGGGGTCAGCACCGCGTCGACACTCTCGAACGTGGCGGTCATGGCCTGACGGAACCGATCGCGGCCGGTGAGTGCACGGGCACGGTCGGTTTCGGAGATGCTCAGGCCCAACGCTATTCGCTCGTAGGTCGCGGGCTGGAAACGGGAGGGCTCGGTGTCGAGCCGGTGCCGATGGCGGCGAGCGAGGTCGCTGTAGACGATCGTGTAGACGATGTCCTGGGCATCGGCGGCGTGCCCCAGCTCGATGGGGACGATCTCGTACCCGAGTTCGGCGAACGTGCGCACCGCGGCCGCGACGGTCTGCGCAACGCCCGGATCCACGTCGTCAGTCAGGAACACGGTGGGTACACCGATACGTGTCACGGCCGATGGTTCGGACGCAATGGGGGACAAGACGTCGAACAGAGCCTTCACCTCGGCTACCGACCGCGCCATCGGGCCGACGGTGTCGAATTGCTCGCTCACCGGGAACACTCCGTCATTGCTGATCGAGCCCCAGCTAGGGCGTAGACCGGTGATTCCGCACGCCGCGGCGGGGAGGCGCACCGAACCGCCGGTGTCGGTGCCCAGGGACGCGTCGACCAATCCGGCGGCGACGGCAATCCCCGAACCACCACTCGATCCGCCGGGCACCCGGGCGCGATTCCACGGGTTGTACGACGGTCCGGCGGCCGAGTTCTGCGAGGTGACACCAACGGCGAACTCGGCCATGTTCAGTTTCGCGATCACCGACGCACCTGCGCGTCGCAGGCGGGTGACGACCTCGGCATCAGCGTCGGTAACGTTGTGCTCGAGGAACTTCGACGCACAGGTGGTCTCGACGGCGGCCACGTCGATGTTGTCCTTGACGCCGATGCGCAGGCCGGACAGGGGCCCCGGGGTGTCGTTCCGGTCGTCGATCCACCGGACGACACCGCCTAAGGTCCCGTCCTCGATCAGGCCGCGCTCCGGGCGCGCAGCTCGGCCGTCGCGTCCTCGTCGATCGTCCACGAATCGGTGTTCACGACCACACCGTAGTCGCGTCGAGCATCGTCCTCGGTGAGGTATTCGTCCCAGACATCGCTGAGCACCTGGAACGGATCACGCTCGAACGGGTTTCCGAAGCCACCGCCCGAGGGGAGCTTGATCTCCAGCGTCTCGCCGGAACGGATCGTCTCCTGAGTGACCTTGGAGTACAACACTTCCTCGCGATCGGTCCCGGCGTTCCTGGTGAAGGAGCCGGACACTCCGTTGTGTCCACCGAGAGCACCGGCTGGCGGATCCGATCGGTTGTCGGCCTCGGAACCGAGGAACGTATCGGTCTCCATCAACCACTTGCGCACACTGCCGATACCGCCGCGCCACTTCCCTGGCGCGGGTGCCTCGTCGCGCAGCTCGTACCGCAACGCGCGCATAGCGTGGTTGAGCTCGAGCTCCTCGATGGGGTTGTTGCGAGTGTTGGCCATCAGGGCGTCGACGGCGTCCATGCCGTCCTTGCCATTGCGGCCACCGTAGGAGCCCTCGTTAATTTCGATGTAGACCCAATACGATTCGCCGTCCGGAGCGATACCGGAGTAGGCGATGGCGCACAGGGCGGCGGACGATCCCGCGATCGCGTGATCCGGAAGCACCGGGGCCAGAGCGAGATTGATCGAGTCGAACACCCGGTTCACCTGCGAGAACCGCGCGAAGCACGACGCGGGGAAGTCCGGGTTGAAGATCGTCCCCTCGGGGGCATAGGCCTTGACGGGTCGGAAGCACCCGTCGTTCTGAGGAACGAATTCCTCCGTCAGATCCTCGTCGAGCAGAATCGTACGAATGGCCGAGACAGCCACCGGCAGAACCGAACCCTCAAACGGGACGTTGAACGCGGTGGGCACCTGGCTGTTGGAGCCGGTGAGGTCGATGAGAATGTCCTCGCCCTCGACCTGCACCCGCACAGCCACCTTGAGCGGTTCGTCGCGGTTCTTACCGTCGTCGTCGAGGTATCCGATGGGCGCGGTGTAGCTGCCGTCGGGAATCTCACGAATCTTTTTGCGCAGCATGGACTCGGAGTAGTCCATCCAGCGTTCGCCCGCGCTCATCACGGTGTCGAGGCCGTACTTCTCGAGCAGCTCGGTGAATCGCTTCTCGCCGATGCGAGAGCACGCGATCAGTGCTTCGAGGTCGCCGCGGTTCTGCTCGGGCGTACGGACGTTGTCGAGGATGTGCTGAATCAGGTAGTCGTTGCGGACCCCGGCCTCGTAGATCTTCATCGAGTCCATCAGCTTGCCCTCGGCCCACACATCGACGACGTCCATGCACAGGCCGGGGAAGTTGCCGCCGACGTCGGACACGTGACCGGTACACCCGGCGAAGCCGATGTGCTCGCCCTGCCAGAAGATCGGAATGATCACGCCGTAGTCGGGGGAGTGAGCCGCTCCGTGGTACGGATGATTGTGCAGCACCACATCTCCGGGCTTGTACGTTCCGGCGAGGCGACGGTTGACGCCCTTGATGTAGGCGGGAATCGAACCGCAGTGCATCGGAGTCGAATCCGATTCACAGAGTTCGCGTCCGTTGATGTCGAAGATGCCCGCGCCGAGGTCCTCGGACTCTCGAATGAGCGACGAGTACGCCATGCGGTAGAGCACCTGAGCCATCTCTTTGGCCATCGACTGCAGGGCTCCGCCGATGACGCGCAGCGTGATGGGATCGACCTCGACGTCGTTCCAGGTTCGAGTGGATTCGCCCGCCAGTGACACTCCGGTGGTGGGCATCAGCGCCTTGCTCATGCGGGGTTCCTCTCGATGATGATGTGGCCGACGGCGTCGACGGTGGCGTGCTGATTCATGCCGATGATCGTGGTGGAATCGAACTGCTCGACGATCGCAGGACCGTCGATCTCGTTGTTCGCCAGCAGGAGTGACCGCTCGTAGACCGGGGTGTCCACCCACTGCGGCGCGGACGTCTCGTCCTGCCAGAACAGTGCCTGGGTGGTCGTCTTGATCGCGGCCGAGGAGTCGGCGGAGCCCACGGCGATATCGGCGATCTGTACGTGGGGAACCGCACCCACGCCGGTGACGCGGACGTTGATCAGCTGCACGGGCTTGTCGTCGAACCGCTGAGAGTAGGTGCGTCCGTGCACGTCGTGGAATGCCTCGGCGACGGTCTTGACCCACACGTCGTCGATGTCGCCGTCCGGTGCAGCGACGCGGAGTTCGTAGCCCTGGCCGACGTATCGGCAGTCGACGCTGCGCTCGAGCGAAATGTTCTCGGCCGCAACACCGTCCTTCTCGAGCTGTGCGACGGCCAGTGCGGACAGACGCTCGACCTGCTCCTGCAGCAGTTGGATGTTCGGGTCGGCGGACGACGTCCACACCGTCGTCGGCTCCTCGTAGCGGATGTCGGTGGTGAGCAGGCCGACAGCGGAGGTGATGCCGGGGTGACCGGGCACGATGACCCGCGGAATACCGAGCTGGTCGGCGATCTGCCACGCGAACAGCGGACCGGCTCCACCCTCGGCGATCAGTGAGAAGTCGCGCGGGTCATAGCCTTTACGCACCGAGTGCAGGCTGATCGCCTCGGTCATGGAATGGGCGAGGATCTTGAAGATGCCCATCGCGGCGTCGTCGAGTGGGGTGTCGAGCTTGTCGGCGATGTGAGTCTGAATCGCTTCGCGCGCCAGCTCGGGCTTGACCTCCATTGTTCCGGACAGGAAGCTCTTCTCGCGCAGCCATCCCATCATCACCATGGCGTCGGTGGACGTCGGTTCGGTGCCGCCGTGTCCGTAGCAGGCGGGACCGGGAACGGCACCCGCGCTGCGTGGTCCGACGCGGAACATGCCGCCGTCGTCGACCACGGCGATGGATCCGCCGCCGGCACCGATGGTGTCGACCTCGGCCATCGGCACCATCGCGTGATAGTCGCCGATTCGGGTGTCGAGCAGATGCTTCATCCGCAGGGCACCGTCCGGTGCCACGCCGACATCCGCGGAGGTACCGCCGACATCGAGGGTGATGACACTGGGGAACCCGGATGCCTTACCGATGGCGCAGCCGCCGAGCAGGCCGGCGACCACCCCGCTGGTCAGAAGTGAGACCGGGATTTCGCTGGCGCTGCGGGAGGTGACGAGCCCGCCGGCCGAGGTCATGAGGTGTACGTCCTCGCCGACCTGCGCTGCCTTCGCCTTACCGGCCAGGTTCTCGATGTACTTCGAGGTCTTCGGTCCGATGAACGCGTTGAGTGCTGCGGTCGAAAAGCGTTCGTACTCGCGGTATTGCGGGGCCACCTCGCTGGAGAGGGAGATGAAGACGCCCGGGAACTCTTCTTCGATGATGGCTCGCACGCGCTGCTCGTGGGTGGGGTTGCGGTACGCGTGCAGGAATGCGACGGCGATGGCTTGCACGCCTCGCTCACGCAACAGTCGAACCTGTTCGCGCACAGCATCTTCGTCGAGCGGGGTCAGAACATTTCCTGCAGCATCGATGCGTTCGGGGACCACCCGACGGTTGCGTCGCGGCACGAGCTGCCACTTCTGCCACGGAAGATCCTGGTAGTTCGAGTAATTGAGAGGACGCTTCTTGCGCGCGATGTGCAGCAGGTCGCGGAACCCCTCGGTGGTGATCATGCCGACGTCGCAGCCGTTGTGCTCGAGCACGATGTTGGTCGCCACGGTGGTGCCGTGGAAGAACATGTCGATTTCGGACGGGTCGATGCCGGCACGTTCGGCGAGAACCTTGATGCCGTCCATCGTGCCGATGGAGGGGTCGTGATTGGTGGACGGGGTTTTGTGCACGACGACCGTGCCGTCGTCGTCCCACAGGACGAGGTCGGTGAACGTGCCGCCGACGTCGACTCCAATGCGTTTCATGCTGCGTCCGTTCTGTCGGTGCCCGAGGGGAGCGGGAAGGCGTGCTCCGCGTGTCCTACGAAGTCGTGGGGTCACTGCTGAGGTGACATGAGTCATAGTGCTGATGATTGCCGATAAAAGCAATACCTCTGATGTATTGGGTCGATTTTGTCCAGATATCGGGCTCGATTCGTGTCGTTGCGGCTTGCTCCTGGGTAAAGAGCGGATGTATCGAGGGTCGCGATCTCTGTATGTCGAGGCAGTGGCCAGGCTAAGCTCGAGCCGACCGGTACCTATCGGCTAGCAGAACGGCCCATCGACATCAGGGGGAAGACGTGGCGCAATCGGCTCCGCTCAAGGCGACAGCTAAGAGCGTCCCCGCGTATGCGGTTCTCGCCGGCCATCTTCGGAGCCGCATCCTGTCCGGTGAGCTGCAACCGGGGGAGCGGCTGCCCGGCGAGGCCGAGCTCACCGCGGAGTTCGGCGTCGGCCGTAGCACCATTCGTGAAGCGCTGCGGTCACTGGCCAGCCAGAATCTGATCGAGACGACCAGGGGGGTGACCGGGGGTAGCTTCGTCGCCGTCCCCAGCGTCGGGCACATCAGTGAGCACCTGGAAACCGGTGTGGCGCTGATGGCCGCCGCGGAGACCGTCACGGTCGATCAGCTGATGGAAGTGCGCAACCTGATGGAGGTTCCGGCTGCAGGCATCGCTGCGTTCCGCCGCACCGATGAGCATCTCGAGCAGCTCAACGCGTCGATCTTCGACCCCAACGACGTGCAGGGACCCGAGACGTTCGCCAAGAACCAGGAATTCCACCTGGTCTTGCTTCGTGCAGCCCACAACCCCCTGCTCGAACTCATCACCGCACCTGTGTTTCGTGTCCTGTCCGGCCGATTCGGTCGCGATCATGCACCCGATGGGTTCTGGCAATGCGTCGACAGCGACCACCGGGGACTGCTCGACGTGGTGGAGTCCGGTGATTCGATGGCTGCCATGGATCTGATGCGGAAGCATCTCGACCACCTCGGCGACTCGTACCGGCAGATGGATCGACTCCGTACCCCGTAAACATCTGCTCTTTTCTGGGTCGATCTATGTAAACGCCGCTGATTGCCAGTTCTCTCAAACCCTTGACGCCGTAAACGTCTGATGTTTATGGTCTAGGTAAGGCACTCGCCAAACCGACACGAGGAGACACGGTGGCAATCCATCCGGCCGTTCTGGGGCGCTTCTTCGACGACTACACCGTGGGGGACGTCTACCAACATCCCTTCGGGCGGACGATCACGGAGACCGACAACACGTGGATCACGCTGCTGTCGCTCAACACCAACCAGAACCATTTCAACGCGCACCTGGCATCACAGAACCCCATCACCGATGGGAAGGTCATCGTCAACTCCGGCTTCACAGTCTCTGTGGTACTGGGACTTTCGGTGATCGACATGAGCCAGAACGCGATCTCGAACCTCGCCTTCACCGACATCAAGATGTCCCACCCGGTCTACGCGGGCGACACCCTGTACGCCGAAAGCATCTGTACCGGGCTGCGCAAATCCGAGTCACGCCCCTACGCCGGCATCGTCTCGATGATCACCCGCGGCCTCAATCAGGATGGCGTCGAGGTCATTTCATGGAAGCGCTCGGTCATGGTCGCTACCCGCGACAGTGGCATCGGGCAAAACTACTTCCCCGAAGCGAAGAACGGCCCGCTCGAACTCCCCACGACGAAAGATTCCGACGCATGAGGCCACTCGAAGACGTCCGTATCATCTCCCTCGAGCAGTACGGCGCAGGCCCGTTCGGTAGCTTGCACCTTGCCGATCTGGGCGCGGATGTCATCAAGATCGAGGATCCCAGCGTGGGCGGTGACGTCGGCCGCTACGTTCCGCCCTACAACGAGGGCGAGGACTCGCTGTTCTTCGAGAGCTTCAATCGCAACAAACGCTCTCTCTCGCTGGATCTTTCGACCCCGAGCGGGCGAGCGGTCTTCGAGGACCTCGTCCGTACCAGCGACGCCGTCTACTCCAACCTCCGCGGTGACGTACCCGAGAAGATCGGCATCACCTACGACCAGCTCAAGCATCTCAATCCCGCGATCGTGTGCTGCAGCCTCACCGGCTTCGGTATGACCGGTCCGCGGTCGAAAGAGCCCGGCTACGACTATATTCTGCAGGGACTCGCCGGCTGGATGAGCGTCACCGGCGACCCGGATGGCCCGCCCACCAAATCCGGTTTGTCGCTGGTCGATTACTCCGGTGGCTTCGTCGCCGCCATTTCGCTGCTGTCAGGATTGCACGCAGCCCGGCGCGACGGCATCGGCGGTGACTGCGACGTCTCGCTGTACGACACAGCGATGTCTCTGCTCACCTATCCCGCAACGTGGCATCTGAACGCCGGCTTCGAGCCGATCCGGACGAAGAACTCGGCCCACCCCTCGCTGGTTCCGTTCCAGGCCTTCGAGGCGACGGACGGCTGGCTCATCGTCGGCTGCGCGAAGGAGAAGTTCTGGGACCGGCTCGTCGTCGCCATCGATCGCCCGGACCTCGGTGCCGATCCGCGGTTCAGCAACTTCTCGCTTCGTGGCAAGCATCAGGACGTGCTGCTGCCGATCCTGGAAGAGGTGTTCGCCACGAATACCGTCGATCACTGGCTCTCGAAGCTCGGCCCTGCCGGGGTGCCTTCAGGTCCGATCAACGACGTCGAGCACGCACTCACCGAACCTCACACGCTCGCACGCAATCTCGTGGTCGAGACCGAGCACCCGGTGTACAACACGGTCCGTCAGGTTGCCTCACCGGTGAACTTCGGTTCCGAGGCCAAGCAGTACCGCCGAGCGCCGCAGCGCAACGAGCACTTCGACGACATCGTGCGCGACCAACTGGGCTACGACGACGAACGCGTCGCGAAACTGAAGGCGGAGGGTGCCTTCGGTACGGCGAAGGACGAGGTTCGGGCGTGAGTTCGACGATCTTGGCAGAGTGGGCATCGAGTGTGACCGTTGCCGACCTGCCCGAGAACGTCCGGCACTCGGCGGCGCGACACCTTCTCGATGGCGTCGGCAATACCGTTGCGGCCCAACGTCTCGGCTACGGCCGACCGGGCTGGACAGTGGCCGACGCCCTCGGCGGCCCACCGGAGGCGCGGCCTCTCACCGGAACCCGAGGACTGTCTGCACCGGCAGCCGCCTTCGCGACCGGGGTGATGCTGCACTCGCTGGACTTCGACGACACCCATGCGGGCGCACTGGTGCACGCAACGGCCGTATCGCTCCCTGCGGCATTCGCCGTCGGGCAACAGGTATCAGCTTCTGGTGCGGACGTGCTGACCGCCGCAGCCCTCGGACTCGAAACCGCCTGCCGCCTCGGCGAAGTGAGCCCCCACGGCTTCCACGCCCGTGGTGTGCATGCCACGTCAGCGGTAGGACCGTTGACAGCCGCACTCGTCGCCGGGCACCTTTCGAAGTTCGACACCGAGACGTTGGTCAACGCCCTGGGAATCGCCGGATCGTCGAGTTCGGGCTTGCTCGAGTTTCTCGATACCGACGCCGACACCAAGGCGCTGCATCCCGGATCGGCCAGCATGAACGGCGTGCTCGCTGCACGGCTCGCCGCCGCGGGAGCCACCGGACCGTCCTCGGTTCTCGAAGGTCGACGCGGAATCTACGCTGCGCTGACCGATCGGCCGACGAACTTCGCGGCGCTGACCGAGGGACTCGGCACGCGGTGGGAAGCCACCCGCATCGGCATCAAGCCGTATCCCAGTTGCCAACTGATGCACGTGACGCTCGATGCGGTGTCGAAAGCGCTCGGCGACAACACAGTTCAGGCCAGTGATGTCGACGACATCGAGGTGTTCGTTCACCCCGATTCGAGTCCGTTCGTCTGCGGACCCAATACCGGGGTCGCGTCACCGCGCAGTACCTACGACGGCAAGTTCGATCTGCCGTGGAGTGTGGCCGCGCTACTGCACGACGGCGCGATCACCGTCTCGACCTATACCGACGAATCCATCGCGCGTGAGGACGTTCTGGTCACCGCCCGCAAGGTGCGGGTGACGAACCTGCCGTCCGAGGTTCCCGCGGCGGCCGCGTCGGGCAGGGCGGTTCTCACCCTCACCGACGGACGAGTGCTCGACGCCTCTGTCGGCGGCAGCCAAGGATCCGCCGGATTCCCGCTGAGTGATGACCGTCTGCTGGAGAAGTTTTTCGGCAACTGCGGCAACGACTCTCGCGCCAACGAGCTTGCCGACCGCGTCCTCGGGTTGGTCGACGAAACCGACCTGACCGCCATCCTCGACCTCGCCGCAGCCATCGCGCCGACACCCTGACACTTCAATCGACAGGACATCACCATGGACTTCACGTACGACGAGCAGCAGACGGCCTTCCGTAAAGCATTGCGCACCTTTGTCGACAAGGAAATCATCCCGGTCGCGAACGAGTGGGAAAAGACGGGGCGGTACCCCACCGAGATTGTCGAGCACATGAAGGCCATGGGCCTGTTCGGCATTACGACGCCGGAGGAGTACGGCGGCCTCGACCTCGACAAGGTCTCGTTCACCCTGGTGTACGAGGAGCTGGCCCGCGGATGGATGGGCGTCGCCGGCATTCTCGGTAGCCACAACCTGTCGTGCTGGATGATCGGCAAGCACGGCACCGAGGAGCAGAAGAAGACTCTGCTGCCCAAGCTCGCGTCCGGCGAATGGCGCACGGGGGTCGGCCTGACCGAGCCCGGTGCCGGAACCGACCTGCAGGGCATCAAGACCACTGCGAAGCGGGACGGCGACCACTACGTCGTCAACGGTGCCAAGACGTGGATTACCAACGCACGGCACGCGAATGTGCTTCCGGTATTGGTGAAGACAGATACCACCACGACTCCCGCGCACAAGGGAATGTCGCTGCTGCTGATCGACACCACCACTGACGGCTTCGAGGTGCAGCGCGACATGGGCAAGCTCGGCTACAAGGGCACCGAATCGTGTGAGATCACGTTTACCGATGTGCGCGTTCCCGTCGACGCAGTGCTCGGTGGGGTGGAGGGTCGTGGTCTGCAGCAGGCACTGTCCGGTCTCGAGATCGGTCGCCTCAACATTGCCGGTCGCAGTGTCGGAATCGCGCAGGCTGCCTATGACGCGGCCCTCGAATACGCGAAGCAGCGCACCGCATTCGGTCAGCCCATCGCTGAGTTCCAGGCCATTCAGCTCAAGATCGCCGATATCGCGACCCAGCTTCAGGCTGCACGTCTGATGACGTACTGGGCTGCATCGCAGGCAGATTCGGGTAAGCGAGTGGATATGGAAGCCGGTATGGCGAAGTACTTCGCCTCGGAGGCCGCCATCACCGCCAGCCTCGAGGCCATGCGTATTCACGGGGGCTACGGATACTCCACCGAGTTCGTCGTCGAGCGTCTCTACCGCGACGCCCCGCTGATGGCCATCGGTGAGGGCACAAACGACATCATGCGCACCGTCATCGCCAAGTCCCTCGTTGCGGGCACGGGAGTGATCGGATGAGATCGGCTCTGACGTACCTCTACGTTCCCGGGGACGTGCCGGAGCGCTTCGACAAAGCATTGGCGTCGGGCACGGACGCGGTGGTGCTGGATCTCGAGGACGCCGTCACCGCGGCGAACAAGGATCATGCCCGTGTGACGGTAGCCGAATGGGTTGCCGCCTGCGATCCAGGCGATGTACAGATCTGGGTGCGGGTGAACCCAGGGCCGTTGCAGGCGGACGATATTCGTGCGGTGCTGCACCCGAATCTGACGGGTATCTGGCTCCCGAAGGTGTCGTCTGCTCGCGAAATCGAACAAGCCGACGCCCTACTGAGCGGCAGTGACGCGGTGGTCTCGCCCCTCATCGAGACAGCCGCCGGAGTGTTCGCCGCCCTCGAGATTGCGCGTGCGTCTCGGGTCAAGTTTCTCCAGATCGGTGAGGTGGACCTGGCCGCCGATCTGGGCGTCGACGGCTCCGCAGAGTCACTGTCGTTCGTGCGCGCTCAGGTGGTGGCAGCCAGCGTTGCAGCGGGAATTGATCCGCCGCCTGCTGCGGTGTCGCGAAACTTCCGCGATGCCGATGCATTCGAGGCCGATACCCGAACGCTTGCTGGTCTCGGTTTTGTCGGTCGTGCGTGTATTCATCCGGCTCAACTCGGTCCTGTGCGAACGGTGTTCGTGCCGTCGGAGGACGAGGTTCGAGAAGCAGAGGAACTGTTGGCCGTCCTGGAACATGCAGAGTCCGGTGTGGCCGTCGACAGCAAGGGTTTTCTGATCGACGAGGCCGTTGCCCGGACCGCTCGACGAGTGGTGGAGCGGGGTGTTGCGCGGGAGACGATCAGCAGCTGACGTCAGCCGAAGGCGATGCGAAGCCCGACGCTCGCTGTGGCTCCACCGGCGCTGAGGATGAAGTTGTGTCGTCCTTCGTGGCGGAAGACCATCTGCATCGGCAGGAACCAGAATCGATTTTCGCCCGTGAAGCCGGCACCGGGGATTTGCAAGCCTCGCTGATTGACGATGTGTTCGCCGTTCGCGTCGAGCACCTCGAGCGTCGCAGGGAAATCCTTGCCGAAGTCGTCGGGCCCGGTCTGTAGCAGCGCGACCATACGGCATTCGAGCAGGCGGGTGTCGCGAGGAACCGTGCAGGTATCCCAGACACCGCCGAGAATGTCGAGCATGTCTTCGCTGACTCGCGCATACTCCGCGAAGAACAGCCCGGTGATGATCATCGGCTGCGGCTACCTCTTTCGATTAACACTGGCCTCGGATGCACAAATTTCACAATGCGTAGGGATGGATCAGTCGCTCGATGGGTTGGGGTTGGGGGTTGCCCAGACCACCGCGTACCTCTCAGACACTAACGGCCATACCATTCTCAGACCGTCTTCCACGGAGTCGACGGTAGCGGCGAGGTCGCCCAAGAGGACGAACTCGTGGGGAATCACACGACCCGCCGAATCGCGACGCTCAAGCGGATCTGAAATGCGCAGCGCGACTTCCCCGTTTTGGCGGTGCCACACGTTCGGTGAGTCTGAGAGGTTTCCGAACGCCCGTTCGTAGGCCGCGAGCGGATCGCTCTGCCCGGCATCGAGAAGGAACCGAAAACCCCAGGTTTGACCTCGAGTGGCCCAGATCAAGCTCTCAGAATATGCGATATTTTCACTCACTTCGGATTCCTGATCACCTTGTCGTTGACACCCCGCTCGAGATCGAGCCTGAACTGCGTCAGAGTCGCCCTCAGGTAGTCGTGCTGCGACCGCGCCTGCTCGTTCATTTCCTTGAGTTTCGGTCCTACCAACTTGACTGCTTCCGTCAAGATCGGCAGGGCCAGGGCCGCGACCTTGCCTGCCGTGCCCGCTTTGGCCAACATTTTCTCGATCGGCCCGAATTTCTTTCCGGCTAGTCCGGCTGCCAGCAATTCGGCACCGTCGGCAAGCGACTCAAGCACTTTAAAAGGGATACTGTGCTTCAGCTGCCACTGCACGCGACGTTCCAGCGGAAGAAGGGACGCAACAGGGAGTACTAGATCGAGCCCGACGCGTTTCGTCAGGTCGATTTCGACTGGCTGCCGATTATCGGACTTCAGCTCGAACTTGGCGGATGAGAGCAGCATGAAGTCTTCGCCGATTGATAGGGCAGCCGGAGTTTCAATGAATCCGGCAATGGTTGAGCGAAGGTGTTCAACGTCTTCGGCTGCTTCGAGGATGACCAGATCGCGAAAAGTATCCACGTCCCAGTCTGGCAGCAGATCAGCTTTCGACAGGGCCAAGATCCAGATTCGGGGAAACTCCACGATGGGCCCGTCCTCGAGCAGGTCGTTCTTGAGTCGCAACAGCCCTTGTCGAAAGTTGAACATCAGTGACTTGAGATACAGCTGTTCTTCGCCGCGATGATCGATCAATTTCTGCCCGTCCACCAAGAGAATTGCGACGTCGGACCTGAGAAGAGAACGGAAGGTGTCGGTACGCCGGTCTAGTTCTTCCGCGCTGCTGGGCTCCTCTTCGAACCACTCGCCCGGGTAGTCGTGCCAGGCGAGTCTGAGGACATCGAACGGCCTTTTCTTAGCTGAGTCGTTTTCTCCGCCTTTGAGTTTGACCGAGAAATAGTAAGTCGTGTTCTTGAAGCGTGTGGCCATCGGCGCAGACGCCTTGTTCTTCATGCCGAGGTAATTCTTGTAGAGGCGAACCCCTTGGCCGACGTCATCGGCGACAAGATCCCAAAGATCGTTCTTGTAGGTTCCCTCCTGGGTCGGGCCGAAAAACGATGAAACAAGAACGGTCTTGCCTGACCCGCTCTCGCCGAAGACGGCGATGTGCTGCTCTCGAACTTTGGGGAACTTGGCCATGCCAGGACGGTATAACACGACCTGTGGCGGCCTAGTAGCTGGCTAGCCGCCAGAGCGCACCGTAGTTGAGGCCGACACGAACTATAGGACGACTTTCACCAACTTCCGTAGGCTCGGTGCCAGCCACGGTTCATATGCGAGGGCACTGGCTCGGAACAAGCTCGGCGCGACCGTCATCGGGTCGCTACGTGAAAGCGCCGCTAGATATGGCCTCGCCTGACCGGTGCCGGGGTCACCTTGTTCGCGGCGCGACCCAGGTGGGGTGTAGCGGCTGACCGACTTCTTTGCGTCCGCCGCGACGACTGGTTATGGATCTCCATAGACGGACCTGCGGCGGCCAACTTGGGTACCTAAAGCCCGGTGTACTCATAATCGGGGGTCAAACACCGACTACAGAACTGCAGCGCTTTCGTTCTGCGCGCCCGTCGCCGACTCAGAACCACGTCGATGCAGAACCATCGTCAGTGCAATAGCGACCACGATGCCGATCAACGGCGGGATGCCAATTTCCAGTTCCCCGGACAACCACCCAAGGAAGGCCGCAAAGGCGTACACCGCGAGATGTCGCCAGTGCACCAGCGGGGGAGTGTGCCCCTCGGGTATGCCCTGACGCCAGCGGCACAGGAAGTCTCCGATGAGAACACCGCCCAACGGAGGAATGAAGGTGCCGAGCAAGCTCAGGTAGTCGACCAGATGATTGTGCACACCGACGAGTGCGAGCACGGTCCCGATGACGCAGCCGCCGATGATGAACGGTGCCTTCCGGGGATGCCGGAACATTTCCGCGCCGGCGACGCCGAAGGCATATGCGGTGTCCGCGTTGCTCTTCCACAGGTTACCGAAGAGCAGAATCAGGCCCCAGCCGACGAGTCCCAGGTTGTAGAGAACCAGAACGAAATCGCCCTCACCGAAGGTGATTGCTCCGATCGCTCCGAACAGAATCATCATTCCGTTGCCGAGAAGGAACCCGATGATGCACGCCCACGCCGCTTGCGACCCGGATCGTGCGAATCGAGTCCAATTGGGTGCCTGTGTCCCCGCGGAGACGAAAGTGCCGACGACCGTCGTGATGGCGAGCGTGACCGTCATGGTCGTCGTGGGTGCGATCGACGTCAGACCGGAGAACCCACCGACCTCGTCGAGAGAGCGGGAGACCACCCAACACGCCAAGGCAATAATCAATGGCGTCGACACGACCGAGACCCAGTACATCCCGCGGTATCCGTAGCAGGCGGTGATGCACATGAGGATGCTCGCACCGATCATGACCGCCGCCCGCGCGGCATAGGACTCCCAGCCCAATGCCTGCGAGGTGAGCTCACCGATGGTGCCGATGATGACGCCATACCAACCAATCTGCGTACCACCGAGGAGCAACGACGCGAGCTTGGATCCGCGGGTGCCGAAGCTGTAACGCGCCATGAGCACGGTCGTCAAACCTGTACGTGCACCGGCAAATCCCATCATGGCCACGTACGCGCCCAGAATCGCCGAGCCGGCGACGATCACCAGGATGAGGGTCCAGAAACTGAACGCCGTGCCGAGCGCAGCACCGGCCAGCATTGTCGGCGTGAAGATGGTAAAGCCAAGCAGCACAATGGCCAACGAGAAGAACGGCTTGCGGGCAGTGCGGGGCACGGGCGTGACGGGGTAGTCCAGGTCGACCGGTTCGTCGGCCTTCTGTGCGGTGGACTCGTGATCGGCTCGGTTGCTCATGCCTCCTCGCCGATGTCTTCGAGCCACAGGCCTGGGCGCTCCGCCAACATGCGTTCCATGAGCTGCAGACAGGCGGGGTCGTCGACGACGTCGAGCTGTACTCCATGCTCGCGCAACAGACTCTCCGACATCTCGAAGGAGCGGTTCTCACCGATGACGATTCGCGGAATCTCGTACAGCAATGCGGTTCCCGCGCACATGAAGCACGGCGACAGGGTGGTGTAGAGAACGGATTTGCGGTACACCGAAGCCGGTAGTCGCCCCGCTCGCTCGATGCAGTCGGTTTCGCCATGACGAATTGCGCTGTCCATCTGCACGCGCCGGTTCCGTCCCACCGCGAGAACTTCGCCGTCGTGCACGAGTGCCGCGCCGATGGGAACGCCGCCCTCCTCCCAGCCGATCTGTGCCTGTTCGATTGCAAGTCCGAGGAAGTACTCGTCGGTGTGCGCGGGATCGGTCAAGGGGTCCTCCTGAAGCGTCTACGAACGGTAAGGCTGATGCGTGTCATCAGTCGACCAGGCCTCGCACAGATTGCCAAGGGACAACGTGTCACTCGAGCAATAGTCGATCTGGAGCACTGTGTCCCGTCGGCGGAGCATGGACGAATGCTGCCGACTCTGCGAAACGTTCTGGCGCTGCCGTCTTTCGAAGCGGCTGCTGTCGAGATACTCACGGGCTCACCCGACACCGTGGTCGTCCGCTGGGTGCATTCGTCCGAGGTCTACGAGATGGGCGGCTTGCTGTCGGGCGGAGAGCTGTTGTTGACCACCGGACTCGGCCTCCAAGGGCGATCGGCCCAGCAGCTGACTGCCTACGTCGACCAACTGGCCGACGCGGGATGTGCCGCTCTCGCAATGGAAGTCGGGCGCTCATTTCTCGTGGCACCGCCGGAATTGGTCGAGGCCGCGCGTCGCCGAGGGGTGGCATTCCTGACGCTGCACACGATCGTCCCCTTCGAGCGGATGGTCGAGGACTTCCACGACCTCGTGATGAGGCGCCGGCTCGGAATGCAGCGCACCGGCGAGCCGGTCTGGCATCAGCTCATGGACCTCGTCGTGGCGGGGCAGGGTATGACTGCCCTACTCGACGCGATCGCACGGCTGGCCGGCTGTGGCGTCGATCTGCTCGACGCGGAGGGCCGCGTCGTCGAACACAACGCTACCGCTGCACCGCGATCGGCCGATGAAAAAACGGTCCTCGACGTGCGCGGACCCGCGGGCTCGCTCGGTCGGCTCGTGCTGGCCGGACGGACCACTGCACGGCGCTCGGCCATCGGTCACTGCGCGGCCGTCGCGGTAGCTCTGGAACTCGGTCGACATCCCGGCCTCGGTCCCCGACAGTCCCGTGCACAGGCCGTGATCACCGATCTCGTGGGAGGCAGGTCGACCTCACACGGTGACCTCGTCGAGCGCCTCGGCGCAGCCGGTTGGGCACCCACCGAAGGCCACCATGTTCTGGTGGCCGCCGTCGACGTCGATCAACGAACTCCGGCGCGCGAGCTGTTGATTCCGGTTCGAGAGGCGGTCGAGTCCGTCCTCGGGCGGTGTTTGGTCGGGGTGGCTGCGAACCACGTCGTCGTGCTCGCTCAGGGCTGGGTGCAGCCGTCGCCTGCGCGAGTTCGCTCCGCGTTCAATGAGATCGAGGCTCTGCTCCGCGGCGGATCTCATGGTTCAGCATTGCGCACGATCGGTGCGTCGGCTCCGGTCCTCGGGTTGTCTCACATCTCCGATGCGATCGGCCGAGCGCGTGAGGTGGTCCAGATCGCGCGGCGCTTCGGAACTCGCACCGGTGTTCTGTGCGCTCGCGATGTCGGTGTTCAACGGTTGCTGGGCGCGTGCGTACCGGCCATGATCACGGAGTTCGTCACCGAACAGCTCGGTGACGTGATCGCTTTCGACACAGAACACTCTGCCGATCTCGTGCGAACCCTCGATGCCTTCGTGGCGAACGGCGGTAGTAAAGCCCAGACCGCGATCGGACTGGGCATCAGGCGACAGTCTCTCTACGCCCGGTTGTCGCGACTCGACACGCTCCTGGGCACCTCGCTCGATGATCCGACGCACCTGGCCGGTCTGGGACTCGCTCTGACGGCGTGGCGTATGCAGACAGGTGTTGACCCGCAGGCCGCATTCGCGCGTACATCGCGCTGCGGAAGCTGACCCCACTCGATCGGAAACGTCGTGGACCCAGTCCTGTGAGGCCCCAACCTGTGTGCCCATCTCACGGCGTGAAGGTGGTGGCCGAAGGGGCCAACATGCCGACCACACCGGACGCCGTCCAGATCTTCCGCGACGCCTCAGTGGCGTTCGCACCTGGCAAGGCGGCCAATGCCGGAGGAGTGGCTACCTCCGCTCTCGAGACGCAGCAGAACGCATCTCGTGACTCGTGGAGTTTCGAGTACACCGACGAACGCCTCGCCGCGATCATGCACGGAATCCATCACCGAACCATCGCGACCGCCGAGGAGTACGGCAAGCCGGGCGACTACGTCCACGGCGCGAATATCGCCGGTTTCATCAAAGTCGCCGACGCGATGATCGCTCTCGGCATCGTCTGAAGCACCGCCCTCATCACCGACTGGCTTTTTATCTTCTTTCGGCTACAGTCGGCTGCACGAGCTCGAACCGAAAGAAGGTGTGTCGCTGTGATCCCCGATGGAGCAGAGGTGCGGTAGCGTTCGCGCTTTCGTCACCTCGTTCGATCCTCGGTCCCTCGACTCCGTCCTGGACCCGATTGCAGCGCCACCTCTTTCGACCACCGGCCGTTCTGATCGCGCTCGGTAAAGCCCCTCCGTCGGCGCATCGAGAAACAGCGGTCATCGAATAGTCATCTCGAATCGGCGGGCGCAGTTCTGCGTCCGTGCATCGCGCAACGACGTGCTGCTCGAGCACTCTCACAACCCCAGTCACACAGGAGAAACCGTGACCACTATCGATCACCTGCCGTTCGACACACCCGCACCCCGTAAGCAACAACTGCCGGAGCTACTGGAGAGCCGAGTGATGGCTTTCAACAACGTTCTGGTGCAACGTGCTTCGGGTGACCTGGACAACAACGACGCGTACCACCGCGCTCGCGCCGAGCTGCAGCGCATCGATCGCACGATCGCAGAAGTGAAGAGCCGCATCGCAGAATCGGACGCATCGAAGATCATCGACCGCGATATCGCCGGCCCAGGATCTGCTGTCACCGTCATGTTCGATGGTGACGAGAAGGACGTGGACACCTTTGTGCTGGTCGAACCCGCGATGGAGAGCAGCGGCCGAACCTGCTCGACCGCTTCACCTTTGGGCGCTGCCTTGGACGGGAGTCGAGTGCGTGACGTACGCACGTACTCGCTCCCCTCCGGTGCCGAAAGCACAGTGACAATCCTGGGCATCACCTGGCCGTGAGGGTGTTGCAGTGGCCTGCTCGTCGAGAAACGACTAGCTGATCAGCGCACGCACCGGCGTCGGCTCCCGGCCCAACAGGGCTGCGGTGACGGCACTCCCGGCCAGAAAGTCTCGGTCGTCGTAGAACTCGAACATTGCCCCGAGTCGATGTTGCTCATCGGCGGACATCGAGTCGCTGTGCAGCCTCATCCATTCATCGACACTCGAGGACCTGGAAGCGACCACACGGCCGGTGGCCACCTCGACCAGACGAACCACGTCTCGGACACTGAGCGCTTCCGGCCCACCGAGCTCGTACGTCGATCCGTGGTGAATGTCCGCACCCTCGACCAGAATCCGGGCTGCCACCTCGGCCACATCGTCGAGGCTGATGAACGAGAACGTGGTGTCCAGGCTGTAGGGCACAGCAAGATCGGTACTGGTGCCGGTCAGAACCGCCTCGAAGTTCTGCGCATAGGCGCACGGCTGCAGGATGGTCCAGTGCAAGCCCCGCTCCGAACTGAAAGCACGTAGCGCTTCCTCGCAGCGGGCCTTGTCCATGTGATGCGGCATCCTCGGGCTGTAGGGCCACGCCACCGAGTGGTAGACGACGTGGTCCACTCCGGCGGATGCCGCCGCGTCCAGCGCCCGCGAAAGTAGAGCAGGCTCATCCGGATGCACATTGGGCGCAATGAAATACACCCCACGGCTCCCGGTGAAGGCCTCGGCAAGGCCTTCACCGGTCTCCAAGTCCACCGGATAATCCGGCGCAGAACGGCTCAGCCGCCGCACCAGCGCAATGCCGTCGAGTGCATCTGCGACGGCTCGTCCGGTCTTGCCCGTGGCACCGACGATCGCGATGTCGGTGCCACGGGACACATCAAGCTCCATCAGTGAATCTCAGCGATCGATGAAGTCGTACTCGGCGAACTTCGCGCCACCGGAGAGGCGTTCGTAGCCCGGCCCACGATCGAAGAACGGCTCATCGAGGCCGCGTGCATTGCGCATCTCCGCACGCAGCTTCTCCGATGCCTCGACATCCGCGGTCGCCGTGCCCTCGGCAATCACGACGCCGTAGTCCGTGGCCGCGAACTCGCGAGAGACTTTGCCCCACAGCACGTCCTGCTCGACGGATTCGATGGGACGCTCGAGCGGATCGCCCCAGCCGCCGCCACCCGTCGTGCGGATACGGATGGTGTCGCCCGCCAGGATCGGCTCGGCATCGGTCAACGCGTCGAACTCACGCTCGTTGGGCTGGCCCGGATTCAGCGTTACCGAGAACGATCCGCCGGCCTTGCCGCCCTTGACGCCCCAGCACGCGAGAATCGAACGGTCGGCGATGGACATGAAATGCGCATCCTTGAGCATGCGGATGTGCTTCTCGTAACCGAGGCCGCCGCGGTAGCGTCCGGCACCGCCGGAATCCTTGGCCAGTCCCAGCTTTTCGACGATGAACGGGAAGCGGCTCTCGGTGAACTCGGTGGGCAGGTTCCGCGAATCGGGCACGACGTGGATGGTGTCCTCACCGTCCGCGTAATGCCGTCCACCGGAGCCGCCACCGAGCACCTCACGCATGAGGTACGAGTTGCCGTCGAAGTCGTCGCCATACACGCCCGTGTAGCGGATGGTCTCCTGATCGGCGGGCATGTTGCCGTCCACAGCCTTCGCGACGACGCCGGCGAGCACACCGAGCAGACGCAGGATGACGAACGTCCGAGCGTTGGTCGGGGCCGGGAAGATCGGGGTGATGAGCGTGCCCTTTTCGGGGAACTTCATCTCGATCAGCGGGATAACGCCTTCGTTGACGTCGAGCTCGGCCATACGCTCGGGGGAGTCCGCGAGGTTGCGCAGCACCGGCGCAAGCCATTTGGCCAAGAAGTTGCCGTCGGCGTAATCACCACAGTGGTTGATCGGGCCCTTGGCCTGCGGTCCGGTGCCGGTGAAGTTGAGGATGAGTCGCTCTCCGCGCTCGTCCTCGGGACCGGTTTTGGTCAACGTGATGCGCTGAACGTGCAACATGGGCTCGTCGACGCCGTCGTGCTCGGCGTAGTCCTCCCAGGTGTATTCACCTTTGGGGATCTTGCTCAGGATCTCGCGACGGTAGATCTCGGTGGTGGCATCCATCATCGAGTCGAAGCACGCCTCGACGGTGTCGATGCCGTAGCGCTCGTACAGCTCCGTCATCCGCCGAGCGCCCATCAGGCACGCGGAACATTCGGCGTCGAGGTCGGCGGCCAACGCGTCGGGCATGCGCGAGTTGCGCGTCATGATCGTCAACGCGGCCTGGTTGGGTACGCCCTGATCCCACAGCTTGATCGGCGGAACCATCAGGCCCTCTTCGTACACGGTGGTGGCACCGGACGGCATGGAGCCGGGGCAGCAGCCGCCGATGTCGTCGTGATGGCCGAAGGCCTGCACGAAGGCAACGACGGACGGCTCGGTGTCGCCGGGCTTCGTTGCGAACACCGGCACCGTGACACAGAGGTCAGGGAGGTGGCCGATGCCACCCTCGGAGAGATAGACGTCGTTGTGGAAGTAGACGTCGCCCGGCTTCATGGTCTCGAGCGGGAAGTCGCGAGCCACCGGATGCACCAGCGCGGAGTAGGAACGCCCCGTCAGCTTGCGCAGATTGCGGTCGTGGATTCCGGCGCGGAAATCGTGGGCGTCACGAATCATCGGTGACCGCGACGTCCGTGAAATGGCCGTCTCCACTTCCATTTCGACGCTCGCGAGGTAACCGGCCACGATCTCGACGAGAACGGGATCAGGCGCAGGCGCGTCGACCGGAGAGAGCCGGTAGGGCTTGTTGTTCACCATGTCGATGACGGTCATCAGTTCGCTCCGTTCGAGTCGAGAGTGCGGGTGATGCGGACGTTGCCGAACGTGTCGATGCGGGCGGAGAAGCCCGGATCGATCGGCACGGTGGAGCTGAATTCTTCGATGACGGCCGGTCCGGTGATCGTGTCACCGGCTCCGAGATCCGCACGGCTGTAGATCGCGGTCTCGTGCCAGCCGTCGAAGTACGCCTGACGCGTTCCGGTGCGGGCACTTTCGGCTCCGGTGCCGGCGGCGATTTCCGACAGTACGGGGCGCTTGATGGGGCCGATACCGCTGACGCGCAGGTTGACCCACTCGACGAACTGACTCTGATCGCCGCGGAAGTCGTACCCGTACAGCTCGCGGTGAGCTTCGTGGAAGGCCTCGGCAGCCTGATCGATCGTGGTCTGGGTGATTTCACCGTCGGCGATCGGTACGCGCACCTCGAAGGCCTGACCGAAGTAGCGCAGGTCGGCCGAGCGTCCGTAGCGACGATCCTCGGCCGCGAAGCCCTCACCGGCGAGCGCCTCGTCGGCCCGAGATGCCAGCACTGCCAGCTCCGATTCCAGATCCTCGGCGCGCAGACGGTCGTGCCGGCTGACGTGCGTCTGCACGTAGTCGTTGCGCACATCGACGGTCAGCAAACCGAACGCCGAGACGTTGCCCGGGTTCAGCGGTACCAGAACGTCTTTCAGACCCAGGATGTCCACCAGGCGGCAGGCGAGCAGCGACCCGGAGCCGCCGAACGTGACGAGGGTGAAGTCGCGGATGTCGAGGCCACGCTTGACCGAGATCTGCCGCAGCGCATTGGCCTGGTTCCAGGCCGAGACCTCGAGGATGCCGGTGCCGCAGGCTTCGACCTCGAGCGAGAGCTGTTGCGCGAGGTCTTCGATGCCCTTGCGTGCCAGGTCGGTATCGAGGGGGATCTCGCCGCCGAGCAGGTGGGGAGGAATGCGGCCGAGCAGGACGTGGGCATCGGTGATGGTGGGCGCGGAGCCGCCGTTTCCGTAACACATGGGCCCGGGATCGGCACCGGCCGAATGTGGCCCGACGCGCAGCGTGCCCTCGGGTGTCATCCAGGCGATCGAGCCGCCGCCCGCGCCGACGGTGACGACGTCGATCATCGGGATCTTCGACGGGTAATTGCCGACGCGTCCCTCGGTGGTCAGCGCGGGCTCGCCGCGGACCACGACGGTCACGTCGGTGGAGGTGCCGCCGCCGTCGCAGGTCAACACCTGTTCGACGCCTGCCGCGCTGGCCACCAGGGCCGCACCCAGCGCGCCGGCGGCCGGACCGGAGAGCACGGTGGTGATGGGCTGGTGCACAACCTCTTTGGCGGAGAGGACGCCGCCGTTGGACTTCATGACGTAGAACGGCACGTCGCGTGCATCACCGGATTCGGTGGCGAACTCCCGCAACCGGTTCGCGATGTTGTTGACGTAGCTGCGAATGTTCGGCTTCACGGCAGCGTCGACCAATGTGGTGATGGCGCGCTCGAATTCGCGGTACTCACGCAGCACCTCGGTGGAGATGGAGACCGTCGCCTCGGGGTATTTCTCGAGCAGGATGTCGCGGACACGCTGTTCGTGGTCCGGGTTGGCGTAGGAGTGCACCAGGCAGACGCCGAGGGTCTTGACCCCCTCTGCCTTGAAGAATGCTGCTGCCGCGCGCACATCGTCATCGTTGAGAGGGCGAATCTCGTTGCCGTCGAACGAGAGCCGGCCGCGGATGGTGCGGACGCGGTGTGCGGGCACGATGCGATCGGGCTTGACCCAGAAGTAGGAGTTGCCGTAGCCGTCGGGTACCGACTGGCGCGCGATCTCGAGTACGTGCTCGTAGCCCTCGGTGGTGATGAACCCCAGGTTCTCCACCTTGCCTTCGAGCAGCTTGTTGGTAGCGACGGTGGTGCCGTGGCTGACGGCGCTGAGCGAATCGCCGGATACGCCGAGCTGGCGAAGTACCTTGTCGATGCCGGTCAGGAATCCCTCGGCCGGATCACTCGGCGTCGACGGAGTCTTGGTGGTCACCATGGCTCCCGACTCCTCGTCCACTGCCACGACGTCGGTGAATGTGCCACCGGTGTCGATACCGACCCGAATCTTTCGTGGTTCCACGCTTCCTCCTCGATATGGTTCGTAGGCCACGCGTCCGTTGGTCGGATCGGCGGGTACCTGACGTGTACTCACATTCGACCCGTTCTACGTCTCAGTATCTTTGGCACAAGGTGCCAAACTCCGGCCGAGCATTTGAGCTCCGCGCGCCCTGCACCGGCGTCGAATTGGCAGTACTTGCAACGACAAAGGCCGCTCACCCCCGATGGTTGGGATGAGCGGCCTTTGTCGTGAGCCGTGACGGCGCGGAGCTACCGGTGACAGGACGAGCGAGTGAGCAGTCCGCCCAACACGACTCCGGCCAGTGCGAAGCCTGCGCCGGCTGCGGCGGCCAGCAGAGTGCCGCGGACGGACTGCGCGGCGACGGGTGCACCGGCACTCACAGCGCGTCCGGCCGCGACAGGCAGGGCAGTGGGGGTGGTGCCGGAATCGCTGGCTGATACCTCCGCGGGCGCAGCAGCGGCCTCCGGCACCCCGTTGGCGATGACGCCGTCGAGGCCGTTGAAGAACACTCCGGCCATCTTCTTTGCGACGCCGGTGATCATGCGCTGACCGACCCCGCCGACCATGCCGCCGACCACGGCGTCGGCGTCGTAGCTGAGCATCGTGCCGCCGCCTTCGGTGGGCTCGAGCTTGATGGTGACATCGGCGCGCACCGTGCCCGGTGCGCCGGCACCGGAGGCGGTCATGACGAACGACTCGGGCCGATTCTGTTGCGAGAGGACAACTTCACCGTCGTAGGTGCCTTTGATGGCTGCGACGCCTGCGGTGATCGAGAGCTTGTAGTGATCGTCGCTCAACTGCTCGAGCGACTGCACTCCGGGGATGGTCGCGGCCAGGACCCGGCCGTCCTGCATGCTGTCGTACACCTCGGCGGGAGGTGCGGCCAGCGTGGCGGTTCCTGCGATTCTCATGAAATCTCCTCGGTTGTCTGAGCGACCGCGTGGGTCAGCCGCAGCTCGTACAGGTCGGACGGTGAAATGGGCATGGAGGTGATCGAAAAGCCCTCGGCGTCTTCGACAGCGGCCGCGATGACGGCGCTGGTGGGGATGACGCCGGCTTCGCCGGCACCCTTCATGCCCAACGGATTGAGCCCGGACGGGGTCACGGTGTGGTCCATCTCGATCGTCTCGGGAACTTCGGTGACGAACGGCATCAGGAAGTCCATGAACGAGGCGTTCAGTAATTGCCCGTGCTCGTCGTAGGCGATCTTCTCGTACAACGCTCCGCCGATTCCCTGGGCGACGCCGCCGTGAATCTGGCCCTCGACAATGCGGGGGTTGATGACGTTGCCGCAGTCGTGCACCACCGCGTAGCGCTCGACGTGGATCTCGGCCGTCACCGGATCGGTCTCGACGATCGCCGCGTGGATGCCCGACGCGAACGTCGAGCGCGGGGGAGAGTAGTAACCGGTGGCTTCGAGGCCCGGCTGTTCGCCCTCCGGCACCGGCGGGATCGTCATGTCGGTGTCCATCTTCGCGAACCCGGTGGCCTGCCTCGACTCTTTGTCGAAGGCATAACGCAGCGGATTGGACAGTACGGCAACGACACCGAGGGAGATGGACGTGCCCTCTGCTCCGGGTTCGGTGCCGATCTTGCAGACGTAGCCCCCGCGCAATTCGAGCTCGACGGGGTCGAGATCGAGGGCACGCCCGGCGATGACCTTCGCTTTCTCGGCGACCATCTGCGCGGCCACGTGGAACGCCGAACCGGACATCACCGCACCACGGGAGGCGAATGTGCCGACGGCATAACCGAATCGACGAGTATCGCCGGTGGTGATCTCGACGTCGGCGATGGAGACACCCAGGTCATCGGCGACGATCTGCGCGAACGTCGTCTGATGGCCCTGGCCCTGCGTCGTCAACCCCGTTGCGCCCTTGATCTTTCCCGAGTTCTCGATGAGCACGTGCGCGCCCTCGTACGGCCCCGGGCCGGTGCCCTCGACGTAGGCACCGACACCGATACCGACGGTGCGGCCCTGCGCGGCTGCCTGCTTCTTGTATTCGGGGAAGCCGTCCCAGTCGATCAGCGCCTTGAGCTTGTCGATGCCGGCCTGGTAGTCGCCGGTGTCGTAGATCAACGGTCGACCGTCCTGGAACATCAAACCGAAGTCGTAGGGCATCTCCTCGGGCCTGATGAGGTTCTTCTCGCGTACCTCGAGTCGGTCCTTGCCGAGGTACTGGGCAATGGCGTCCATCGAGCGTTCCATTGCGAACACACCTTGCGGGCGGCCTGCTCCTCGATACGGAATGACGATGACGGTGTTGGTGTACAGCGAATAACCGTTGCAGCGGAACGAGACCGGCTTGTAGGGCCCCAGCACCTGCGTCGCAGTGTTGATCAGCACGATGATGCCGTACGGCAGGTATGCGCCGTTGTCGTGCCAGACGGTGAAGTCGAACGCAAGCAGCCGTCCCTCGTCGTCGAAACCGAGGGTGACCTCTTGAACCTGTGCACGTTCGTGCGCACTCGAGATGAAGTGCTCGCGGCGGTCCTCGACCCACTTGACCTCGTTGGAGATGCCGGCGCGGCCGAGCTGTCGAGCTGCCCAAGTCACCATCACCTCCTCCGGCCACGGGTGCATGATCTTGACGCCGAATCCGCCCCCGACGTCCGGGGCGATGCAGTGAATCTTGTTCATCGCCATGCCGAGTCGCGCCGCGACGGCCGCGCGCACCGACGTGGAGGTCTGTGTGGACGACCAGAAGGTCAGCGTCTCCTCGTCACTGTCCCAGCGCGCGTAGACGCCTTTGCCCTCCATCGGCATCGCCGCCGAACGCTCGATGTTCAGGTCGAGGGTGATCCGGTGTGGTGCAGCGGCGAGTTCGGCGTCGATGTCTCCGAAACCGTGCTGCAGGTGCGCGGCCACGTTGTCCGGAACGTCGTCGTGTACTCGGCGAGCCGCGACGCGCGCGGTGTCGATGCCCACGACGGGGTCGAGGATGTCGTAGCGGACGTCGATGACCGCACAGGCATCCTCGGCCACGTAGCGGTTCGTTGCGATGACCATGACGATGGCCTCACCGACGTGATTGACCTCGTCCTTGGCGAGCGGGAAGCCGTTGCGTGGAGCCACGATTGCCGGATGGGGGATCAGCAGCGGCAGCCCTTCGGCCATCTCGGCCGAGTCCGCTTCGAGATCGTCGTAGGTGTACACCGCGTGCACGCCCGGCATGGCCAGCGCGTCGTCGATATCGATGGCGGTGATGCGTGCATGTGCGTGCGGGGAGCGCACGAAGGCAGCGATCAGCGCCCCGTGACCGAGGTCGTCGAGATACTTGCCCTTGCCGCTGAGCAGCCGCTCGTCCTCCGACCGCGACAGCGGCTGGCCGAACAGGGGAGCGGTGTTGGTGGGAGTGTGCGGCGGGGCGGTGCGCGTGGTGCTCATGCTCGGCCCATCCGTCCGCCGACGGGACTGGTGGATCCGCGTACCTTGCGGTCGAGTGCGGCACGACTCGACTCGTCGTCGGGACCGAGCGGGAACTCGCCCGCCCGTTCGCGTTTGATCTCGGCGGCGCGCAGCACCGAGGCCTTGATGTTCTGATAGCCGGTACACCGACAGATGTTGCCGGCGATGGCCTCGGTGGCCTCCGCCTGCGTCGGCGAGTCGTTCTCTTCGAGGAACGCGGCGATCGTCGTGACGAATCCCGGTGTGCAGAAACCGCATTGCAGACCGTGGCAGTCCTTGAAGGCCTGCTGCACGGGATGCAGAGTGCCGTCCGGCTCGACGAGACCCTCCACCGTGGTGACGGTCTGCCCCTCGAGGCTGGCGGCGAGCATCAGGCAGGCCCGGACCGGCTTGCCGTCGAGGAGCACCGTGCACGCGCCGCACACGCCGTGCTCGCATCCCACATGGGTGCCGGTCTGGCGGAGGTCGTGGCGGATGGCGTCCGACGCGAGGGTGCGGGCCGGGACGACGATCGTCTGCTTGGTTGCGTTGAGGGTGAACGTCACCTGTACGTGTTGTTCACCGGTCTCCGCCATCAGATCGTCCAAGTGCTGTTCGATATCTGTTGTCTTCATCAGTGGTTCACTCCGGAATCGGCGTGCTGCGGGTGAGTGGACTTCGACGACGCGCCGTCGACTGCGGCGGCCATCACCACCCGTGCGGTCAGTGCTGCGACGAGTTGGGATCGGTACGCCGCGGTGGCATGAATATCGGACTCGGTCTCGACGCGTAGACGTGCGTCCTCGGACAATGCGTTCCACTTCGGATCACGTGCGTCGGACACCGCGGCCCCACCGATGACGTCGGTGTAGTCGACGACCTCGCCGAATTCTCCGGCGGACACATAGGTGACGTGCGCGGTGCGTACTGCGTTGTCGGCAACGGTGACGCGGGCCGCGACTCCGACGAGCGCGTAGTCACCGTGTCGGCGGGCAACCTCGTCGATGGCCGTGCCCTCGCCGGCCCGGGCGGCGGGAACCGTTGCAGCGATGGCGATCTCGTCGGTGTCGAGCGAGGACTCCAGCGGCCCGAGAAACAGGTCCTTCGCCGCGATCTCCCGGCGGCCGCGGACGGATTGCACCGTCACCGAACCGTCGAGCAACCGGATGACGGCAGGCATCTCGGCCGACGGGTCGGCATGCACGATGGATCCAACGGTGGTCCCACGGTTCCGGATGGTCGCGTGGGCCACCAGCTGCAGTGCCCGTCCGAGCAACGGCTGCGTCCGGGCGGCAGCCCGGTTCGACGCGAGCGACGCGTGTGTGGCCAGAGCCGCGAACGTGACGCCCGAGTCGGTCGACCCGGTGATGTCGTCGAGACCGTCGATGCCGGTGATGTCGATCAGGTTCCCGGGGGCGGCCAGGCGCATCGACAGCATCGGAATGAGGGACTGACCGCCGGCCAGCACCTTGCCGTCGACCTCGGCCAGGATGCGGCACGCCTCCTCGATCGACCGCGGCCGATGGTATTTCAATGGAGAAGGTTTCATATCCCGATCCTGCCTGCCTGTGCCTGGAAGTGTTTCGTCAAGAGGTGACAAACGTCACGCCCCAGTGTTGCAATCGCTCGTTACCGCAACGGCTTCAGGGTGTCGACCTCGCCGGCAACCCCGTCTCCGTCGCTACCGTCGGAACGTGCTGTGGTAGAGGAGGATCGATGTCGAGGCAACGCGTCGACCGGTGTCTTCATGTGGGCCGGGGCAATGCGAGCGCACAGGTGGTAGAGCCCTATGACGACGATCGTGCCGAGGGAGATACCGCTCAACGAGAACGAATCGCTGAAGACGAGCGAGGTGTCGCCGATCGCGATGATCAGCCCCGCGGCAACCGGCATCATGTTGAGCGGGTTGCCGAAGTCGACACCGTTCTCGCGCCAGATCTTGGCACCCAGCAGACCGATCATGCCGTAGAGGACGACGGTGATACCGCCGAGTACGCCGCCGGGGGTGGCCGAGATCAGCGCGCCGAACTTCGGCGAGAATCCGAGGATCATGGCGATGATTCCGGCCGCCGTGTATGCCGCCGTCGAATAGACCTTGGTCGCCGCCATGACGCCGATGTTCTCGGCGTAGGTCGTCGTCGGTGAGCCACCGACCGAGCTGGCCATGACCGTTGCGATGCCGTCGGCAGCGAGTGCCCGGCCCATCATCGGGTCGAGATCGTCGCCGGTCATTTCCGCGACAGCCTTGACGTGCCCTGCATTTTCGGCGATCAGCGCGATGACACCCGGGAGGACGAGAACGATGAAGGCGAGACTGAACGACGGTGCGTGAATGCCGACGATGCCGTTGGCCTCGTCGCTGAACGGCGGGAGCCCGAACCACTGCGACGCCTCGACACCCGACCAATTGACGCGGAAGTGCTCGGTGACCTCGCCGGCCGTGGCGTCGTAGGACGTGATGGGCCCGGATACGAGGTCGAGGATCCAGGACAGTGCGTACCCGAAGACCAGCGACAGCAGAATCGCGATTCGACCGAGGAACCCGCGCAACGCGACGCTCATGACGATGAGCACGAACATCACTGCGAGAGCGACCCATTGGTCCTGCGGCCAGTAGGTGCTGGCGACGACGGGCGCGAGATTGAAGCCGATCAACATGACCACCGCACCGGTGACGACCGGGGGCAGCACCCGCACCACGACGCCGCCGCCCATGAAATGGATGGCGAGTCCGGCCAGTGCGAGGACGAGACCCGATACCAGGATGGCACCGGTGACCTCGGCCGACGTTCCACCCTGCGCTCGGATGGCCGCGACACCGCCGACGAACACCGCGGACGTGCCGAGGTAGCTGGGGATGCGGCCCTTGACCATGAGCAGGAAGAAGATGGTGCAGAAGCCCGACATCAGAATGGCGAGTTGGGGATTGAGCCCCATGATGATGGGGAAGACGAATGTGGCCCCGAACATCGACACCACATGTTGGCCGCCGAGACTGATGGTGCGGCCCCAGTTCAATCGTTCGTTCGGCGCGACGACGTCACCCGGTCGAACATTCTTTCCGTCTCCGTGAATCTTCCAGATAGGCATGTCGAGCCTTTCTCCAACGTATCGAACCGGGGTGGTTCGCGGGATGGGTAAAGCATTGTCCTGCAACGTTACTGACGCATTTCCAAATCGCTACGAGCGCAATCTGCCAAGCGCTCGATGGCGGGTCCGTCACATGTGGTGGTCGGTTCCGCGCATGGCCATGATTTTCAGCGCAAGGGAAAGATCCAGGCGTAGATCGGCGCGATCGGTGAAGGGGCCCAGTATCTTTTCGAGTTTCGTTATTCGGTATCGCAAGGTGTTGTAGTGAAAGTGCAGTGCCCGAGCGGTTTCGGCGATGTTGATGTTGGTGGCCAGCAACGTCTCCAGGGTTCTGCGCATGTCGCGTGCTTCGTCGTCGTGCCCGGCGAGGTCGTGCAGGGTTTCCCGGGTGAACGATTCGAGCTCGTCGACGTTGTCCACCAGGCTCAGTAGTCGAAACACGCCGAGTTCGTCGAACGTGGTGACGGCCCAGTCCCCGGATACCTGGCGGCCGACCTTCAGCGCGGTACGCGCCTGGCCGTACCTGCTGGGGATGTCGGCCACCGTGGTGCACGGACGCGAGATCCCGACCGTGAACGGTTGCCGACCACCGCCGCCGTCTCCGCGCACTCGTTCGACGATCTCGTGCACGTCCGCGACCGTCGTCGGACGTTCGCCCATGATGATGACGGTCTCGGTGCCGAGGGCGGCGATGGCGGCCTGCGGATCTCGTTGTGCCAGAGCCCCTGCGAAAGCCGACATCTGCCGATCCACGAGTGGCCTGCGGCCGGGCGCCGGTTCGTCGTCGAGGTGTGGGATCGGTTCGATCGCGACGATCACCACCGGCCTGCCGAGATCCCAGCCGAAGCGTCGAGCATGCGCCACCGCGTGTGCGTGCTCGCCGCCTCGGCCCAGGAGAAGATCGCGCAGAAAATTCGATCGGTGTTTCTCCTCGACTGCTGACAGCGCGAGATCGCGAGTCACGACCATCGCCAACACGCCTGCGGCCGCGTCGGCAGTGTGCAGGTCCGATTCCGTCAAAGGCCGACGTGAGGAGAACAGGACGATGCGTCCGTGGTCGATTCCGTTGGCAGTGATGGCGCATACCGCGATCGAATTGCCTTGTTGCGAACGAAGACCGAGGCCGCCGTCGACGGAGTCGGTGCGCAGTCTTCCGGTGGGATCGAGGGCGGTGCTGGTGCGGAGGGCGGACAGTTCGTCGTCACTGCCTGCCGAGGCAAGTTCGCGTCCGTCCACCGTGGTGATCGACACTGCCACATCGCATTCGACCGAGGTTGCGAATGCCAGTTGTGCTACCCCGCCGCCGGCGAGCGTGATGTCGGTCAATGCCCGGCGCAGACGTTCGGACCGAAACATCGCTCGCGCCTGCGTCTTTGCGTTGTCGCGTAGGCCCGCGGTGAGATCGTGCCCGGGGTCGAGTTCGCCGCAGACCTGAACCAGCGGCAGGCCCAGTGTCTCGGCACTCACGCCGACGCAGTCCGGAACGGCGATGTCGTCGTCCACCCGCACCAGAATCCCGGCAACGCCGAGGGAATGCGCTCGGGACAGCAGCGCTGCCGTCGGCTCCGTCAGGTGCGTGAGGGCCTCGCTCGTCGTGGACAACAGGTCACCCGGCCGAATCCAGAACCGAATGCCGGCGGGGTCGTCGACATGATTGATTCTGCGTACCGGCCGGCCGAGGCCGGCGCGACCGGCGAGCAACGTGGCGTGCGCCAGCAGGTTCGAGCCCAGCACGGTCTCGACGGTATGGGGTACCTCCGTGGTGGGCGAGCGTCGCTCGTCGTGCAGTGTCAGCACCTGACGGCCGATCGAACGGGTGATGTCGCGTCGATCTCGGCAGCGGCATCGCGGTGGATCGGCCCACTGAGACTTCGCAATTCGAGCCCGGTCGTCTGCCGTGAGACCTTGAGGATCTCGGCCACGATGGAGATCGCCGTTTCCGGTGGAGTGGAAGCACCGAGATCCAGCCCGATGGGGGAGTGCAGCCGCGCCAGCTCGCTGTCGGTCACCCCGCGCTCGCCGAGCAATTCCACCCGGCGGCGGTGGGTGGACCGACTGCCCAGCGCGCCCACGTAGGCGGCACCACTGCGCAGCGCAACCTCGAGCAACGGAATGTCGAACTTCTCGTCGTGGGTGAGAACGGTGATGACGGTGCGCTCGTCCACCGGCGCAGTAGCGAGGAACGTGTGCGGCCACGCCACCACGACGTCGTGCGCGTCGGGGAATCGTGCTCGGGTGGCGAACACCGGGCGGGCGTCGACGACGGTGACGGCGAAGCCGGCGAACGTGCCCAGGCGGCACATCGCGGCGGCGAAATCGATGGCACCGAACACGTACATCCGGGGCGGTGGTCCGAACAACTCGACCATGACGGACCGCGCGCCGTCGTCGGCGATGCGAATGTCCAAGCCGGACTCGCCGCGGTGCAGTCGGTCGAGAACGGCGATACTCACGCTCGAACCGTCGGACTCGATGTCGGTGAGACCGTCGGGATCGACGGTTGCTTCCGCTCCCAGAACCGCCTGTCGCGTCGGGGCCCCGGTGGTGAGGTCGGTGAGCACGGCCACCGGCTCGCCGCTCGAGACCAGACGAGCGACGTCTTCGAGTGCGGCGCACGCGTCGCTGTCGATGAGACGAACGAACACCTCGATGGTGCCGCCGCACGTGAGGCCGACGCCGATCGCGTCGTCGTCCGCTACCCGGTAAGTCTCGGTCCTGGCCATGCCGTCGGCGAGGACGTCGTTCGCCAGCTCGTACAGGGCACCTTCGATGCAGCCCCCGGAAACGCTGCCGACGACCTGACCGGATGCGGCGACCGCCATGGCCGCACCCGCAGGGCGCGGTGACGACTGCCACGTACGTACCACCGTGGCCAGGGCGAACGGCTCACGTTCGCGCAGCCACGGGGCCACGTCGTCGAGAATGTCGCGCATGCCGCCGCCTTTCGACCGGATGAGTGATGCCCATCACGCTAGTTGCTGGCGCGGGCCGACCATGAAACACATTTCGACCAAATCGACAGCGGGTCGTTGTAAGAACCTGCCGTCGCGGTACGGATGGACGGACCGCGCGGGCTACGTCAGAGCGGCGGCGACGGCAAGAGCGTGATGCTCGTGCCACGGCTTGGCGATGATCTGTACCCCGATCGGCAGACCGCTGCTGGAGGTGGCAACGGGAATCACCACCGAGGGCACCCCGAGGATGCTGATCGCTCGGCTGCTCGCCAGCGCCTGCGACCACGACAGAGATGCACCGTCGACCTCGAAGCTCGTCTCACCGAGCGGCGGAGCGAGAATCGATGCGACGGGAAGTATCAGGACGTCGCCCATCGTGGACAACAGCTGGTGCTGCATCTCGGCGCGTCGAGCCCACAGTGCCTCGACGTCTGCGGCCGTGGTGGTTCCGACGGTAGCCAGAATGGCCCGAATGTTGGCGCTGAACTCGGCGGGGCCGTATTGCTCGATGTCCGTTTGGGTTTCGCAGCCCCGCATCCGAGTGAACAGCTCATGAGCGCCGTGTAGTGCGGTGCCGTCGTACGGCGTCACCGATCCGACGAACGGCTCTGTGCGCAGGGCTGCGGCCTCGACGGCAGCGCGAATCTCCGCATCGACAGGGATCGTGCCTTCTCCTGTGGCCCAACGAATATCGAGCTCGCGGAGGTTCACGCTCGCAGGGTCGGTCCAGGTGTACTGCGGCGACGACAGCACGCGCAGCAACAGGATCACGTCGTCGAGAGTGCGTGCCATGGGTCCGATGGTCTGCACGGTGCCGTGCATGGTCGCCGTATTCGTCAGCACTCGGTTGTTGCTCATGACACCGGGATACTGCCCCTCGGAGTCGATTCGGCCCGGTGTCGGCCTGATCGAGCACAGACCGGTGCAGTGCGCGGGCCACCGCACCGAGCCACCGAAATCGGTGCCCAGTCCCACCACGCTCATGCCCGACGCGATGGCCGCCGACTCACCGCCGCTGCTCCCGCCCGGTGACAGCTTCGTGTCGGCGGGGGAGAGCGGGTTGACGGTGTAGCCGAACAGGTCGTTGTGTGTCAGCCCGCTGGCACCGAACTCGGGTGTGTTGGTCTTACCGATCAGGATTGCGCCCTCGGCGCGCATCCGAGTAACGGCGGGAGCGTCGACGCGAGGGACGTTGTTCGCGAGCGCATGTGAACCCGCCGTGGTGCGAACTCCGGCGGTGGCGATCAGGTCCTTGACCGTGAACGGCACTCCGGCGAGGTCGCCGACCCGCTCGCCGCGGGCGATGCGGGCATCGATTCCGTCGGCTGCCAGTAGTGCCGATTCGGCAGCGACGGTGACGATCGCATTCAGCTCGGTGTTGATTCGGTCGATGTGTTCGAGGTGCTGCTCGGTCACCTCGCGTGCGGACACGGTGCCGGCCTGCACTGCTGCCGCGAGTGCGATGGCGTCGGTTCCGATCGAATTGCCCTCAGGCACTGAGTGTCTCCTCGGGTGGTGTCACAGTCCCTTCATCTCCGCGACCCGCAGTGCCAGCGCTACATCCAGGCGCAGAATCGGATCGGTGGTGAACGGGCCGACGATGGACTCCAGCTTGCCGATGCGGTAGCGGAGCGTGTTGTAGTGGAAATGCAAGACGCGGGCGGTTTCTGCCACGTTGCAGTTGGTGTCGAGCAGCGCCTGCAACGTCTGGCGCAGGTCGACGGCATCGGCGTCGTCGCCGGCGAGTGAGCCCAACACCTCGGTAGCGAAGGCCTGCAGCTCGGCTCCGTCGGTGACCAATGACAGCAGTCGATGCACGCCGAGGCCGTCGAAATGCGCTACCGAGCCGTTTCCGCGCATGCGGCGTCCTACGACGACTGCCTTGCGGGCCTGATCGTAGGCGCGCGGAATGTCGGCAACGGAGTCGATGACGCGACTCACGCCTGCGCCGAACGAGTTTCGTCCGCCGCCCTTGTCTCCGGCGACGGACGCGATCAGATCCTCGACGACGTCCCGTTCGGTGCCGGGTTCGGCCGGCATCAGCGTGACGACCTCGTTGCTGAACCCGACGACGGGAGCCCGACGATCGCGCCGGCGCACCACCTGCTGCCATGCCGCGGTCAGCCGCTCCTGCGGCAGGCGGCCGGACACGGCCGGCTTCACCGAATTGCTCACGGCAACTTCGGCGATCTCGTCCAATTGGGCAACGATGACGACCATGCTCCGGTCCACGTCCCAGTCGAGCTGGGCGCAGTACTCGATGATCTGTTCGGGGGATTCGGTTGCGCCGTTGAGGACGTCCCGCAGGAAGTCGCCGCGAAACTTGGACTCGACGGCAGAGACCGCGAGCTTCTTGATGACCGCCAACGCCACGACGGTGGCCGCGCGTTCGAGGGACTGCATCGTGACGGGACCGAGTCGCTCGGCGGCCGCCACAGCCACGATCAGTCCGTGGTCGGTGCCGCCCGCGATAATCGGTGCGACGGCAATGCGGTGCCCGCTGTCGCCCGGTACCGGTTGCAGGCCTTCGTGGAGCCGTTCGGTGAGCAGACGACCTGACGGGTCGAACAGTGGCATCTCTTCCAGAGCTGCGAGATCTGCGTCTGCTCCTGCTGTGGCCTGGACTCGACCGTCCGGAGTGCAGATGAGCACCGTTGCCTCGAACAGCGTGGCGACCTCGTCGGCGATCTGCGGTAAATCACCGCCTTCGAGCACGATCGAGGTCAGTGCTCGATGCATACGATCGGCAATATCCAACGCCCACGCCTGCCGGTCGACGAGGTGGGTGAACACCTCGGAGATGACCTCGTCGAAGCCCACATCCCGGCGAATGAGGAAGAGCGGCAGGCCGAGTCGATCTGCTGCCTCGATCATCGCGGCGGGCACGTCGCCGAAGTAGCGTCCTTCTTTGACTCCGAGCGCGGCCGCACCGCGTTCGGCGAGTCCTTCGACCAGCTCCACCAGGGCACCGGCATCGAACGGGCGGCCCGAATCTGCATGCCGCAGTGGGAAACCCGTCGTCAACAGCAGTTCGTTCGGTTTCACCCACGGCAGGATGTCGGGTACTTCGATGACGTTGACGCGTCGAACCACATTCTCGAGTCCCTGCTCGCCTGCGACAAGAGTGGACCCCGAGAGGCTGGGGAGCGCAAGCAATTCTGCGACGGTGAGCGCGTAACTCGCCGACGCCGGGAAGTCTCGTACTCGTGGCCGAAGCGCACCGACCATGTCATCCATTGTTCAACAATACTGTGTAGGGCATGTCGCGACGGCGGGGGATCAGCCGACGTGCAGTGCCGGCGGGAGGACGCGCTCGACCCACCGCGAGGCCTGCTCGTAGGCGTAGGCGAGCTGCAGAACCGCGCGGTCGGCACCGTGCCTGCCGATGATCTGAACACCCATCGGCAGACCCCGATCGTCGAATCCGACCGGGACGGCGGCGGCAGGAACGCCGGTCATCGTCCAGGGCACCACCGTTTCCATCCACCGGTGATAGGTGTCCATGGGTCGACCCGCGATGGACTGCGGCCAGTGTTGGTCCTTGTCGAACGGGAACACCTGAGCGGTGGGCGCGAGAACGAAGTCGTAGGTCTCGAACAATGTCGTCAGTGCGCTCTGCCAGTCGTTGCGAGCCTGCGCTGCCTTGGTGACATCGAGTGCGGTCAATGCGACGGCATGCTCCATCTCCCACAGCATTTCGGGCTTCATCAGCTCCCTCGTGCGCGGGTTCTCGTACAGATCGGCCATCCCGAGCTGCGCCCACCACCGCCACGTCAGGAACGAGTCCCAGATTTTTGCCGGGTCGTACGACGGCACGGTGCTCTCCACTGCGCAGCCGAGGTCCTCGAAGACGGTGAACGACGACTCGCACAGATCGAGGACACCGGGTTCGGTAGCCAGGTGACCGTTCCAGTCTCCGACCCACGCGATGCGGGCACCGCGGAAGCTACGTTCGAGAGTGCGGGTGAAGATCTCCGGATCCTCGTCGATTCCGAGGGGCGCGTTGGCATCCGGGCCCGCCATCGTCGACAGCAGATGTGCGACATCGGTGACCGATCGGCCCATCGGTCCGGCGACAGCGCCCTGTGCGATGAAGCCCGGCTCGGGAATGCGTCCCCACGACGGGCGAAAACCGACCACATTGTTGAAGGCTGCGGGGTTGCGCAGCGATCCCATGTAGTCGGTGCCGTCGGCGACGGGCAGCATGCGTAGTGCCAAGGCTGCCGCCGCACCTCCGCTGCTTCCGCCTGCAGTGCGCGAGGTGTCGTAGGGCGAGACGGTGGTTCCGTACACCGGGTTGTACGTCTGAGATCCGAACCCGAATTCCGGTGTGTTGGTCTTGCCGATCACGATGGCACCGGCCGCTTTCACGCGGGCGACGAACAGATCGTCCGCCTCGGCGATGCGATCGGCGAAGATCGGTGACCCCGATGTGAACGGTAGCCCTCGGGCTGCCGACAGATCCTTCACCGCATGGGGAAATCCGTGCATCCACCCGAGATACTGCCCGTCCGAGAGCTGCCGATCCCGCTCGCGTGCCTCGGCCAGCAGCTCGTCGCGATCACGCAGGGCGACAATGGCATTGACCGTCGGATTGTGTGCCTCGATGTGGTCGAGGTACGCCGTCATGGTCTCGACGCACGAGACCTCGCGGCGCTTGATCTTGCCGCTGAGCTCGACCGCGTCGGACATCAGAAGTTCGGCAGCGGGTCCGACGGTGGTTGCCATGGTGGTTCCTTCGTTCGAGAGAGACGCAGAAGCAGGGAGGGCCGGACGCCGCGCGAACCCCAGACTGTCGGGTTCGCGCGGCGCTGTTCGATATCGAAACCGGCGTTATCCGAGGTCGACGATCGCGGCGACGGGGCCGCCACCTTCGGGGCCCTGGTGCGCTGCCGAGACCGATACGAAGACCGCTGGGTCGCCGGTCACTGCTGCGGTGACGCCGCCGACGCACGCCTTGATCTGGCGGTGCCAATGGACGTCGGAATCGTCGAGCATGGCGTTGCGCCGTCCACGGACCGTACCGTCCTGGCTTGCTTCGCATTTGAGGAAGACGTTGACGAGCTTGCCGTCCAGATCCTTGGTGTGCGGCCGTTCGGGGAGTTCGAGACCGGCATCCTTGATCGCGTTCCAGATGCCGTCCTGATCGAGCGCGTCGTTCATCACGCTGTGTCCGATGCGGTACCGGCCGCCGATTCCGCGAGTGTTACCCACGACGACGATCTGCGCACGGTCCAACTCGACGCCCGAGGAGCACGACGCCACCGAGGAGTACAGCTCACGACTGTGCATGACGTCCTCGTCGGTCGGCATATCGATTTCACCGAGTGCGACAGCGATACCGAGAGCGGTGCCGCCGTTGGACAGATCCATCGACTCGTGGGTCTGCTCGGTCCAGACGGTCTTGCCACGGCTCTTGGCGTCACGGATGGTGTGAATCGTCAGCAGCGGGGTCTTGGTCTGCACGTAGTGCACGTCTGCGGGATCGGTGATGCCTGCGTTGGCCATCGCATCCTTGACTGCTGCAGCCACTTTGGTGATCATCGCGGTGCGGCCGATGTCCTCGGGCATCAACTGCTCGCTCATCGCGACGCCGACCGTCAGGCGCGGCTCCTCGGTCTGCACTGCCTTGTCCGACGGTACGGTCGCGAAGATGGTGGCGTGGGGGCTGATGACTCCGTCGGTGCCACCGGACCAGACGATCGGAACCTCGCCGACGTCGTGTGCGCTACGAGTTCCTTTCGCGGACAACACTTCGCGGAAAGCTCGGTCGGCGATGATGCGGGTGTAGTCGTTGACTCCGCCGTTGCCTTCCGTCTTACCGATGACTGCAATGACCCGGTCGGCGTCGAGCACCCCGTCGTCGATGAGCTTCGCCAGCTCGCTGGCATCGGACACGTTGTGGAGCGGGACCTTGCGGACCTCGATTGCGTCGGGCACTGAAATCTCCTTCATCGGGATCTGTGGGTACTGCAGAGTCGGCCGGCGTTCGCGCGGCGGGGGGGGGCTCGCCCCACGAACGTTATCGACCGTTGGACCGGGGGTGCACTGGCAAGCTTTGCCCAATCAGCGCACTTTTTTGGTTATCGGACATCCCCAGGTAGCGGTAGCGCTGCAGCCGTGAGGTCGCCAGCGCGGCAGGGTCGGCGGCAAGGAGTACGGCCAACTCGTGTTCGAGCACGGTACCGAGGCGTGACAGGAACGCCGCAGGTTCGTCGGAGGCATCCGGCCGTTCGGCCACGATCCGGTCGATCACACCGTTACGGAGCAGGTCCAGGCTGCGCACTCCCTGCTCCTCTGCCATCTCGGCTGCGCGGTCGGTGGTGTGGAACTTGATCGCCGATGCACCCTCCGGCGGCAGTGGCGACAGCCAGCCGTGCTGGGCGCACAGCACCCGATCGGCGGGGAGCAGCGCGAGTGCGCCGCCGCCGGCTCCCTGGCCGAGCAGCAGGCAGATCGTCGGTGCCTTCAGTGTCGTGAGTTCCACCAAGCAGCGGGCGATCTCGCCCGCGAGGCCACCCTCTTCGGCCTCCTTGCTCAACGCGGCACCGGCAGTGTCGATGACTGTGACGAGGGGTAGTTGCAGCTCTTCCGCCAGCCGCATTCCGCGTCGCGCTTCCCGGAGGCCGGCGGGACCCAACGGCTGATCGGCGAAAGTGCGGTCCTGGCCGAGAAGGACACACGCCGAGGCCCCGAACTTGGCAAGGGCCAGAAACAATCCGGGCTCGATCTCACCGGCTCCGGTGCCCTGCAACGTCGTCACCGTGTTCGCGGCCGATCGCACGAGGTGGCGTACTCCCGGCCGTTCCGGCCGCCGAGAACGACGGATGGATTCCCACGCAGGCACATCGTCGAGGTGCTCCAACGGGATGTTCGGAACCGGCGGAGGTGGCTCGTGTGGCGCACACAGGACGGCGAGGGCCGAAATGGCAACCTCACGGAGTTGTTCGGGAGGGACCACCGCGTCGACGAGGCCACGGGCAGCGAGGTTTTCGGCTGTCTGCACTCCCTCGGGAAACTTCTCGCCGTACAGCGCCTGGTACACGCGCGGACCGAGAAAGCCCAGGAGCGCACCCGGTTCGGCCGCAGTGACGTGGCCGAGAGAGCCCCACGAGGCAAGTGCTCCACCGGTCGTGGGATGGCGAAGGTAGACGGCGTAGGCGAGACCCGCCGACTTGTGTGCAGCGATAGCCGCCGAGATCTTGACCATCTGCAAGAAGGCGACCGTGCCCTCCTGCATCCGTGTTCCGCCGGAGGTCGGCGAGGCGAGCAGCGGAAGCTGTTCTGCTGTCGCCTTTTCGACGGCCTGTACCAATCGTTCGGCGGCCGCAGTTCCGATGGAGCCGGCGAGAAACCCGAACTCGCACAGGACGAGTGCCACCCGGCGCCCCGCGAGGGTGGCTTCGCCGGTCAACACCGACTCGTCGCAGCCGCTCGTTTCACGGGCCGCGGCCAGCTCGTCGAGATAGCCCTGATCCGCCGGTCCGTGCACCCCGATCGGGGGAAGCGGGTCGGTGTCCCATCGGACGAAACTGCCGGCGTCGACGACCATCTCGACGAGTTCGATCGCGCCGAGCCGTGCCGGCGCGCCGGTACGGGTCATGGCGTCGTCTCGAGCCAGGCGCGGATCGAGTCGCCGTGCTGGTCGAGGGTCGGCGGGGCTGCGTGCGTCGTGCGCATCGCGGCACCGTCGCAATCCTCGTCCATGCGCAACGGTGGGCCGGGCAACGAGATGGTGCCCAGGGCCGAATGGTCGACGTCGATCATCAGTCCTTGCGACCGGGTCTGTTCCCAGGTGTAGACCTCGGCCAGATCACGGACGCGTCCGGCCGGTATGCCGAGCTCACCGAGTAGTCCGAGAAGTTTGTCGGTCGGCCAGTCCGCGAAAACGGCATCGACAGCGGCGATGACGGCCTCTCTGTCGTCGACGCGTTGGGGGTTGGTGGCCCACTCCGGACGGTCCAATCCGAATGCGGGAGCGAAGCGTTGCCACAATCCCTCGCTGCCCACGGCAATCTGAACCAGACCCTCAGACGAGTGGAACAGACCGTACGGGCAGATCGACGGGTGATGTCCGCCGGTGGGGCGGGGCACCTCGCCGGCCACGGTGTAGCGAGTGCCTTGAAATGCGTGCACCCCGACGATGGAGGCCAACAAGCTGGTTCGCACGACGCGGCCGCGTCCGGTGGTGTTGCGCTCGTGCAATGCGGCCACGACGCCGTATGCGCCGTTCATTCCGGCGAGCAGATCACCGATGGGAACGCCGACCCGAGTGGGTTCGTCCTTCGACGGCCCGGTCAGGGACATCAATCCTGCTTCGCCCTGAGCGATCTGGTCGTAACCGGGGCGCGTGCCTTCTGGCCCGTCGTGGCCGAAACCGGTGATGGACAGGATCACCAGACGCGGGTTCAGCTCGTGCAAGGCCTCCATGCTGTAGCCGAGGCGAGCGAGAACGCCGGGGCGGAAGTTCTCGACGAGCACGTCGGCGCGGCGGATCAATGCGGTGAGCGTTTCTCGACCGTCGACAGCCTTCAGGTCGAGTGCGATGGACTCCTTGTTGCGATTGCACGAGAGGAAGTACGTCGAGTGTCGATCGCCCTCGTCGTCGGCGACGAAGGGTGGGCCCCAGCTTCGCGTGTCGTCACCGCCGCTGGGTGACTCGACCTTGATCACTCGCGCGCCGAGGTCCCCGAGCATCATCGCGGCATGCGGTCCGGCAAGTGCACGCGAGAGATCGACGACGAGGCAGTCGGAGAGCGGTCCGACCGTCATCGGATTGCGTTCCGAGACAGGGGAGCGATGTCGGTGTCGAACTCGAATCGATCGTTGCGAAGCGTCATGCGTCCGAGTCAACGTGCCGGTCGCGGCCCCGTCGTGGGCAAAAGTTGCCGACGCTGAGGGGTCGCTTTCGGACAGTTCGAGCGAGCGCGAGCCGTGTGGACGGATGGCCGACGAGGGGCCCATAATCTGCGACCATGGATACCCACGTAGTCGACCATCCTTTGACCGCTGCGCTTTTGACGACGATGCGCGACGTCCACAGTGACAACGCGACCTTCCGTTCGGCGCTGCGGCAGCTGACACACACGTTGGTGTACGAGGCTTTGCGTGACGCCCCGGTGGACACTTTCGCGGTCGAGACCCCGGTTGCCCGCACCACGGGTGTGCGGTTGGCGAACCCACCTCTGCTGGTTCCTGTTCTCCGGGCAGGGCTGGGCATGGTGGAGCAGGCGAGTGCGCTCATTCCGCGATCCGGTGTGGGATTCATCGGCATGGCACGAGACGAGAAGACACTGCAGCCGGTGCCGTACCTCGAGTCTCTCCCCGCAGATCTCGCCGGCACGCCGGTGTTCGTTCTCGACCCGATGTTGGCCACGGGCGGGTCCATGACCGCGACGATCGACTTGCTCGTCGCACGTGGAGCAACCGACGTGGTCGTCGTGTGCGTCGTGGTCACACCCGAAGGCCTTGCAGCGCTGGAGAAGTCAGAACATCCCGTCCGCGTGGTGTGTGCCGCCGTCGACGATGAGCTCAACGATCGGGGCATCATCGTGCCCGGACTGGGGGATGCGGGAGACCGTCAATTCGGGCCTCGGTGACGATCCGACGCAGAGGAGTCGTCGAGGTAAGTGCTGTCGTATCGAAACACCATGTCGTTTCCCGAGCGGGTCAGTTAATCGGGAAGAAGAGGTCTTCCCTGCTAGGCATCGGCTGCATCGACCTCTCGTAGCTCGAGTGCTTGAATCATGTCGGAGCCAGCGGTGGCACTAACGATCCGGCGCGCGTGAGCAGTGCGATATCGCACCCCAGAGCATCCGCGACCGCGACCACGCTGTCGAGCTGCACTGTGTTCTTTCCTCCTTCGAGTGCTTGAACGGTGGAACGACCCACCCCGGCGAGCAACGCCAACTCGGCTTGGGTCATGCGCAACTGAAGGCGACGCGCGACGAACGTTTCGGCCAGTTCTCACGAGTGCTTACGGGCTCGTCGTCGCGGTTCCGCCATCATCGCTCCTTGTGCTTGCCCTGGCATGCATATTGGAACTTATCCGAAGGTCCCGCCGACAATGGGCCTTTATGCCTGCTCTAGCAGGCAGAAAGTGTGGAAACGTCGTCTCGCAGAAGGGCTCGCTGTGCGTGCGTTGGCAAGCGGACCGATCGGTCAGGGCTACCACGACGGATTGGCGGAATTGGCGGTGCGGTTCGGCGTGGAGGTCGATGGGTAGCCGCGCTGCGTCGCGTCGACCGGTAACGCGACTCGGCCGTCGAGCGACGTCACCAATGAACGGATCGAGTCGGTGGCCGGACCACGGCCGGCGACGTTGTGCAGGACGTGCCGCCACGAAAGGCCCTCGAATGAACCGCATCAGCCGACGTATTGCCGTATTGACCGGACTTCTGGCGCTTCCGCTCGCCGCCGGTGCCACGATGGGAGTTGCAACCGCCAGTGCCGACGAATGGCACTACGGCCCTGTCTATCGCGCCGAGCAGTCCGGGGAAGGCGCGCAATACTTTTGCAACAAGGCGCAGTCACTCGAGAAGGCGTCGCAGTCGTACATCGTGGTGCCGTGCACCAACGTCGAGAACGCCGATACCTGGTACCGAATCGTGGTGAACCCCTACAACTGGGGTTGGAGCGGATAGTTCGCACTGTCGAGCGTGTGACTCACATCCCCAACACGTCGCCTGCATATCGAACCAGTTCGAGATCGTGGGCAGTAGAACGTCGAAGCTTCTGGTCTCCAGGGTCGGTGTCGAGAACGATTGTCTCGGTGCCTAGTTCGGCGAGGAACTGAACGTCTTCGAGAATTTGTTCGATGGACCCGTAGCCGAGCGGGCGGTTCGGCGATTGCACCGAAGCGTCAGAGGGTAGGAAGAAGATCCGCGGGACGAACTCCTTACCATCGTTCAGCGCGCGGGAGCCATCGATGCATCGTTGCCGGGTGGGGTGTAGGGGATGCCAGCCGGTGCCCAACGCGTTCGTCCGGTCGAGTGCGGCTGCACCGTTGCCACCGATCCACAGTGGCGGATGCGGTGTCTGCAGCGGTAGCGGTCCAGTGTGAACTCGGCGGGGTGTGCCGCTTGCTCCCATGGCCCCGTACGTTTCGGAAGACCATGCTGCACGCAGAGTTTCGAGCGTCGAATCGGTCATTCGACCTCGCCGGTCGAAGGGAACACCCAGCACATCGAATGCCTGGGTCGTCCAACCGACGCCCACTCCTACGATGAGTCGTCCACCGCTGAGCCGGTCGATTGTGGCGGTCGCGTGAGCCAGATGCGCCGGATGGCGATGGCTTCCGATCAGTACCCCGCTGCCGAGGCGAATGGACTCGGTCTGACCCGCGAGCCACGACAGCGTCGCCAGGCATTCGTAGAAGGGTGACGGCGAGCGGCCGTGAGCGTCTTCGGTCAGTACGACGTGATCGGAAAGCAGCACGTTGTCGAAACCAGCGGATTCGGCAGTGCGCGCCCACGCGAGAATTCCGTCCGGGTCGATCTGCGGCCCGAAGTTGGGAAGATTGATTCCGTATTTCATAGCGCACCGGGGACGGGTCGAGCAACACCGATCATGGGATTAACAACACCTTTCCTCGTGTTCCACCGGCGGCCAGCAGCGAATGTGCCTGTGGGGCTTGGTCGAATTCCCATTGGCGAGCGACCGGAACAGTGATCGTCCCCGCGGAGACGAGCGAGACGAATTTCTCGAGCCCCAGCCCGTCCTCGTTCACGTAGCTCTTACTCGGCGTGATGTTGCGCTGTGGCTCGGGCTGATTTCCGTCCTCGATCGAGACGTACGCTCCGCCGTCGCGCACGCTGTCGATGGCGTCGACGATGCCGGCCGTATCGACGACGGCGTCGTAAGCGCCCGCAGGCAGGTCGACGGGACTCGTGAACACCCTGCGCATACCGTGTGCGAGGAGGTTTTCGGTATCGGACTTCCGCGCGACAGCGTCGACGGTGTGGCCGCGGATCGACAGAAGCGCCGACGCTATGCCGCCCACCGCACCGGCCGCACCCGTCACCAAGACCGTCGAATGCGCAGGGAGGGTGATCTTGTCGATGAGTTGCATGGCGGTGAGGGCGGCGAGTGGGATTGCTGCGGCGTGCTGGAGGCTGATGCCGATGGGTGCGTGCGCGAACAGTGATTCGTCGGCGACGACTCGCTCGGCATAGGTGCCGAAGCGGTGCGCTGGTTGCGCGATCATTCCGATCACGTTGTCGCCTGGTGTAAATCGGGTGACCGATGGTCCGACGGCGACGACGGTGCCGGACACATCCCAACCGAGGACCGCGGGGTACGTCAGTTCGATAGGCAGGAATCCCGAGCGGGTCTTGATGTCGACCGGATTGACGGCTGCCGCAGCCACCGACACGGTGACGTCGCCCGGGCCGGCGTCGGGCTCGTCGATCTCCGCGACTGTGAGTACCTCGGGTCCACCCTTGCCGGTGATGACAACAGCTTTCATTCGACTTCCTCTCGTTCACGTAGCGCGACCTGTCCGAGGCTAGGCTATTCGTGTATCGATCGCTATACGAGTAAGCTCGGCCACACCGAGCAGTGCAATGCGCGAGAGGGAGGGGGAACAATGGCCGGGGTTCGCGGGCAGGGCCGGAAGTTCGACGTCGACGCCGCGCTCGACAAAGCGATGTTGGCCTTCTGGCGGCACGGGTACGAGGGCACTTCCGTCTCCGTGCTCACCAGTGCTATGGGCATCAACCCGCCAAGTCTCTACAGCGCATTCGGTGGCAAGGAAGAGCTGTTCTTCGCTGCTATCGACCGTTACCTCGCGACCCGCGGTGACTTCATGGGCCGGGCGTTTGCCGAGGAGCCCAACGCTGCCGAACTCATTTCCAGACTGCTGTACGAGGCAGCATCGCACTACACCGATGAGTCCTGTCCGGGGGGCTGTCTGATCATCAGTTCGGCCGTCGGGGTCACCGAGGCCAACCAGAGCATCGCAGATCGGCTGCGCGACATACGCAATGCCAACGTCTCACTGTTGGCACAACGCATTTCGGAGAACGCCGCCGACGGAATCCTGCCGCAGTCGTCGGCACCTCTCGACACAGCGGAATTCATCGGCGTCGTCATCCAGGGCATGTCGCAACGTGCCCGAGACGGGTCGACTCGGGATCAACTCGAACGAGTTGCGGACATGACTCTCGCCTCGTTGGGAATGGGCCCGCCGACAACGCACTGACGGCACCAATCGTGAGAGGCGTATCGGCTGGAGCTAGACCAGTTCGATGACCTCCAACGCACCGTCGGCGTGGGAACTCCGCAGCCTTTTCTTGTCGTACTTGCCGACGCTCGTTTTCGGGACCTCGTCGATGAAGGTCCATCGTTCCGGCAACTGCCAATGCGCGACGCGGCTGTCGAGGAACTCTTTCAATTCTTCGGCCGTCACCGACGCACCCTCGCGCACGACGACAGCGACCAGTGGCCGCTCGTCCCACTTCGGATCGGGCACACCGATGACCGCGGCCTCGCGAACGGCCGGGTGTCCCATCACCTGGTTCTCTAGTTCCACCGAGGAGATCCATTCACCGCCGGACTTGATGATGTCCTTGGAGCGATCGGTCAGGCGGAGGTAGCCGTTCTCGGAGATGGTGCCCACGTCACCGGTTCGCAGCCAACCGTCGTCGAACTTGTCGTCCGCGTCGGCGCGGTAGTAGCTGCCGGTGATCCACGGGCCACGGACCTCGAGCTCGCCGACGGTCCTCCCGTCCCACGGCAGGACCGTTCCGGCGTCGTCGACGAGTCGTGCCCGAACGCCGGCAACGAATCTGCCTTGTGTGCAACGCAAGTCGAACTCGTCCTCCGGCGATAGTCCCGCGTCGGGCCTACCGGAGGTGCCGAGCGGTGACGTCTCGGTCATGCCCCATGCCTGCGAGATGTGGACGCCGTACTTCTCGTGGAATGCCTTCATCAGACTCGGTGGGCATGCGGCACCGCCGACCACCACATCACGCAGACTCGACAGATCCGCCGGATGCTCGTCCAGATGAGCGAGCAGGGCCTGCCAGATCGTCGGGACAGCAGCCGCCGCCGTCGGACGAAGCGTCGACATCATCTCTGCCAACGGAGCCGGCTGCAGAAACCTGTCGGGCATGATCAGGGACGCACCGACCATCAGCGCCGCATACGGGAGCCCCCACGACATCGCGTGGAACATCGGCACGATGGCCAACACCTTGTCGGACTGCGCAATTGCCATTGCGTCGGTCATGCACGCCTGCATGGAATGCAGGTAGATCGAACGATGCGAGTACACGACCCCCTTGGGATCACCGGTGGTGCCCGAGGTGTAACACATTGCGGCAGCTGACCGTTCGTCGAGTTCGGGCCAATCGAACTCCTCCGGGTTGCCCGCCAGCAGGTCCTCGTAGCCGAGCACCTCGATACCGTCGGGTGCAGTGACCTGCGCCGGGTCGACCCCAACGACCACGAGGTGTCGCACGGTCTCGAACGTCGGCAGCAACGGCGTCAGCAGGGGGAGCAGACTCGCGTCGGCGATGATCACCTGATCCTCGGCATGATTGACGATGTAAGTGAGCTGCTCGGGGAAGAGTCGGATGTTCAGGGTGTGCAGCACTGCGCCCATCGCCGGAATCGCCATGTAGGCCTCCATATGCGGGGCGTTGTTCCACATGAATGTCGCGACTCGCTGATCATCGTCGATCCCTATCGACCTCAGGCCGTGAGCCAATTGTGCTGCCCGCCTGCCCAACTCCCCGAATGTCACCGTGGTGGGGCCGGTGTCGGTCCACGTGGTGATCTCGGCCGAGGAGTGGATGGACGTCCCGAATCGAACCAGCTGGCCGATGGACAGTGGGGTGTCCTGCATGGTGCTCTTCACGACGATCTCGCTTTCGATGTCCCGGCGCGGCTGCACGTCGTTGTGCTCCGCGTCACAACATGCACACTACGGACTCGACGCGAGGAGGGTGCGTAACTTGGTACTCATGGCCACTACTTCGGATGACGCTCGTGCCCTCGGCGACGAGGCATTCGTTTCGCTCACCACCTTCCGTCGATCCGGTGCGCCGGTATCGACGCCGGTGTGGATCGCCCGAGACGGCGACAACCTGGTCGTCATCACTCCCGCGGAGAGCGGCAAGGTCAAGCGCATCAGGAACTCCGATCGCGTGGAGCTCCGCCCGTGCAGTCGGCGCGGAGCGGTGCCCGATGACGCCGTGGCGGTAACCGGCTCGGCGACCATCGTCACCGGAGACGCCGCCTCGAGACCGACCTCGGTGCTGAAGAAGAAATACGGCTTCGAGTACCGCATCGTCATGCTCGTCGAATTGATCATTGCTCGACGCCGCAAGCCGCGGGTGATTCTGTCGATCACCACCGACTGAGGTCGAGTTACATCAGGGCGGCATCTACCGCCGCAACGATGTCGACCCAGATCTCCGACGTGGGATCGACGACGGCGAAGTGCCCGCCCGGTCCTTCGACCGAAGCAACGGAATCGGAAGTCGTGGATGCGGCGGCGTAGTACGCGCGGCTGATCTCCAAGAGATTGGGATCGTCGGCCACTGCGGACACCACCAGCTGTGGAACGCCGAGGGGCAGTCGAGACATCGGTGACGACTCCTCGTAGATGCGCTGGGCCTCGGCATAGCGGGCACCGATGGCGTTCGATACCGCACCCTCCCCGAGCCACCGCTCGTCGCCGACTTTCAGGTCGAGCACCCCGGCCAGACTCACCGCCAGGGCAGGGGCCACCCGTTCGCCGACAGAATCGGCCGCAAGTCCCAGGGCCAGTTGGCCTCCCGCGGAATGACCCATCAGGACAATTCGAGACAGATCCAGCGAGGCGGGTGCCGTCTCCAGCGCGGCGAGAGCAGCCGCGACATCTTCGGTCGTCGCATCCCACCCGTGTTCGTCGGGTCGGCGGTATTCGACATTCCAGGTGGCGTAGCCGCGTGCGGTCAGATCGACCGCCATCGCATCCATCAGGTCGAATTCCCACCGCGAACGCCAGTACCCGCCGTGAATCAGTACGGCGACGGGAAAGGGTCCGTCGCCTTCCGGCACCCGCAACTCGACGCGTTGCTCGGGGTGATCCCCGTACGGCACGATCGTGCCGGGGTGGAAGCGATGAAAGTAGACAGTGTCGATCGCGAACCGGAGGCCGTCGAGACCGCGGCCCCGGATATGGGCGCGAATCCCCTCGGACCGATCCGGCGCGCACTGACCGAAGTCGACGCGAACGACGCTGCTGTACAACGACGTATCGACCTGTGCTCCATCGCCGGGAACGACGACGACCTCATCGGAACCGGTTGCAGCGTCGACAATTCCGCCCGACAGACCGCGGGCGGACAGCGCCCTCGCGACCAGCTCTTGCGCGGTCTGCAGGTCGGCGAACACTCCGGGCGCGGCAACGATATCGATGTGCTTCGAGTCTTCCGTCATGGGTTCACGCTACCCAGACGGCGTCGACCGAGCCCGTGTTCGCCCACGGGCTCGGTTGAAAGACGCCGATCAGGCGTCGACGGCCGCGTTCAGCTCACGCAGCCGGGGGAGTGCGCGGTTGGTGAGCAGATCCTCGCGGGTCTCGGCAGAGACAGCCATGCTGTCCTTCCACAGTGACCGGCCTGCCATCGCTCCGCGCGCACCGTTGGCGACGGCGATGCGGACCTGCTCGATGAACGTCTCGTGATCGACGCCCGCCGACAGCACGGCCCACGGAACACCCTGTGCCGCTTCGGTGACGGCAGCGCAGGCCTCGGCGGAACCGGGGTAGGGGAGCTTGAGCACCTTGGCACCGCACTCGACCGAAATGCGCGTGGAATCAGCGATGATCTTGCCGAAGCCGGCCTTGTAGTCCTCGTCCGACTCGCCCTCGAGCTGGTACGTCAAGATCTCGACGATGAGCAGCAGACCCTCGGCCGAGCAAGCTTTGACGAGGTCGCGGATCTCCTCGGCAACACGGGAATCGACGCCCTGCTGCTCGGGGCGCATGTAGAACAGCATCTTGGCGACATCGCCGCCGAGGTCACGCACCACGCGCGGGGTCACGCCGTCGACGAAACGGGTGTAGCGCAGACCGCCGGTCTCCTCGAAGCCCGACGCATCCATGCCGACCACCAAAGCGGTGCCCCGTGAAAGCACACCGTCGTCGACGATCTTCGGCAGTGCCACCTCCGGGTCCAGCAGGATGGCCGGCGCGTGGTTGCCGAGGTAGCGAACCAGATCGGCCTTGGCCTCGGCGAGCTGCTCGACGGTGATCGAGCCCGGCCCGTCGACGGCGTCCTTCATGACGGCCTTCATGCCGTTGCGCTGATCTCCCGCGACGATGAGCATGTTGCCGTCTTCGGTGGAAATGGCAGCCATTCCGCGACGTTCGAGGGTGGTGAGTTCGTTCATCTTCTTCTCCTGGTGGGTGTTGGGGTCGAGCGCGAGTGGGACAACGTTGTCTCACTGCAGAAATATGGGCTCAGATTTCTATGAGCGTCAGTAGGCGGGCAGCGAACAGCGCTGCACCGTAGGCGGTGTCCTGGGATCGGGTCGAGACCGAGACGCCGGGCAGCACCTGAGCTCGCGCGTCTCGCACGCTGGCCATCCCGGCCCAGCCGCCGGTGAGCAATGTCGTCCTGGCTGGCGGCACCTCGGCGTCGAGTGCCTCGATGAGTCGAGCCACTTCGTCGTTGCCGTGCAACAGAATCGAACGGAACAGCTCCGCCGAATCGATCCCGTCGGTCCGGACCGTGATGGACAGAACGCCGTCGTCGTTGCGGGCACCGGCGATGTCGATACCACCGTCGGTGAACGGCCCACCTGGAGGCAGGGCGCACACTCGCTGGTCCAGTAGGTCGCGGCCGGCACGATCGCTGATGTCGCACAGCTGCAACGCCCGTCGCATCAGCAAGCCGGTCTTGACTCCGGCAACGAGTACATGTTGGCCCGGCACCACATGGCGTACCGAGTTGATGAGATGGTCGGCGAGCCTGCTCCGCGCGGCCGTGGTCAACGGAGCGTCGAGTACCCGCAGCAGCACCTCGGCGGTGCCCATCGACACGTGGTAGCGGTCGGGCGGGATAGCTCCGCCCGACACCGCGGAGACGAGATGATCGTGACCGGCCACGGTCAATCGAGCTCCGGCAATCGTCTCGGGAAGTGTTGGTGAGTCGGCAGTTCCGAGATCGGTTCCGGCGTCGACCAGTGGCGGCATGAAGTCGGTGCCGACACCCAAGTGCGCCAACATCTCCGACCACGGCTCGCCGCTGTCCTGATCGAGTAGTCCGGTGCGCGAACTCAGCGAGTAATCGGCCACCGGCCGGCCACCGAGGGACAGTACGACGAACTCCGGCAGGTTGAACCAGCGAAGCCCGTTCAAGCTCAGTCCGTTGTCGCGAAGGTGTGCGATCTTGACGACGGAGACCTGCACGCCGACGGGAAGGCCCGTCTTGCCGGCGAACCGGTCGCGCAATTCGGCCGGCAGGTTGTCGACCTGCTGCTGACCGCGCGGATCGAACCACGCGAAAGCCGGCGCGCGGACAACGTTGTCTTCATCGAGAAGAAAGCCCGTCTCGCCCATCCCGGACACCGCGATGGCGTCGATGCGGGCGGCCGGATCGCCGGTGACGTCGGGCAGTCGACGCGCGACGGCGTCGAGCAACTGCCCGATGGTGGTCAGCAAGTCCTCGGCGGCGAGGTCGGTGGTTCCGCCCGGGCCGTGCCGCCACGGTGTGGGACTCTGCTCGATGAGCAGTTCGGTGCCGGCATCGTCGGTGACGAGTACTTTGACGCCGGTGCTCCCGAGGTCCAGTCCCGCAACAAGTCTGGGGTTCACGGAGTTGGTCTCATTTCTGTACGGGTAGAGGGAGTGCATGTGAAAGTCGTTCCACCAGAGTGGTCGGCGCAATCTGCTGCTCGGGTTCGAGATAGGGATCGTCGAACCGCTGTACCAGGCGGTCGAATGCGAGGGTGCCGATGCGATACGGATCTTGGTCGATGCAGGTCACCGATGGGCTGACGGCATCGGCGAGCGAGAAATTGCCGAACGACACCATGGCGACGTCGGTGCGACCGATCTCGTGCAGAACCGACACCACGGCGGTCGCGTGTCGAGCGTTGGCGACGAAGAACGCAGTCGGTGGATTGCGCTGCGCCAGTAGCGTCTTCACCACCGGTCGCACCGAATCTGCGGCGTGGGATACCGGAGGGGCGAGCGCGGCCTCCGGCTCTTGGCCGAGATCGGCGAGAACGTCGAGGTATGCCTGCCTGCGCAACTGCGCGGTCTGCAAGCGATCGTCGAAGCCGAGCAGGGCAATTCGCGTGTGCCCGCTTGCCACCAATTTCTCGACGGCTCGCTTGGCGGCACCGTAATCGTCCACGATGACGGAATCGAAACCAGTGATCGAGCGGTCGATGGTGACCGTGGGCAGTGTGCGACGCCGCGGTACGAGGAAGTCACTGTGGTCGCCGACCGGCGCGAGGATGATGCCCCGCACGTGTTGTCCGGCCAGAAGGGCCAGCTGATCCCGTTCGCGCTGGGCATCGAAGCCGGTGCTGCCGACGATGACGGCCAGCCCGTGTTCGAGTGCGCGATCTTCGACGGCACTGACCAAGGATGCGAAGAAGACGTCGTCGATGGAGTCGACGACGATCCCGATGGTGTTGCCCGACCCCGATTTCAGGGACCTGGCGGCGGAGTTCGGAACGTAGTTCAGTGTCTGCACCGCAGCCTCGACCCGCTCGCGTAGCTCCGGCAGGACCGTATCCACGCCGTTGACGACGCGTGAGACGGTCTTGAAGCTGACGCCCGCCAAGGCGGCGACGTCTTTTATGCTGGCGCGCTCGGTCACGTGAACTCTCGATTGGAGGAAGTGTGTCGCTGTAGCACGTATGCGAGACAACGTTGTCTTGTATGATTCCCGCTATGCCTCATGTCTGTCAAGACGTCCTCGGAATCGAACGGGAATCTCTACCGGTCCTGGTGGTTGCAGGCGCGGCGGGCAGTGGCAAAACGACGCTGGGTAGAGAGCTGGCGCGCCGTCTCGGTACGGCCCTGCTCGACCTCGACACCCTCACCAATCCGCTACTGGACGAACTGGATTCGCTGATCGAAGGCCCACACTGGAACAGTGTCGGTCCACATTCGGAGCGGATTCGCGCCGGGCGCTACGCCGTGGTGCGCGCCGCTGCCCGGGATCTCGTACAGCTCGGTCAACGACCCGTCCTCGTTGCGCCCTTCACCCGCGAATTGACGGGCGCGCCCGAATGGACGCTCCTGGTGAACGAATTGTCCCCTGCTGCAACGAAGGTGATCCACGTCGACGGATCGCCGGAGCTCCTGGCGCGACGCCGGGCCGCTCGTGGGGCGGATCGCGATGCCCACCGGCCGGTGGATCCGCCCGCTCGGACGCCGCGCATCCCGCACCTGCGCGTCGACGCCGAACTGACGACCGCGCAGCAAGCCGATCTCGTGGCCCGAGAACTCGGGCTCAGCTGATGGTGTGAGTGGTTCCGGGAGTGCAGGATTCGCGCTCGATCAGCTCGACGCCGAGGATGTTGCGTCGTTTGAAACGACGCCCAGGATTCTCGATTCGACCCAACAGTCGTTCGATGGCCAGATGGCCGAGCCGAGCCGGGTTCTGATCGATCACCGTCACCGGTGGCATCACTGCATCGGCGAGGGGAAAGTCGCCGAATCCGACGAACGCCAGATGCAGCAAATTCATCTGCTGTAGAACGGGCACGCAGGCCATCGCCACTCGCGCGTTCGACAGAAACAGTGCGGTAGGCGGACTGTCGAGTGCAGTCAAGTCGGTCAGTGCCACACGCGCATCCCCGCGGTCCAGCACACCCAGAGCGACAAGTGCCTCGTCGAACTCGATTCCCCGCGCCTGCAACGACTCTCGATATCCGGCCAATCGATTGCGGCTGGTCGGGATCCCGGCACTGTCGCCGATCACGGCGATGCGGGTATGACCCAAATCGAGCAGATGATCGGTGGCCAACACCGCCCCGCCGTGATCGTCGTCGACGAAGCTGTCGGCTTTGAGGCCGTCGGGTGCGCGGTCGACGAACACCGTCGGTGTCTTGTCGAGCCAGCGCTCCAGATATGCGTGGTCTGCACCCGTCGGCGCAATGATCAAGCCGCTCAACTGCCTCCGCAGCAGTGACTCCACCAAAGCCTGTTCCTGATCTCCGTCGTGACCGAGGCTGGTGACGAGAACTGCCATGTCGTCCTGGCGGGCCCGTTCCTCCACGGCGCGTGCGATGGAGGAGAAGAAGGGGTCGTCGATGTCGGGTACGGCGACACCGATGGCCGCCGTCTGGCCGTTGCGAAAGGAGGTCGCCATCGTGTTCGGCACATAGTTGAGCGACTCGAGCGCTTCGGCAACGCGGGCACGAGTATCGGGATCGACGTGCGGGTCGTTGTTGTACACCCGTGAGACGGTCTTGGCACTGACCTTGGCCAGTGCCGCGACGTCTTGCATGGTGGTCATGATTTACCCCGTCTGCTCGTCCTCGTCCCGTCAGCGACTGGTGTAGCCGCCGTCCACCGGCAACGACACTCCGGTCACCATGGAAGCATCATCGCTCAGCAAGAAGGCAATCGGCGCGGCAATCTCGTCCTCGGTGGCCCAGCGTCCCAGCGGCATCTGTGCCAGGAACGGCTCCTCGATCTCCGGGCGACCCCAGTAGAACGCGGACATCTCCGTCATGACGACCGTCGGATTCACACCGTTGACGCGGATGCCGTGGCGACCGAGTTCGAGTGCGGAGACCCGAGTGATGTTGTCCAAGGCCGCTTTCGAGGATCCATAAGAGATGTGTCCGGTCAGGGCGACGAGACTGGCCTGGCTGGAGACGTTGACGATGGCTCCGGTGCCTGCGGCGATCATGGCCGGCACGGTGTACTTGATGACCAGCAAAGCGCCGCGCGCGTTGATGGCGATGACCTTGTCGAAGATCGAGATGTCGGTGTCCTGAGGGGTAGCGATCTCGCCGCCGAAACCGGCGCAGTTGACCACGCCGTACAGCTCGAGGCCCGCGACGGCGTCACGAACACTGTCCTCGGACGTCAGATCGAACGCCAGGGGCGTTGCCCCGGTCTCGTCGGCCAGCTTGTCGAGCGCGTTCACGGATTGGCCCGCCGCGACGACGTCGGCACCGTCGGCCACCAAGCGCCGAACGGTTGCCGAGCCGATGCCTCCACTGGCACCTGTCACCAAGATCTTGCGGCCGTCGAACTTCGCCATGGGGTCTACCTTCACTGTTCCGAATGGTCATGTCATCGGTGTCATCTGTCCCGGAGTGGACGCGTATGTCATCGGTGTCATGGACGGTACCGCAGCGCGACGTTCCCGTCGCGAAAACGGTGGAGATCGTCCATTTGTCCTGTTCAGAGACGGTACTCCGTGGTCGGATATCGGCCTCGTACTGCGATGGCATGCATGCCGGACCGAAGGGGCATGTCACCGGTGACATGAATTTTCGCGAAACACGTGACAATGCGAGTTGTGTGGGTCACACTCGTTAACACAGCGAGCCCCGCAGGGAGCTCGACATGCCGCGCAGACCCAGTTCTCGAACCGTGCTGCACCGGCGTCGGTGGGGCGTCCTGTCCCACACCCGAACGTTTCCATTCGACCGAGGAGTACCCATGGCCACCGTTGCACCTGCTGCGACTCCGATCCTCGAAGCGAGGGGATTGTCGAGAAGCTTCGGAAACGTGCGCGCCCTCGACGACGCCGACTTCGACATCTACCCCGGTGAGGTCGTCGCCCTCATCGGCGACAACGGCGCAGGCAAGTCCACGATGGTCAAGGCCCTTTCGGGCAGCCTGGCCGTCGACACCGGAGAGATCCTGTTCGACGGCACCGCAGTCGATCTCGACAGTCCGACGGTGGCGGCAGAACTCGGAATCGAAACGGTGTTCCAGGATCTCGCGCTCGCTCCGCATCTCAACGCGCAACAGAACATGTTTCTCGGACGCGAACTGCCGGCCAAGGGGCCGCTCGGCCGTCTCGGTTTCCTCGACGTCTCCACGATGCGCAAGCAATCACAGGATGCGCTCGACGAACTCGGTGCCACCGTCCGCAGCCTCACCGTCCCGGTGGGATCGATGTCCGGCGGCCAGCAACAGGCCATCGCCATCGCGCGCGCCGTCGCCTGGGCCAAGGGCGTCGTCTTTCTCGACGAACCGACTGCCGCCCTCGGTGTGGTGCAGACGCGCAACGTCCTCGACACCATCCGCCGCGTGGCGGACAGGGGAGTGGCCGTGGTGTTCATCAGCCACTCCATGCCCCACGTGATGGAAGTAGCAGACCGGGTTCAGGTGCTGCGGATGGGCAAGCGCGTGGCCACCCTCGACGCCAAGAACACGACCATGGAAGAACTCGTCGGCGCGATGACCGGCGCAACCACCGGAGCAACACGATGAGCAACCAGACCATCTCCCCATCGCTCGAGCCGTTGCCTCCCGGCGACAGGCCGTCACGGCACTCGTTCGATCTCGTCGAGTCGCTCGGAAAGCTGGCGCGAGTGCAGGTCTTTCAGATCGTGCTGGTGCTGGCGGCGATCTGCCTGGTGTTCTCGATCATGGCCCCCGGCAGCTTCCCCGAATGGGGCAACATCCGGCAGATCATCCAGAACGTCTCCATCCTGGCCGTCCTCGGGATCGGCATGACGTTCGTGATCGTCACCAGCGGCATCGACCTCTCGGTCGGCTCGGTCCTCGTCTTCTCCGGCGTGGTGTCGGCGAAGACGATGGCCGCGATCGGCGGCGACGGCTGGGGAGTGGCGGCCGTCGGCATCGTGGTGGCGCTGGGATGCGGCCTGTGCTGGGGCCTGCTGAACGGATTTCTGATCGGTAAGGCGAAAGTGCCTCCGCTGATCGTCACACTCGGCACACTGGGCGGGGCGCTCGGTCTGTCGCAGGTCATCACCGGCGGCGTCGACATCCGCGACGTACCACCGGTTCTCGTCGACACGATCGGCTACGGAAACCTGCCTGCCACCACCATCCCGTTGATCTCGAGCATCGCCTTGGTGCTGGTCGTCATCTTCGGAATCGTTCTGCACCGCACCAAGTTCGGCCTCTACACCTTTGCCGTCGGCTCCAAGGAGCAGTCCGCTCGCCGCGTCGGCATCAAAGTGGACATGCATCTGGTCAAGATCTACGCACTCTCCGGCACCCTCGCTGGGTTGGCGGGCATACTGTCGCTGTCCCAGTACGGCACCACCGCGATCGCCGGCCAGTCCCAGACCAACCTCAATGTCATTGCGGCAGTGGTCATCGGTGGAACCAGCCTGTTCGGCGGCATCGGCACCATGTTCGGCACCGTCGTCGGTTTGTTCATTCCGGCCGTACTGCAGAACGGCTTCGTCATCGTCGGAGTACAGCCCTTCTGGCAGCAGGTAGCTGTCGGTGCCGTTCTCATCGCCGCGGTGTACTTCGACCAACGTCGACGCGACGCTGCAAGTCGAGGCCAATCGCCCAGCTCCCTCAAGAGACTCTGGTCTCGAAGTCCCTAGCTTCGGACCGGCCCTGAACTCCCTCACTCGCAACCCTTTACAAGAAAGTCGACCATGATCACATCACGCACCGCCGTCGTTGCACTGAGTGTCGCTTCGGTCTCCGCCATGTTCCTGGCGGGTTGTTCGTCCGACTCCGGAAGCGGTGGCGGCAGCGGCAAGATCGCCTTCATCCAGGGCGTCAGCGGCGACGAGTTCTACATCAGCATGCAGTGCGGAATCGAGGCCGCGGCCAAGGACGCAGGCGTCACCGTCGACACCCAGGGGCCGGTGAAGTTCGACCCGACGCTGCAGAAACCGATCGTGGATTCGGTTGTGGCATCACGGCCGTCGGCCATTCTCATCGCTCCCACCGACGTCGCCGCCATGCAGGCACCCCTCGAGGCAGCCTCCAAAGCCGGCATCAAGGTCGTCCTTGTCGACACCACCCTCGAAGACCCGTCCATCGCGGTCTCCTCCATCTCGTCCGACAACAAGGGCGGTGGCGCAGAGGCATTCAGCGCCATCGAGCGGCTCAGCCCGGCAGGCGGCAAGGTACTGGTGATCTCCACCGATCCCGGAGTCTCCACCGCCGACGCCCGAGTGGAAGGCTTCGAGGAAGCCGTCGGAGCGAACTCGGCCTTCGACTACCTGGGCGTGCAGTACAGCCACAACGATCCGGCCGAAGCAGCCCGTCTGGTCTCGGCCGCACTGGCCAAGGACCCCGACATCGTCGGCATCTTCGCCGCCAACACCTTTGCGGCCGAAGGCACCGCAACCGGAGTTCGGCAGGCAGGCAAGCAGGATCAGGTCAAGATCGTCGGCTTCGATGCGGGCCCGGCGCAGGTCAAGCAGCTTCGTGAGGGAACGGTGCAGGCCCTGATCGCTCAGCAGCCCGGCACCATCGGCACCGATGGCGTCGAGCAGGCCATGGCGGCCATCGACGACAAGCCGGTCACCGCCGAGATCTCCACCGGTTTCCACGTCATCACCGCCGACAACATCGACGGCGAAGGCGCACAGTACGTCTACAAGTCGTCCTGCTGATTCACCCCTGAACTGCGGTGGTGCTCCTGGTGGCAGAACCTGCCCGGGAGTGCCACCGCTCACCACGTCCGTTTCATCTTCAGCCGACTCGAGGACCGAAGTCATGACCGAGCTTCGTCGCACCACGTTGGAACACCTACCGGCGACCGTCGCGAGGCCCGCGTACGACGCGGACGAACTGCACTGCGGTGTGGTTCATTTCGGTGTCGGTGCGTTTCATCGCGCACATCAGGCGGTCTACTTCGACAGATTGCTCGCGGCCGGGCACCTGGACTGGGCGCTGTGCGGGGTGGGAGTACTGCCCCAGGACAAGAGAATCGGAGAGGTCCTCGACGACCAGGACTACCTCTACACACTCGTGACCGTCGACCCCGACGGCATACGTGAGGCCCGAATTGTCGGCTCCGTCGCCGATTTCGTTTTCGCACCCGACGATCCGCAGGCCGTCATCGATGTGCTCAGTTCACCGTCCACGATGATCGTGTCCCTGACCATCACCGAAGGCGGTTACGGCGTCGACGATCTGACGGGAGCGTTCGAGCCCACCGATCCGTCGGTGCTGGCGGATCTCGAGGATCTCTCCACACCGACGAGCGTCTTCGGTTTTCTGACCGTGGCTCTCGCCACCCGTCGATTCCACGGAGTCCCGCCGTTCACCGTGATGTCGTGCGACAACATCGTCCACAACGGAGCGGTCACTCGCACCGCGCTGACGTCCTTCGCGCGCCACCACGACAGCGACTTGGCCGACTGGATCGATGCCACGACCGCGTTCCCCAATTCGATGGTCGACCGCATCACCCCGGCCACGACGCCCACCGTCATCGAGGATGCTCGACGTGACTTCGGCATAGACGACCGCTGGCCGGTTCAATCGGAATCGTTCTCGCAGTGGGTACTCGAAGACACCTTCTCGTTCGGGCGGCCACCGTTCGACGAAGTAGGAGTGCAACTCGTCACCGATGTCGCACCGTACGAGCACATGAAACTTCGGCTGCTCAATGGATCCCACCAGGCCATGAGCTACCTCGGCATCCTCGCCGGGTACACCCACGTCCACGAGGTGATGGCGGATCCGGACATGCGCGAATTCGTCGCGTCGTACATGCGTGCGGAGGCTGCCCCGACGCTCGCGCCGGTACCGGGAATCGACCTCGACGCCTATATCGAGCAACTGCTGTTACGATTTTCGAGCCTGGCCGTTCGAGACACCCTCGAACGTCAGATCGTCGACGCCTCCGCGCGGATTCCCAAGTTCGTGCTGCCGGTACTGCGAGATCGGTTGGCGCACGATCGGACCGTCGATCATTGCGCGTTGATACTCGCCGGATGGTGTGGGGTGTACGAGCGTGGGGACGTTCCCATGATCGACGCCGATGCGGAGCGTCTGCAGCGACTGTCGTGGGAGGACCACGACAATCCCGGAGCATTCCTGACCAATCGCGCAGTGTTCGGGGACCTCTCGGTTAGTCCGCGACTACGAGGTGCGTACCAGCGAGCCAAGCGTTCGCTGCAGGACAACGGTGCCAGGGGCGCGGTACGACGACTGCTGGAACAGTCGTCGGTGAGTCACACCTTGTAGTAGACCATCTGGTGACTGGTGGCCAGCAAAACCCCGCCCTCGGTCCACAATTCGGCAGTCTGGTCGAAGTAGCCCTGGTGAAATCGGCGTGCCCGTGCGGTGCCGAGGACGTATCCGTCGGAATGCTGCTCGAGATCCTCGGGCGTAGCGAAGTAATGGGTAGTCAACGAGATCGTCCCAGCCGGAACATACTTGCCGAGCCGCTGGAAGATCCGCGGATAGAACACATCGCTCAGCGAGGTCAGGGCCGCGAAGTCCATTGGCCGCGGTGGTGTATCGCGGATCCACAGAGTTTCGGTCGAGTCAGCGGACTCCTGATCGCTCAGTGCGCCGTGCACGAAACGCATCTCGTAGTTCTGTGCCCACGCGATGGCGTCGGGAAGACCGCCCTGCTTCGTGTCGGCGGGGGAGGGAACGTCAGGGACCGCCGCCTCGATGTTGTCCCAGGTCTCCCGACGCGAACCGAACACCGCGGTCGCGGTCGTCGCCACCGCACCGTTCTGAGTCAGTTCGAGATACCAGTGCTGGTTGCTTCGGTTGGTCCGCACCGGGCGGGCGGAGATCTCGAAATCACCCTCGGCAACCGGTCCGGCGAAATTCACAGTCAGCGAGACCGGCGTTCCCTGGCAGTCGGGATGGAGCTCGATGGCCCGGATGAACGTGGCCGCGGTGATGCCACCGAACGGGCCGACCATGTTGTTGTACGACGGCGACGTACGTCCGGCGTACGTGCCTTCGCCGACACTCTCGAGTGCGACTGCTACGTCGAACGGGTGCATTGACTCTCCTACGGCCTCGGACGGTGTGCCATCCGATCGTAGTGTCGCCGAGAATCAGTCCAGGTCCTGGCCACGCTTCTCCGGCATCCACACCATCGTCAAGAACGAGATCACAGCTGCTGCAGCGAGATAGTAGAAGAACCAGTCGGCGTGGCCTGCGTCGGACAAGGCATTGACCAGTAGGGGAGCGGTGCCACCGAACAACGCAACCGTGAGGTTGTACCAGGCCCCGATACCGACACCTCGAAGCTCTGCCGGGAAGGCTTCGGCCAGAACGGCAGGAATGATGGCCGAGCACATCGCGAACAGCAGCAGGCCGACGCAGAAGACGATCAGCAGTTTGACGAACGACGGCCCGATCAGCTTGGAGAGCGGGATGATCAGAATCGCGAACAGCGCAGCGTAGGTAAGCAATTGCGGCTTGCGGCCGATGCGGTCCGCGAGAGCGCCCATGGGGTACTGCAACGCGACGAACATCGCTGTCGCAATCGACAAGGCCACGAACACGTCGTTGGCCTCCGCTCCGCGCTGCTTGACGGCGTAGGGCGTCATCGCGGAGAAGAACGTGTAGTAGGCGAGAGTGGCGAGGAGAACGAATCCCACGACTTGCAGGACGGCACGAGGATGGTGCTTCATGGTCATCCACAACGGGTTTCGCACAGCCTTCGCCTTCACTGCGTTGCGTTCTTGGTTGTCGGCTTCGGCCATGCCGCGTCGCATCCAGAGTCCCACTACTCCGAGCAGCCCGCCGATGACGAACGGTACGCGCCAGCCCCACGAGCTCAGTTGGTCGTCGTCGAGCACGAAGGTCAGATACGCGCCCAGTAGTGAGGCAAGGAGAATGGCCGTGCCGGTGGAGATGTAATAGAAGGACGAGTATCGCCCCCGCCGATCGTTCGGGGCAATCTCGGCGAGGTAGGCCGACGCATTGGAGACTTCACCGCCCATCGACATGCCCTGGACGATCCGGGCCAGCAACAGCAGAATCGGAGCGATCCACCCTGCCACGGAAAACGTGGGGAGGACCGCGATCGCGAACGACCCACCCGACATCATCGCGATCGTCAGGATCATTGCCTGACGTCGCCCTCTGAGATCGGAGAAACGTCCGATCAGCAAGCCCCCGAGCGGCCTGAAGAAGAACGCCACCGAGTACGTCGCCAAGGTGCTCAACAGAGCCACAGCCGGGTTGTCACCGGAGAAGATCTGGGTCGCGAAGTAGATCGAGAATGTCGCATAGACCGTCCAGTCGTACCACTCGACGGCATTGCCGATACTGACTGCGAGTAGTTGCTTCTTGGGCATCACGTGCCGAGTGGACGTCGATTCGGACTTCACTGACATGGCGATCTCCTTGTCGGGGGCGTGCGTCGAAAAGCCTATGCCTCCACAGCTACCGGGTGCGGAACCACCGAGCCCGATTCGCTCAGGGAATGATTCGTTGCCGCCGGAGATCTGTGACGATGCCGGCGAACATCGCCTCGGTGTCCACGAAACGATGAAAACCCATACGGCGGGCCTTGGAGCCGTCGGATATGACGTCGTAGTCCCAGGAGAACACGAAGTCGCCGAACGCCCAGGACGACACATCGCGGTACGGAGTGGGCTTCAGCTCGTGTTCGGCAACGATCGAATTCCACAGCGGCTCTTTGTCGGCCATGACGTCGGCCAGTGACATGGGCAGTGGGGTTGCAGTGTCCAACCCGAAGATGTCCGCGATGCGCGGCCACATGTCGTTCCAGCGGAACAGGTCGCCATTGGTGATGTTGAATGCCTGGTTCGCGCACGCCGGCGTAGTTGCGGCCCAGACGGTCGCTTCGGCGAGCAACGACGCATCGGTCATTTCCAGCAGAGATCCGAAAGCGCCGGGCTTGCCCGGGAACCGCATGGGCACGCCCAGCTTCTTGCACATGGTGGCGTAGACAGCGATGACGGTGGCCAGATTCATCGGATTCCCCAGCGCTACACCGCACACCACCGATGGCCGGATAGCCGACCAGGACCACCTCTTTCCGACCTGACGGCTTTCGAGGAACTGTTGTTGGTCGACGTTGAACTCGGGCGGCATGTGCGGTGGATCGGATTCGCGCGCAGGGGTTTTGAACGGTCCGAGATGCGCGCCGTAGACCTTGTAACCCTGCATCAGGCTGACATGTTCCAGGTTCGGAGAACTGTCCTCGATCACGGTGACCACGTTGACGAGCATCGCCAGATTGGGAGGCACCAGCTCGGCCCACGTGGGGCGTTCCTGGTACGCGGCGTAGAAGATGTGCGTGACGTCTGTCAGGTGCGAGAGTCGGCGTCGAGTCTCGTCGCCGTCGAGCAGGTCCACCGCAATGTGCCGGACGCGTTCGCAGTCGATACCGCCGCGGCGGGACAGGCCGATGATGTTCCAATCCCCGGTCCGCTGCAGGTGTTCGACCAGATTTCCGCCGATCACGCCGTTGGCCCCCACGACTACTGCTGTCTTCATCGGCTTCTCCTTATCTGAATATCGCGATATTGCGATGTCCGAGTAAGTAGACCACAGATCGCGATATTGCGATATTGGAGTACGCTTCGAGGGTGGCTGACGAACTGAATCCAGCGGAGCTTGCGGCAGTGTTCGGTGCTCTCAGCAACCCGGCGCGATTGGCGATCATGCAATGGCTCAAGGAGCCGAGCGACTTTCCGCCGCAGCTCGAACCGGCCGAACAGGTAGGGGTGTGCCTCAAACACATTCAGTCGAGGGCCGGCGTCTCGCAGTCGACTGCCTCGCAATACATGGCGGTGCTACAACGCGCCCACCTGGTGACCAGCACCAAAATCGGGCCCTGGGTGCACTACAAACGCAACGCCGAGTACCTCGACCGATTGGCCGAAACGATCAAGACCGATCTGTGACGTCTCCACTGCGTCGGCGCGACCTCTGTATGTGGCCTGCCAGCAGGTTGATGATGCCGGACAGTACGAGGCTGCCTCCGGGGTAGAGGACGAGCCCGGGAGAAAAGATGACGGGTTCCGATGCGTCCTTGACCATGTAGGCGACACCGATACCTGTCAGGGCAAATCCGAGGATGGTGAGCAGTGCAATGATGCGCCGACTCTGACGGGCCAGCCATGTCGAAATGAGGGCTGCGAAACCGGCGAATACGAAGAGGAAGATAGACACGAAGATCAGCGCGCTCCACTTTGCCACGGTAGCCACCACGAACATGCCACCGCCGATGAAAAAGAGGACCAGCTCTGGAACGGGTTGTCGCTGAGGAGGATCGACAGTCACAGCTTTTTGCCTCTCGCGAGATCCACCGCGTGAGTGAGCGGTGCTGCCTCGAACACTAGACCGTGCGCAGCTGCAGCCGCTGCGGAACGCTCACTCAGTACGACGGGGTCGGTCGCCCGGGCGATCGCCGCGAGATCGATGCGTTGTAGGAGCTTCTTCGTCACGGGTCGCTTGCTGTCCCAGAAGGCCAGAGCAGCAATGAGATCGGTAGCTTCGGGCCCGGTCAGTAACGCGTGGGCGACGGAGCAGGCTGCGGGGTCCTCGAAAGGGAGCAGATAGGTGGCATCGTCGAACACCGCTGGTTTGCCGTCGTAGGGACCGACCATCCTGAATTGTGGAATCTTGTGGAACCCCGAAATCGCAATCTTGAACGGCGCGAACGTGTACGGGCCTACACCGAAGATGCAGAACCGGGCTCTATTGCGATAGATCGACGACTTCCGCCCGTCGAGCGTCGCGGCGTTGGCGTTGAGGTATGCCCACAACTTCGGTGCGGTGTGCGCCAACTGCTCGGTGTCGTCACCGGTATGCGACTGCGGCACGATCATCCACCTGGATACCGAGTCCAGCTTGTCGCGGTAGACATCGGTGCACTTGAAGAGAGGGAACAGGTAGTCGGCTTCGATGTCCACGCCGGTTCCCAGTTTGGTTCGCGGGCCGCCATTCTCGGCCAACTCCATCACCGCGGTGGCGTCGTGCTTGATGCCTTGCCGCCACACCAGAGGGCTGGTGCCGTCGAAGTGCTTGCTGCGCTGATATGCATCGACGTTCGCGACGAGTTGGCCGTCGACGACTCCGATTCTGTTGTCCGGCTGCGACGCATCGATGCTCGGAAATGTCTCTGCGGTGTAGTCGGTCTGGCCCGGCCCGAGTTCGACAAGGAACCAGCAGGCATCGACCCCTGCGTCGAACCACTTTTTGGCATCGACCATTCGTAGGCTCGAACCGGTCACCGGAAGCTGATGCCGAGCACAGTGCAGCAGAACGTTTCGAGCTACCTGGGTCTTGCAGATCATCGCGATGGTTGCGGGTCGATCTGCGAATTCGGTGAGCAACTTGATCCAAATGAACTCTGCGATATCGAAGTTGGAGCTGCCGGTGATGGCGTCGATGCCGCGAGCGTTCTTCGTGTTCGTGCGTGCGGGTCGATTGGCGGAATCGAGCACCGACAGTTGCGAGTTGGTGACCCACGGTGGGTTGCCGATCACGAGGGTCGCGCCGGGCCCCGAACTCCACTCGATATCTCGGGCCAGATCGAAGTCGAAGATCGACGCTGTGATGATCCTGCCGAATTGTGCTGCTGACGAAGCATACTCGGGCTGCACCTCGATCCCGATGCGCTCTGCTTCGGGGTGACTTTGGGCTATCACCGACAGGAAGTTCCCGACACCGCAGGTGGGTTCGAGGACGCGGGTCCAGTCGCGACGAGGCAGGGCGTTGACCAAGGCGCGCGCCAACTCGGTCGGAGTCTGAAAGTCTCCGAACTCGTTGTTGGGCATCGATGCCTCCGGCAGTGGTGCGGATAGGTTCCTTCTGTGGCACTCAACCACACCACTGCCGGAGGCATTAAAGTGAACGGGGATGAAGTACTCGCGCGTTGCACTGTCGCTGACAACTCTTGTATTCATCGGTGCCCTCATGTGTGTCGCCGTGACTGCAGGTGACGTGTTACCTGCACACTTCACCGGCTCCGGAAGGGTCGACCGCGTGGAGTCCAAGTCATCGTTTCTGCTCACCACGGGTGGCATCGGGTTCGTGCTGATCGGGTTCTTCGCGAGTGTCGGGTGGTGGCTCCCCAGACTTCCGGCCCAGCTCGTGAACTTGCCGAGTCGGCGAATGCACGACTACTGGACTGCGCCCGAAAACAGGCCCACGCTCAATCGCAAAATGGCAGAGGATCTCGACTGGATGGGTGCGGCAACCGCCTTGTTGCTCGCGTGGATCGTCGGGGTGTCCGGTAGTACGGTGGGCGACTCGGTCAGCGTCTGGGTTCTCGCGGTACCGACGACGCTGTACCTGCTGGCCATTCTGGGATACGTGGTGTTCATCATCAAAGGTGGCCGGTACCGCGTTCCGAAGGACTGACTCAGGGAAATGGTTGCAGCATTGCCAGTTTGGTGCCCGACTGCACCAGATAGCCGCCATCGGCGGCGTCGACCAGCGACTCGAAGCTCATCGATTCGTCGTCCGGAAACATCATCGATGTGGACGCTGTCCACTCGGTCTCACCGGTAGTGATGTCGACCGCGGACAGATCTGTGCCGGACGAGGTCAACAACAGATCGCCATCGTGTCCGAGAACGTTGCCGTTCAGGTCGGCCTGCCACAGATGCTCGCCGTCTCGCAGATCGAGCGCTGTGGTGCCGCTGGATGACTGCAGCAACCCGACATGGCCGATGATGTACCTCAGGGTGGCGTAGGTGCGGGGCTCGTTGAGTTCGTCTCCGGGAGAGTCGTACGACAAGGCGTCGTCGCGCCACAGTTGCTCACCTGTGGTGCGGTCGAAGGCCGCATCGACGAGAACGATCGGGATCGACGTGTCGGTGGGCTCGTCGATCGAAGGCTGTTGCACGATAGAGCTATCCGATCGGGCTAGGACCGTGCCGTCCAGTCGGAATGCGACGGACCCTTGCGATTCGGAACCCGTACCCTCGCAGTCTTGTAGCGAGGCAATGGCCAGGTCGCCCATGGTGCGTCCCACTGCTCCGAGGCAATCCTCCAGGCTGTCCGTCTTCCACAGTTGCCGGCCGGTCGAGGCGTCGAACGTGGAGAAATCGCCTCCGACATCGAACGTTCCGATCTCTCCATTCACCTCGAGCGCGGTGGCGTAGTCGTCCTCCCAACCGGCCCAAGCATGCAATGGAGCCGTCCAGTCGGCGCTCAGATTTTCCAGCGTTCCGCGGTGCAGGAGTACGTCGTCGTCTTCGAGGTTGCCCGATGTCGTGTACACGCGGTCGTTCGCCACGGTGACGGCGAAAAGATCGAGATCGGTGGGATAGTTCCGCGATTCGCCGGTGGCCGGATCGAAGGTGACGTAGCCCGGAGTTTCGCCCCAGATGGGCTGGTGGCACACGAGTCGTCCGTCGAGCGGCTCGTCGGCGCATGCCGCCAGGTCCGGGGCCGGGGTCTTCCACAGAACTGTGCCGTCGGTGGTGTCGATTCCGACCATGACGGCCTCGTTGTTGCCGGATTCCGACGACACGACGGCCAGTGTGAGAGCTGTACGGCCGATCACTATCGAGCCGAGACCCCAGGCATACATGGAACCGGTACGAGGAGAGGCGAAGGTAGCTCCCTCCAACCCCATGTCCGCCGCATCGACGGCCCACGCCAGCCCGGGTGAGTCGTCCGAGGAGTCGGTGATCTTCTTGATGGTCGTCGATCGTTCCTGTGTCACAACGGCTACCGCAGCACCGACCGACAGCGTCGCGACGATCGCCGCAACGACCAATTTTCTGGTGCCGTTCCATCGCGTCATCGAAGGTCCAATCCTGCTGTGTTCGCCAGGTTTTCGAGCAGTGCCGGATCCTGCACCAGTTCAGTCGTCGACACCGAGATCTCGAGCCCTGACGGCGTGACGACGGAAACCGAGGAGCCTGGTCCGTACTCATCCGGCGACACGAGCTGGGGCTCCTCCGTTGTCGTCGAATCGGATTCGTTGTCAGGCGTGGCCCGGGTAACGCTGATCGTGAGTTGCCCGGCAGTGCTGTTCACCGTCTGACAAAGCCCCGAACTGAATTCACCGGTGTGCAACGCACCCAACGGTGGTGTCGGAGCGAGCGCCGCCGCATCTGCCCGCCGGAGAGCGTCATTGAGCCTAAGGGTCTCGTCGGGGGAGAAGAAGGCAGATGAACTGTCGTCCCAACCGGCGCTGCACTCGGTGACGTTGCCTGGCGTGCCAGGAGGTACCGGAGCTGAGATTCGCAGGTTCGGATCTGTGGCAACGCGAACGAGGTCGTCGAGTGCGAGGGTGAACGCGTTCTCGTCGTCTCCTCCGGCCAGGTAGACGGATACAGTCGAGCGGTCCGCGTGGTACGCGGTGGCCATCCGCGTGTAGGTGCGAGCACCGTTGGTTTCGCTCCACGTGTCGTCGGTATCGACCACCGTGCCGTCCGGCATTGTCCGACGTTCGTCGAGTTGGCCCGCGACGCATGCCGGCGGCTCCGCCGAATCACGCGGTCCCACACCGACGCTGAGGTACTCGGGGTTCTCGCCCCTGGACAGCTGCACCGACGCGTTCGCCGAGTCGAGGACGAAGTCCTGACCCTCCGATGTGGGAATCGGCCCGAAGTGCAGTGATTTCGACGCAGAGATGTTCGAGGGAAGTGCGGCCATCAGTGCCTCGGACATGAGATGGGCTTTGGGGCCGCTGTACCAGGGCGCGGATGGGTTGTCGTAGGACTCCTCACCGGTGCTGATCAAGCTGGAGTACGACGGTTCGGTGGAAGCCTCGACGGTGTCGCATCCGGGGATGCTCGCCGACGGATCGACCTCCGGAGTGACGTAGACGTACTCCTGTTGCGGCGGCTCGGGCGTCGGAGTCACCGAAGTCTCTGGTAGCGAGGTCAATTCGGGCTCCTCGGCTGGGGTAGTCAATCCCGCTGCGACCACACCCAATGCCACTACCGATACGATGACGAGTGTGTTGAGCAGCGCGGAATGGCTGCGTTCTGCGGACTTCGTGTCCTCGTCCATGACCCTCGCTCCTCTCGGCACCAGTGCGACGAACGTCGCGCAGTATTCATACCATTCGTTTTGCTAATCGAGGGCTTGGCTTGTCCGCTCCATACCAAACTTTAGATCAGTAAGGTTTGGTATGGTTCATCGATGGCGGATGATCAGGACTCGAGCCGATGGCCTGCGGTCGAATTCGAGCGTCGACCATGGCAGGTGTCCGATACCTACACCTCGCGCGCCCAGCGTCGGCTGCATCAGGGTGACTATCGCGCGTGCGTGCCGGCGCGTATCGCGGACGTGGACCTGACACTGCCCGCGCAGCTGATCGCGGAATCGGAGGACGCGCTCCGTGAAATCGTTCGCTTCGACCAGTACGCCTCGGTGCAACTCGGCTCCTCCGTAGAACTCGCACAGATGAGTTCGATTCTTCTGCGAACGGAAAGCTCGGCGTCCTCGCAGATCGAGAATCTGACCGTGGGAGCCAGGGCGCTTGCACTCGCCGAATTGGGCTCGTCCACCACACGGAATGCCTCGATCGTGTCGGCAAACGTCCGCGCGATGGAAGCTGCACTCGAGGTGGGCTCGTCGATCGACGCATCGAGTGTCCTGGCAATGCACCATGCGCTGATGGAGCCCAACGGCGACTCGCAGCCGGGACGGTGGCGTGCCGAGCAAGTATGGATCGGGGGATCGGACATCGGCCCGCATCGGGCAGCATTCGTACCGCCGCATCACGATCGGTTGCCGGACGCGCTGGACGATCTCTTCGATTTCGCGGCTCGCTCGGACCTCCCGGTCATCCCGCACGTGGCAGTCACACATGCGCAATTCGAGACGCTTCACCCGTTCGCAGACGGAAACGGTCGCACCGGCCGCGCGATCATCCACGGAATGCTTCGTAGGGCCGAGGTGACCGAGCGAGTGACGGTTCCGCTGTCGGCCGGATTGCTGACCGATACTGCCGGCTATTTCGAGAGCCTCGACGCCTATCGGAGGGGAGATGTGGAGGCAATCGTTCGGAGTCTCACCGCGGCGACCTTTCAGGCCGTCACCGGTGGGCGACGATTGGTCGATGACCTCGCCGCCGCTCGGGCCGAACACATCGAGCGCATCGTCGCTCGCAGCGACTCGGTCGTGTGGAAGCTCGTCGACGCGCTGGTGGCGCAGCCGGTTGTCGACAATGCTTTTGTGCGAAGCACATTCGGAGTCAGTGAGATTGCGGCTCAGCGAGCAATCGACAAGCTGGCCGAGGCGGACATACTTCACCAGACATCGAAGGGGCGACGAAACAGGGTCTGGCAGGCGGATGAGATTCTCGCTGCGCTGGACCGCTTCGCCGACGGAATCCGGCGGGTTCGGTGACCCGCACTCGGTCGATGCTCAGTGCGCACCGAGGCCGTCGAGGAGAAGTTCACCAACGAAGTTCGCGTTGTGCTGCGGGCTGTTCTGTCGTCGTGTGAAGCATCGCATCAGCAGGGTATTGGTGATGCCTGCTGCGAGATCGATTGGACTCGAGCCCTTTCGGAAGATTCCGCTGTCCTGACCCCGTGCGATGATCGCCGGCAGGTTGAGTTTCTCCTTGATCGAGATCAATCCCTCCGGCTCGCCGTACGTGTCGTGTGCGACGGCGACGAGGAGTGCATCCATGAATTCGAGTTCGTCGGCGGCGAGCTGCGCGCACCGCAGCATGTGATGTCGCAGAATCGTGAGCTCGTCGAGCCCCAGCAACTGGTCGTCGGCTACCGACTCGCGAAGACGATCGACTCGATTCTGCAGTGCTGCCACGATGATGGACGGCTTGGTCGGAAACAGCGTCTTGCAGGCCGCCCTCGGCACTCCTGCGATGTCGGCGACGTCGTCCATACGCGTCATGAAGTAGCCGCGCTTTCCGAACTCGTCGCGCGCCGCGGTGACGATCGCAGCACGCGGATCTCGAGGGAGTGGGCGATCCTCGACCGGTACACCGACTTCCCTCACGACGTCATCGAGATGCTGATGATGTCCCGACGTGTCGACGACGGCCCCGAGGAAGGCGAGTACCGCGTCGGACATCACATCGGCCGATACGGATTTGTCGCCCACCTGACTGCGGAGGCGAAATCCATCGATGATTGCGTTGACCGTCACGGCGAACGATCGGGCCATGAAGGGACGGCGAAAGGCCCCACCGTCGGGGTCGAAAAGTCCCTCGAATGCGCCCAGTACGGCTTGGTCTCGGACGTGGTAATTACTCATCAGGGTGGGGGAAGACGGCCCGCTGAAAACGTGGTCGAGAAGAGACTTGGTGACGCTCTTCCGGTCGACTATTTCCGGAAAGTACTGCACGACGAGCGCCGACACCGTCGCTCGAATCGATGCATCGCTGTCCGTCATCTGGGTGCGAACAGTCTCGTGAGCGTCGATGGGCAGCGATGTCCGGGCCAGTTGCTCGACGACCTTGTCGAGAAAGTCGGCCTTGGTGCTGAACTTGCGGAAGAACGTCGCTACAGACGAGTCGGATGCGTGGACGACGTCCTCGATGCGCATACCGCGGTCGAGAATCCTTCGAGGATCCGCGACCAACAATGTGACGGCCGCCTCGACGAAATGGGTGGCAGTCGCGTCGAGCTCGTTCATGAGGTCGGACTTTACCCAGGTGAGGCCGACGGTGACGGTGCCGGTGACAGTATTCACTCTCGGATGAGAGCTTCCTCGGTCATTTCTCGGAGTGACCGAACGGAGGGAGTGCGGTGCCATGTCTGTGTTCGTGCCGCCGGGACAGCGGAGGCACCCGAAATCAAGGATTTCTATGACAGTTCTCGACATCCGCATCGGCGAAACACCCGATCCGCGGCTCAGTGCTCGCGAAATCGAAGTACTCACCACATGGCTGGTGTCCGACTCCAAGTCGGAGGCGTCGCGGGCGCTCTATCTGTCGATGGGAACTGTGAACACCCACTTGTCCCGGATCCGAGCCAAGTACTCCGCGGTGGGGCGCACGGCACCCACCAAAGCGGCATTGTTGGCGAGGGCTCTGCAGGACGGTTTCATCGATATCGACGATCTGTGAGGTTCACTCAACCTCGACGCGCCTCGCCTTCATTTTCTTCACCACGAACCACGCGATCAGCGCCACAACGATGCCGATGACGATGTACTGGAACACGGAGGCGTAGTTCTCCACGTAGTGCCAGTTCTCGCCGAGGAAGTATCCGGCCAGCACGAAGATCGAGTTCCAGATCAGGCTGCCGAGCGTGGTGTACAACGTGAATTGCAGTACCGGCATCCGTGACACACCGGCCGGAATCGAGATGCCCGAGCGAACCACCGGAATCATGCGGCCGAAGAACACCGCCGACCGACCGTGTCTGGTGAACCAGTCCTCGGCCTTCGTCAGATCCTCGGTTCCGACGAACGGCATCTTCTCGACAATGGCGTACATCCGGTCACGTCCGAGTTTGATGCCCAGCCAGTAGAGAACCAGAGCGCCGAGCACCGATCCCGCCGTCGTCCAGAACAACGCACCGAAGAGCGTCATCCCGCCTTGAGATGCGGTGAAGCCTGCCAACGGCAAAATGATCTCGCTGGGCAGCGGCGGGAAAAAGTTCTCCGCAGCGACGGCAATACCGGCACCGGGACCGCCGATCGCCTCCATCAAACTCACCGCCCACCCGGCGATTCCGCCGAGTTCAGTGCTGGTCGCGGCAAGGGTGGAGAGCTCACTCATGACTACGACTGTACGAAACGTCTCGACCGAAAATCTGCTCACCAGGAGAAATGCCAAGAAATTGAGACATATGGAACACTTGCGAGGGTGAAACGAGCCCTCCAGGTACTGCCCGTTGTTGCCGCCGCCACACTCCTGCTGGGTGCCTGCGGGTCCTCCGATCCGGAGCCGACCCCCGCTTCCGCTCCCACTGAATCGTCAGCTCCGGTGTCCTCCGCTCCGTCGTCTGTATCGGCTTCGTCCGGCCCATCGAACGCCGGCGTCTACAACCTGCCGGGCACAGGAGTGTTCCCTGAAGGCATCACCGCCGCCGACGACACGTTCTACGTCACCTCCACTTCCGACGGTGCCGTGTTCCGCGGAACCGTCGGATCGCCGGATGTATCGGTGTTCCTGCCCGGCGGTGCGGACGGACGCACCGGTGCTGCCGGACTCGACGTGCTCGATGACGACGATCGGCCCGACTACTTGGTGATCGCCGGAGGAGCGACAGGCAAGGTGTGGGTGTACGACGCCAACTCCGGTGATTTGGTAGCCACGTTCACCAACGGTCTCGGCACCGACGCGACGTTCCTCAACGACGTTGCGATTGCCGACAACGGCGATACCTTTGTGACGGATTCACGCAGCCCGGCGCTGTACCGCATTCCGTTCGACCAAATCGTGGCTGGGACGCAGGACGCTCCGATGGAGACGTTCGTGAACTTCGACGGCAGCCCGTTCGTCTACGGGGAGGGCTTCAATGCCAACGGCATCGTCGAGAACGACGACGAATCGGCGCTGATCGTTGTGCAGTCCAGCACCGGAAATCTGTACCGGATCGACAAGACCTCGAAAGAGGTCACCCAGGTCGACCTCGGTGGGGCGACGCTCATGAACGGCGATGGCATGGAGATGGACGACGACACGTTGTATGTCGTCCGCAATCGCGACGGTCTGATCTCGAAGGTCGACCTCAACGATGATGGCCGGCGCGGATCGGTCACCGGCGAAATCACGGACCCATCGTTTGCCTACCCCACAACCGTTGCAGCAGTGGATGATCGACTACTGGTGGTCAACAGTCAGTTCGACAAGCGTGGGGGAGAACCGGTCGAGCCGTTCACCGTCAGCTCTGTTCCCCAGTAGAGCGGCTTCGCCGAATGTGCGCGGAAACTCGTAGCAGAGACCGAGTTTCCGCGCACAACGATCCGAGGGGGTTCGAGCAACGGTTCGGGCACCATGGAGGTCGGACGCGACCGACGTCGTCCGAGAGAGGGGTCTTCGTGTCGATTCGTCCGGCCGAGGTCGGCACCGTGTCGATCGTGTTGGGAGCGCTGGTCGTTCTGGTTCTCGATGCTCACACTGCATGGCAGACGCCTTCGCACCTTCGGCGCACGATCAGTGAATACGGACTCGGCGCACAGCAGTGGGTGTTCTCGATCGGGGTCGTCCTGCTCGCGTTGGGTTCTGCTTTCACTCTGCTGGCCGCGGTGCGACAACGGCTCACCCCACCCACCTCGGTAGCGTCCTTGTGTCTGATGCTGTGGACTGTCGGCCTTGTTGCCGTTGTCGCCGTGCCGAAGCAGGATTGGTCGAACGACGCGTCACTGAGCCTCGGCGGGACGATCCATCGACTCGGTGCGGCAGTGGCGTTCGTCAGCATCCCCGTCGCCGTCTTCGCGTTCTCGCGGCCCTGGATTCGTCAGGGTCCATGGACTGTCCGGGCACGAACGACACTGTGGCTGAGCGTGCTGTCCGTCTGCACGCTGCTCCCGATCGCATACGCACTCGTTGTCGGTGCCGTCGGCACGCGACCCTGGTATCGGGTGGTGACCCTCGGCTACGTGGAGCGCGTGCTCGTCGTTGCCGAAGTGATCGCATTGATCTCGCTGGCCTTGTGGGTGTGGGCAGCCGAACGTAGGAGTTTTGCCTCTGTGAAGTCAGAGGAGATCAAGGCCTCGCAGCCCGTCTAGGGAACCGATCGCGCGTTGCGTGCGTCCAACCTGTCAGTGCCGTCGGTGTCGAGAGGTTGAACGAATGCGTGTGATGTCTGGACGTCGAATTGCTGTGGCGTGCAGCGCGGTGCTGTTGCTGACGGGATGCGCCGGCTCGACGAATGGAAGCCCGGTCGCGAGCGAGGACACATCCACGTCGGCGGTGAAGCCGGGTCCACGAGAGCCATTCGATCCATGCACTATCCCGAAATCTGCGGTGACAGCAAGCGGCTTGGACGTGAGTACGGAGCGGCCGGACTTCGCAGGAATCACGACATATCCGGGTTGGAAGAACTGCACGTGGGATGCACGAGGGCCGGAGGCCTGGTACTACCTGTCCGTTATGTCGTCGATCAACTCGATCGACGAGTATCTGCGTAGCCCACAGAACGAGCGCCAACTCTCAGTCCAGGTCGGCTCGCGTGACGCAGTTCAATACAACTCCGACTACCAAGGAAACCCTCCGACTGGATGTGACATCGCACTTGACGTGAACGGAAATCTGATCATTTTCGTGGTGGACACGATTGGTTCAGAAGACACCTTGGGTGATCCGTGCGAAGAGGTTATGGAGCACGCAATCGAGTTCGAGCTGCACCTACCGAAGTGAGGAAGTAGACGCATGACCGACAGATCGTTCGGACTCACCGACAACCTCATTCATTGGCAGATGCTGCGGGACCGAGCCTTCGCAGGCGAGCTCTCGGTCGAATCGGACGTTGCCCAGCGGTGTGACAGGGCATGCGAGATTTATTTGCTCGACCTGTCCAGGATGCTCGAGATGACCAATGGTCTGTCGAGGCCTGAAGCCTTTGGCAACCTGCCGTCAGCCCAACAACTCGGAGCCAAATTCCATCGCCTTGCTGTCGGCGAAGAAGGCTCCGCTCGCTTTGTGATCAAGCAGCAGATCGAGATCATCAAGACCATGCGCGAGTTCTTTCAACACTATTTCGCGAGTGTCGAAGCCGTGGACAGTGCCACCGCGGCAACAGTCGAAGCGCTGTCGCCACCGCGATAGACGAAAAATCCCGACGACCCAGTTGCTCGGTCGTCGGGATCGGTCGTTCGAAACGTCCTGCTAGCGAGCCAGTTCCACTTCGGCTTCCTCGTCGACGAAGGGATCGCCGTTTCGCGGAGCGTTGTAGCGCTCGAGATTCAAGATGCCTTCCCGCTTGGCGACGATGGTCGGCACCAGAGCCTGGCCGGTGACATTGACCGCGGTACGGCCCATGTCGACGATCGGTTCCACTGCGAGCAGCAGGCCGACGCCGGCGAGAGGCAGTCCCAAGGTCGACAGCGTAAGAGTCAGCATCACCGTCGCGCCTGTCGTTCCTGCTGTTGCCGCTGAACCGATCACAGACACGACGATGATCAGCAGGTAGTCGGTGATGGTCAGGTCGATACCGTAGAACTGCGCGACGAACAGTGCTGCGATGGCGGGATAGATTGCCGCGCAACCGTCCATCTTCGTCGTCGCCCCGAGCGGTACCGCAAACGAGGCGTACTCACGCGGCACGCCCAGGTTGCGTTCGGTGACGCGCTCGGTGAGAGGCAGAGTGCCGATCGACGATCGCGAGACGAAACCGAGCTGGGTCGCGGGCCACACGCCCGAGTAGAAGGCGCGCACCGAAAGACCATGAGCGCGAACGATCAACGGGTACACCACGAAGAACACAACAGCCAGGCCGACGTAGATCGAGACGGTGAACACTCCGAGCGAACCGATGGCGTCCCAGCCGTAGGTGGCCACAGCATTGCCGATCAGAGCAGCAGTGCCGATCGGCGCGAGGCGAATGATCCACCACAGCACCTTCTGGACAATGGCCAGCAACGAGGCGTTGAACGCGAGGAAGGGCTCGGCCTTCTTGCCGACCTTGAGTGCAGCGATACCGATGGCAGCGGCGATCACCAGCAACTGCAGGATGTTGAAGCTCAACGACGTGGTCGCGGTACCGCTCTCGGCAACCGTGGTCTTCGCACCGAGCGCGAGGAAGTTGTTCGGCACCAAACCGGTGAGGAACGACCACCAGGATCCGACGCTGGACGGATCTCCTGCCGAGTCCGCCCCAGCGCTGGTCCGCGATCCGGGCTGGGCGACCAGACCGATGACGATGCCGATGATCACCGCGATGAACGCCGTGATGGCGAACCACCACAGCGTCTGGATTGCCAGACGTGCAGCGTTCGTGACTTCACGAAGATTGGCGATGGAACTGACGATGGCCGTGAAGACCAGCGGAATGACCGCGACGGTGAGCAGCTTGACGTAGCTCGAACCGATGGTCGAGAGGGTACCGACCAACCAGTTTTCGTTGCCATCGGCCGCGTCGGGCATCGATCGAGCGATCAGCCCGAACACGACACCGAGTACGAGACCGGCAACGATTTGTGGACCGAACGCGGTTGCCCAGGTAGGGACACGGCGCGTACGGGTAGCGCTGGGCGCAGACATGGTTATGCCTTTCGAAAAGAAGAGACGCCGACAGAGGTGGGCGAGAAAGTGCTCATCGGGACGATGTGCCCGACGGAGAGGTTGCGGTCTAGAGGACCGTCAACAGGTAGCGCTGGCTTGCAGACGCAAGTCGACGTAGCGTCGAGAGGTCAGCAGCGGATTCACTGGTAAGACGGTACTCGTCCGACAATCGCCGCGACGGGCAGGGTTCTTCTGAGGGTTCACTGTGGAATCGATGAGGGTGCGCTGCGCGATCGACGGTTCGCCGATTTCGTGAGCTACGTTGAGTTTTCCGCAGCCGACGAAACGAGATCATGAGTACGACAGCAAAGCCTCGAGGACTGGTTCGGCGACTACTACAAGCGATGTGCGCTGTTGTCGCAGCGCTGGTCGCGGTCGTTCTGGCATCGGCCGGATGGGTTGCGTACGCGACGGCGGGCAAGGTCTACGACGTCGACGACGCACCGGACGCGCCAGTAGGGATCGTTCTCGGTGCCCAGGTGCGCGACGGCAAACCGATGCGCTTTCTCGCAGGTCGGCTCGACACCGCCATTCAGTTGATGGAGGCAGGAAAGATCAAGGCAATCCTTGTCTCCGGTGATGCAGACGGCAAGTCCGGCAACGAGATTCAGGCTATGACCGAGTACCTGATCGAGCATGGAATCGACCCTGACGTCATCATCGGAGACGATCACGGCATCGATACCTACGACACGTGCGCCCGCGCGAAAGAGACGTTCGGCGTCGAACGTGGACTCATCATCAGTCAACCCCTTCACGTCTCGCGCGCCGTGGCGCTGTGCGAGGACATGGATCTGGAGGTCGACGGCGTGACCGCCGATTGCATCGACTGCAACACGCTCGCTGTTGTGCGGAACTACGCACGAGAGTTGTTGGCACGCCCCAAAGCAGTTCTCGATCTGTGGTCCGGACGCGATCCAGTCGTTGTGTCCCCGCCGAACGATTCACTTGCGACAATCACCGGCAAATGAGCGTGCCCGACGGCGGTATCGCGGTCCCGACCGTCGTACGAGAGTTGGCAGGGTACGACGGAATCGAACCTGTGTGGTCGAATGTGCTGGGAGGCATGACATTCCGCCTCGGCCAGGCGCGCTACGTCAAGTGGACGCCGGTCGAAAGCTCGATCGACCTGGAAGACGAGCGGTGTCGTCTGGACTGGGTAATTCGGTACACCCCGGTTCCGAAAGTCCTCGAAACCGGTTCGGACGCTACCGGGTCCTGGATGATGACTGAGGCTCTGCCGTGGGAGAACGCCGTCGCCGATCGCTGGATGGAGGACCCGGCCACCGCGGTCCGAGCGGCGGCAACCGGCCTTCGCGCCTTTCACGATGCCGTCCCCGTCGCGCAGTGCCCGTTCGACTGGTCGGTGGTCTCTCGTATCGGCGATCGCGAGTTGCCGGTGAAATCTCCGTCGGTCGATCGACTGGTCGTGTGTCACGGCGACGCCTGCATGCCGAACACCCTGATCGCCGCCGACGGATCCTGCGCAGCGCACGTGGACATGGGCAGCATGGGCGTCGCCGATCGTTGGGCAGACCTGGCACCGGCAATCTGGAGTACCGAGTACAACTTCGGCCGGAGCTACTGCGATGCATTCTTGGATGCGTACGGCATAGACCTCGACCGTGAACGGCTCGATTACTACTTGTGGTTGTGGGAGTCGACCTGATCGGCGACGCGGAGCGTTCGCACCGACGCGACTACAGTGAGCGAGTCGGTTCGACGACTCAGCGAACCCCGTGCTTTACAGGAGTGGACGCTTGAGCTGGATTCGCTTGAACGACGTTGCCAAGGGATACGACCAGAAGGTGATGTTGCGTGAGGTGTTCTTCCGCCTCGCCGACGGCGATCGCATCGGTCTGATCGGCCGCAACGGCACAGGCAAGACCACTCTGCTGCAGCTTCTTCTCGGCCGAGAGACCCCGGATTCGGGGACCGTCGACGTCACCGAGGGTGCTCGCATCGGCTACTTCTCGCAGTTCTCCGAATTGGACGGCGACCGCAGCATTCAAGCGGAGCTCGAATCTCTCTTCGGTGCTGTCCATGCAATCGAGACCGAGTTGGCCGAGGTCGAGGCCGCATTGGGCGGTGACCTGGACGAGAAGCAGATGTACAAGCTCGTCGACCGCCAAGCCGAACTGCTCGACGCCATGGAGAACAGTGGCGGTTGGACCTACCACCAGCAGATCGACACCGTGCTGTCGATGCTGGGATTCAACGCCGAACGACGGGAGCTGCCCGTCGATCGACTGTCCGGTGGTTGGCGCAACCGCGCGGCGTTGGCCAAGATCCTCATCGAGGCCCCGGACGTCCTGCTCCTCGACGAGCCGACGAACTTCCTCGATGTTGCCGGAATCGCGTGGCTCGAACGCTGGCTACGAGACTTCCGCGGTGCGCTACTCGTTGTCTCGCACGACCGCGCATTCCTCGAGCAGGTCGTCACCAGCATCGTCGAAATCGAGAACCATCACCTGCAGACCTATGACGGTAGCTACTCGGAATACGTGCAGCAGAAGCAGTTTCGACTCAAGAACCTCGAACGTGAGTTCAGCAACGAACAGCAGCTGCTGGCCTACGAGCAAGAAGCGATCAGTGATCGTAAGGAAGCAGTGAAGAACCCCAGCGGAGTGCTCAAACGTCGACTGGCGAACATCAAGAAGAGCAAGAGCCCCCGCCCGGTCGACACGGTGGTCACCGCAATCTACGGCGGTTTGCATGTGCACGACAACCTCGCGGAGATCACGGAAATCTCGAAAAGCTATGGCGACCAACGACTCTTCGAGAACATCTCGTTCACCGTGCATCGCGGCGACCGCATCGCCATCACTGGACCCAATGGATGCGGAAAGACCACGCTGGTCGACATTCTCGTCGGTGCCGAGCAACCCGACAGTGGCAAGATCAAATGGAAGACCAAGGCACCGTCGTTCATCTATTACAACCAGGTGCTCGCCGATCTCGATCTCGACGACACCGTGTCGCACTCGGTCAACGCGATGCCGGGCAGTCTCGCTCTGACGGCGACGAAGAAGGAAGTCCACCGCTTTCTCACGTTGCTGCAGTTCTCCGAGATGGATCTCAAATCGAAGATCGGCGTGCTGTCCGGAGGGCAGAAGGCACGAGTTGCATTGGCGCAGTGCCTGTTGTTCGGCGCAGGCGTCATCGTGCTCGACGAGCCCACCAACCACCTCGACCTACAGAGCACCCAGGTGCTCGAACGTGCGCTGACGGCCTTTCCCGGCGCGGTGATTCTGGTGAGCCACGACAGGTTCTTCGTCGAGAAGGTGGCATTTCGGCAGCTGTCGTTCGACGGCAAGGGCGGCGTCACCGAAATCGCCGGTGTGCAGATGGCGTGACCAGAGTTGCTATCCGTTGATCTTGGACGCGGACGTGCCCCACTCGGCGTCGCGCAACTCCTTCTTCCTGATCTTGCCCGTCGATGTCTTCGGCAGCTCGACGATGAACTCGACGTTGCGCGGAGCCTTGTACGACGCGATGGCCGATTTCACGTGCGCCACGAGCTCGGCTTCCGAGACGTCCACGCCGGCCACCAGCACCACGAACGCCTTCGGCCGCTCTCCCCACTTGTCGTCGGGCACCCCGATGACCGCAACATCCGCGACGGCAGGATGGCTCGCCAGTGCCTGTTCCACCTCGATGGTGGAGATGTTCTCGCCGCCGGAAATGACGACGTCCTTGGCGCGATCGAGTAGCTGAACGTAGCCGTCGGGATGCATCACCCCGAGGTCACCGGAATGGAACCAGCCGCCCGCGAAAGCCTGTGTCGTTCCGGCCGTGTCGTTGTAATACCCCTTCATGACGTTGTTGCCGCGCATGACGATCTCACCCATTTCGGTGCCGTCGGGTTCGACATCGATCAAAACCCCACCGGGGCCAGGCTTGTCGCGGACCACCCGTAAACGGTCCGCAGTGAGCATGCCGACTCCCTGTCGAGCCAAGCGACGGGCCTGTTCGTCAGCGTCCAGTTCGAGCCATTCCTGCTTCGCCTCGCACACCGAATACGGACCGTAGGTTTCGGTGAGGCCGTAGACGTGTACGAGCGTTGCTCCCAATGCTCGAATCTTGGCGATGATCGTCGGGCTCGGAGGAGCTCCCGCAGTGACGATGGTCAACGGTCGATCGAGTGAATGTGCCTCTGCAGCAGTGGCGAGAGTGGTCAACACGGTCGGCGCACCGGCCAGGTGATCGACGCCGTTGTCGATGGCCGACCAGATGGCGTCGCCGCGCACTCCGCGAAGGCACACGTGTGTGCCGGACGCGGCCGTGACCGCCCACGTGGTGCACCACCCGTTGCAGTGGAACATCGGCAGAGTCCACAGATATCGGGTGTCGACCCCGAATCCCTGGTGGTGAAGTTCCCCCAGGGAATTGAGGTAAGCACCGCGGTGGGTGTACATCACGCCCTTGGGTCGACCGGTGGTGCCCGAGGTGTAGTTGATCGTGATGGTCGACGTCTCGTCGTCGACCTCCCAATCCATCGGTTCGTCCGTGCCCCGTTCGAGGAACGCGTCGTATCGCGTGGTGTGCGGCAGCCTGTCGTACGTGCCGTCCACCGAGGGGGTCTCGACGATCTCGGTGACCGAATCTGCGATGGGATCTGTTCCGAGACCGGCCAGCAGTGCCGAATCACCCACCAACAGAACCGAACCGGAGTGATCGCAGATGTACCGAACTTCGTCCGGCGAGAGCCTGGTGTTGATCGCGACCAGAACGGCACCGGCCAGTGGCACCGCGTAATGCGCGAACAGCAGCTCTGCCGAGTTCGACGCAATGTAGGCCACCCGATCGCCGTGGCCGACCCCCGACGCGCGCAGTGCATGCGCGAGCCGGGTGACGGCGGCGGCGAACTGTTCGTAGGTGAAGGTGCGCGGACCATCCTCTACGGCGATCTTGTGGGGATGAACCTCTGCAGCGCGTTCGAGAAAGCGAAGTGGTGTCAGCGGAGTATCCAGACCGGTCATGTCAGCCAATGTAGCGCGCACTACGAGGCCAGATCTGATTTGTCGATACGTTCGCGCCCACCGGTAAGGTCGGCGCGTTCGGCGGCGGCACGGCCTGCACGTCGACCCGCATGATCGCGTGCCTCGATACGCACCTCCGTTGTCGAGGGATACATGGCCGTGAATGCCTTGTTCACGGCATCGCTGCGCTCGGCCAAGATCGGCAGCAAGGCGCTACCGTGATGCTCCGACGCCGCCTTTGTAGCTCGCTCCCGAGCTTCCAGCAAGCGCTGGCCGATACGGTGGGCGTACGCGATCAGAAAAGATTTCCTGAAGCTGCGACCTCGGGCTTCCGGTGATTCGGCGAGTTCGTCGAGTGCGCGAGAAGACTGCACGAGTAGCGATGTGAACAGCAGTTCGCACAAATCCAGATCGACTTCGAGCCCGACGATGTTGACCAGAGCGAATCGCTTGTACCACAGGGTTCGGGCACCATTTGCTTCGCAAACACTGTGCAGGAGAAGAGACTTGGCCTCCGAGTACGGACTGTCGACCAAGATGCGGCGGGTGGTCACGTCGCCGATCGAACCGCGCGGGTTGTCGGACTCGAGCAGCGCATGGTCGATGGCATAGCGGGTCATGAGATCTTGAGCCTTCGCCGAAAACGCCTCGGCCTCGGCCGGAAACTGGGTGGACTCCGCCTTTGCCAGTAACCCCCGGATCTTGCCCAGCATCTTGGGATCCGAGACGCCACTCTTGTGGGCCGATGACGGTGCGGGCGAGGATCGAACCGACGACCACTGCGATGGAATGGGAACCAGCTTGTCGAGTGAACCCAGTGAGGTCGTATGACCGAGGACGGTCAACACCGTGTTCCAGGAGTCGGACGTGGAGACCCGAGGCCTCGCACACCACCTTCGGAGGCGTTCGACGGACACGCCTGCGGTGGAATCGATTTTCAGATCGATCAGTTGCTCTCGCCAGGAATCGGGTGCGTTGGTGAGGGCAGAGGAACGCCCCGCATGGGTGGCGACCGCCTCCACCACGAGCAATCCGGCCGCGCCCCCGACCATCTTTCGAGTAGCGTGCGCGAGTTCGGCCGGCTGCCAACCGATCTCGAACAACCTGTCGACAGAGTGGTCGAGTATCCGTGCTGATACGGCGTACGCAGGATCGACTTCGGGCGTGCACTCGAGTTTCGCGAGACGGTCTGCAACCAGCCGAACGTACGCCTTCCACCCTGACCCTCGAGTGGCGTAGTCGAGGCCCATTTCGACGAGGCGAACCGGATCCGCGTCCGGCCGGATTTGACCGGTGCGGTGAATATTTTGAAAGCTGTCCAGATCGATACGACTCATCGTCGTCCCCTCCACGTCCCCCGGTGTGGTCCCCGAACTTTTCGGTGAATCGCAGAGTAGGGGAGGGGTCCGACAAGTTATTCGAACATGTCAGCGAGGAGCGAGCATCAGCAGCAGTTCTTCCACCGACGGCAGGCCGGGAATCACGGGAAGGTTCGGTACAGGAGAAGCAGCGGGCGGTGCCGTCAACTCGACGCCGCCGAGCGCTGCCAGGACGTCGTCGGTCTGTGAGCGGCGCGGTCCATACGTGTTGGAAGCCACGACGAATTCGTCACCGATCGACGCGGACGCAACCACGCTCGATCCGTCGTCGGCCCATCCCCATTTGCTACCGGTCACGCCGGGTAGTTGCTGGGTGCCCCAGTCCTGCACGGTTCCGTCGGCTGCAACCGGTGCGGCGGAGTTCATCCAGCCGAGGACCGGGCTGGCGGGGTCTGTTCGCTTCTTCGCCGCCAGGAATCGCACGGTGTCGGCTGTGCTGGTGTAGGAACTGCCCCAGAAACCGCCCCGCGAGGTAGAGGTGAGTCCGAACTCCGTTGCCGTCGAATCGATGGCCTGGGGATATTTGTTGTCGAGTACCGAGGCGGCACCGTCGTCACTGACCTGGACCATGCGTGCGGCCAGGTCGCGGTCTCGCGGCGAACCGTCTCCGAAACGCACGACGTAGTCGGCCATGTAGAGCTTGACCGTCGACAACCCCGGGCGCGCCGAATTGTTCTCTGCGCTGCCGACGTACGTACCCGTCGGAACGTGTTCGTACGAGATCGACGTCCGCGCCGGCACATCTGCCAGATCGCCCGGTGTGGGCAGAGCCTGCGCCGGTGCGGCGCACGCGAGCGCGATGGAAATTCCGACAAATGGGACAGCGGCTGTGGCTGTGATGCGACGCAGGCCCGGCATCTCGGTCTCCTCGAGGTGTTGGCCCGCCGCGAATCGGTGGCCGATGAAAGTACCTACCCTAATAGTAGACGCTTCAACCTCACCCCTGCCCGGATGAATGTGGCTTTGTTGCACTCAGAACGACTGACAGTCGCATTGATCCCAACCGGGTGGGGTGTCGGAGCCGAGCGATCAGGATCGGCGCAGTGCCAGCAATTTGTCTTTCGAGCGACGCAGCGACCCTCGACCCGAGCCCGCCGTCCATGCGCTCGGCAGATCGATCGGATCGGTCAGGCGGCCTGCGTTGAAGTCGTCGACCAGATGTCCGACGGTCTCCTGAGCACACGACTTGTTGGTGCCGATGAAGCCCGAAGGTCCTCTCTTGATCCACCCGGTGACGTACGTACCGGTCGACGGGGATCCGCCCACTTCCTCGAGGACGCGGCCGCCGAGGTTGGGGATGATGCCGACTGCGTGATCGAACGGAATTCCCGGCAGCGCGACGCCGCGGTATCCGATGGAGGTGAGGACGAGGCCGGCGTCGATCGTTTCGATCTCGCCGGTGGCGGTACTGCGCACCACATCGTCGGTGTCGGCGGTCAGACCCATGCGCTCGAACTCGACCCCGGTGACCCGATCCGTGCCCAGGATTCGAGTGGGGGAGAGCAGGTAGCGCAGCGTGACGCGCTTTCGGCCGTCGATGTGCTCGGGTGACTCGTCGACGTGCCGCAGCAGTTGCAGCTTCTGGGCGACGGCGTGAGGCAGGTCGTTGGTGCCGGCCAGTCGTACCGTCACCGGATCCAGTGCGAGCTCGCTGCGGTCGACGGTGAGATCGATATCGGGGACGGTCAGCAGTCCCGCGAATTCGGGCACGGTGAATGCGGATTGCGCCACGCCGCGCCGACCGACGACCATCACCTCTCGAATGGCACTGTGGCGCAGCGCTTCCAAGGCGTGGGGGGCGATGTCGGTCGCGGCGAGTGCGTCGGGGTCCATGGTCAGGATCCGGGCCACGTCGAGTGCGACGTTGCCGTTGCCGATGACGACCGCTCGTTCGTGTGACAGATCGAACGTGCGGTGAGCGTGATCGGGATGGCCGTTGTACCAGGCGACGAAGTCGGTCGCCGACGTGCGCCCGGGCAGTTCGGCTCCGGGGATACCGAGTTCGCGATCCGACGACGCTCCGACCGCATAGATCACGGCGTGATGGGTGTCCATCAACTCGTCGTGCGTCACGTCTTTTCCTACCTCGACGCCGAGGTGATAGGTGAATCCCTCTTGCGCCGAGATGGTTTCGAACAGCCGTGACACTTGACGCGTCTTCTGGTGGTCGGGTGCAACGCCCAGGCGTGCCAGACCGTGCGGTTGCGGAAGCCGATCGTAGACATCGACGCTGACCCCCGGCTGCGTGAGCAGCTCGTCGGCCGCGTACATCGCTGACGGTCCGGACCCGACGATCGCCACCCGGAGCGGTTGGCGATCTCTCGACACCGAGGCGGCCGGCGTGACCGGAGCCAGAATCGGCCGTGGCGGCCGCTCCTGCTTGTAGAAGTCGGCGTTGATCGTCAGGAACGGAAGTTGAGCCTCGGTCAGTTTGGCCTTGGGAACGATGGCGTCCACCGGGCAGGCCGACACACAGGCACCACAGTCGACACACGACTGCGGGTCGATGTGCAGCATTTCCGCCGTCAGGAAGTCCGGCTCGTCGGGGGTGGGGTGTATGCAGTTGACGGGGCACGCGTAGACGCATGACGCGTCGCTGCAACATGATTGGGTGACGACGTGGGGCATGTGGGGTTCCTGACGGCGGGCGCTGCTGTACGGATAACTGGCGCGTGGGGTGTCGAGAGGGCTATGCGGCGAACTGGCTGGAGCTGCGGTCCGGCTCACTACGGAAACGTGATGCCTTGCCGTCGATTCCGCACAGCTTCCACATCAGGCGAGCCGCCCGGTTCATCATTCCGGTATCGGTGGCCAGCATGCGCACATCACCGAAGTAGTCCTGCAGAGCGTGCTGCGACTGCTCGGTTCCCCAGAAGAGGTCCTTCTTGACGCTCTTCGGAATGTCGAACTTCGTCCAGAATTTCTTCGGCGGGATGACGATGACGTCGCACAGAATGCGCATCGTGACGGGGAAGGCCAGCGACAGCAGGAAGCGTCCGATCTTGGACATCTTGGGCACACGACGACGCAGGAGCTGGTGCGCGAAGGAGATGTGGCGAGCCTCCTCGGCCACGTGAATGGCCATCACGCTCTGCATGATCGGATGGATCTCTTCGCCGGAGCGAAGCACCGACTTCTGGATGTGGTCGATGGGTTCCTCGCCTGCGAGGACGCCGACGAAGAACAATTCGGGTAGCAGCGTCGCGAACAGGGGGATGAACGGCGAGAGCATCTTCATCGGTCGACTCATGCCGGGAGCGTCGGAACCCACCCGATTGACCATCTCCTGGAACATCAGGGTGTGGTTGCACTCTTCGATGGATTCGTGGGTGCAGTAGCGCGCCTCGGCCGAACCGTTGGGCAGCGAGAATACGTACTGCATCATGCCGCGGATCAGAATGTTCTCGAACTGCAGGCCGACCTTGGCGACATTGGCCTGACGCCACATGCCGATCTCGATCTGCCGGTCCAGCGGCAGGGACTTGTACCAGTCATGGCCCCCGATAGGGTCGGTCTTGGCGGGCAGTACCCAGCGGGGATCATTGGCGGGAACCGCGAACTTCTCGGACTCCCAGTCGATGTCGACGTAAGGATCGAAGTGTTTGTGCACCGAACCCTCGGACAGCAACGTGAGTGTTTCGTTGTACTGCTGCTCATCCGTGGCGTCGATGTCCACCGAAACGGACGTGGTGCCGGTCGTCAGTGTCATGGCTTCTCCAAACGTGATGCGAACATGGAGTTAATGTAACCCCAGTTAACATGAAAGGGAAGCCCGTCGAAACTTTGCTGTTCGGATGGCGCTACTGATCGTCCGAACGCTCGTCGGACACCTCCGCGACTTCGTCGGTCTCGAATAGCTGCAATTGGATCGCCGACGGATCGACCACAGGAGTGACCTGTTCGGGGGTGCTCCGCAGCACCTCCCGCAGGGCAGCCACTGCGCTGCCCCAGTTCGCGGCCTCGCGATCCGCCTCGTCCACATCGCAGTGTTCGTCGCCCAGGTCCGCGGCTACCGCCATGCCGCGCCACGATGCCTCCTGCTCGGCGCTGATGCGGAGATACGACACGACCACGTCACGGTCCGAAGAGCAGCACTCGAGGACGGTGCGTGGCTCGACAGCATCGGGCGAATCCGCGATCAGCTCAATCAACGCGAGCAGACCGTCCGGGAAGTCGTCACCTTCGAGGACCGGAGGGGTCGGTTCGCCGAGCCTGCCCCCGAAGTCCTCGGCGAACTTGTCGTCGACCTGCTCCCACACGTGCGAGAGCATCCGGACCGCCCACAGCAGGTGATCGGCCACGAACGGTGATCCGCTGACACGTACCTGGGCCACAATGCAGTCCTGGACGAGATGCAACATCACATCCGGAAGCTGCACGTTGAGATCGACCAGCAACTCGGCCGCGCGGGTGCGACCGGTGACCGCGTGCACCAACGTCGAGTTGATCTCGACGACCGGCTCGGTGGATTTGACCGTGACGTATGCGGTGCCGTTGACGAATCGCAGAGGGATGTCGCCGTCGGGGTCGTGATCGGGCGGAAAGCCGAACCAGGGTTCGAGTGCACGATCGACGAGTTGCTGCAGGTGGTCCTTCCCTTTCGGCTGCACGCACAGTGGAACGACTGCCGAGACGGGTTCGGTGCTGGCCTCGAAGCTCGGCACGTCGTAGCGTCCGGTGGCCCGCGAACTCAGAAAAGACGGGTGTGGCAGGCCCCAGATGTCACGGAACACCGCGACCGTCTTCTTCGCCAGATCATCGGACCACGAGCGATTGCGGTCGACGTGGGGTGGCGTCGGCTCGGAATCCCGAGACGTTCGAAAGCCCAACGCGTTCAGTGCTTCTCGCTGAGCGTCAGTGATGACGCGACTACTGTGTAGGTGCTCGTTGGCGGGCAGCTCGCAACGAACCATGTCGAGATCCCAGGCGTAGAACTGGACGCAGGCCGCGGTGTCCGGAACGCCGTCCGTGCTGTCGTATCGAGACTCGATCACCAAGGCGTCACCGTCGCGCATGGCGCTGACGTACTCGCCGAGCCGGCGCTGGAAGTGCATCCATGCCGAGTCGACGTCGAAGTCGAACTCGAGTGAATCGCTCATGTCGGCTCCTTACCCGAATCGCGCTGAGATAACGCGGCGTCGGTCACGCTAGCGGCGAGCACCGACAGAGTCTCGGCGCGCGCGAGTGCGTTCACGACGACGCCGAGTCCTCGAGCGGCTCGTGCGTCTCCTCGTCCAGCGCCCCGAAAGGGTGCGCCTCGGCCACCCCGTCCAGAACAGCGGGACGCAGCGCATGTGGAACCGCCAGGACCTCTTCGATTCGCACGAGAATGCCTTGCTCGATCAGAGATCGAACCCGATGGTCGATCAGCTGCGCCGTCCGCAGGTCCTCACCTTCCAAATCGGCGTAGTCCTCGCCCTCGTTGTTCAGAGGCAGCTCGTCGGTCATCGCGGCCAGCAGGGTCTGAACCGCGAACGTGTTGGCAAGCGAACGGGACACGTCGGGGTCGTCGGCGTCTCCGGACAGCTGCACTCGGACGTGTTCGGCAACCAGCTCATGAACGGTCTCCGCCTCACGCTTGGCCAGAGAGGGGGCGTTGTCGCCGAGCTTGGCCGTGTCGCCGTCGATCCGGACCAATTCGGTCGCGATGGCCGTCGACCAGTAATCGACGGCTGCAACGTCCGAGGACTCGGTGAGTCCGGCGGGGTCGAGTGGAGCCGGGCCGACGGCGGTGCGTAGATGGACGTCGTCCGACACTGCCAGTCCGTCGGCGACGCGAGCAACGATGTCATCGAGCGCAGGCAACAGCGGCAGAGCCGAAATGGCCGCAAGCTCCTGGTCGAGCGAAACGTTCGGCAGAACGATGTCGTCTGCGTCGAGCATGTCGGGCTCGTCGCCCTCGAGGAAGTCGGAGAGGTCTTCCATGCAGTGTGCGTAGTCCTCGGGGCTGCCGTCCCACAGATCGGTCTCGTCGAGGAACGTCAGATACTGCAGTGACGTCAGAACGAGGTTCACCGCCGTGTCCTCGGCGGTCTCCGATTCCTCCTGCAGGATGCGTTCTGCAGCATCCACCAGCAGGTGCGCGTCGGCGGGAATCCACGCGCTGGGGGAGAACCCGTGGCGCGCACCGGACAACTGGGTCAGTGTCGACGACACCAACCGTGAGATTGCCTCGGCCTGCTCCGACATCTCGCTCGCGTCGAGCCACTCGACGAAACCGTCGATCAGATCGCTGATCCGCTCGGATACGACACCGGTCGGTGCCGGCCGAGATTGCTGGTGACGCCGTTGCCGGGCCTTGGTCTTTTCTGCACGTTTCTGTCCGCGGTTGGCAGGCCGCTTCGATCCCATGGCTCGCAGCTTATCCGCTGACATGTCCGGTTTCGTCGCGCGACGCCTCTAGCCGCGAAGGAACGAGTCCGCAGAAGCGGCGAGTGCAGCATCGGGTGCCCGGCGATACAGCTCGGCCGGGCGACCGCCACCTGCCGTCGTCGTCGTGCTCGTTCCCTCGAGTGCGGTGATGACGTGGCGGCGAAACGTGTCTTTGGAGAACGCGCGATCGAAGACGATTTCGTACAGCGACCGCAGTTCGAGGAGCGTGAAGGTGGAATCCAGAAATCCGGCAGGGTCGATCTCTCGCGCGTAGCGAGCTCGGAGGTCCAGCACTGCCTCGGTGACCATCTCGCTGTGATCGAACGCCAGCGTCGAGCCCGGCACCACACCGTCGATGGCGACCGATTCGGCTGTCGCAGGCAGTGATCGACTCGGTGTGGCTGCGCCGTGCGCCATCGACAGCACCCAACCGCGGTCGTCGCGGCCGGGCTCGTCGAAGAGCTTGAGTTGGTGGAACTGCAGATCGACGATGTTCGCCTTGGACTCGAGTGCGCGTTCGGCGGCTTCGGTCAGGGTTTCCGACGGGCGCAGAAACGTTCCGGGAAGTGCGAGGCCCCGCTCCGAGGGCACGACAACGACCTGTAGCTGCTGTTCACGGACCGTCAGGACCGCGACATCGACCGCAACCGAAGGGCGCGGGTAATCGGTCAGAGCCTTGCCGTCTCGGTCCGTCCACGTCATGGGTTGCAGCTTAGCGCAAGTCTGATCTATTGTTAGATCAACAACGATCTAAGGGGCAGCGAATGAACTTGACCGACAATCAGCGGGATCGGGCGCGTGGGGTACTGCTCGGCACTGCAGTGGGCGATGCGTTGGGCGCGGGGTACGAATTCGGATATCCGACGCCGGAGACCGCCATTGCGATGATCGGCGGCGGCGCATTCGACTGGGCCCCGGGGGAATGGACCGATGACACGTCGATGGCACTGTGCGTTGCGAGCGCTCTCGAGATCGGCGGAGACGTCGATGAGGTGGCAGCGAACTTCCGCGCCTGGTTCGCGGTGAATCCTCCCGACGTCGGCAATCAGACCCGGAAAGTGCTGTCGCAGAGAGCGAGCACCGGATCGGAGATGGCCGCGGTCGCGGCGTCGCTGACCGGCCGGACCGGTGGAAACGGCTCGTTGATGCGGACCGCGCCCGTCGCGCTGGCCTATCTCGACGACGTGACCGGATGCCGGGCTGCTGCGGAGCGGATCAGCGCGCTGACCCACTCCGATCCTCGTGCCGGTCAGGCATGTCAACTGTGGTCGCACGCGATCCGGCACGCGGTGCTACACGGAACGTACGACGGTATCGCCGACTTCCTGCGCCACGAAGAACCCGATGTCCGGGACTTCTGGCAGCCGCTGCTCGACAGCGCTCAGGAGGGCGAGCCGACCGACTTCCCGAAGAACGGTTGGGTCGTGCACGCGCTCCAAACGGCCTGGTGGGCGATACATCGCGCGGCAGACGCATCGCTGCCCCTTCCCGCCGCACTCGAATTGTGTGTTCGAGCGGGCGGGGACACCGACACCACCGCCGCGATCGCAGGCGGACTTCTCGGCGCACGGTGGGGTGCGTCTGCGGTCCCGACGCAGTGGCGCGAGCTGGTCCACGGCTACCCGGGGCTGCGCGCCGACGACCTCGATCGCATCGCCATCGCGATCGCCGAGAAAAAGGACGACGCATGACGATCATCGACGTAGTGCATGGTGATATCACCGAGGTGGCCGCAGACGCGATCGTCAATGCGGCCAACACCCGACTCCTCGGCGGTGGCGGGGTGGACGGCGCGCTGCATCGGGCCGGAGGCCCCACGATCCTCGCGGAATGCAAGGCATTGCGGGCCACCACCTTGCCCCACGGCCTCGACACCGGTGCCGCTGTGGCCACCACCGCAGGCAGGTTGCGCGCCGAATGCGTGATCCACACCGTCGGCCCGCGCTATTCGAAGAACGAAGATAGATCCGAACTACTACGCCTGTGCTACCTGCGCAGCCTGGCGTTGGCGGCGTCGATGAATCTGAAATCCATTGCTTTCCCACTCATTTCGGCCGGCTCCTACGGTTGGCCGATGCACGACGCCATCACTCGACAGGTCCTTGCAGTCAAGTCGGCGCGGCCATCCGTCGACCTCGTCATGCTCGTCGCATACTCTCGCGAGGCTGCGGAGCTGACACGGCGGATGGTGAACTAGTTCTCGCAGCCGACCCCGTCCCCGTCGCGGTCGAGTTTGCTGCTGTATCCCGGGTCGCCGGCGTAAATAGGGGCTGCGCCTGCTGCACGCACCGCGGAGCAGTTTGCGTAGTAGGCGCTCTCCGGCACCGCTGCCAACGGCGCGGGAACGGTGTAGACGGGCTCGGGTGTGTACACCGGCTCCGGGATGTAGACAGGTTCGGGGATGTAGACGGGCTCGGGAGCGGTGGTGTACTCCGACGTCGTCGGTATTTCCACGATCGCGGCGAGGGGCTCGGTGGTGGGAGCGGCCGTGGTCGTCGTGGTCGGTGCCGGTGTGGTGGTCGTCGGACGTGCGGAGGTCGTCGTCACGGTGGGTAGCGCGGGCACGGCCGCGACCGGGGTGACGGCCACCTTCTCGGGTTCGGTCGATCCCGTCAGTCCCATGACGATCAATGCCGGAAGAACAGCGATCGCCGGTACGGCCCAACCCTTGCGTCCACGCTCAGGGGACAACCGAAGGTACGCGACGCCCGCAGCGAGCATCGATGCGCCGACGAGTACCGCACCGAACTCGAACGAGATTATGGCTCCGATCAAGAAGATCGCGCCGAAAACGATTGCCGCCCAGGCGAAGATCCTGCCGACGAGGGGTCGTCGAGAAGGAGCTGGCTCGGGTGCGGGGCGCTGGAACGGTGGTGGGTAGGCACTGGTCATGTCGGATCGTCCTCGGGTCACGGGGTGTCGGTCTCGCGGCGAAGGGTGTCCGCGAGACGGGAGCAACCCCACGTTCTTCCGAACCGGGCGGTCGCATTTCCTTCCACCATGTCGCACCGCGTGCGAGCGTCGTTACACCTCGAGCCGAGACGGCACGCCCCGGCTCAGTAGTGCTCGCGAAAACCGCCGATAGCGGTGATGGAATTGCCGTCGGGATCCGTGGCCGTGGACAGCCGAACACCCTTGTTCGCTTCGACGATGTCGGCGAAGTCGATTCCGCGCGAGTGGGCCGCCGACACGAACGATTCGAGGTCGTCGACCGCCACATTGAACAGCGACGAGCCTGCACGCTCGGAATCGACGGTCACCTGCACCCATGCTCCGGGAGCGGCCTGCCACTCCACCAGTGTCGACATCGGATTGTTGTCCGCCGGACGGTCGAACAACTCCTCGTACCAAGTGTTCGCGATATCGATGTCCCGGACCGCCACGACCGCGAAAATGTATCTGAACATGCCGTTCTCCTCCGTTGCTGTCGGGTTCTGCACATACGGACCGCTGCCGAGGGCTCGACTCACCGGACAGAACTTGTCGGTGGCTCGAGTAGGGTCGTCACCAGTCCGAATTCGGGCGTTCTCAGACGAGCAGGCAGGGGACTTCGACCGTGTTGACGCTCCACCGCGCCGAACGTGCAGGAACGCTCGCTGCAGCCCTCGCCGATGTACTGTCCGAGCCGCTGCCCGATGCCTTCGTACCCGAAATCGTGTCGGTGCCGGCGAGAGGTGTCGAGCGGTGGCTCACCCAGCGTCTGTCGAGCGTCCTGGGCGCTCCGGACGGTGATGGAATTGCCGCGAACATCGAGTTTCCGAGCCCGGCGAGGTTGGTCGCGCGCACCATCTCCGAGGTCGACGGCATCGATCCCGACGACGACCCGTGGTCTCACAGTCGAGTGCTGTGGACCGCGCTGTCGGTGATCGACGACTGCCGCACCGAACCGTGGGCCGCGGTGCTCTCCAAGCATCTGGGATCGGGGTCTGACGATCATCGGGTAGGGCGCCGCTGGTCGACGGCCGCGCACATCGCGGAGCTGTTCCGCGCCTACGGATCTCAGCGACCCCAGATGCTGCGCGACTGGCGCGCCGGACGATTCACCGACGGGCTCGGCCAGGAACTGGACGACGACCTGACGTGGCAACCGCGGATATGGAGCCTGGTGCGCGAGCGGATCGGCAGTCCGAGTCCCGCCGAGCGCCTTCCCGATACGTGTTCGACACTGCGATCGGAACCGAACGCGGTGGACCTACCGTCCAGGTTGTCGGTGTTCGGTCCGACTCGGCTGACCGCCGACCAGCTCGACATCCTGCACGCACTCGCGCACCACCGCGACGTCCACATCTGGATCCCACACCCCAGCCCGTCGATGTGGTCCACACTCGCCGACGTCCCGGCGGCCACCCGACGGCGCGACGACGTGACCGCCCTGGCCGTCGAGCACCCGCTGCTGGCGAGTCTGTCGCGCGACGTGCGGGAACTGCAGGCAACCATCGGGTCGATCGCCGATCACACCGTGCACCACGAAGGGCCCGGACCAACGCGGACCTTGCTCGGAACGATCCAATCCGACATCGCCGGCGACGAAGTGCCCTCCCACGCAACGACGGACGGCGATCCGGCGCTCGCAGACGGCACCGTGCAGATTCACGCATGTCATGGGCCTGCCCGCCAGGTCGAGGTGCTGCGCGAGTCTCTGCTGCATCTGTTCACCGACGACCCGACTCTCGAACCCCGTGACGTGCTCGTCATGTGCCCGGACGTCGAGACCTATGCGCCGCTGATCCGTGCCAATTTCGGCCAGGCCACATTGGTGCATCCCGGTCATCGACTGCGGGTCCGGCTCGCCGATCGGGGCCTGCGTCGCACCAATCCGGTACTGGATGTAGTGGCTACGGTGCTCGACTTCTCCGAGGGGCGAGTGACGGCCAGCGAACTACTCGATTTCGCGGCGAGCGGCCCGGTGCGGCAGAAGTTCTCGTTCACCGACGACGACCTCGAACGCCTCCGCGAATGGGTCGCCACGTCCGGAGCCCGCTGGGGTTTGACGGTACGACAACGAGAATCCTTCGGTTTGAACAACTTTCGGCAGAACACCTTCAAGTCCGCACTCGACCGTATCCTCCTAGGGGTAGCGGCGGACGAGAGTGGGAACGACTATCTCGACCTCGCGCTGCCCCTCGACGACGTGGACAGTAACGACATCGGGCTTGCGGGCCGATTCGCCGAGCTGGTCGACCGGCTCGCCTCGGTACTACGGGCGCTGTCCGGGCGCGCCCCGGTGACCGAATGGACGCGGCAGCTCGGCCGCACCCTCGATCTGCTTGCCGACGTGCCCACCGCCGACGAATGGCAACTGGCGCAAGCGCATCGCGAGATCGCCGAGGCCACTGAACACGGCGACACCGCCGAGCTGCGGCTGGCGGACGTGCGCGCCATGCTCGGTGGCCGGCTCACCGGCCGCCCCACCCGAGCGAACTTTCGCACCGGAGAGCTCACCGTGTGCACGATGGTGCCGATGCGATCGGTCCCGCACCGCGTCGTGATCCTTCTCGGTCTCGACGACGAGGTGTTCCCCCGCGTCGGCAGCCTCGACGGAGACGACGTCCTCGCACGCGACCCGGCCGTCGGCGAACGCGACATCCGCAGCGAGGACCGCCAACTACTGCTCGACGCCGTGATGTCCGCCGAAGAAAAGCTACTGCTCTTCTACACCGGTGCCGACCCCGTCGACGGATCGACCAAGCCGCCCGCGATCCCGCTGCGCGAGTTGATGGACGTCCTCGACGTGACCGCCGGCAAAAGCGTCGAACACCGGCATCCGCTGCAGCCCTTCGATCCTCGGAATTTCGAGCCCCGACACCCGTTCAGCTTCGACACGGTGGCGTTGGCGGGCGCCGTGTCTCAGCAGCGACCGTCCGTGCCGGTGCCGTTGTTCTTGCCAGATGCACTGCCCCCAGCGAATTCGGGCGACGTGGAACTCGCGGACGTGATCGCGTTCGTGGAGAATCCGGTTCAGGCGTTTCTGCGTCAACGTCTCGGGTTTCGAGTTCCCGAGCTCGAAGACGATCTGGCGGACAGTCTCGACATCGAACTGGATCCGTTGTCTCGGTGGAACATCGGCGATCGGATGTTGGCAGCGGTGCTGGCCGGCACGGACATCGGCGAATTCGCCGACGCCGAGTGGCGGCGAGGCACGTTGCCTCCGTTTCATCAAGGTCGACGCGAGATGTCCGACATCCGCCGAGTCGTCGGAATCATCGCCGACGCGGCCGCGCCGTTTCACGAAGGCCCGGCCGAGACCACCGACATCGTGGTCGACCTCGGTGATGGGCGACGTCTGACCGGTACCGTCACCGGCATTCACGACCGGACACTCGTGCGTTCGTCCTACTCACGTCTGGCGGCCAAGCACAGGCTCGCGGCGTGGGTGCGTCTGCTGGCGGTGGCAGCGTCCGAGCCGGGGGAGTGGAGCGCGGTCACCATCGGGCGCGCCAGCGGAATGCGTCCGCCTCGCCGGTCCCGCCTGACGACCCCTCCGAATCCCCTCGCGGTACTCCGCGACGTGGTGGACCTGCGGGATCGCGGATTGGTTGCGCCGCTGCCGATCTCGACCGGGACGGCAGCTGCCTACGCGGAGAAGCGGTTCGGCGGCGGATCGATCGAGGACGGTTACGAATCTGCCGGCTGGGCGTGGCGCGGCGATTTCGGTGATGGCACCGACCGATCGTTGCGATACGTGCACGGCCCGACGCTCTCGTTCGGAACGTTGCTCGATCCGAGCCCTCTCGACGACGAGACCGACCCCGCGAACGAGCAGAGCCGCTTCGGAGTGCTCTCCCGCCGGTTGTGGGATCCATTGCTGACCGCAGAGAACATGGGGAACGCATGACCGCCGCACGCGGATTCGACCTCCTCGGTCCGATGCCCACCGGGACGACCGTGCTCGAGGCCAGCGCCGGAACGGGCAAGACGTACGCGATCGTCGGACTTGCGGCGCGGTACATCGCCGAAGGACTGGCCGAGATCTCGGATCTACTGCTGGTGACGTTCAGTCGGGCCGCGACCCAGGAACTGCGCGATCGCACCCGCAGCCGGTTCGCGTCGATCGCCCGAGACCTCGGTGATCCGGACGCTGCGCGTGGTGCGCGCGACCCTCTCATCGCTTTTCTCGCCGCGGCAGACGACGACGAAGTGGACAAGCGGCGCCGACGACTGCGTAAAGCGCTGTCGGACTTCGACGCCGGGACGATCGTCACCACGCACAGCTTCTGTCAACGCATGCTCGACGGGCTGGGTATCGCGGGTGAGCGCGAACCCGAATCCACGTTCGTCGAGTCGGTGTCGGATCTGCTCGAGCAGGTGGTCGACGATCTGTATCTGCAGATGTTCAGCGGCGACGACGAGGCACCACCGTTCGGGCGACGCGACGCCCAACAACTGGCCGCGGCTGCCGTCGGAGATCAACAGTCGATCCTGTACCCCGACATCGACGACCTCGACGGTGACGACGGCAACCGGGAAGCCGCCCTGCGGGTGCAGTTCGCTCGGGAGGCCCGCCGTGAGGTCGAGCGTCGCAAACGTCTTCTCGGCATCCGCGACTACAACGATCTACTCGGACTGTTGCACTCGGTGTTGTCCGATCCCGTGCACGGGGAGGCAGCATGCGCGCGCGTGCGAGACCGGTTCCGTGTCGTGTTGATCGACGAATTCCAGGACACCGATCCCATGCAGTGGGACATCCTGCGCCGGGCCTTTCACGGCTACACGACATTGATCCTCGTCGGAGATCCGAAGCAGGCCATCTATGCTTTCCGCGGTGCCGAAGTGCTGAGTTATCTGGATGCGGTGCAGTCGGCCGATCACCTGTACGAGCTGACGGCGAACTGGCGTAGCGACTCCGGGCTCCTCGACGCGTTGGATCATCTCTACGGCGGTGCCGCCCTCGGACACGACGACATCGTCGTCCATCACGTCGAAGCGCGGAACCCGTTCTCGCGCATGACAGGACATCCTCCGTTGCGGCTGCGCTATCTGCCCCGAACCGGAGCAGGACCGTTGCGTTCGGGATTCCCGGCGGTGGATCGACTCCGCTCTCGGGTGGCTGCAGATGTGGCGGCCGAGATCGTGACGCTCCTGTCCGGGAACGCCGTCATGGACCGGCCGGACGGGCCGAGGACGGTCGAACCGCGGGACATCGCGGTGTTGACTCGTACGACCAAACAGGTTGCGCTGATTCGAGATGCGCTCGACGCAGTGGGTGTGCCGTCGGTGGTGTCGAGCAGCACCAGCGTCTTCGGCACCGACAGTGCTCGACACTGGTTGTGGCTACTGCAAGCGATCGAACAACCGCACCGCACCGACCGCGTCAGACTCGCAGCCCTGACACCTTTGCTCGGTTGGACTGCCGCCCAACTCGATTCCGGGGCCGAGGACGCTCTGTCGCAGGTGAGCAGCCGGCTGCGTGAGTACTCCGTGCTGTTCGACGAGGCGGGTTTCGCCGCAGTGTTCGAGCGGGTGTCGGCGCAGTCGGGTCTCGATGCTCGGTTGCTCGCGGTCGAGGCGGGGGAGCGCACGATGACCGACCTGCGGCACATCGCCCAACTGCTCAATCGCGCAGCGGTATCCGAATCGTACGGAATCACCGCTCTCACTCGGTGGCTCACCGATCGAATCAAGGAACCGGCAGCCGGCGGTTCCACCGATCGCAGTCGCCGGCTCGACAGTGACTCGGCGGCAGTGCAGATCATGACGACGCACGGGAGCAAGGGGCTGGAATTTCCCGTCGTCTACCTTCCGTACGCGTGGGACACGCTCTACTTCAGCTCACCGTCGACCCTGCTGCTGCACGAGGACGGCCACCGCATCCGGGACGTCGGCGGTCCCTCCGGGGCCGGCTACGCAGCACGAAAGCTTGTCAACGATCGTGAAGAAGCCGGAGAAGAACTACGGCTGCTGTACGTGGGACTCACCAGAGCCCAGTGCCAGGTGGTGTTGTGGTGGGCACCGGGACGCAACACTGCTACGTCGTCGTTGCACCGCATGCTGTTCGGCCGCATTCCGGGGATTGCGCAGCCGGAGCCGTCGTACAAGGTGCTCGACGACGCCACTACCGCCAACCGCGTGCAATCCTGGGTCGGTCCGTCAGCGGAGCTGATATCGATCGAGGCAGTCGGCCCCACACCACCCTCGGATCAGCAGTGGGTTCGACCCGAGGAGGAACACCGCGACGTCACTGCCGCTCGCTTCGGGCGTGCTCTGGATTTGCTGTGGCGTCGAACGTCCTACTCGGCCTTGACGGCTCACGCGCACGATGCGTCGCCCGTCGAGCCGGAGGTGGGGGTGACCAGTGAGGCCGAGCGGCCCGAGAAAGCGGATGAGCCTGTCGAACCTCCGCTGGGAAGCGCGAACCCGGACGAGCCCGTGGACGGGATCGCGTCACCGATGAACGGCATGCCGGCCGGTGCCGCATTCGGAACCCTGGTGCACGAGGCCCTCGAACACGTCGATACCTCCGCAGCCGATCTACTGTCCGAACTCGAGCAGCGCTGCAGAGCTGCCGTTGCCTCACGGATGGCAGATGTCGATCCGACGGCTCTGGCAGCCGCTCTGTTGCCGGTGATGCAGACACCGCTGGGCTTCGGGACGCTGGCCGACATCGCGCCGAACGACCACCTGGCCGAGTTGGATTTCGAGCTGCCCTTGGCCGGAGGCGACGACCCGGTGGACTCGAGCGTGACTCTGACATCGGTTGCGCAGCTGCTGCGTCGACATCTCGACCCGGCGGATGTCCTCGCGGACTACGCCGACCTGCTCGATGCAGTGGAAGCCACCCCACTGCGCGGCTTTCTCACCGGAAGTATCGACTCCGTTCTTCGGGTACCCGGCCCTCGCTACATCGTGGTCGACTACAAGACCAACCGCCTGGCCCGAGGCGATCTGACGACCGGCAATTTCACGCGCGAGAAGATGGCGCAGGAGATGATGCGGTCGCACTATCCGCTGCAGGCCATTCTGTATGCCGTTGCGTTGCACAGGTATTTGCGATGGCGTCAACCGAACTACCGGCCGGAGACGCATCTCGGCGGAGTACGGTACCTGTTCGTTCGGGGCATGGTGGGGCCGCAGACTCCGGCCGGCTGCGGTGTGTTCGACTGGGATCCGCCTGCGGCACTGGTGGTCGAGTTGTCGGATCTGCTCGCCGGAAAGGTGCAACGATGACGAGTGTCTCGACGGCGCTGCGCGGCAGCGGAATTCTGCGGTCTTTCAACGACGCCGGTGTACTGACAGCGGCCGACGTCCACGTGGCGTTGCGGCTCGGTGCCCTGGCCGGGGAAGCCTCCGAACCGGTGCTGCTCGCCACGGCTCTGACGGTGCGCGCAGTGCGATCCGGATCGATATGTCTCGACCTGCAGCGACTGCGTGATGTCACGGTGGACGAGGAATCGGACGTGGATCCAAGCCTTCTTCCCTGGCCCGATCTGTCCGACGTTCTCGACGGGTTGGCGGTCAGCCCGCTCGTGGTCGGCAGCGCCAACGGGCCGCTGACGCCGCTGAAGCTGGTGCGCACCGACCTGGGTGAACTGCTGTACCTGGATCGATATCACCTGCAGGAGAACACAGTTCGAGGCATACTCGACGCTCGATCGCAGTCGCACCCCGTCGTCGACGGTGCAAAGATCGACCGTGCGTTGGCCGAATTGTTCATCGACGAATCCGGCGCACCCACCACCCCTCCCGATCGACAACGCATTGCAGCAGCCCTGGCGGCGACGCACTGGACCACGGTCATAGCGGGCGGGCCGGGCACCGGTAAGACCCACACGGTGGCTCGAATTCTGGCGCTGTTGGTTCGAGAACACGGCAGCGATGTGAGAATCGGTCTTGCCGCCCCCACCGGCAAGGCTGCCGCTCGTCTGCAGGAGTCGGTGGCCGAGCAAGCGGGACTGCTGGGTCTCCCGGCAGAACTGAAAGCAATGACTCTGCATCGCCTGCTCGGGTGGAAACCGGGCAGCAAGACCAGGTTTCGTCATGACTCCCACAATCGACTGCCGTACGACGTGGTGGTCGTCGACGAGACGTCGATGGTGTCGTTGACGATGATGTGCCGGCTGCTCGAAGCAGTTCGACCGGAATCGCGGTTGATACTGGTGGGCGATCCCGATCAGTTGACGTCCGTCGACGCCGGAGCAGTGTTGGCCGACCTCGTCGCACGGCCGGTCACTGGCACCGAGAACCCTGTGTTGGCGCACCTGGTCGACGCGGATTTCGACGCAGCCGAGGATCCGGACGAGGCGGCGCTCAGTGCGTTCGAGCGAGACAGGTTGCGCGGCGGAGTGGTTCGGCTCAGCCGCGGTCGACGATTCGGTGGCGCGATCGCCCGTCTGGCCGTCGCAGTTCGAGACGGCCGCGGTGACGAGGTGATGAAACTACTCGAATCCGGTGACGACCAGATCTCGTTCCATGCACCCGAGGACACCGACGCATTGCGGGCCGACGTGGTCGACACCGCCGCCGAGGTCACAGCGGCGGCAACCCGCGGTGACGCCGCCGCGGCGCTGCTGGGACTGGAGAAGCATCGACTTCTGTGCGCGCACCGTGAGGGGCGGTGGGGCGTTGCGCTGTGGGATCGGCTGGCACTCGAGTGGGTGGGAGAAGCGAACAAGGCCTTCCTCGACCCCGCCTACTGGTACCCCGGTCAGCCGCTGCTGGTGACGGCCAACGATCACGAAGCGCGAATCTACAACGGAGACACGGGTGTTGTGGTGTCGGGTGAGAACGGAACTCCGATGGCTGCTTTCGCGCGGGGTCGCGGCCACGTTCTCATTCACCCGAACGTCCTCTCTGCCGTCCAGACCGTGTACGCGATGACGATTCACCGGAGCCAGGGAAGTCAGTACGACACCGTGTCGGTTCTGTTGCCCGCCGAAGCATCGACTCTGCTCACTCGCGAGTTGCTCTACACCGCGATCACCCGTGCGCGGTCGCATGTACGGGTGATCGGCACCGAGGAGGCCATCCGAGCCGGAGTCGAACGTCAGGTCCTGCGGGCCAGCGGATTGCGGCGAAGGATTCTGTAGCAGTTCAGCGACAGGCGTGCCGGTCCGATCCGGCTGCAGCTGCGATACTGCGGGCAACCAACAGCCAGGTTCGGGCCAGTCCCGTCCACACCGCGATCGAGGTGCCTGTTCCCTCGGCTGCGCTGCGGTCCGAGTGTGCGGCAGCCGAGCGATGCAGGGCGAGCGCGTGTACACCGAGTTCATCGATGTCCGCCCCCACGCACACTGAGTGCACTGTTTGCGCGTCGGCTTTTCGACCGGTCAATTGGCACAGGGTGTGCAGTGATCGCAGTTCGTCGGGAACGTCGGTGATGTCGGACGGGGGATCGGTCGGCGTCGACTCGGCACTGCCGTCCACGGCAGCGCTGGTCCGGACGCCGACGATTCCGCGCTGGAGGTCGATCGGCCCCGAGGCGGCTCCGTCTGCGGCGACGCCCCACACGCTGAGAAACGACGGATGGGGAACGTTCCACAGCTCGCGGAACGCCCGGGTCACCATCTCGGCGACGAGAGCAGCGTCTGCCCTCGAATCCGTTCGCGTGAGATCGATGACCGACCCGTCTGCGACGGGCTTGCCGCGGTCCAGCCACCCGAAGTCGAGCAGCTGAACGTCGAGGGTGACCGACTCGGGTGCCTGTGGATACAGCAGCGAGGGCAGCGACGCGATCGACACCAGAGCCCCGTCTCGAGTTGCTGCGATGTCGATGTACGGCCGGAGCCCGCGCTCGCCCGGGCTGGCTTGCGCGGCCGTCACAGTGATGTAGTCCCGCATCGGCAGCGACCGCAGGTGCGCGTGCAGATTCTCGGTGAACGTGCCCCATGCACGCGCGGTGGTGGAGTCGAAATGGTCGTTCTGCACTGCGTTCACGGTGCACACCCTCTACTCGGACGAGAACTTCATTGCTGTGCCCGTGACGGTAGCGAGGGGGTCCGACAAGAACGGCCCGTCAGTAGACGTCGCGCAGATAGCGCTTGGCGCGCTTGAGGTCGTTCACGTAGTCCTCCGCGGCGTCGGAGGAGCGCCCACCGTGTTCGGCGACGACCTCGTGGAGTGCCTCGTCGACTCCCTGCGCCATGCGTGACGCGTCTCCGCAGACGTAGATCTGTGCGCCTTCTTCGAGCCAGCCGTACAGCTGCTTTCCGGCCTCGCGCATGCGGTGCTGTACGTAGATCTTCTCGAACTGGTCGCGCGAGAACGCCAGATCCAGCCTGGTCAACAGACCGTCACGCTCGAAGTCCGTGAGTTCGTCCTCGTAAAGGAAGTCGCTCGCTCGATGTTGGTCCCCGAAGAACAGCCAGTTTCGGCCCGACGCACCGCGAGCCCGACGTTCCTGCAGAAACGCACGGAACGGTGCTACTCCGGTGCCCGGACCGATCATGATGATCGGAGTGTCGTCGGAAGGAAGTCGGAACGACTTGTTGGCCGAGAGAAACACTCCCGCTTCCTGCGCGTCGCCGACACGATCTGCCAAGTACGTCGAGCACACCCCGCCGCGATCTCGCTCGGCCGATCGGTATCTCACGGTCGACACGGTGAGGTGAACGCTTCCCTCGTGCGCTGTCGGCGACGACGAGATCGAATAGACGCGGTGCTGCAGGGGACGGAGCAGGCCCAGGAATTCAGCGGGGTCGAGAGCACCCGACCGATCGAGGTCGAGAACGTCGACTACGTCGCGTCCCCATGTCCACGCGTCGAACGACGCCCGGTCGCCGTTCTGCAGCACGTGGTCGAGTTCGGCATCACCGGCCCGCTCGGCGATGGCTTCTATCAGGTCCATCGACGGTATGCCGATTTCGTATTCGGTGGTCAGTGCCTGGGCGAGGCTGACTTCTCCGGACTTGGTGTGGACGGCCGTGTCTGCGGGGACACCGAGACGGTCGATGACGGCCGAGACCAGTGCGGCGTCGTTGACGGGTTTGACGCCGAATCCGTCTCCCGCCTCGTAGGTGATTCCGCTGTCACCGAGGTCGATCGAGAAGTGTCGTACTTCTTTTGCAGAGGTGGGACCGGACAGCAATCGGTTGCTCGACACCTGCGCGCGGTACGGATTCTTCCGATTCCACGGTGACCGCTTCGATGCTGTTCGGGTGGTGCCGAGGTCGCCGGTTCGAGCGTCGATGTCCTGTACCTGCCTTGCCGTAGCTGTCGTGATCGGTCGAATGTCGAGAGTTCGAGAACCCCGTGGTATCGAAATGCCCGAACTGATCGAAACCTTAGTAGGGACCGCTCAGTTGCGGTGCAGCACCTCGATACCGTCCACGGAGTAGACGACGTCGTATCCGGTGGTCAGTGCCCGGTCGATCGCCTGCCGATCGCCGCGTTCGTCGGTCGGCCAACCCGCGGGCCGTTCTCGGTTGACGACGATCCAATCCGGGACGGTCGAGTCGGTCGGTCGCTGCGGAAACACCGAGACGTCGTGGTCGGCGACGAGTTGTGCCACGAGGTTGTTCGACGCCGCAACGCGGTCACCGGCCGGGATCCACGCCGAGATGTCGCGGGCGGTGGCTGCTTGTGGATCGACTCGCCACTCCTCGGCGTGCACCATCCGCGACATGGGCAGGAACGGTAGTGCCACCAATGCGAATGCAGCGACGAAGGCGACGATCGCTCGTCGACCTCGTTCGGTCAGCTGGGCGTGGCGCTCGCTGCGTGCCAAGGCGTCGATCAGGGCGATGAAGACGATCACCATCAGAATGGCGTTGTAGTGGTAGATCGGTTTCCAGAAGTTGGTGTTGTCGCTGAGGAAACGCCAGGCAACCGTCGGTACTGCGACCAGCAGGAGTGGAGAGCGCAGCGCGAAGAACCCCGTGACGGCAAGCAGTAGAAACGCCGTTGCGGCACGGGAGTCTCCGGCAACCAGCCCGTGCGCGGTATCGGCGATCCCTTCGCCGATGGGCGGCAATTTCGAGCCCTGGCCGTACGAGTCGTCGGAGCTCAGCGCGGGAACGATCACCTTGACGGCCACTATCACCCAGGTCAGCCCCCACACCGCGGTCATCGCTCCCAGGATGCGCGGACGGCCGGTGGTGAACAGGGCAACCAGCGCGCCGATGACGACGACGGTCAAACCCATGTCCTCTTTGACGAACACCAGCGGAAGAGCCCAGGCCAGAGCGGGCACCCAGCGTTCGCGAACGAGAGCCACCAGGGACATTGCCAGTAACGGCATCGCGAAGGCCACTTCGTGGAAGTCGAAGTTCAGCGCGGCTTGTACGCCCCACGACAGGCCGAACGCGCCGGCAATCACTGTTCCGACGACAGTGCCGAATTTCTGCACCGCCAATCGGCTGATCGGAATCACCGCGAGCGCGAACAGAACCGCCTGAGCGACGAGCAGCGTCTCGGCATGAGGGAAGACGCGATACACCGGACCCAGCAGGGCCGTGATCGGCGAGAAGTGATCACCGAGGGTGTTGTAGCCGGTGCCCAGCAGATCGGAGGTCGGAGCCCGAAACTGCGAGTACGACGCGACCTGCTGCACGAATATTCCGAGGTCGAAGCCCGATGTGCGCAGTTGACGGTGGCCGAGAACGGACATCGTCGAGTACAGCGATGCAAGGAGTACGAACGCGACGGTCGGGACCATCACATCGGGAGACCGGAGTCTCCTGCGCAGACGGCCGATGACGCGTGTGCCGGTCGTAGTTGCGGCGACGCTATCGCCGTCGGTGACGACCTGGGATTGCTCGGTAGTGGTCACGAGATGGCATGTCTACCGGACCGACGTGAGATCTTCCTGAGAAACGCCGGTCAGCGCTTGCGTTTCTTTCCTTGCGTGCGCCGCGGCGGCTGCGAGGTCAGGTGGTAGTACAGCGCGTCCTCCGAGTCCTCCACGACGACGTCGATGTAGTCGCCCACCTCGAGGTAATCGTTGACTGCGATGCGATCGGTCGAGCCGATCACGGCTTTGACCGACCGTGCGGGGACGAGCCCACGGCGCCCGTCCGGACCGACGGCCAGGGCGTAGCGGGGGCCGGTGCGCGTGACGCGTGCCCGGATGAAATCGGGGTCCTTGGGGATCGGGTCGGGTGCCACCACGCTGCCGTCCTTCGAGGCGGCGGTCAGCGAGTCGAGCTGCGCGGCGAGATCGTCGGCCATGGCGTCGACTTGATCGAGCAGGTGCGCCATGTGCGCGGCGTAATCGGTGTGCTTCTTGGTCGGTTTGAGTGCTTCACCGGGCTTGTACATGTCCTCATGGGTCAGCTCGCCCCACGCGTCCTGCAGCCGCGTCTTGACCTGAACCTCCACCTTCACGTCGAGGTCGCCCTGATGAGTGGCCACTCGTACGACAAGCACAGCGTGATATGCCCGGTATCCGCTCGGCTTGGGAAACGAGACGTAGTCGGTGGGCGGCTGCGCGAACCGCACCGAGCATTTCGGATCGGTACACGCGCGCTCGAGTGCGGTGACGAACGAGAGCTGGTCCCGTGGGGTCTTGCACAGCACCTTGATGCCGACCAGATCGGGCAGTGCGTCGGCCACGGCGTCGGCGTCGTGCGGTTCGCTGATGCGTCCCTCGGACAGATATCGACGGAGTTTGTCGGCAGATCTGCCGGGGTCCTTGATCCGCGCGGTCTGGGCATTGAGTCTGTCTCGGTCGACATCTTCGAGTATCTCGTCGGCGATGGTCTCGAGAAAATTCTGTGCGGTGACGAGTGCGGCTTCCCACGCGCGACGACGATGCAGATACAGCTCTTCTACCAAGTCGTCGATGCTGCTGAGCGATGTCACGAGCCGAGGTTAACCCAGAGGCCCGACCAATCCCGGCGGTGGCGCGCGATCGGCCGTCGATGCGGGCGAACCCGGTTTAAGCTCTTCCGCATGACCGTGGCATCTGTGCAGAACGACGACTTCGTCGCGCAGTTCGATCCGTTCCGTCGCGAGCTGTTGGCGCACTGTTACCGCATGACCGGGTCCATCCACGACGCCGAGGACATGCTCCAGGAGACCTACATCCGCGCCTGGCGGGGGTACGCCAAGTACGAGGGCCGATCGTCGCTGCGCACCTGGCTGTATCGAATCGCAACGAACACGTGCCTCACCGCCCTCGAGGGGCGAGCCAAGCGTCCGCTTCCTACCGGACTCGGCGCGCCGAGTTCGGGCCCGACCGACGAGCTGGTGCAGAACAACGAGGTGCCGTGGCTCGAACCGATTGCCGACTCGGATCTGGCCGACTCGAACGACCCGGCCACGTTGGTGGTGGGGAGGGAGTCGGTTCGCCTCGCGTTCGTCGCGTCGCTGCAGCATCTGTCGTCGAGACAACGCGCAGTGCTGTTGATGCGCGAGGTGTTGCAGTGGAAGGCCTCCGAGGTCGCCGAGGTTCTCGCCACGACGACCACTGCGGTCAACAGCCTCCTGCAGCGGGCCCGCGAGCGACTCGAAGAGATCGCTCCGGAACTGGACAACGTGGAACCCATCGAATCTGCCGAACTGCGTCAGCTCCTGGCCCAGTACGTGGAGTGCTTCGAGCGTTACGACATCGACCGGCTGGTCACACTCTTCACCTCGGACGCGGTGTGGGAGATGCCCCCGTTCGTCGGCTGGTATCAGGGAGCCGAGACGATCGGATCGCTCATCCGAAACAACTGCCCCGCCCAGGGAGCGGGCGACATGCGGATGGTGGCGACATCAGCGAACGGTCAACCTGCGTACGGGCTCTACATGGTGGGCGAGGACGGAATACATCGACCGTTCCAACTACACGTTCTCGACGTCGACGCTCGAGGCGTCGGGCATGTCGCCTGCTTCTTCGATCTGTCGCTGTTCGATCGATTCGGACTGCCCGACCGCCTCTGAGCGACATCAGCTCGTCGGAACGGCCGAGGGGTCCATCCACATCACTTCCCACACGTGATCGTCCAGATCACGGAATGCTCGGCCGTACATGAACCCATGATCCTGCGGTTCCATCCACTTCGATCCACCCGCGGCGATGGCCGCGTCCGTGAGTGAGTCGACCTCGGCGCGGCTGTCGGCCGAAATACACATCAGTACCTCACGAGCCGACGTCGTGTCGCAGATCGAATCGGAGATGAAATCCCCGAACCTCGATGTGGCCAGAAACATCACCGTGGCCTGGTCGCTGACGATCATCGAGGCGGTGTTCTCGTCGCTGAAAATGTCGTTGAACTCGAACCCGAGACCCTCGAAGAATGCGCGGGTGGCCACGACATCGCGGACGGGCATATTGGCGAACAGCAAACGGGACATGGATGACACCTATTCGTCGGGTACCGGCACGACCGTCGAACAACGGTCGTGCCGGTACTGACAACGGTCCGTCGACAAATTCACCGGTGCCGTGCCCAGACACGACGCGACCCCGCCGAGACGTGCTCGACGGGGTCGCGGACTGCGAAATAAAGGGGGAAGGACGTTACCGGGTGATCTGCGCGAGGCGGGAAAGCATCCGCGAGAAAACTCGGCCGTCGTTGCCGAGATCGGCGTAGGGGTCTGCTGTGGTGTCCGACACGGTGTCGTCGGGCGTCACGGCAGCGAGGGTGCGCGCCAAGCGGGTGCGGCGCTCGATGGCGTCGAGGATGTTGGCGTCCAGCGTTGAAACTTCGTCGAAGAGTTGGTCGACGTCTGCGATCGCGTTGTCGGCATTGCTGGTGCCGGCTGCGAGCGAATCGATCTGAACAGTCACATCGTCTCCTTTTGTTCGCGTCCTGAGGTGTGAGTCGTTCGTCCGAGCCGAACCGTTACAACCCAAAATGTGTGAACGCGATGTTTCGTCTCGCAAACCAAGATGCCCACTGGACGGGCCTGGGCCAACCTTTACGGGGTGTGATGCTGCATACAGTTCGTTCGGTTCGATATTCTCCGGCCTTCCGAACCGAGGCGTCGGAGTGGTTGCGCTCACGCCGTTCCGGGTAGCCAGGTCGTCGATACCCCCACGTGCAAGGAGTGAGCGATGCGATACGACTACCTGATCATCGGCGGCGGAATGGTTGCCGACAGTGCTGCTCGTGGGATTCGTGAACACGGCGCAACGGGTTCCATCGGGATTTTCGGAGCCGATTCCGACGAGCCGTACACGCGCCCCGCGTTGTCGAAGAAGTTGTGGACCGACAGCGACTTCGGCCGTGATCAGGTTCCGCTCGGCACCGCCTCGGACACCGGTGCCGAGGTCCATACGGGTACGCGTATCGCGTCGGTGGACCGGTCGAAGCAGGCGGTCACGACAGCGGCCGGTGAGACCCACGAGTACGGAACGCTCTTGTTCGCAACCGGCGCAGCGCCGACGCAGATCGACCTGTCGCCCAGTCCACGAGTGATCTACTTCCGCACCTTCGCCGATTACCGGATGTTGCGGGAACTGACCGAGACCGCGGAGCACATAGCGGTGGTGGGCGGCGGCTACATCGGAACGGAAATCGCAGCAGCGCTGTCTCAACAGGGTGTCAAAGTCACCCTCGTCACGTCCGACGACGTCGTGGGCAGCCACATGTTCCCCCGCTCGCTGGCCGCCGGATTCGACAAAGGGTTCTCCGATCACGGGGTCACCGTGCGCCGAGGAACCAAGGTCACGTCGGGTGCGGAGGCGTCGGCTCGTGTCCAGCTGCAATTGGACGACGGGTCCGCGGTGGAAGCAGATGGGGTCGTGTTCGGCCTCGGTGTCCGGCCCAGCACAGACCTGGCCGAGGCGGCAGGTCTCGAGGTGGACAACGGCATCGTCGTCGACGAGTTCCTGCGCACCGCGGACGAGCACATCTACGCGGCCGGCGACGTGGCCAACTATCCGGACGCCATTCTCGGTCGCCGACGCATCGAGCACGTGGACAACGCCACCGAGATGGGCAAAGCGGCGGGCCGCAACATGGCAGGTGCCGGCGCGGCCTACACCTACACTCCGTACTTCTACTCCGACGTGTACGACGACGGCTACCAGGCAATCGGAACGGTGGCAACGTCGCTGAACACTGTGGAGGACTGGAAGACGATCGGCAAGGAAGGCGTCGTCTACTACCTCGACGACGATACCGTCGTGCGCGGGGTACTGATGTGGAATGTCTGGGAGGGGCTGGACGAGGCGCGCACCTTGCTGGCCGAGAAGAAGCCGCACACGGAGGAAACCCTGAAGGGGTTGATCTGAACTTTCTGGAACACTCGACGGCGAGCACGCCGGACCGCGGTGCGACCGAGGAGAAATCATGTCTCAGTTCGATGCAGGCGATTCGGCACAGCAGCGCGCTCGATTCGATGACCGGGTGCATCGCCTCTGTGCCGACTGTCGGCTACCCGGCCATTCCGAGCCCTTGTCCGACGCCGCCGCAACGGCCGTCGCGGCGGGCAGGGTCGACGGAGCAACCAGAACGGTGCTCATCGCTCGGTGGCGTGCGGGGCGTTCTCTCCCGTCGGTCGGGGGATTCGGAACCTTGCGGCAGTTGGTGGACGAGCGAGATCGATGGCGTGCCAAGGATTCGTCGGGTAAGCCCGGCGCGGCCTTGGTCTACAAGTTGCGAGCCGCGGAGTCGAACAAGCGGATCGAGCATCTGCGAACCACGGTGGTGATGTCGAACCGGCACTACGCCAACGGCGTCCGCGCGGCACGTAAGGAACGTCGCGAAGGTATTCATCTCGACCTGGAACAGCGCGACGCGGTCTTCGATGCATTGATGCACACGCCCGCACCCCTCAAGTACGGGGTGCTCGCCGAGCGAGGTCTGACGTTGGCGGACGCCGCAAAGGATCGAGTCAGCACGCTTGCACGTAGAACGCCCATCGACAAACGGGTGCAGTGGGCAGCCGGGGTGGTCGATCAGTTGATCGATCGCAAAGACGACCGATTCTCGGACCGCTACGACACGCTGCTGTTTCTCGCGGGCACCTCGTTCGATCGCATACATCGCTCGCCGGCGTGGCAGTCGACGTACTTCGAGTTTCAGCGAAGCCAGGTCGATCTGTTCGTCGAGCTCGCCGAAATCTCGGTCGATGCAACGTCTTTGCGCTCGGTAGGGGACGAGTTGATCCGTATTGGTCGGACGATGGTCGACGAGGACACGGCGGAACAGGTCGAATCACGTCGCCGCGCACTGGAAGTCGTATGGACCCAGTTGACGGGACGAGTGGCTGCGTTGGTTCGTTTGGCCGATCTGGTCGAGTCTTCGGAGGGTGAAGCACGTACGTCGGACGCCATGGCTCGCGCCCACAGCCTGGACGATCGAATAGACGATCTCGTCGGACGGTCGGGGAGCCGGGAGATGTCGGCAGAGAACACGCACTTCGTCGGTGATCAGGTGCACTCCCAGTGGCGCGATCAGGTGCCCACGTCGACACCCGACCGCGCCGTCGAGCTAGGCGATGATGGCGAAGAGAATGCCGGCAACCGCGAAGCTGACCACGGACAGAATCGTCTCGAGGACGGTCCACGTCTGTAGCGTCTGCTTGACGGTGAGGTTGAAGAACTTCGAGATGATCCAGAAGCCTCCGTCGTTGACGTGGCTCGCGATGATCGAGCCCGCTGCGATGGACATGGCGATCAATGCGACGGCGGGGGCCGAGTAGTCCTGCGCTGCGACGAGTGGGCCCACGATGCCACCGGTGGTGACGATCGCGACGGTGGCCGAACCCTGTGCGACACGCAGCGCACAACTGATGATGTACGCCAGGACGATGATCGGTAGACCCGCTGCCGCCATGGTGTCGGCCAGTGCAGTGCCGATCCCTGTGGCAGAGATGACCTTTCCGAAGAATGCACCCGCGCCGACGACGAGCAACAGCATGCCGACCGGGCGCAGCGACTCACCTGTGAGCTTGCTCAGTTCCTGAACGGTGGACCCGCGGCGGATGCCCAGAACGTAGAACGCGATCAGCACGGCAATGAGAAGTGCGACGGCCGGAGTGCCGAAGAATGTCAGCACTTCGAGCAGATTGCCCGGGTCGAGGAGGATGCTGCCGAAGGTCGCACCGAGGATGAGGACCAGCGGCACTGCGATGATCGCGCCGATGGTGCCCACCGAGGGAGGCGTCGTGACCACCGGTCGTGCGGTGGTGACGGCACCGGCGCCACCGTTCGAGTCGCGGGGCGAGTCGTCCCCGTCGTTGATGAAGTCGTCCGGAACCTCGACGATGATGCGCTTGCCGATCCAGTTTCCCCATACCAGGCCCGCAGCGATGAATCCGGGTATGCCACAGATGAAGCCGAACAGGATCAGCCAACCGAGATTGACCTCGAGCAGTCCACCGAGTGCCACCGGTCCGGGGTGCGGCGGCAAGAATGCGTGCGTCATCGACAAGCCGGCGAGCATCGGCAACGCGTACAGCACCAGCGACTTTCCGCCTTGGCGCGCGGCGACGTACACCAGCGGGGCGAGCACGAAGATGCCGATGTCGAAGAACACCGGAATACCGAAGATCAATCCGAGCAGGCCCATCGCGACGGGTGCGCCGCGTTCGCCGAAAATTCCGAGCAACTTGGCGGTCAACGCCTGCGCGCCGCCGGACCTCTCGAGTATGGCCCCCAGTACGGTGCCGAGGCCGATGATGACGGCGATATGCCCGAGAATTCCGCCGAAGCCGGTCTCGAGCAACGACTCGTTGCTCTTGATCGCGGTTCCGACGATTTGATTGACCGGAAGACCGGCAGCCAGGGCCAGGCCGAGTCCGACGATGAGCAGTGCGACGAACGGTTCCAGTTTGATCTTGATGATCACGACGAGCAACACGGCGATTGCTATGCCGCACAGCACCAGAAGGCCGGGTGTCGAGGTTCTCAGCCAGTCGACGGCAGAATTCATGACAGTTCTTTCTCGTTGGCGGTTTCGATGGCGTGGACGAATGCCCGGGCTCGTGCCGCGATGTCGTCCCACTGAGCGGTAGCAACAGAATTCGGCGGCACCACATCCGTGCCGGCAGTTACTGCCACTGCTCCGGCTGCCAGAAAGTGTGCGGCATTTGCGGCGTTGACGCCGCCGGACGGGACCAGACGTGCATCCGGGAACGGACCGAGCAGATCCTTGAAATAGGCCGGTCCGACGGTGCGCGCCGGGAAGACCTTCACCGCGTCTGCACCGAGGTCCAGCGCGGTCATCACCTCGGACGGGGTGAGTGCCCCCATCATCAGCGGTATGCGCGCGGCGGTCACCACGGCGGCGACGTCTGACCGCAGCCCGGGTGTCACGACGAAACTGGCACCCGAGTCCAGGGCGGCCCGGGCTTGATCGGCCGTGAGGACCGTTCCGGCCCCCACGATGGCACCCGCATCGGATGCGGCGCGGATGAGGTCGAGGACTCCCGGCGTGGTGAACGTGAGCTCCACAGCGCGAATTCCGCCGCCGGCCAGGGCGTGTGCGAGTGCGGCGGGATCCGAGATGTGCGGCGCGCGCACCACGGCGAGTGCGCGGTCTTCGAGAATTGCCGTCAGTGCATTCACGCCGTCTGCTTTCTGGCTGAGTCCATACGCAGGGCATGGCCTGCCAAGGAGTGGGTGGGAAGGAAATCGTCTATCGCGAACGAGCCGTTGACCATCACGTGGCTGATTCCCTCGGCCTGCTGTTTGGGCTCCTCGAACGTGGCGGTGTCTCGAACGGTGTCCGGGTCGAACACCACGAGATCGGCAGCATGGCCCACGGCGATCGTGCCGCGTCTGCGCAGTCGTAACCGTGCAGCCGGACGACCCGTGAGGTGATTGATGCACTCCTCGAGTGAGAGCAGTTGCTCGTCCCGCACGTAGTGGCCCAGATAGCGGGGGAACGTTCCCCACGCACGCGGATGTGGCTTTTCGCCTACGAGAATGGCGTCACTGCCGCCCATGTGGCGCGGATGCTGCATGATCTCGCGAACGTTCTCCTCGTGCCCGACGTGCTGCAGGATGGTCGTGGCCAGAGCGTCGCGGCGTAGAAAGTCGAAGAACACGTCGACCGGTTCGAGCCCTTCGTCCGCCGAGATGTCGGCCATCGTGCGACCGACGTACCGGTCGAGTTCCGGGTTCGATACTCCGCTGAGCTGAATCGTCTCCCACTCGACGGTGACTCCGTGGCAGCCGTCCGAGCCGTCGACATCGACGTCCTGCGCTATGCGGCGACGCTCGGCCGGATCGTCGAGTCGTTCCAGCGCTCGGTCCGGCCCACCCGACATCGCCCAACTCGGCAGCAGCGCAGACAGAGTCGTGGCCCCGGGTAGGTACGGATACGTATCGAGCGTGACGTCGCAGCCGTCGGCGATCGCGGAGTCGACAAGATCGAGAAATTCACGTGCCCGACCACGATTGACACCGAAGTTCATCGTTGCGTGGGTCAGATGCAGGGCGCATCCGGTTTCTCTGGAGAGATCGAGCATCTCCTGGTAGGCGTCGAGTGCACCCGCGCCGTACGACCGGGTGTGGGGAGCATAGAACCCGCCGAAGTCTGCCACTACCTCACACAGTGCTCGCAATTCGCTTGTGTCGGCATACATTCCGGGTGTGTAGGTCAGTCCGCTCGACATTCCGACGGCACCGTCCTGCAGACCCTGTGCCAGCAACTCCTGCATGTGGGTGATCTCGGACGGCGTTGCGGGACGTCGATCGGCACCGACGGCCAGGTAGCGCAGGGTTCCTTGCGGAACCAGATATGCGGCGTTCGGGGTGATGCCTCGATCGAGTCGGGCGAGATACTCCGCAACCGTCCGCCAGGAGAAGTCCAGATCGACGGGATTGCCGTTCCACCCGGCGATCTGTCGCCGGATGACGTCCAACGTCGCATCGTCGATGGGCGCGTACGCGATGCCGTCCTGTCCGATCACCTCGGTGGTGACACCCTGGCTGATCTTGGCGAAGTGCCCAGGATCGGTCAGCAACCCCAGATCGGAGTGCGCATGCATGTCGATGAAGCCGGGGGACAGGACGTGACCTGGTGCTGCATCGACGGTTCTGTCTGCACTGGAAAGGCTTCCGGGCTCGACGAGTGCTGCGATGGTGCCATCACGGACGAGAACGTCCCGACGCAGCCGCGCGGAACCGGTGCCGTCGATGACGTCGAACCCGCGAAATAGTGTGTCCGCCATCAAGTTCTGCTTCCTAGAAAAAGGTGTGTATCAGATCGACCACGAGTGGGTCGTCGCTGTCCGAGTCGTCCACGACGGGGATCAGACGCCATTTGTCGAACGCAGTGCAGGGGTGCGAGAGGCCGAGCCGCAGCACCGCCCCCACCGGAAGTGCGCCGGCGTCGTCTGCCGGTAGTCGAAGAAAAGCATGCTGGTCGTTGAGTGCCGTCACCTCCGCGGCCGGATCCAGGACTTCATTACCTCGAACACGTTGCGGGACGGGCATTCCTTCGTCGAAAGGAAAGTCGCGCTTACCTGCGTCCAGCAATGCGAGGCCGGGCTCGGGGCGTGACACCACTCGCGCCCATCCGTGCATCGCAGAAACCAACGGCGTCTCGGTTCGGGCGGGAGTCAGCGGTGAGATCTGCGAATAGAAGCCGTCGTCGTGCGCCACGTAGGCCCCGGATCGGAGCACGACGTCGGTGCGCACGCCATTGCCCGAGGTCAGAGAATGCAGGCGTTCGACCACCAGATCCTGATACGCGCTCCCGCCTGCGGTCACAATGGCGTGATCGCCGTACAGTCCTTCGGCATCGAAGGTGCGATGCAGTGCGGCGAGAGTGTCGAGGTAGGTGCGTACTGCCGCGAGACCGGCGTCGGAACGGTCGTGGCTCAGAGCACCCTCGTAGCCGCCCACCCCGGCCAGTTCGAGACGCGGTGACGCGGCGATCTGCCGTCCTACTGCGACGGCCTCCTCGGTCGTTCGCGCGCCGGTTCGTCCGTGCTCGCCGCCGAGTTCGACGACGACGGACACCGGTCGATCGCCGTGATCGGCAAGGATGCGGTTCATCTCTCGCACCGTGGCGACGCTGTCCGCCCAGCAGTAGAACTCGAACTCGGGATGCGAGTCCAGTTCGGCAGCAACCCAATTCAGAGCAACAGGATCGACTTCGGCATTGGCGAGAACGATTCTCTCTACACCGAATGCGCGTGCCACCTGAACTTGCCAACCGGTAGCGAGGGTGATGGCCCAGCAGCCCGCATCCAGTTGCTGCTTCCACAGTTGGGGAGCCATGGTCGTTTTGCCGTGGGGTGCCAGGAGGACGCCCGCCTTCTCGGTCCACTGCGCCATCACATCGACGTTCGATGCGATGCGTGTCCTGTCGAGGGTGAGTACTGGGGTGGTGAACTCCGACAGCCGCGGCGCGGTGGCCAGAAAGCTCTCGGCGCTCTGTCCCCACGATCTCGCTGGAAGCGATTTGTGTTCGGGCCCCAGGAGTCGTCGACTCAGCGCCTCGACTCCGGCAGTGTCGATCACGGCAGTCTCCTCGAGTTCTGCGTTGCGCTATATGCAACGACGGTTGCGTATCGTGTCTTTCATTTGTAGTCTGCATCCAACGATGCATTCCCGCAAGAGTTCGAGGAGACGGACATGGCAGCCCCCCGGGTGGTGTGTGTAGGCGAAGGCCTCGCTGTCCTCGTCGCGGACCCTGGCCCACTGGAACGGTCGGAGACGTTCCATCGCACGGCTGGAGGTGCGGAAGCCAACGTGGCTCGTGTCCTCGTCCAACTGGGAATCGAGGCTGCGTGGGTCTCGCGGGTGGGTGACGACGGGTTCGGCCGATATCTGGTCGCGGAACTCGACGCTGCCGGTGTGGACACGTCGGGCGTGATCGTCGATAACGGGCGGCCGACGGGCCTCTACATCAAGGAGCGCGGATCGGGGTCCGATCACCGTCACGACCTGCCTCTTGGAGGCAGCGCGATGACGTACTACCGGTCTCTTTCGGCTGCTACTGCGCTCTCGCCCAACGATATTCACGACGAGGTTCGAGCGGCGATCGACTGCGCCGACATCGTCCATTTCACCGGCATCACCGTCGCCATCTCACCCACTGCGGAACAATTGACGCGAAGCCTGATGGCCGGCCCGTCCACTGTCAGCTTCGATCTCAACTATCGGCCGGCCTTGTGGGCCGGGCGTTCGGACGACGCGGCCCGCGTCCTCGGTGAGCACGTCCGCGGTAGCGACATCGTGTCGATGGGTGCCGACGAGGCCGCTTCGGTGTTCGGGACCTCGAGTCCAGTGGAACTACGCGAGATGTTTCCCGAGCCCCGTCATCTGGTGATCAAGAACGATGCGCACACGGTGACGGCATTCGAGGGAGTCGGGCGAGTCGACGTCCCCGCATTGACACTCGACGTCGTCGAAAAGATCGGTGCAGGTGACGCTTTCGCCGGCGGCTTTCTGGCCGCGTTGCTGATGGGATACAGCGCGGCGCAGCGTGTGCGATTCGGACATCTCTGTGCCGCAGGCGCATTGACCGGCCACGGTGATGTGGCGAAAGTCCTGCCGCACGACGAACTGGCAGCACTGGCCGGAATCGACGACAATGCGTGGGCGACACTCGACTACGCGGCGGTGGCAGCGGTGCACCCCGAGGCGGCGCTGTGAGCCAGAGCTTGTCGAGGGCGCTGACGATCCTGGGTTTGCTCGGGGACGGATCGAAGTCACTCGACGAACTCGCCGCAGTCCTCGGTGTACACAAGACGACGGTGCTGCGACTGCTGCGGACCATGGAATCGGACAGGTTCGTCAGCCATGGAGCGGATCACCGGTACCAACTCGGTTCGAGGCTGTTCGAGCTCGCAAATCACGCGCTCGAGCAGCGAGACGTGCGCACCGTCGCGCGACCGCATCTCGCTGCACTGAACTCCGACACGGGCCAGACGGTGCACCTGGCCACGTACGAGGCGGGGGAGGTCATCTACATCGACAAGTTCGACGCACAGCAGAGCGTGCGGATGTACTCACGCGTCGGCCGGCCGGCACCGCTGCACTGCACCGCGGTGGGAAAGATACTGGTCGCAGGCCGCCCGCGCGCCGAACGAGAAGAGATCGCTCGACGCATCACGTACACGCCGTTCACGGAACGCACGATCAGCACACCGGAGCAGTACCTGCGCGAGCTCGAGCTCGTGGACCAGCAGGGTTTTGCGGAGGACCGTGAAGAACACGAATCTTTCGTCAATTGCATCGGCTGCGCGGTGCGCAACGGGACCGGAGACGTGGTGGCCGCGGTGTCCATGTCGGTACCGGACATGTTGCTCGACCATCAGCAGGTACTGGCTGCGCTGCCCGCAGTGCGCGGCACGGCAGCGGCAATTTCCGAAGGACTGGGCTGGCGGCCGCCCGATCGATAAGACCGCCCACTGACAAACGACAGTTCGATGGAAGGAACATCATGAGCGAAAAGATCGAAATCCGCACCACCGGTGCCCCGGCCCCGGCACACACCTTCTCCCAGGGGGTGCGGAAAGGGCCGTTCGTGCAGGTTTCGGGTCAGGGCCCGGTGGATCCGGCGACGAGCGAATACCTGTTCCCAGGTGACGTCGCCGCGCAGACCACTCGAACCTTGGAGAACGTCAAGGCAATCGTGGAAGCCGGCGGCGCGACGTTCGACGACGTCGTCATGCTGCGCGTGTACCTGACCAAGCGTGAGGACTTCTCGATCATGAACGACGCCTATGGCGAGTTCGTCTCGGCGCACACGACAGGCGACGTGCTGCCGAGCCGCACGACCGTGTTCACGGGGCTCCCGCGCGAGGAAATGTTGGTCGAGATAGACGCCATCGCCGTCGTCTGACTGCACGCCCGACCTAGATGTTCACACGAAAATTACATCTGACCAGGCGATTTGCGTAAGCGTTGGTCTTCGCGTAACTTTTGTCGAGTCAGAGCGACACGGACACCGACCCGGTCTTCACAAACCGGGACAACGAGGTTGTACGGAGTACGTCCTGAACAACCCAGACAAGGCAGAGGTTATCAGCCATGTCTGGGGTTCGAGCGTGTAAGCCCCGGACGTTGCCGTTCACACGGTGACCATGGTGTGTGCGTGTTCTTTGAGAACTCAACAGTGTGTCGATGAATGTCAGTGCCGAATTTTATTTGGTGAAAGCATTCGATGTATCTGCCATCCGCTTGTGGTGGTTGTTGTCGGGTGTTGTTTTAAAATGCTAGTTGAGTTTTTTGCTAGTGATTTGACTCTTTATGTTTATGACTGATTTGCAGTTTCGACTGTTGATCGAGAGTCTTTTACGGAGAGTTTGATCCTGGCTCAGGACGAA
>NZ_NOZG01000022.1:0-345997 GCF_002258575.1 Rhodococcus sp. 05-2254-5 | reverse complement strand
GGAAACGCCCGGTCCCATTCCGAACCCGGAAGCTAAGCCCTCCAGCGCCGATGGTACTGCACTCGACAGGGTGTGGGAGAGTAGGACACCGCCGAACACCCGTTGTAAGAAGGGGACCCACTTGGTGGGTCCCCTTTTTGCGTTTGTACCCGAAAATCCGAAAGGACGCCCGTGTCGGAAGACAACAACGATCGTCGCCCCTCCCGAGCAGACGGTGGCAATCGCCCCAACGAGTCCCGAGATCGCAACCCCCGCGCTCAGGACCGTCGCGCCGACCCGCGTCGTTCGGACGGTCCTCCCCGCAGGCGTGGTGGGGAAGGTGGGTTCTCCGGCGATCGCCGCGGAAACAGCGCATCGTCCGACCGTCGACCCCCGCGGCCAGACGAGCCGGATCTGCCCGACGAGGTCGAAGCCGGCCAGCTCGAGCCGGCAGTGCGCCGGGATCTGCTGAGCTTGGACAAGAACAATGCCACTGCTGTGGCGCGTCACCTCGTGATGACCAGCCGCCTGCTCGACGACGACCCGCAGTTGGCGCTGCTGCACGCGCGCGCTGCTCGTCAGCGGGCCGGCCGCATTGCCGTCGTACGCGAGACGGCCGGTATCGCGGCATATCACGCGGGTGAATGGGCGGAGGCTCTGTCGGAACTGCGGGCGGCACGTCGAATGGCCGGCGGCCCCGGCCTCATCGCGGTCATGGCCGACTGCGAACGCGGACTCGGGCGCCCCGAGCGGGCCATCGAACTCGGTCGCAGCGACGAAGCGCGGGAACTGACCGGTGAAGAGGCGTCGGAACTCCGGATCGTCGTCGCCGGCGCTCGTATGGATCTCAATCAGTACGACCAGGCCGTCGTCACCCTCCAGACTCCCGATCTCGACGCGTCCCGGTCGGGTACGGCTGCGGCTCGTCTGTTCTACGTCTACGCCGATGCGCTCGTTGCTGCCGGTCGCGTCGACGAAGGTGTGAAGTGGTTCCTCAACGCTGCCGCGGCGGATGTCGATGGAGAAACCGACGCAGAAGAGCGGGTCGAGGAGTTGTCCGGGGGCAGTCGGTGACATTACTGCGCGACGCCCACGACGTTCTGCTGCTCGACCTCGACGGCACCGTCTACGCCGGCAAGGAACCCATTCCGGGTGCAGTGGAGGCGCTTTCGGGTGGTTCCGAGAAGCAGTTCTTCGTCACCAACAATGCCAGTCGCGCACCGAGCGATGTCGCCGAACACCTCCGCGAACTCGGTTTCGACACCACAGCGGAATTTGTCGTCACCAGTTCCGAAGCAGCAGCCCGAGTACTCGCGGACAGACTCGATCCTGGCTCACGCGTCCTCGTCGTCGGTACCGACGCCTTGGCGACCGAGATCGAGAAGGTGGGATTGACGCCGGTGCGCTCTGCTGACGACCAGCCGGTTGCGGTGGTTCAGGGACATTCGGTCGATACAGGGTGGCCCATGTTGGCCGAGGCGGTACTGGCTGTGCGTGCGGGCGCGCTGTGGGTCGCGACCAACGTCGATGCGACTCTTCCGACCGAGCGCGGCCTCGTTCTCGGCAACGGTTCGATGGTGGCAGCAGTGCGCAATGCCACCGACGTCGAGCCCATCGTTGCAGGCAAGCCCGCGGCTCCCATCATGCGTGACGCCGTCGAGCGAAGTGGTGCCAAGTCGGCGCTCGTGGTCGGGGACCGGCTCGATACCGATATAGCAGGCGCGAACGAAGCTGCCCTCCCGTCGCTGTTGGTCCTGACGGGTGTCAGTACCGCTGCAGAGTTGCTTCGTGCTCCGAAGCACCTGCGTCCCACTCACATCGGTAGTGATCTCGGGGTTCTGAACAAGGACGAGTCGGCGTCGAGGGTAGCCGGTAAGGATGGCTGGACGGTCGGCATCGACGACGAGGTCCTGTCCGTGCGGTTCGAGGGTGCTGCCGAGATGGATGCCTTCGAGGGTCTGCTCGCCGTCCTCGATATTGCGTGGTCGGGTTCGGAATTCTCGGACGTTCGCTTCGACGGGGATGGACTCGCCGATCTGCGCTCGTTGTTGGGTTGTTGACACGGGTTCGTGCAGTCGGCCGCGAGCGGGCGTTGGTCGGACCCATCCGATAGCGTGAGAGGTGATGAGCGCGTCGATTCCACTTCCAGGACAACACCGGCCGAACGCGGCCGGCGAACAGTCGTCCGCAGATCCGGACAGCATCAGGGCCGAGGTGTCGTCGCTGCTCGCGCAGCTCACCATCGGGTCGGAGGCAGGCCTCGACTCGGAGGCCGTCGATTCCGACGCCCTGGCGCGTGATGCGAGTGTGCTGGACCGGGCCCACGAAGTGCTGGTTCGGGCCTTGACGACCGTCGACAAGACCTGACGTGGCCCGTCGCGCACGTGTCGACGCAGAACTGGTCCGTCGTGGATTGGCCAGATCTCGTGAACACGCCTCCGAACTCATCGAAGCAGGCCGGGTGAAGATTGCCGGAACCGTGGCTTCGAAGCCCGCTACCGCCGTCGAGCCGGGCACTCCGCTGTTGGTGGCCGAGGAAGACAACGAAATCAGCTGGGCGTCTCGCGGCGCGCACAAACTGCTCGGTGCCCTCGACGCGTTCGAGCCACTGGGTCTGACCGTCGAGAACGCGCGGTGTCTCGACGCCGGTGCCTCCACGGGAGGTTTCACCGACGTTCTGCTCAGTCGCGGTGTGCGCGAGGTCGTTGCGGTCGACGTGGGTTACGGCCAGCTCGTGTGGCGGCTGCAATCCGACGAACGCGTGCACGTCATCGATCGCACCAATGTGCGTTCGATAGATGCCGACACGATCGGGGGCCCGGTCGACGTCATCGTGGCAGACCTGTCGTTCATCTCTCTGAAACTCGTTCTTCCCGCTTTCGTCGCGTGCTCCACGTCGGGTACGGACATGGTGTTGATGGTCAAGCCTCAATTCGAGGTCGGCAAGGATCGTGTCGGTTCCGGCGGCGTCGTGCGAGACCCGGCGCTGCGGGCGGAGGCCGTCGAGGACGTCGCGAATGCCGCGCTTGCGTCGAACCTGCGAGTCGAGGCGGTCGCCGCAAGCCCACTGCCGGGACCTTCGGGCAACGTCGAGTACTTTTTGTGGCTGAAGGCGGGCGCAGGTGACGGTTCGCCGCGTACCGACGTGGACGTCACCGAGTTGGTCCGTCACGCGATCGAGGAAGGACCACAGTGACTCCGTCCCATGCAGCACCGACACAGGAGTCCGTTCGGGAGATTCTTCTCGTCGCACACCCCGGCCGGCCGGACATCGCCGAGACGGCGCGCCGAGTGGGCAAAGTGTTCGACGAAGCGGGTATCTGTCTGCGGGTTCTCGTCGACGAAGTGGAACCGTCCAAGATCGAGGCATCGGACACCGAGGAACACGACCATGTGTTCGTGGCGGACATGAGGCTCAACGTCGTCGAGTTCGGTCCCGATGCGGCCGCCGGGTGCGAGATGGTTCTGGTTCTCGGCGGTGACGGAACGTTCCTGCGAGCGGCCGAGCTCGCGCAGGCGGCCGACATCCCGGTTCTCGGTATCAACCTCGGCCACGTGGGGTTTCTCGCCGAGGCCGAGGCCGACCATCTCGAGGACGCGCTGGCGCGGGTCATGGCCGGCGACTATCGCATCGAACAGCGGATGACGTTGGACATTGCCATCCGGGTAGGCGACCAGGTCGTCGAGCGTGGGTGGGCCCTGAACGAGGCGAGCATCGAGAACGGTTCCAGGCTCGGGGTCCTCGAGGTCGTTCTCGAAGTGGACGGGCGTCCGGTCTCCGCGTTCGGCTGCGACGGAGTGCTCGTGTCGACACCCACGGGGTCGACGGCGTATGCGTTCTCTGCAGGCGGGCCGGTGGTGTGGCCGGAACTCGAAGCCATACTGGTCATTCCGAGCAACGCCCATGCCCTCTTCGCGCGTCCGCTCGTCACCAGCCCCGAGTCGATCATCGCCGTCGAGATCGATGCCGGCGGACACGATGGTTTCGTGTTCTGCGACGGCCGCCGCACATTGGGGTTGCCGGCGGGAGCACGCGTCGAGGTCGTACGGGGAGCATCGCCCATCAAGTGGGTTCGCCTGGATTCGGCACCGTTCGCCGATCGCATGGTCAAGAAATTCGAACTGCCCGTGACCGGGTGGCGGGGGAGAGCGAGGTAGGGATGCTCGAAGAGATTCGGATCGACAGCCTCGGAGTCATCTCCGGTGCGAGCGCACAATTTCACGAGGGGTTGACGGTTCTCACCGGCGAGACCGGGGCCGGCAAGACGATGGTGGTCACCAGCTTGCATCTGCTGTCGGGTGCACGCGCCGATGCAGGCCGGGTGCGGCTCGGTGCCCAAAGGGCCGTGGTCGAGGGTCGATTCAGCACCGACACCGCCTCGGAACAGGTGATCGAGGATGTCGAGAAGGTGCTCGAATCCTCGGGAGGTCAACGCGACGAAGACAATTCGATCATCGCCGTGCGAACGGTCAATTCGGACGGCCGCTCACGTGCACATCTGGGTGGACGAAGCGTCCCCGCATCGGTGCTGTCGAACTTCACCGATTCGCTGCTGACAGTGCACGGCCAGAACGATCAGTTGCGGCTGCTGCGCCCCGATCAGCAACTCGGTGCACTCGACAGATTCGCCGGTGATTCGGTTGCCTCTCTGGTGGCGAAGTATCGCGCCGCCCGTAAGACGTGGCTCGACGCACGCAACGAATTGATCGACCGCACCGAACGCAGCCGTGAATTGGCTCAGGAAGCGGACCGGCTGCAGTTCGGCCTGCAGGAGATCGACTCCCTGGCACCGGAGCCGGGTGAGGATCGCTCCGTGGCCGAGGATGTGCGCAGGCTCGGCGACCTCGATTCGCTGCGAGAAACCGCCGAGGGTGCCGCCGCGGCTCTCGTCGGGAGTACCGAGGAGGCGTCGGACACCACGTCTGCGCTGTATCTGTTGGGCGAGGCACGATCGCGTCTCGAACACGCCGACGATGCTGCTCTCACAGAACTGCTGCCCCGGTTGAACGACGCGATGGCCGTCGTCGGCGACGTCGGTGCCGACCTGACCACGTATCTGTCGGATCTCCCGTCGGATCCAGGAGCTCTCGACACGATCCTGAACCGGCAGGCCGAGCTGAAGTCTCTGACGCGCAAGTACGCCGCCGACGTCGACGGTGTCATCGCGTGGGCCGAGGACGCTCGCGAACGTTTGTCTCGGATCGATACCTCTGCCGACGCGCTCGCGGAGCTGAGTGCGCGTGTCGAGTCGGCTGCGGTCGATGTCGCGGCGGCCGCGTCCAAGCTGAGCGCTGCCCGGTCGAGAGCGGCGACGAAGCTGTCCAAAGCCGTCAGCGTCGAGCTGGCCGGACTGGCGATGGGAAAAGCCAAGCTGCAGATAGATGTTCGATCGCTGCCGGCCGGACCGTCGGACACGGCACCGATCGTCGTCGACGGTACCGAGTTGCATGCGGGTAGTACCGGCGTCGACGAGGTCGAGTTCCGGTTGTCCGCGCACGACGGCGCCCAGGCGTTGCCGATCAGCAAGAGCGCGTCGGGCGGTGAGCTCTCGCGGGTGATGTTGGCGCTCGAGGTGGTGCTGGCGGGCTCCGACAAGGGCGCGACGATGGTGTTCGACGAGGTCGACGCCGGAGTCGGTGGTCGGGCGGCGGTCGAGGTCGGTCGTCGGCTCGGTCGGCTGGCTCGTACTCATCAGGTCATCGTCGTCACCCACCTGCCGCAGGTGGCTGCGTTCGCGGACACGCATCTGGTGGTGGACAAGACCGACGCCAAGAAGGGGGCGGCGAACAGCGGAGTCCGGACGCTGTCGTCCTCGGAACGCGTCGTCGAACTCGCCCGGATGCTCGCCGGGCTCGACGACACCGAGACCGGTCGCGCACACGCAGAGGAGCTGTTGGCCACCGCAAACGCGGATCGAGCTGCCCTGTAACTTTTGGTGCTGATGTGATCAGTGTGGTAGTTGTTTCGGCGCGCCTCCATGGCCGGGCGTGTCGATCGGGTCATCATGGTGGGCATGAAGATGCCGGCACTGCTGTCACGTAGTCAGGATTCGCTGCCCGGAATCACCGGGATCGCGCGAGTCGATCGCAACACGGCCAAGCTGCTCAAGCGGGTCGGCCCCGGCGACATCGTCGTTCTGGACGAGCTCGATCTGGACCGGTTGACCGCAGATGCGCTCGTCGAGGCCGGGGTGCTCGCGGTCGTCAACGCGTCGCCGTCGATCTCCGGCCGCTATCCCAACCTCGGCCCCGAGGTCATCGTCGCCAACGGGATCACCTTGATCGACTCGGCCGGCACCGAGATCTTCAAGAAGATCAAGGACGGCACCAAGATCCGGCTCAACGACGGTGGCGTCTACACCGGCGATCGCCGCCTCGCCAAGGGTGAGGAGCAGAGCGAAGCCGAGATCTCGGACAAGATGATCGAGGCCAAGACCGGGCTGGTCGACCATCTGGAAGCGTTCTCGGGCAACACGATCGAGTTCATTCGGACCGAGAGTCCGTTGCTGATTGACGGCGTCGGGGTTCCGGACATCGACATCGACCTCAAGGGTCGTCACGTCGTGATCGTTGCCGACGGGCCGGGGCACGCGGAGGACCTGAAGAATCTGAAGCCGTTCATCAAGGAGTACTCGCCCGTCATCATCGGCGTCGGTGCGGGCGCGGACACCGCGATGAAAGCGGGACACCGCCCGGATCTGATCGTCGGCGATCCTGAGGACGTCACTGCGCAGACACTCAAATGTGGTGCAGAAGTGGTACTTCCGGCCGATTCGGACGGACACGCGCAAGGTCTCGAACGCATCCAGGATCTCGGTATCGGTGCCATGACCTTCCCGGCGACCGGTGCTGCTGCGGACCTCGCACTGCTGTTGGCCGACCACCACGGTGCGTCGCTGATCGTGTCGGTCGGTAGCCCGGCCAGCCTGGACGAATTCTTCGATCGCGGACGACGCAACACCAACCCGGCCGCGTTCATGACGCGTCTGAAGGTCGGTGCCAAGCTGGTCGACGCCAAGGCGGTGGCCACGCTGTACCGAAGCCGCGTGTCGGGCGGCGCAATTGCCCTGCTCATTCTCGCTGCGCTCGTTGCGGTGATCGTGGCGTTGGCCGTCTCCAACATCGGCGGCGAATCCTTGGATTGGGCGATCGATCTGTGGAACCGATTCGCACTGTGGTTCCAGGGGTTGCTTTCGTGATTTCGCTTCGCCAACATGCCATTTCGCTGGCTGCCGTGTTCGTTGCGTTGGCCATCGGCATCGTCCTCGGCTCGGGTCTGCTGTCCAGCGGACTGGTCTCGGGTCTGCGAGACGACAAGACGGGTCTCGAGAATCAGGTCGACGATCTGCAGTCGACCAACAATCAGCTCGGCGAGCAGCTGAACTCGGCCGACGGTTTCGATGCGGCGGTCTCGGGTCGAGTACTCCGAGACTCCCTCGCCGATCGCAGCGTTGTGGTCATCACCACGCCCGATGCAGATCCCGGCGATGTCGACGGCGTCACGCGTTCGATCGGGGCGTCCGGTGCCACGGTCACGGGCCGGGTGTCGCTGACGGATTCGTTCGTGTCCGCGGCGAACGGCGACGATCTGCGCACCCGACTGACCAACGTCATTCCGGCCGGTGTGCAGTTGCGTACCGGGGCGGTCGACCAGGGAAGTCTGGCGGGCGACCTGCTGGGTTCGGTGTTGCTGCTCAATGCGCAGACGGCGCAGCCGCAATCGACCCCCGAGGAGCTGTCTCTCGCTCTCGAGACGTTGCGTAGCGGCGGGTTCATCGCTTACGACAACGGTGCGGTCGCACCTGCGCAGCTGGCCGTGGTGGTCACCGGTTCTGGTGCCTCGGATGTCGAGGACGGCAACCGCGGTGCCATCGTCGCTCGCTTCGCAGGAGCTCTCGATTCACGCGGAGCAGGTGCGGTACTGGCAGGTCGTTCCGGTGCGGCCGAGGGCAACGGCTCGATCGCGGTAGTGCGAGCCGACTCGGCTTTGTCGTCTGCGCTCAGCACGGTGGACAACGCGGATCGTGAAGCAGGCCGAATCACCACAGTTCTCGCCCTGGCGGAGCAACTGGACGGTGCTTCGGGCCGCTACGGCACCGGAGCGAATGCGAACGCCGTCACCGTGGGAGCGCCGGTGAGTTGATCGGCGCTCGCGTCGAATCCGCGTGTCGTTGGCGGTGAGGTACGTACTGGTGTTACCGTGAAGTCCCGTGGGTAGCAGGCCCAATTTTCACGCCTTACCTCTCTTATCAGCCCCCTGATAGGAGCAAGCCCTGCAGACTCGTCACGGGAGCCTCATTGTCACGCCTTCAGTCGCGTTCCGACACCAAGCACATCTTCGTCAGCGGAGGCGTCGCGTCTTCGCTCGGAAAAGGTCTGACGGCGTCCAGCCTCGGCCAGCTACTGACCGCACGCGGCTTGCGCGTGACCATGCAGAAGCTCGATCCGTATCTCAACGTCGATCCCGGCACGATGAACCCGTTCCAACACGGTGAAGTCTTCGTCACCGAGGACGGCTCGGAGACGGACCTCGACGTCGGCCATTACGAGCGCTTCCTCGACCGTGATCTGTCCGGATTCGCCAATGTGACCACCGGCCAGGTCTATTCGACGGTCATCGCCAAGGAGCGTCGCGGCGAATACCTCGGCGACACCGTTCAGGTCATTCCGCACATCACCGACGAGATCAAACGTCGCATCCTGGCCATGAACGGTCCCGACCTCCAGGGCCATCAGCCGGACGTCGTCATCACCGAAATCGGCGGCACCGTCGGCGATATCGAATCGCAGCCGTTCCTCGAAGCGGCGCGGCAGGTCCGTCACGACGTCGGCCGCAACAACGTGTTCTTCCTGCATGTGTCCCTGGTCCCGTTCCTGGCACCGTCCGGTGAACTCAAGACCAAGCCCACCCAGCACTCCGTCGCAGCACTGCGCAGCATCGGCATTCAGCCCGACGCGTTGATCCTGCGGTGCGACCGCGACGTGCCGCCGGGGCTCAAGAACAAGATTGCGCTGATGTGCGACGTCGACGTCGACGGCTGCATCTCCACACCCGACGCCCCGTCGATCTACGACATCCCCAAGGTGCTGCACAAGGAAGGCCTCGACGCCTACGTCGTCCGGCAGCTCGGTCTGCCGTTCCGTGACGTCGACTGGACCATCTGGGGCGGACTGCTCGAGCGCGTCCACCAGCCCCGCGAAACCGTGCGCGTCGGCCTCGTCGGCAAGTACGTCGACCTGCCCGACGCCTACCTCTCGGTCACCGAGGCGTTGCGTGCCGGTGGATTCGCTCATCGCGCCAAGGTCGAGATCAAGTGGGTTCCGTCCGACGAGTGCTCGACGCCTGCGGGGGCTCAGGCTGCGTTGGGTGATGTCGATGCCGTGCTCATTCCCGGCGGATTCGGCATTCGCGGTATCGAGGGCAAGCTCGGTGCCATCGAGTTCGCTCGTACCCGCAAGATTCCACTGTTGGGGTTGTGCCTCGGTTTGCAGTGCGTCGTCATCGAGGCGGCTCGTTCGGTCGGCCTGACCGATGCCAATTCCGCCGAGTTCGATCCGGACACTAAGGATCCGGTGATCTCCACCATGGCCGATCAGGAAGACGCCGTCGCCGGTGACGCCGACCTCGGGGGCACGATGCGCCTCGGTGCCTATCCCGCGACACTGCAGAAGGGTTCGGTCGTCGCTGCGTCGTACGGCACCGAGAACGTCTCGGAGCGGCATCGTCACCGTTACGAGGTCAACAATGTCTACCGTGATCGAATTGCGAAGAGTGGCTTGGTCTTCAGCGGTACGTCCCCGGACGGTCATCTGGTGGAGTTCGTGGAGTTGCCGGCATCGGTGCACCCGTTCTTCGTTGCTACCCAGGCGCATCCCGAGCTCAAGAGCCGGCCGACCCGTCCGCATCCGCTGTTCGCATCGCTGATCAACGCGGCACTGAAGTACAAGGCTGCCGAGCGGCTGCCGGTCGACATTCACGGTGACACCGCTGCGGCTGAGAAGTCGGACGCCGAGGCCGAGACCGTCGGATGAGCGAGAACTCCAGACACGAATTCACGACGCTCGGTTCGACGGTTCCGTACTCCGGCGCAATCCTCGCGCTGCGGCTCGATCAGGTGGCGATGCCGAACGGGCGTCGCGCCGAGCGAGAAGTGATCGAGCATCACGGCGCAGTCGGCATTCTTGCCGTCGATGATCAGGACCGCGTTGCGATGATCGAGCAGTACCGGCACCCCATCGGGCGTCGTCTCTGGGAGCTGCCCGCGGGCCTGCTCGACGAGCCGGGGGAGGAGCCCGTGCTGGCGGCGCAGCGCGAACTGGCCGAGGAGACTGGTCTCGCGGCCGGGAAGTGGTCGGTGTTGGTGGACGTGTTGGCCTCGCCCGGATTCACCGACGAAGCGGTACGCATCTTTCTCGCCGAGGATCTGAGTGAGGTCGATCGCCCGGAGGCACACGACGAGGAGGCAGACATCGAGCTGTCCTTCGTGCCGATGGACGAGGCCGTGCGTCGTGCGTTGGCAGGGGAGATCGTCAACGCCTCGGCCGTGTCGGGAGTGCTCGCGTTGGCGGCAGCTCGTGCCACCGGCACCGAGTTGCGTCCGGCCGACGCCCCGTGGGCGGATCGACCCACGGCATTCGAGTCTCGGAAGAGTTCACGAAAGTAGCCACCGTGATCGGCGATCAGATTGCGACGTATCTCGATCATCTGGTGGTCGAGCGCGGGTCGGCACCGAACACGGTGTCGTCGTACCGTCGCGATCTGGTGCGGTACGAGCGGTTTCTAAGTGGGTACGGAATTTCCGATCTGGCCAAGGTGACCGAGAACGACATCACCGAGTTCGTGCTCTACCTCCGGCGCGGCGACGACGAATTCCCGGCTCTCGCAGCCAGTTCGGCGGCTCGAACGCTGATCGCCGTGCGTGGTCTGCACCGCTTCGCCCTGGCCGAGGGCATGGTGGAGCGCAACGTCGCGAGCGAGGTGAAGCCGCCGCAGCCGGCCAAACGACTACCGAAGTCGCTGCCCGTCGACCAGGTCGTGGCGCTGCTCGAATCGGCTTCCATTGCCGGTCCCGACGCACCGCGTGGTCTGCGAGATCGCGCACTGCTCGAACTGCTGTACTCCACCGGTGCGCGCATCTCCGAGGCCGTCGGTCTGGATGTGGACGACATCGACACCGAGGCTCGCTCGGTGCTCCTGCGCGGTAAGGGCGGGAAACACCGAGTCGTCCCGGTGGGGCGGCCGGCCATCGAGGCGGTCGACGCGTACCTGGTGCGCGGGCGGCCAGGGCTCGTCGCCCGCTCGAATCCGGCGCTGTTTCTCAATGTGCGCGGTGGTCGACTGTCGCGGCAGAGCGCCTGGCAAGTGCTGCAGGACTCCGCGCAGCGGGCCGGAATCACGGCCGGGGTATCGCCGCACGTGCTCCGGCACTCGTTTGCGACGCACCTGCTCGACGGCGGTGCCGACGTCCGTGTCGTGCAGGAATTGCTCGGCCATGCGTCGGTGACCACGACACAGATCTACACCCTCGTCACCGTCACGACGTTGCGTGAAGTGTGGGCGGGTGCGCACCCGCGAGCGCGCTAGCACGCGGTCGGCAATCGTGTGTCAGCGTGTCCGATGACAATGCCGTGGCGTCAAGCGGTAGCGTTTGCGTGAACTACTCGAAGACGAACGGGACAGGGGAGCGCTGGAACGTGTCGACACCGCAGCCGCCAGCGGCGGAGTCAGCCTCGGAACCGTCGTGGGGCGTGCAGCCCGCCGTCACCCCCGATACCGGCGAAACGCATCCGTCTCATCCGCACAGCGATGGCGCTCTTTTCCATACACGTCAACCGGAATCCAGTCGGGAGACACGCGACATCATTCCTGCTCCGAACGAGCTCGGACCCACCGGTCGCAAGACGAGGCCGGTTCCCGATCCGCAGCCGCTGGCCAGTCACGGCCCGGCCAAGATCATCGCGATGTGCAACCAGAAGGGCGGCGTCGGCAAGACGACGTCGACCATCAATCTCGGTGCCTCGCTGGCCGGTTACGGCCGTCGCGTGCTGCTTGTCGACCTCGACCCGCAGGGCGCACTGTCCGCGGGCTTGGGCGTCGCACATCACGAACTCGATCTGACGGTCTACAACCTCCTCGTAGAGGCGAAGGTGTCGGCCGACGACATCATCATGCGGACTCGCGTCGACAATCTCGATCTGATGCCGAGCAACATCGATCTTTCTGCCGCCGAGATCCAGCTGGTCACCGAGGTGGGGCGTGAGCAAACGCTCGGACGGGTACTGCACCCCATTCTCGACCGCTACGACTACGTGCTCATCGACTGCCAGCCCTCGCTCGGCCTGTTGACGGTCAATGCGCTGACCTGTGCCGACGAGGTCCTCATTCCGATGGAGTGCGAGTACTTCAGTCTTCGCGGCCTGGCTCTCCTCAACGACACCGTCGAGAAGGTGCGCGATCGGCTGAACCCGCGACTGAAGCTGGCGGGCATCGTGGTCACGATGTTCGACGCCCGGACGCTGCACTCGCGCGAGGTGATGACGCGGGTGGTCGAGGTGTTCGGCGACGTCGTCTACGACACCGTGATCACTCGCACGGTCCGGTTCCCCGAGACCAGCGTTGCCGGTGAGCCGATCACTACATGGGCTCCCAAATCCGGCGGCGCGCAGGCGTACCGCGCTCTTGCGCGCGAGGTGATCTACCGGTCGGGTCCGTGACGATCGACGCTGCCGACGGGGCCCCGATCGAGGTTCCCGCCGACGCGGACACGTCGAAATTTCGGGTTCGGTTGCTCAACTTCGAGGGCCCGTTCGATCTGCTGCTGTCGCTGATCAGTCAGCACCGCATGGATGTCACCGAGGTGGCGCTGCACACCGTCACCGACGATTTCATCTCGTTCACCAAATCGCTCGGTGCCGATGTCGGACTCGATCAGACAACGGAGTTCCTCGTCGTCGCGGCGACGTTGCTCGATCTGAAGGCGGCTCGTCTGCTGCCGTCGGGTGATGTGGAGGACGCCGAGGATCTCGCGTTGCTCGAGGTGCGCGATCTCCTGTTCGCCCGGTTGCTTCAGTACCGCGCCTACAAGCAGGTCGCGCTGCTGTTCGGTGAGCTGGAAGCCGCTGCGCTGCGGCGTTATCCGCGCTCGGTGTCGGTGGAAGATCGATTCGCCGATCTGATTCCCGAGGTGTTGCTGGGGGTCGATCCAGCCAGGTTCGCAGACATCGCAGCCGCAGCGTTTCGGCCCAAGCCGATCCCGCAAGTGGGCCTCGACCACATTCATCAGCATGCGGTCTCGATCCCCGAGCAGGCAGAGTGGTTGCTCGAGAACCTGCAGGGCCGGGGACTCAACGAGTGGGCATCGTTCTCGGAGCTGGTGCAGGACTGCGAAGTGCAGGTCGAAATAATCGCGCGCTTCCTCGCGTTGCTGGAACTGTTCCGGCAACAAGTGATCGCCTTCGAGCAACCCGAACCGCTCGGCGATCTTCGAGTGAGCTGGACCGGCAAGGACGAAGGACCCATCGTGGTCACGGAAGAGGACTACGCATGAATGCCGACCCGGAACTCGAGCTCGAGGATGTCGACGAGTCAGGCGAACTCGACGACAACACGCTCGCGTCGGCACTCGAGGCGGTTCTGCTCATCGTCGATACTCCCGCCTCCGACGAACAACTGGCATCGGCCGTCGGATCTTCGGTGGCCCGCGTACGTGCCGCACTGAACCGGATGGCCGCGGAACTGACAGAACGCCGCAGCGGAATCGACCTCCGCTACGCCGGCGACGGGTGGCGTTTCTACACCCGAACCGCCTATGCGCCGTACGTCGAACGGCTGCTTCTCGACGGCGCTCGGTCCAAGCTCACACGTGCAGCATTGGAAACCCTGGCCGTGATCGCCTATCGTCAACCGTTGACCCGCGCACGAGTCAGCGCCGTACGTGGAGTCAATGTCGATGGAGTGATGCGTACGTTGCTCGCCCGTGGACTGATCTCCGAAGCAGGAACGGACCCGGAGACCAACGGCACGATGTACTGCACCACCGAGCTGTTCCTCGAACGGCTCGGGCTCGCATCGCTCGGTGATCTACCCGAACTGGCACCGCTGTTACCGGGTGTGGACCTGATCGACGAGATCAGTGACAGCATGGACACCGACCCGAGAACGACCCGCTCCACCAAGAACCGCGGATCGAAACCCGATCCGGCAGCCGAGCTCGACTCGGACGACTGATAGGTAACACAAGTGAACAAGCCCGCTCGCCGTGATGGCACACCGGACCGTAACAAGAGACAAGACCCACGCAGGAAGCCGACCGCAGGTAGGTCGGACACTCCGCGTGACGCGCGCCGCGGAGATCGCACCCGCGACGCTGCACCCCGTGACGGGGCTCCCCGTACCGGAGCACCTCGCGCTGGGGCCCCGCGCACCGGGGGACCTCGCGCAGGCGCACCCCGTACCGGAGCTCCTCGCACCGGTGGCCGACCGGCCCCGCGCAGAGGCGTCGAGCAGGGGGAATCGTTCGAGAACAAGCCCGTCGAGACGGGCATCAACGATCGCAGCAACGACGCGGTGCCCCGCAAGAAGCCGTCGCGCCCCAAGCCGCCGAAGCCGCAGAAGCCGCAGAAGAAGCAGGCTCCGGCAACCACCATCAGCAACGCCAAGCCGGCGAAGCATCAGTACACCGATTCGTCCCCGCGCAAGCACGTGCCTGCCGGTGAGGGTGTTCGGTTGCAGAAGGTGCTCGCGCAGGCCGGTGTCGCGTCGCGTCGGGCCGCGGAAGAGCTGATCGCCGACGGTCGCGTCGAGGTGGACGGACGCATCGTCACCGAGCAGGGCATCCGCATCGATCCGAACATCGCCGTCGTTCGCGTCGACGGCACTCGTGTCGTCGTGAAGGAAGAACTGGTTCATCTCGCGATGAACAAGCCGCGCGGATGGCAGTGCACCATGTCGGACGATCTGGGTCGTCCGTGCGTCGGCGACATCGTCGCCGAGCGCGTGCAGGCGGGCCAGCGTCTGTTCCACGTCGGTCGGCTCGATGCCGACACCGAGGGACTGTTGTTGTTCACCAACGACGGTGACCTTGCTCACCGGCTGATGCACCCGTCGTACGAGGTGTCCAAGACATATCTCGCGACGCTGTTCGGCACGATTCCCCGCACGCTCGGCAAGCAGTTGCGCGAAGGCGTCACTCTCGACGACGGCCCGGTGAAGGTCGACGGCTTCCAGCTGCTCGATATCTCGGACGGCAAATCGCTCGTCAAGGTGACGTTGCACGAGGGCCGCAAGCACATCGTGCGTCGGTTGTTCGACAAGGTCGGATTCCCGGTGGGACGCCTCGTGCGTACCGACGTCGGCAACATCGTGCTCGGCGATCAGCGTCCCGGAACACTGCGTGTTCTCGGCCGCGGCGAGATCGGCAAGCTCTACGAATCCGTAGGCCTGTGATGAGTGCGCTCGTCGTGGCGATGGACGGGCCTTCGGGCACCGGTAAGTCGTCGGTATCGCGTCGGCTCGCATCGGCACTCGAAGCAAGCTACCTCGACACCGGTGCGATGTACCGCGTCGCAACGGTATGGGTGCTGCGTTCGGGCGTCGAGCCCACCGATGCAGACGCAGTCGCGAAAGTTGTTGCAGCCCTTCCCCTCGAGATCGGGAAGGATCCACTGTCGGAGACCGTCTTGCTCGACGGAGAGGACGTCAGCGGCGAAATCCGCGGCGACGCAGTGACCAAAGCCGTCTCGGCTGTGTCCGCGGTGCCTGCGGTGCGTGAGCTCTTGGTGCAGATGCAGCGCGACCTCGCCAGCTCGTCGACGCGAATTGTGGTGGAGGGTCGCGACATCGGCACCGTCGTGCTTCCCGACGCCGACGTGAAGGTGTTCCTGACGGCGTCACCGGAGGCGCGTGCGGAACGACGCAACAAACAGAACATCGAACAAGGTCGCGGCGACGACTACGAATCCGTGCTCGCGGATGTACAACGCCGCGATCATGCAGATTCGACGAGGGCAGTGTCACCGCTTCGTCCCGCTGAGGATTCGGTGATCGTCGATACCAGCGAGCTGGATCTCGACGGCGTGATCGAGCGTTTGCTGCTCGTGGTGAACGACAGAAGTGGAGCAGTCCAGTGAGTGAAGAATTCTTCTCCGGCGCAGCGGAAACCGCGGGCGACGGAACGTGGAGCGACGAGGGCGAGTGGGAGTACGTCGACCTCAACGAGGGTGAAGACGGTGAAGATGCCGTTGCCGTACCTACTCTCGCCGTGGTGGGCCGACCGAACGTCGGCAAGTCGACGCTCGTCAACCGCATCATCGGCCGCCGCGAAGCAGTGGTCGAGGACGTCCCGGGCGTCACTCGCGATCGTGTGTCGTACGAGGCGAACTGGAGTGGTCGACGCTTCCTGGTGCAGGACACCGGCGGTTGGGAGCCCGACGCCAAGGGGCTGCAACAGTCCGTTGCGCGCCAGGCCGAGTTGGCTATGAACACCGCCGACGCGATCCTGCTGGTCGTCGATGCCCGCGTTGGTTCGACGACGACGGACGAGGCAGTGGCACGAGTGTTGCGTCGGTCGAAGACTCCGGTTCTGTTGGTGGCCAACAAGGTCGACGACGGTCGCACCGAGTCCGAGGTCGCTGCACTGTGGTCTCTGGGTCTGGGGGAGCCGTTGTCGGTGTCCGCCACCCACGGCCGCGGTACCGGTGATCTGCTCGACCGTGTGCTCGAGGCCCTGCCGGAGACTCCGCGCGAAGGTATCCCCGGTGGGGGACCGAGGCGTGTCGCTCTGGTCGGTAAGCCGAACGTCGGCAAGTCGTCGCTGATCAACAAGCTCTCGGGTGACGAGCGTTCGGTGGTGCACGATGTTGCCGGCACCACCGTCGACCCGGTCGACTCGTTGGTCGAATTGGGCGGCAAGACATGGCGATTCGTCGATACCGCAGGACTGCGCAAGCGCGTCAGTCATGCCAGCGGTGCCGAGTTCTATGCGTCGCTGCGCACCAAGTCCGCGATCGAGGCAGCCGAGGTCGCGATTCTGCTTCTCGATGCCTCACAGGTGATCTCGGAGCAGGATCTGCGCGTGCTGAGCATGGTCTCCGATGCCGGCCGTGCGCTGGTGTTGGCATTCAACAAGTGGGATCTGGTGGACGACGATCGTCGTCAGCAGCTCGAGAAGGAAATCGACCGCGATCTCGCGCGCGTGCCGTGGGCCCAGCGGGTGAACATTTCGGCGCACACCGGCCGCGCCGTGCAGAAGCTGGTTCCCGCACTGGAGACGGCTCTGGAGTCGTGGGACAAGCGTGTCCCCACCGGACGCCTCAACACGTGGCTCAAAGAGGTCGTGGCAGCCACTCCGCCGCCGATGCGTGGCGGACGCCTGCCGCGCATCATGTTCGCGACGCAGGCCAGCACACGCCCGCCGACGTTCGTGCTGTTCACCACCGGCTTCCTCGAGGCCGGCTACCGCCGATTCATTGAGCGGCGTCTGCGTGAAGAGTTCAACTTCGACGGCAGCCCCGTTCGCGTCTCGGTACGTATCCGCGAGAAGCGGGAACGGCCAGGCAAGGGCAACAACCGCTGACCTAGTCCGACCCGGCCCCTGAGCAGGCGATTTCCTCTCAGGGGTAGGGCTGGGGTAATCTCAGCAAGCGCCTTTCGAGGTGCGGCGGGCTGTGGCGCAGCTTGGTAGCGCACTTGACTGGGGGTCAAGTGGTCGCAGGTTCAAATCCTGTCAGCCCGACACGTAGATGCAGTTCAGAGGCGGTTTCGGAGAAATCCGAAGCCGTCTTTTTTGTGTGCGTGCCGCGGGAGTGTCACTACTCAATGCTTACACGGTCGAACTCCGACAGATCACCGACGTGGGGCAGAACCCTCGAGTACCGATGTGAGCCAAGCCCGTTCTGCGCGACTCGTTTCACGCGCGACGAGCAGTAGTCCCCGCCTGTAGATGTCGGTGACCTCTTCCGCTTTCACAGCCCGGTCGCCGTCGTAGAAGAAGCTGGCTGGTTGCTCCAAGAACTGAAGCCTACGACGCAGTACTGCGTGCTGCTCTTCCACCGAAGGTACGAGGGACAGGAAGGTCAGCACCACAACGAATCGCGAGAAGTCCGAGACGTCGTTGTGCTGGGGATCTCGCAGACGAGCCGTCAGCTCGTCGCGTCCTTCGTCGGTAATGGTGAGCACGTAGCGAGCCGGTCCCGCACCGGGTTCGGAGCGCCGCATCAGTAGACCGCTTCGGTCCAGGCGTTTGATTGCGGGATACAAGGTTCCGTCACTCACCGGCTTGGCGTAGCCGGTGAGCTGAGTTACTCGTCGTTTGAGTTCGTATCCGTGCAAGGGGCCGTCGGAGAGAAACCCGAGAATTGCCAGTTCCAACATGTGTTAAGTGTGCCAGGTGTACCTCGCTTCGATGTGTACATCGAATCGAGGTAGTACGATAGAAGGTCGACGAACGGTGCCCTCCTCTCCGAAAGGGAGTACATGACAACCTTCCACCTCGAACGCACCATGCTCCTTCTGTCCGAGTACGCGCTGAGGGCCCGCGTTGCTGTGGTCGCAACGCAATGATCGCCGCCTGGTACGACTCGCAGGGGAACGCCCGGGACGTTCTCCGAATCGGAGAGATTCCGACACCCGACCCAGGGCCAGGCGATGTTCGAGTGCGACTGTCGCTGTCCTCGGTCAACCCGGGCGACACCAAGAAACGACGAGGATGGCTCGGCTCGTCGATGCCGTACCCGCGGGTCGTCCCGCACAGCGACGGAGCAGGGTACATCGACGCGGTGGGGGAGGGCGTCGAGCGAACACGAGTGGGCGAGCGAGTGTGGGTTTTCGGTGCGCAGTCCAATCGTGCATTCGGTACCGCGGCGCAATACACCGTCGTACCCGACTGGCAGGCAGTCGAGCTGCCGGATTCTGTGGAGTCGAAACTCGCGGCTTGCCTGGGTATTCCAGGCATCACGGCACACCGGGCAGTGTTCGGTGACGGCGAGGTCGCCGGGCAGACGGTCCTGGTGCACGGCGTGTTGGGCGGCGTGGGATCACTGGCTGCGCAGTTGGCTCGGTGGAACGGGGCGACGGTGATCGGAACTGTTCGCACCGAAGCGGACGCGGATCTCGCGCGTGCCCACGGTGCCGACCACGTCGTGGTGCTGAGCGACGACGACGCGGAGACCCACGTGCAGGATCTTGCGGTAGATGGCGTCGACCGCATTGTCGAAGTGTCGTTCTCGGACAACGTCGAATTCGACGCCGCAATTGCCAAGAACAACACAGTGATTGCCGCCTACGGCACCCGCGAGGATCGTCCGAGTCTGCCGTTCTGGCCGATGCTGTTCGACAACATCACCATTCGCCTACTGGGCAGCGACGATTTCTCGCGAGGGGCAAAGTCGGCTGCCGCGGTGGACTTGACCGAGGCTGCTTCCACAGGTGCGCTGTCCATCGCCGTCGGTGATCCGCTGCCCCTGGATCGAATAGCGGACGGCCACGATCGCGTCGACGCAGGGACTCGGACGCGAGTCCTCCTCCAGATACCTGAGTGATCGGCACACAGACGCCTCGCCTCGGAAAACAGAAAGGAACAACATGATCATGAAATCCCCCGAAGAGGTGATGACGCGATTCGTCGAGTTCATCAACACCGCCGACGAGCAGCTCGCCGACGAAGTGATCGCGCCGGAGGCCCTCTTTCATGCCCCGACCCATCCCGAACCACTGCGTGGCCCCTCGGGCTACCTTGAATTACTCGCGATGTTGCGCAGCGGCTTTTCCGACATCCAGTGGACCAGTGCCAGCGCTCAGTTTCCCTTTGGAATGAGCGCCCACCTGTGGTGGCCGGATGATAAGGCGTGGTGTACGGCAACAGACATCGACCTGATGACGACCTACGTCGGTGCGTCGACCTCGTGCATCGACGCAATACTCACGAACGTCGAGCTCGAGGCGCTGGCCGTAGCTGTCACACATAGACTCGCCTGGGATACCGACACCGTCAACCCATCACCTGCTTGCCCGTAGATGAGGGGTTGCCGGTCAGAAAACTGGACGAGACTGATACCCGGCACCAACGAAGGGCCCTTACCGTAATGTCCATTTCGTGACTCGAACTTGGACCGTGCGAACCACAGTTGTCGGCGCTGCCCTCGGGGTTGCGCTGCTTGGCATGCCGGGGGTGGCGTCAGCCCACCATCAGGAGTTCACCCCATTCCCATGCAACATTTCGCTCGGCAGAGAGATGTCTTTACCGTGCGCAGGCGAGGTGGGCGGCGACGTGTACACACCGCACGATCGGCCGGGCATCGCGGTGGTCACGCTGACCTGGCGGACATTCTTCACCAGCGACTGTCCACTCACCGTGTTCGTGAACATGAACAACTTCGATGCACCCTGGGCCGATCCGTATAGCGATGCCAAACCGACCGGGGGCTCGTGGATGGTGCCCCTGAACTCCGCCGCAATCGGATCCGTGCCCCCGGAAGGCGGCGAATGGAGCAAGCAGATAGCGATCGATATCGGTTCCGGTAGAGCGGGTTTGACGGTGACAACTGACGCACCGCTGAATACGACTTTGCTCGATCCGGCCGGCAACACTGTGCGCTTCACCGTGACCTGACGCAGCCACGGTCGTCGGACGCACGGCAACCTCCAGGTCCCTGTTACGACGGGATCCACTCGATCTGCCACGGCGGAATCTTCCTCCGCGGTCGCACTTTGATCGCGCGAAACTTGTACCCATCCTGATCTGTGACGGACTCCCACTCGAAGTCGACCTTCTCGCCAACGATGAGGTCGTGGATGCCTCCTCGTATGTTGAACTGACCCATGCCCTGCGAATCGATCACCTCGTCAGGGTGCAGGGCACTCCAGTAAGTCCAACATCCGCCAGGGGTACCCGCGGAATCGATTACGCCCCAGCCTTCGTCGCCGTGCCAGGCGGACACGATGCCACTCGCCGCGGTCCCGATCCGCGGCTCTTCGAGGAAATCCAAGTCCGTCTCTTCGGTGACGGTGCCATCGGCGTCGATGTTCCACGCTGATGAGCCGGACGGGCGATCCACCGGCTCGACACCTGCCGGCCACGCGCGAAGTGTGATGAAGTTGTAGCTCTCGTCGAGCTCGTCGGTTGGTCGCCACTCGAATTCGACAACTTGGCCTTCGTCCAGGCTGGGGAATCCCGCAATCGCGACCGTCGCCCCGAATGTCCAGCATCCCCCTGGAGTGTCGTCCGAATCGATCACACCGTGCATCTCGCGCAGATTCCAGGTGCGGACCACTCCACGACTTGCCATGTGTTCAGTATGGCCGATACCGCAAAGTGGAATAGTGTTGTCGAGCACGGACTGTCCGGCAGTATTACCCCGCCTCATCTCGTCTGTTCGCAACAGATCGACGGTGCTCAGCGGCTCACGCACGCCAGGATGAGGCCGAGCAAGGACCGGGGCTGGAACCTAGACCTCTCCGAAGCCGTCCTGTGTTCGGGCGGCGCAGTCTGTCGTGGGAGCGAGAAGGTAGGCGAATAGGTAACTCGCCGCCGTTATCGCTGCCAGTGCGATCCACCAGGACGGGAATACATCTGTGTTAGTAAGGATTTCACTGCCAGCGACGACCAGCCAGCTCAATGCAAGAGAGGTCGTCAGCGTGACGGCTGCTGCGGTGCACGCGGCGAATCGGTGTCGCCAGGCGCGGTGAGATCGTGCGGCCCACATCCGGTTCGACCACAAGGCGAAGCGTCCACCACCGACTGCGATCACACCGACCAACAGTCCGGCGACGGCACCGCAGAACGCAGGAAACACCAGCAGCGCCAACCGGAGCAAGGTCCCTTCGAGGGCCCAGGGGAGCATGACACCCACCGCTGTGCAGGTACCGGTAAGACCAGCGACCCTTAGTTCTTTCTCGACCCAGTCCACTGTTCCACTAGAACACGGCGGAAATGCGCTTCGGTCTCGAAGCCGCTGTCTGACCGCTCACGTTTACACGTGGACCCGTTGACGCCGGACGTGACGCTGCAAAAGCGTAGATCTGACGACTTGCGCTACTGCCGCTCAACCGCGCTCGCTAACTCCTCGTATGTCTCTTCGCTGATCGCAGCCAGCTATTCTCCGCGGCCCAGCAGTTCACAGCGCAATGAAGCCTCGAGATCTCCCCAGCAGCGCGCGATCTTGCCGTCGTCATCGAGCCGGTACATCGCTAGTTCTTGGATCTGCACATACCGGCCGGTCGCCGCGATCCCATCGAACTCACCGTGGTGGGTGCCGGTATCCGTCAGGCGAGCCGCCATCAACCGGCCCTCGACGACCAAGTCCTCCATGCACCAGCTGAAGTCGGGGAACGCGACTGTGATGTCTCGAAGGCCGTCGCGGTAGCCGTCGATGCCGCTGCGGACACCTTCGACATCGGTGGTGATGAATTCGTCGAGGTCGCCGAAACGCCGTTCGTTGCAGGCGGTGATGTAACGAGCGTAGGTACCGCGCGGATCGTCTGCGAAAATCGCCATACCATCCACGGTAAAGGCCCCGCGTAGTCCTGGCCAGGACGACAGCGGATCAGCTGCACGAACAGCATTTCACCGTCGTCACTGCCTAATGGCTGTTGTCAACGAGCCCGTTCGAGTCACCGTTACGGCGGACACCCCATGCCTGTATCGGTTACGTCTTGACCGGACTGTGCTCACGAGCAATTGTCGCCTGCGGCGGTCTACATAGCCAGTAGCGGAAAACTCGGTGCATGGACTGACCCGGTTCTCGGCCCTTGAGCGTAGTCGATCTTGCAGATTGAACGCGGGGCGAGGCGGAGCGAACCCCGAATATGCCAAATAGCTGGCGGGTCAACGTCCCCCGCCTACGGTCGGCATCTGACCGCTCAGAGAGCGTGGAGTCAGCCGCTTCTGGTCGGACCCGTCGGGGTTCATCGACGCAATCTCGGCCTGAGAGCCGGTAGCGACATCGGTCACCAGTTCACCCGTCTGTGTGACCGCTCGGTCGTAGAGGATGCGCGAGCCGTCGGGCGTGAACTTCGGATGTGCCGAGTAGGTATCGGTGAGAGGCGTGATCTCCCCTCCGGCGGAGGGCATTGTGTAGATCTCCGAGCCGTTGTTGCCGCCTCGGTTACTGGAGAAGACGAGCGTCGACCCGTCAGGCGAAAAGGCCGGGTCGGAGTTCCAGAACTGGTCGCGCAGAAGCACTGTCGATTCACCGCCGTCGGCAGGTACTTCGTTCAGGTAGCCGCCGGTGCCGTAGACAACCCGTGAGCTGTCGGGCGAGAATGTCGCTCCGAACGCCGACTCTTCTTGCGCGATGACGTGTGCGTCGGACCCGTCGACGTTCATGATGTTGATGCCGCCGTTCGCGGTGAACGCGATCTTGGATCCGTCGGGTGAGAAAGCCGGTTGGTAGCCACCTTCGAATACCGATTTCGATTCACCCGACTCGAGGTCGAGGATCTCGATGAATCGGCCTCGGGCGTACGCGAGATGCTCGCCATCGGGGGAGAGGGCAGCGCCGTTCCCATAGTTCGGGTCGCGGCTGTCTTCGCCCACGGTCGGGGTGACCTGACGCAAGCCGGAACCGTCGAGGTTCATGGCGAACAGTTGGCCCCATCCGTCGTCGAATGCCACGACCACCGGTGTCGGCTCGGGTGCGGGCTCGTCGGCGCATCCTGTGGCGAGCAGTGTCAGCACGACGAGTGCGGAGATCAGCCGGATCCGGTGCATCGGGAAATCATCTCAGAACTGCCAACGTGCAGAACCCTTCTACGCGGCGTGGCCTCTTGTCGAGGTCGTGAAACTGTCGTTCGACTTGCCTCGTTTGTCGATTCTCAGGGCTGTGCCTATCCACGGCGGTGCCCGCGGACAGGGGTGTTGCGTCATGGAGTTCGACCGAAGATTTTCTGTCGGTGCTCTGTGCGACTCTGCACGGCATGGCGATCTGCATGGCGTGTGATCTGGAAATGCTCGATTCAGTGGGTTGCACGTGGCGGCCCAGTCGAATACCCAACGGCAGGAGCAAATGCCACGACTGCGGTGCCCCGCCGCGAACGCTTCACCACCCAGGGTGCGACGGCGAGCGGTGCAAACGTGGACAGATGCTGTCTTGCGGCAGCGGATGCGCGGTGGATGAGTGCGAACGTGAAGACGGCCACGACTACATCGACGGGAGCTGCAGGTGGTGCAACGAACCGTCCGGACAGCTCCGCGTCGTCGGCGGCTCATGACCCTATCGTCGGGTATCGGGACTTCCGACAGGACCCTTTTGACCCCCGAACTGCGAGGGACAAACCCCGGCGCTGTCACGGAGTTGTAGACGGTCGGCGTGTCAGTACGTCGCGTCGCGGACCCCGAGACGGGGGCATCTTCGATTTCTTTCCGTCAGGTGCTGGTTCGAGAGCACACTGCACTAGGGCATCATGGGCCTATGAGTGATCTCGAGTACCTCGCCACCTTGCTCGCTGCGCTGGATGCGGAGATCGCGCGAGTTTCGGCCTCCGAATCCGGGTCCGACGAGCAGGCGTCGGCCATCGACGACGCAGCCGCCGCCGTCTTCCGGTTGCGTGAGAAGGTCAAGTCCGGTTACCCCGGCAAGAAGGCCTACTACCTTGCGGCGTCGACCGATCCCCAGGGGATCAGAGTCGAGGGAATTTCTGCCCTGCACGGCAAACGCGCCCATGAACTGGTCCAAGATGGTGGTTGGATGCACGCAGATTCCAGCACTGTTCTCGATGCTCTCGATGACGACCAAATCAGTCGGTATCACGCGATCGCAGGACGCGGTGTAGCGCAGACGCTTCGAGACTCACGCGAATACTTGGCGACGGCAACAGGTCTGGCCGAAAAGTAGACCCACGCATTGGTACGGCGAGTCGGCCCAGCCTTGGAATAAGGATTCCCGAAATCTGCTCGATTCCAATGACCAAGATGGCGCGCGATTGACTAATCGGATAGATGTCGAACGATGAGGGCTTATCCGTTCCATTGTGTATAGGCTCGACTGCAGAAGTCGGTTTTGTCCACTAGGGCGGACGGATGGGCGAGTACTCATGGCACTGGCAGATCTCGATACTGGCAACCCACATTGGCTCAACGCCGTCCTTTTTACTGTTGCCGCAGTCGTAGCGATTGTCCTCACTTGGTGGTTCTTCGGCAACGACAGTTAGCCGAGACGGACACGGCTGTGTAGCTCTTCAACACGAGCACGCGAACGGCGTGCTGATCATCTGCCACAGTGAGCCGACGCACCTCGGCCGTGATGCCTCCGGTCATCGAGTCCACGGCCGTCACACGTTCGCCGGGTTCGAGGTGTTCGAGAACCCAGGTGGCAGTGGAAGAAGCAAGATCGGTGGACATTCTCGTCATGCCTCCGTCCCGCTGCGCTGGGTGCCGCAATCCCGGTGTCGGCCGAGCATCTCACCAGGCAGCCTTCGCGGTCCACCTGTTTTCGGCTGTATCCATGATTGAGGATCCGGCGTATTGGGCATCGTGCAGATATGACAGAGAACGCAAAGCTGACAGTGGAACGCACCATCGAAGCGCCCGTGGACGCAATTTTCGACGTCCTGTCCAACCCCGAGCGGCATCAGGCACTCGACGGCTCGGGATTCGTACGCGGCGTTGACCACGCAGACCGAATTCAGAAGGTCGGCGAGAAGTTCACGATGAACATGCAGGGCGATCACATGGGTGGGGAATACCAGACCGACAATGTCGTCACCGGGTACGCCAAGGACAAGCTACTGGCATGGAAGACCGCGCCGGCCGGCAACGAGCCTCCCGGATGGGAATGGTTGTGGGAACTGGAGTCTCAGGGACCCAACGAGACATTGGTGCGGCACACCTACGACTGGTCGAAGGTCACGGACAAGAAGCTTCTCCAGCAGATCGGGTTTCCCCTGGTCACCGAGGATCAGCTGAACGACACACTTGCACGCCTCGCTGTCGAGGCAACGTCCTGATCTTTCGGGCATACGTTCAGCCGTAGAACGCCGCTGCGTCGACGCTCTCGATGTGCATCCATCGAGCTGGAAAGTCCTTCGACGCAGCGGCTTCGGCGAGGTCCAGGCCACGTATAGCCAACGCCGTCGTGGGTGACTGGTCCACGATCAGACTGATCGCGTACGTTGCTGCGGTGACGTGAACGCAAGGATCAGTTCTGCTGGAACAGGTGCATGCCGTGTCGACGTCCATGGGAACCGGTGCCAGACCCCCCGATACCAGCTCCGCGTGAAGCGCGTCGGGCAGATCCCCGCTCCCTCTGCCGTGAGTCGGATGACTGGCGACGATGCGCAGAGCCGCCCTTTTGTGAGCCGCCGAATAGCGCGGCACCGTGAATGTCGCGGTCTCCATTTTCTTTCCTGCTGAGACCACGCAGCGAATAGAACCGATCGTGTTGGTATCCACGATGGCCGACTCGCTACGAGCCAGGCTCCGCGCTCGAGGAAGCATGGGATTGGGTCGGGTAGCGGTGATCGGCTCGACTCGACGCAACCATTCCTTGCCCCATGGAGTCGCACCGAACGGCGGGGGCTGGGGAGTGGATGCCATCACCGTGCCACCGACAGCGACAACGTCTGTCTGAGTGTCGAATCATCCAGTGCGGCAAGCGCTGTCTCGTTGTTCCCCTCGGTCAACCCTGCAATTGCTTTCTTCCGGGCGTGCAGCGACGCAATGTACTCCTCCAATGTTCCTTCGGTGGTGAGCGCCATGACTGTCACAGGTGAGGTCTGTCCGATTCGATGTACCCGGTCGGTTGCCTGCGATTCCACCGCCGGATTCCACCACCGGTCGTAATGGATGACGGTGCTCGCACGGGTGAGGTTCAACCCATAGCCGGCTGCTTTGAGGCTCAGCACCATCACGGGACAGCTACCGCCCTGAAACTCGTCCACCATTTTCTCGCGCTGGTCCACGTCGAGTCCGCCGTGGAAGAAGGGTATGGCGGCTCCAGTGACACGCGCGAGATGGTCGGCGAGAAACTCGCCGGTCTTGCGGTACTGGGTGAAAACCAATGCGGTCTGCGACGATTCGGCGAGCTCCTCGATGATGTCGGTGAGCCTGTCCAGTTTCCCGGAACGGTCGGGCGACGAAGACATGTTGCCGTTCACGAGACCCGGGTGGTTGCAGATCAGTTTCAGAGAGGTCAGCAAAGCGAGCACCGCAGTCCCTCGGCGTTGTGTAGAACCGAAACCGGTGTCGAATGCAGCCTCGACCGTCGAGTTGTACAGCATCGCTTGCTCGTTCGTGATCGGGCACAGTACGTCTATCTGCTGTTTGGGTGGAAGGTCGGTCGCCACTTCGTCTTTCGTCCGTCGGAGGAAGACCGGAGCTATGGAATGGGACAAGTGCGCAAGCGCAGCCGCCGAACCTGCGTTCTCGATGGGTGCGGAAAATCGCCGAGTGAAGCGTGCTCTGGTCCCGAGCAGACCCGGGTTGGTGAGGTCGATCAGGGCCCACAGTTCGTCCATGCGGTTCTCGACCGGGGTGCCGGTCAGTGCGATGCGAGTTGTCGAGCTCAGTCGTCGCGCGGCACGGGAAACCTGCGTGCGCGAGTTCTTCATGACGTGCGCTTCGTCGAAGAAGACCGTGTTCCAACTGATCTCGGCCAGACGGTCGGTGTCGGAGCGCAATGTCGGATATCCGGTCACGGTCACGCAGCCGACCTCGCCACATCCACCGAGCGAGCGGTTCGGTCCCCGGTAGACATTGACCGTCAGGTCGCCGGCGGAGAACTTCTCGATCTCGCGTCGCCAATTGCTGATCAGGGATGTCGGGCACACCACCAGAAAATTGCCTTCACCCCGCGAGGCTCCCACAATCATGTGCGAGATGGCTTGCAGAGTCTTGCCCAACCCCATCTCGTCGGCCAGAATTCCTCCACCCCCGGCTTCTCCGACGGTCGGAATCCAGGACGCACCGTGCACCTGATACGGCCGCGGGGTGAAGGTGGACGCACTGTCGCCCAGATTGGCCTGCATGTGCAGGCTGGTGCGTAGGGCGTCGACGGCACCGTGCGCGGTCGACACGCTGGACCCACCCGTGTTGGGTACCGCGTACGCGGCCGGGGGGAGTGACTCCAGCAGCGATGCAGGAATCTCGGCGTAGTGGGGCCGATGTTCCAGGTGGTCCAGAACCGCCAGCCACCCCCGGGCCGACGCGCTTTCCGGGAGGCCTGCCGATGGTGCCAGTGCCGCTTCGAGTTCGACGCGACGCGGATCGACGAGCTGTGCTTCGACGGTCCGTACGGTCACGGAGCCGCCCGTATCGGGTATCGCTAGGTCGATCGGCGTCGTCGCTGCGGTGGCCGTCCTTGTGGAATCAGGTTGCCAGACAGCGAAACAGTGTCGACGGGGCAGGTAGGTGACCTGCGGAGCGAGGCCCGTGTCGGTCGTCGAGAGCATGCAACCTCCAGCCGATGAGCGCCTCGGTAGACCCGAAGCTGCCCACACGGTACGTGCCCGAACCGAATTGCGCCGCATTCAACAGCGTTTGACAATTCCGAAAATTGCTGTCCTACAGCGCTATCGAGCAGCACGCAGCGGCGTGGGAACCGATCAGGATTGCTCGCGCGAACACCACCACGTGGTGCGGCCGCCCACCGTTCCGCGAGTCATCGGAGCACCGCAGCGTGGGCACGCCGCGTCCGCCTTGCGGAACGGGATGATCTCACCGGTGTGCACGCCACCCTTCTTGATTGCCGACCTGATGGCGCGACGCAGAACAACGCGGATCTCGTCGAGTTCCTCGGTGGTGAGAGTCTTTGCCCGTCTGGATGGAGATTGCTCGCTCTGCCACAGCACCTCGTCGGCCAACAGATTGCCGACGCCTGCGATTGCTGCTTGGTCCAGCAAACGTGCCTTCAGAGGTGCTCCGCTGGAACCGATTCGGTGCCGGAAGTCGTCGCGCGTGATCTCCGCAGCATCCGGCCCCAACGCATCGATATCGGGTTCGAGCCGCACTCGGCCGAGCCGGCGTTTGTCGAAAAGTCGGAGCTGACCCCCGTCTTCGAATGTCATGGCAAAGCGTGTCCACTCGGGCTTGTCGGTGTCGCGCTCGCCCACGTGTGGATCGCCGCCTCCGTACTGCGACGTGCGATCGCCGTCGGGAGCGGTGACGATGACGCGACCGCCCATACCGAGATGGATTCCCAGCGTCGGACCACTGGACCCGTCGGCGGTGACGGTTTCGCACCACATCGCCTTGCCACGTCGACATGCCTCGGTGAGCTTGCCACCCTTCAAGGCGTGGGCGATATCGCCCGGCATGTGTGGGCGGCACTCGAACGAGTCGGTGTCATCGATATCGACGATGACGCGTCCGAGGGCTTTCTCGACGACCTGTCGAGCGTTTTCGACTTCGGGTAGTTCGGGCATGGAGCGGGTGTACCCAATTCGCCGGCTCTATGCGCGTCTGTGTCGTCAGGCGCGCGTACTACCGGCGTCGAACTGTCTGAAGCCGATCAGGTTGCCGAACGGATCGAGAATCTGGCACAGACGTTCACCGGTGAACACCGATTTCGGACCTCGATGCACGACGCCTCCGCGATCGACGCAGCCGGCGACCACTGCGTCCACGTCGTCAACGTTCCAGTACGAGACCGACCCTGCGGTTCCCGCGGGGCGGTTGTACGAATCGGTGACGTGGACGGTGAGTCGCGTACCGGAGACGTCGAACGCGGCGAGTTGCTCGTGTACGTCGACGGGGTCGGTGCCCAGGAGCGGTCGGTACCAGTCGACGGCGGCGGCGAGGTCGTCTGCGAAGTAGAAGACGTTCCCCACGCCCGAGAGTGCGTTGTCCATCATTGTCCGTTCGGGTTCGTTCGCGCAGACAGCGCGATGTCGTGGGTTTCGGTTCGGGTAGTGCCGTCGACGGTGTGGGTCAGGGCTTTCTGCACCACGTCGTGGTCGGAGCCGGTCCACCTTTCTTCTCGCTGACGTCGATACTGGCTCCACGACGGCACAGTGAACTGCTCGACCACGGTGTCCTCGACGTCCAGACTCCGGTACAGGTTCCAGGCGTACGCCCCCGTTCGCTTCCGCGCGATCCCGACCGGAGCCATCGACGTCAGAAACTGCTCCAGAGCGTCGTCGACCACTCGGTACGTAACGGTGATCCGCACCGGCCCGTCGTCCGGATCGGGTTCGAACATCACGGTCGGGGTCGGCCACGCCATGGACACCGCACGGTCGAGCACGCCGGTCTCGGGTCGCAGGGGGAGGACTGCGACACTCGCAGCGACGAATGCCAAGGCGGCTACCGCGACCGCGAGTGCGTCGACGATGCCGATCTTCGACGCCAACCATCCCCACACGAGCGAGCCGATGGCCTGAGAACCCATGAAGACCAGAAGGTAGACCGACATCCCGCGCGCTCGAACCCAGGTGGCGAGCGAAAGCTGGATAGACGCATTCAGTGCGGTCAACGTCGTGATCCAGGCAATGCCGGACAACAACAGCGCCGGGACCACCGCCCACAGCGGAAGCCACGCGAGCGCTGCCATTCCCACGCCGTACCCGACAGCAGAGCCGACGAGCAAGGTGTTTGCGCCGCAATGTTTTCGGAGCATCGGTGTGGCGGCAACGCCGATCACGGCTCCGACCCCGAGTACGCCCAACAACACGCCGTATCCCACCGAGCCCAATTTCAGTACCGACGACGAAGCCGATGGCAGTAGCGCCCACAATGCAGAGGCGGGGAAGGCGAACAACGCCGAGCGCAGAATGATTCGTCGAACGATCGGGCCGGACCGGATGTAGCGGACCCCGGACAGGATCGACTCGGCAAGGCCTTCTCGATCCGTTTGTGGATGTTTCGGGCGTTTCCATGCAATCAGCACGCTCAACGTTGCGAGAAAGGAGGCGGCGTTGATGGCGAACACGAAGGTCGGCCCGGCCAACGCCACCAGTACCCCGGCAAGCGCCGGTCCGACGGCCCGCGCCCCGTTGACGGTCACGCTGCCCAGCGCCGAGGCGGCCGGGATTTCTTCACGGCTCACCAGCTCGGGCTGAATGGCCTGCCAGGCGGGAGCGGACAGTGATGTCCAGCAACCCAATACGAATGTGCAGGCGAGCAATCCCCACGGAGACAAGGTGTCGGTCCATGCCAGTGCGGTCAACATAATTCCGGTCAGCATCGAACCGGCACCGACCGCGATGAGCAGAACGCGGCGATCGAGCGCGTCGGCGAGCGCGCCTGCCAGCAGGGCCAGCAACAGGGTGGGTAACAGACTTGCTGTCTGCACGGCGGCGATGATGGTGGTCGACGCCTCACGTTCGACCAGGAACCACTGCGCACCGACGGTCTGCATCCAGCCGCCGATGTTCGACACCAGCTGTGCGATGAAGAGGCTGCGGTAGACGGTATTCCGTAGCGGTGACCACGCGGACGGTGCTGCCGGCGTGGTGTCGGTGGCGCTCACGCCAGTCCCGCCGACCATTGCGCGAATGTCTGCCATTCGACCTCGGGATATCGGGTGCGCAAGCCGTCGATGTCCGCGTCGTATCCGACGTCGGTCAAGAATTGGAACATCGCTCTCATGTCCTCGGAACCTATGTCCCGTGCCCGGCTCGAATACGGCTGCACCGAGGTTCCGAGAACGTCGCCGAGAGTGTTCGCCATGGCCTCCAAGCTCGGATCGTCCGACGCGAGATCGATTCGCATCTCGCGAAAGTGCGCGGGTTCGGTCAACACGAGGGTGACGAACCGCCCCAGATCCCGCCGCGACAGCTGCTGTAATGGAGTGTGGAGCGGCAAGGGCAGATCGAGGCGGCCGGCCATGACGTCGTCCAGTCCGCCGAGAAGGTTGTCGTAGAAGTAGGTGGGGCCGACGATCGTGTACGACAGCCCAGCTCGACGCAGCAGTGCCTCGGTTTCGGCCTTCGTCTCGAAATGCGGTATGCCGGTGCGGCGGTCAGCGCTCGCAACCGAGGAGAACACCACGTGCGGAACCTCCGCGGCGATCGCCGCATCGACGAGGGCTGCGCCCTGAGCCAATTCGGCCGCGGGACCGTCCTCGAACGGCGTCGTCATCACGAACGCACCGGCACTGTCTCTCAGTGCAGCCGCGGACGATTCCCGATCGGTGATGTCCGCGACGACGATCTCGGCACCTCGCTCACGTAGCCGATCCGCGCGGGCCGAATGACGCCGCACCACTGCGCGCACCGGTAGCCCCCGCGCCAGCAGGGCATCCACCACCGCGCCGCCCTGCCCTCCGGTTGCTCCGACGACTGCGTACGGTCTGATCATCGTGTTGTCACCTTTGTTCCGGAGGGCGAGAGCGGGGCTGCTACTGGGCGATGAAGGCGAGAATGTCTGCGTCCAAGGCCTTCTGGTAATCGCCGTAGATTCCGTGCGGTGCACCGGGGTAGACCTTGAGGGTGCCGTGCTGGACGAGTTCTGCGGTTTTCAGTGCCGCCGCGGCGATCGGCACGATCTGGTCGTCGTCACCGTGGGCGATGAAGATCGGGACGGTCAGCGCTTTGAGATCCTCGGTGAAGTCGGTCTCGGAAAACGCCTTCACGCAGTCGTATGCAGCAGTCAGATTGACCAGCATCCCCTGTCGCCAGAAGTCGTCCTTGGCGCCCTGGGAGATGGCGGAGCCCTCACGGTTGGCACCGAAGAACGGCTCGGACAAGTCCTTGTAGAACTGCGATCGATCGTAGAGAACGCCGTTGCGGATGTCGTCGAGTGCTTCGATCGGCGTGCCCTCGGGGTTGGCCTCGGACTTCAGCATGACCGGGGGAACGGCACCGGCAGTGATCACCCGAGCGACGCGGCTGCCACCGTGCTGCGCGGCGTACCGCACGACCTCGCCGCCACCGGTCGAGTGTCCGATGAGGGTGAGTTCCTGCAAGTCGAGGGCCTCGACCAGTTCGGCCAGATCCTTGGCGTAGGTGTCCATGTCGTGGCCGACGGCAGTCTGCGAGGACCGGCCGTGGCCGCGGCGATCATGTGCGATGGCGCGGTAGCCGGCGTCTGCGAGAAGCTTCAGTTCGAGCTGCCAGGCATCCGAGGACAGTGGCCAGCCATGACTGAGCAGAACTGGCTTTCCGGTGCCCTGCTCGGTGTAGTAGATCTCGGTTCCGTCGGTGGTGGTGATGTACGGCATGGCCTGCTCCTTGGTTCGGTTCGATTGGGTACCGACAACATTCGTCCGTTCCCGGGTCGAAAGCGTCGCCGCTGCCATCCAACGCGGGGGAGGAGATTCCGGTGGCGCCGCTACCTGCTAGCCGGTAGACAGACCGATGTGGACCGACAGTGTCGTGCCACCCCCGGGTGGGCTGGCGATGGTCAGTTCGCCGCCGACTGCGGCCACCCGATCCTGTAATCCGATCAAACCCGACCCTGTGCTCGGATCGGCACCTCCGCGGCCGTTGTCGGTCACGGTCAGTTCCAAGCTGTCCTCGGTCAGGTGCGCGGTGATGTCGACTTCGGTGGCCTCGGCATATTTGGCCGTGTTCGTCAGCGCCTCGGCGACCACGTAGTACGCAGCCACTTCCACCGATTCGTCCATCCGGGAGGAAATGTCGGCGGTGAGGGCAACGGGAATCGGACTGCGTCTGGCCAACGTCTTGAGTGCCGGTGCGAGTCCTCCGCGCGAGAGGATTGCGGGATGGATGCCGCGACTGAGTTCGCGGAGGTCGGTGTGCACCTGCGACAGCGTCTCGACGCTGCGGTCCAACATCGCGCGGAGCTCGGTCAGATTCTCCGGGGCAGCGGCTTGGGCGCCGCGCAATTCCATTCCGAGAGAGACGATTCGCTGTTGGGCACCGTCGTGCAGGTCACGCTCGATACCTCGGCGGGCTTGGTCGGCTGCGGCGACCACGCGGGACCGGGACCGCGTCAGCTGAACTCGTGTGTCGTGGTTGTAGACCGCAGTGGCAACGAGGTCGGCGAAGTCGGCCAGTCGATCTCGGGTCTCACCGCCGGCCGCATACTGCGTAGCTGTCGTGCCAATGATGACGGCACCCCAGGTATTGCCGTCGACAGTGATCGGTACACCTTCGACCCAGCGAATACCCCTGCCCTCCAGTCGCTCAGCGATACCGCCGGTCGCTTCGGTGAAGTCGACGGCAGCGGCGCGGCCGGTGTCGGCGACGATCGTGGCCACGTTCTGCCCACCGATCGGCAGTCGATCACCGGCTTGCACGCGCTCACCGGCGGAGTCGTCGCGGATCGCCAGAATCGTGTAATACCCGTCGCCGTAGCGGATCACCGAAACATGTTCGTTGTCCAACCCGACGGTGAGTTCGTGTGCGACTGCGAGGTACACGTCATCCGGATCGGCCCGCAGCGCCACCAATGTTGCGACCTTCCGCAGTGACGCTTGCTGGCGTGCCAGCGCGACGGTACGGAGGTGCATGTCCTGACGGTCGCGGGCGGCGGCAAGAAGAGCCTCCAACGAAGGCGCGACACGGCGGATACGGCGGGCATCGACGCTATCGAGATCGGCGGGAACCAGCAGCGACGCGGTGACGACGTCCCCGTCCCGAAGCAGGATTTTCTCCTGCCCCACGGACGCGTCGGCATTCCCTTGCTTCAACACCGCGAAGGGCAGGTCGAGGACCGCAGCCAGGCGGGTGCTGGCAACATCGAGCATTGTCGGGGTGTGGTCCGAGCGCAAGATGGTCTTGGCGAACGCCGCCAGCATATCTGCTTCTCGTCGACGTTGATCGGATTCGGTTGCGCGCAAACGTGATTGGCCAACCAGTACGTTGGTCAGAAGCGCCAGTGCCAGAAACACGATCAGTGCAGGGACGAGGCTCTCACTGCTTTCGAGTACATGGATGTAGGCGTACGCGCCGGCACTGGCGACCGATGTCGCGATCGACAGACGAAAGCCCCACCCCGCAGACACGATCAGCACTCCGAACAGGAATATCGCACCGAAAGCATTCTCGGGTGACACCCGTTTGAGCGTCAGCACAACGAGTATCTCGACGGCGATGGCGGCTGCGGCCACTGCGATTCCGCAGGCGACCGGCGGCGCACTCGGCCGGAGTATCAAAGTGACGATCCGGTCGCGGAGGGCGGTGTCCGACGTCATCGGCACATCCGACTGCTCGATTTACCGCTAGCGGTAATGCCGACCCGAGCAGTCTCTGACACTCTCGACAGAGTGATGCCCTCCCGCCTGCAGTGCCTGATCGTCGACGACAGCGACGCTTTCTGTGTCGCTGCACGCCGACTGTTGGAATCGGCAGGGATGTCGGTGGTCGGCACGGCGACCTCACTCGCCTCGGCGATCGATGCAGTGCTGTCCACCCACCCCGATCTCGTGCTGGTCGATATCGACTTGGGTGCTGACAGTGGGTTCGACGTGGTCGAAGCGATCGACGCCCAGGATCTGACGCCTCCGCCTGCCGTCATTCTCGTGTCGACACACGACGAGGAGGACTTTGCAGACCTGGTGAACAACAGTTCTGCCCTGGGTTTCCTGTCGAAATTCGAGCTGTCGGCGAACGCGATCGAAGCCCTGCTGGGCACCTGATGGCGGGTCACCCGACGGTGTCCAGATACAGGATCACCGCTCGCACACGACGGTGATCGTCGGCCGTTTCCGACAGGTCCAATTTGGTGAGGATGCTTCGGACGTGCTTCTCGACGGTTCCTTCGGTGATCCACAAGCGTCTGCCTATGCCCGCGTTGGAGAGCCCTTCGGCCATCAAGGTCAAGACGTCCCGTTCGCGAGAACTCAACGCGCCGAGGGGATCACCTCGGCGCTTGGCCGCAACCAGTTCGTAGACAAGAGCAGGATCGATGACCGACGATCCTGCCGCGATCCGATCTATCGTCGAGACGAAGTCGGCGATGTCGGTCACACGGCTCTTGAGCAGGTAACCCATACCCTTGGCGGTGTTGTTCGCGCTGTCGAGCAGTTCGAGTGCGTGATCGACTTCGACGTGAGCAGACAGGAGCAGCAGAGAGACGTCGGGGAAACGGTCGCGGATCTTCACGGCCGCGTCGAGCCCCTCGGCGGTGTAGGTCGGCGGCATCCTGATGTCGATGATCGCCAGGTCCGGTGGATCTTTCTCGAGCAACGCCAGTAACTCCTCGGCGTCACTGGCCCGGCCCACGACATCGAGGCCCGCCTGGGTGAGCAGACTGGCCAGGCCTTCTCGCAGCAACACGTCGTCATCGGCGATGACTACTCGTATCTGGGACATCACGCTCCTCGAACCCGTCGGGTTCGAAGTATCGGCTGCGGCGTCGTGAGCTGTCATCAGTCATTCGACTCTATTGCGCGCTTCGAGTGTCGACTCGGTTTCGCGATTCTTCAGTCGCTCGATCGGTCGTCGTGGATTCCACGGTTCGGAGTCGGCCCGGGGGAGAGGTCGTTCTCACGGGTTGCCTCGAAAAACAACTGCAGGAAGGACGACGACGCATCCCCGGGCTGGGCGGCGCGAGCCTGACGGGGTTCATCCGATGACCTCGACATCGCCATTCCGTCCCTTCCGTCCCTCACCCGCGGAACGGGTGTCGCTTCCTCCCCAAATAGTCTCAGATTCTGAACAGTCAAACAACTGAGAGTTCTCAGGGTGGAACCGGGAGGCGGGGTGGTGAGGAAGTCGACGTACCGGCTTACATACCGGCGGCCGTGGGAGGTTCGATCAGCATCCTCTTGATCACTTTGCCGGTCGCGGTTCGGGGGAGTTCTTCGAGGAACGTGATGTCTCGCGGCACCGAGAACCGGCTCAGTCGATTTCGGATGTAGGCCCGCACCATATCTGCGTCGAGGCCTGCAGCACCCCGACCGACGACGAACGCCGCGAGGCGCTGACCGTATTCGTTGTCGGGTACGCCGACCACCGCTACCTCGCCGACCTGAGGAAGGTTGGCGATGGCGTCCTCCACCGGCCCGGGAAACACGTTCTCGCCGCCGGAGATGATCATCTCGTCGTCCCGCCCGCACACGAAGAGCCGCCCGTTGCAATCGATGTACCCGAGGTCGCCGGTATCCATGAGTGCTGCACCGCGAGCCGAAGCAGTCGACGGAGGCTCGGCGTTCGTGTAGCCGTCGAAGAGCATGTCGTTACCTACGAATATCCGGCCCAGAGTGCCGGTCGGAACCACTGCGCCGTCGGCGTCGAGTACGGCGATCGTCGTGCCGAGCGGCGGCCGACCCGCGGTAGTGGGAGCTGCACGCAGATCCTGCGGTGTGGCGATGGTCGCCCACGAGACCTCGGTGGAACCGTAGAAGTTGTACAGAACATCTCCGAACGCATCCATGAACCGCGAGACGGTCGACCCCGTCAACGCCGAACCGCTGCACGCGACGACTTTCAAGCTGGACGTGTCGTAGCGTGATCGCACGGACTCGGGTAGATCGAGTATGCGCTGCAACATGATCGGGACGGCGATCAGCGACGTGCACCGATGAGTCTGGATTGCCCGCAAGCACTCTTCCGGATCGAATCGATCCTGCAGAACCACTGTTGCCCGCAGCGGTGTACTGATCTGCAACGCCGCCAGCCCCCAACTGTGGAACATCGGCGCAGCGATCAGCATGCGCTCGTTCATACGAAGTGGCATGCGGGACAACATGGCCGCGACGGTCCCGAAGCCGCGTGGGGTCGGGCGAAGTGCACCTTTGGGAGACCCGCTGGTGCCCGAGGTCAGCACGACAACGGATCCGGGCCGTTGCGGTCTGTCGAACGTGGCGGACGGAGCCGCGACGAAATGCTCCAGAGTGCGACGGCCCGCGACGACGGTATGAGCCGACAAGCTGACGCGGAGGACGTCGTTGGGGAGGTAGCGAACCATCTTGTCGAATTCGTCGTCGACGAACAGCGCTTGCAGCTGGTGACGACTCGAGATGGTCTCGATCTGGCGGGCCGCGAGGCCGGTGTTGAGAAGTACGACCTCGACACCGAGCATGCCGCAGGCGACGACGCATTCGATCATGGCAGTGTGATTGCGGGCCAGAACTCCTACCGTGCTTCCCGGGCGAATTCCGGATGCGGCGAACCCTGCTGCTATCCGATGCGATCGCAGGTGGATCTCTGCGAACGTGCGAGTACCGCGATCGTCGATCACGGCAATTTCGTCCGGTGACTTGGCGGCGGCGGCCGCGAAGCCACCGCCGAGGGTGAAGCCCCATTTCGCCAGCGAGTTCAGCTGCCGGTATGCGCGATCAGGACGCGCGGCACGAACGACGCCGGTACCGATCATCGTTTTGAGGACCGCAAGCTGTAGCGACCGGGAATCGCCGGCGTTGGACACGATCGATGTCGTTGCGCCGGAGAGGGACTCGGCCAACCTGTTCAGGCCACCCATGACCCAGTCGACCACTGCCCGATTGTGTTCGGGTTGCGGCGAGTAGGTTCCGGCCAGGCCGGCTCTGAAGATCGTCACATCGATTTTGGTCTCGCTCGGTGAACGCGCGCTGAGGGTGAATCTGATGAAACCGCCGGATTCGACGTGCTCGACGGTGATGATCGGCCGGTTACGTCTGTTCACCACGACTTCGAGTGCGTGTTCGACCCCACCGACGCCGCACGTGTAGCGGTTCGCCGACTCGCTGAGAAGGCAGTACCCGAGCCCGGGGAAATATCGCGGGTACAGTTCGACCGCACTGAGCACCCCGCACACTTGCTCGACGTCGTGTGCGAAGACCGTGCTGCAGTCGATGACGTCGGAAACCATGGTCCACCCCTGTGCCTTGCCGTGTCGAACAGCGCCGCTGCCACATCGGCACCGACCAGAAGAATGGCAGCGCACATCGGTAACGGGTCATCCGCCTGGATGAAGTCGTCATAGTAATCCCGGTGCGCGGTTTCGGGAAGGAAACGCGAATCTCCGTCTAATTGGGACGAAGTTCGCCGCCGCCCCAGATCTCGTCGAACGGAACCGTGCGGGCCAGGATTCGCTCCGCCGCTCGGTGTCCCGACAGGAATGCCGCGGTCACCGTCGACGGATCGTCCGTCCACGTTGCCTCGCCGGCCAGGTGTAGAACTCCGCCGACCGGGGTCGACAGATCGTCGTGGTCGCTCGGTCGCGAGCCGACCGCCGGGTAAGAGTAAGCACCGCGGGAGAACGGGTCGTCCTGCCATCGCGTGACATGCACCCGCTGCGGAGAGATCACGCGTTTGCCGTAGAGGCCACGAAGCGCGTCGAGCACCGACTCGGCAATACGTGCGTCGGACCACTGCCGGATCGTCTGCGCACACGGCCCCGCCGCAAACGTGAGCAGCGTGGGCAACCCCTGCGGCACGGTCACGTCATACCACGAGTGCCACCAACGCCCGGCCTCCCCTTGCTGCCGAATCGCGTAGACGTCCTCGTCCCAGAATGCATGCGGGAACTGTAGGAACACCTTCTCGAACGCGTTCATCTCGAGTCCGTCCAGCGCAGTCGACACCGGATGGGGAAACGGCGGTTCGATAAGCAAGGTCGGTGACTTCAGGACGCCGATCGGAACCGTCACCACGATGTGGTCGGCCGAGAACGTCTCGGTGAGAGTCTCGACGGAGGAGCTGTTCGATCCCCACGCGATGCGTGTCACTTCATGGCCGAGTCGTACATCCAGCCCGTCGGCCAGACAGACCGCGAGCCGGTCGTACCCCTCGGGGAAGACGACCTCGTCACCCTCGATCGCGTCGTCGTCCAACCCGTGCGCATCGAGCATCCCCTGGTCGACACCCAGCTGTTCCTCGGCCCGGTGACCCAGGAACTCCCGGACCCGTTCGATTCGATCAGGATCCCATGCGAGCCGTTTCACGGTGCTGTTCACGGCATCCCCGTACGACGTGCCCAGGGTCGATGTCGCTATGGTCGCCGCCAGTAGCTCATCGACGACGTGTACGTCCGACGCGAAGCTCGTAACCTCGTCCTCGCTCAGACGCCGTCCGTTCGGTGAGTAGTACGCGATGGGCCGTCCGTCCGGCTGAAAACTCCCCACCGTGAACTCGCTGGTCGGAATGCCGAAAGCCTGTACCGCGTCGGCCAGCGGATTGTTGTCGATTCCATGAACCCAGGACGCACCGACATCGAGAATCTGTCCGTCCGTCCGCAGGGTGTGCACTCGTCCGCCGATGCGGTCGCGGGCTTCGAGAACGACCACACGGTGACCCGCACGGTGCAGAATGCGTGCTGCGGTGAGGCCGGAAATGCCGGCTCCCACCACCACGGTGTCGACGTGCGTCATGCTCTGTCCGTTCCCTTGGTTGCCGACATGCTCAGTTCCCACGGCCGGGGTTGCCGTTGCCGGAGTTCCCGTTGCCTGAATTGCCGTTGCCGTTGCTGTTGCTGTTGCCTGGACTCCCGTTGCCGGAGTTGCCGTTGCCCGCATTACCGTTGCCCGCATTACCGTTGCCGTTGTTCCCGTTTCGCGGTGGAGCCGCAGGTTGTGGTGGCTCGGCGGGCACCTGATCGACGGCGGGGGCGGGCACGTCCTGGGGGAGGTTCGAGACAACCGGCATCGAGGACTCGGATGCAGTCGTCACGGGTGCCGGACTGGTCGGAGCGGTGACCGATGTGGACGGCGATGTCTCGATCGGCGCGTCGCCTGTTCCGGTTGCCATCCAGGCAATTACCGACGCGACGGCGACGAACAGTGCGGCCGCAGCCAGAGGGACAAGACCGCGACGTCGTGAACCCTCCGTTGGCCGAGGGGCCGAATCCTGCTCGGCGACAAACGTTGTCGCATTCGCGACGGGCAGGACCGCAGTGGCCGGCGGTGGTGGTGGTTCGCTGGAGAGACTGTGTAAGGCGTCGGCCACGGTGTCCGCCGTCGGCCTGTTTTCGGGATGTCTGGCCGTCATCGTCGTCAGCAGCGAATGCCACTGGGGCCCGAGTTGCTCGGGTACCTCGGGGTCGCGGTGCAAGCGCGCCACGGCTGCGGCTACCGCGCTGCCGTCGAACACCATTGCGCCGGTCAGACATTCGATGAGAACCAATCCGAGGCTGTAGATGTCGGTTGCAGGCCCCGCAGAGGTGCCCGTCGCCTGTTCCGGGCTGAGATAGTGAGCGGTGCCGACGGTGGTGCCGTGCTCGGTGAGGCGGTCGGCGTCGACGATGCGAGCGATACCGAAATCGGTGAGCTTCACGCAGTGTCCCGTGCCCGACGCCGGCTCTCGGGCGACCAGGATGTTGGCCGGTTTGATGTCGCGGTGGATGACGCCGCGGTGGTGGATATAGGCAAGGGCTCGAGCGATCTCGTGTCCCATCCGGGCGACGAGATCGCCCGGTAGTGCGCGGCCTGCGCGGTAGCCGTTCAGAGTGGGGCCGTCGACGAACTCCATCACCAGAAACGGCACTCGGATACCGCCGGTGTCGGGGGCGGTACCCGCGTCGTACAGCGTCACCAGGCCAGGATGCGACAGCGACGCGAGCGTCCTGATCTCGGCATCGATCCGTGCATCGGTATGTGCGGGTTCACCCTGACGGAATATCTTCACGGCAACGGGCCTACCGAGGACGTCGTCGTCGGCTCGAACGACATCTGCCATTCCGCCGCGCCCCACGACGTTGCCCAGACGATATCTGCCCGCGAACAGGTGATCGTCGGAGTTCGCACCCACCATTGTTCACCGCCGATCCGAAGTCTTCCGAGCACCCTATAGCCCGTCGGCGAGGGAAGAGGGCGCGGCCGGCGACCATCGGGCATGATGGTTCCCCGGGTGGGGACCGTCGAGGGGTACCGAGGGAGGTCCGCCTGTGCATCGTGACGCCTCGCACGCGCAATTTTCGCCGATGACGATCGATATCACGTCGACTTACCAGCCGATCGTCGCGTTGGACGGCCGAGCTGTCGTGGGTTACGAAGCCCTGGTGCGGACCTGCGGCGACGCGCAGGCCATCTCGCCGCCGCAGCTGCTGCGCGAGGCGGCCGATCGAGGCGAGTCGGCCGAGTTCGACTGGCGGTGCAGACTCAGCGCCCTGAGCGGGGCTGTCGAAGCCGGTTTCCCCGAAGGACTCGCGTTGTTCGTCAACGCGGAACCCACCGCCCTGGACGCGCCACCTCCGAGAGAGTGCCTGCCATTGATGGCCGAGGCATCTCGGTTGTCGATCATCGTCGAGATCACCGAGCGAGATCTGATGGGTGACCCCGCCGGGCTGCTGCGTGCGGTAGAGCATGCCCGCGACCTGGGATGGCGGGTCGCGCTCGACGATGTGGGTGCAGACTCGTCGAGTCTGGCACTGATTCCGCTCCTCCGGCCCGACGTCATCAAGCTGGATATGTCGCTCGTGCAGGGCCGTTCGAGCTATGCCACGGCGTCCGTGGTGTCCGCGGTCGCCGCAGAGGCCGAACGCAGCGGTGCACTGGTGCTCGCCGAGGGAATCGAAACGGAGCAGCACGAAGCTACTGCGCACGACATGGGTGCGGTTCTCGGCCAGGGCTACCTGTACGGCGCTCCGACTCGTCTACCCACCTTCGGAGCCACCGGCGGGACGGCCAACACACTCGAGTTGGAGCCGGCAATAACCGTCCGGGCCCCTGTTGCCGTGACGCCGTACGGTCTGGTCCATCGATTCGGAACCCGTCGACGCGCTGACGCACGGCTTCTCGACGACATCGAGAACGGTCTGCTTCGCAGTGTCTACGGCACCGGTGCGTCGACCGTCGTATTGGCGACGACGAACGCGTCGGCCGGGACGACCGCCGAGCGTGTCGCGTTGTTCGACGACCTCGCTGTGCGCACGGCTCTCCTGGCTGTCTTCGACTCGCGGCCGATGCCGGGTGAGCATCGGTTTCGGACCGTTGCGGTCGGTGAGGACGAACCACTGGCGTCGGAGCGCTCGGTTGTCATCGTGGCACCGATGTCCAGCGTTGCTCTCATCGCGGTGGAGAGCGGAACTGCCCACGACGGAAGCGTGTTGTACGACTACTGCCTGACCTACGACCGACACATGGTCCTCGATGCGGCGACGCTTCTGCTCCGCCGATTGCCCGCTCGGACCCATGCGTGAGCCGGTTCGAGTCGGGACGAGGTCTCCGTTGAGCCGGGTGCGTCCGAACGGGGCTACGCCGACCACGGGACCCCAGCCCGGCGCACTCGGTACACTGACCCGCAGTCGGCAGGAGGTGAGGGCATGAAGACGGATTTCAAGAAGACCCTCGACTCGTATTCGGCACGGCGCAACGTGTTTCGAGTTCTGACCGTGCCACCGACGAGATATTTGATGATCGACGGCCACGGGGATCCGAACACCGCGCCGGAATATGCCGATGCCGTATCCATGCTGTTCCCCGTTGCGAATCGGCTGAAATTCATCAGTAAGAACGACCTGGAGCGCGACTACGTCGTCCCACCGCTCGAAGCCTTGTGGTGGGCGCCGGACATGGCGGCCTTCACCACGCGCCGGGACAAGTCGAACTGGCTCTGGACTGTGATGATCATGGTGCCCGACTGGATCGACCACACGATGTTCGAGCACGCCGTAGGGGTCGACGCATCCGAGAACCGTTCGGACCGACGTGCCCGAATGCGCTTCGACACTCTCGACGAGGGCCTGTGCGTGCAAACTCTGCACATCGGTTCCTACGATGACGAGGCCGCGGTGCTCGACGAGATGCACGACCACTACATCCCGCAGGCCGGGCTGACGATGACCGGTCGTCATCACGAGATCTACCTCAGTGACCCACGACGGGTCGAACCGGCGAAGCTGCGCACCATTCTTCGGCAACCGGTGCGGTACTCGGCGGACGAGGCCTCGCTCTGACACGATGACCGGCATGACCAATGCGGTGCGTCCGGCGTCGTTCACCGTCGGCACCCTCACGTTGCTCGGGGCCCTGTACTTCGCACAGGGTCTGCCGTTCGGCTTCTTCACGCAGGCCCTGCCCGTCGTGCTTCGAGAGTCGGGTTTCTCGCTGGTGAAGATCAGTGCAACCGGGGTGTTGTTTCTGCCGTGGGCGCTGAAATTTCTGTGGGCACCGTACGTCGATCGTTACGGTTCCAGGCGGCGGTGGCTCCTGACGTTGCAGGTGTCCGCCGCGCTGGTGGCGCTTGCACTGTCGTTGCTCGATCTGTCTTCGACGCTGCGCTGGCTCTTCGTCGGGATTTTCGTCATCAACGCGCTGTCGGCCACCCAGGACATCGCAACGGATGGGATAGCGGTCCGCACGTTGACGGTGTCGCAACGCGGCCTGGGCAACGGTCTGCAGGTGGGCGCGTACCGGATAGGTATGGTGTGCGGCGGGGGAGTGCTGTTGTGGCTGTTCACCTTTGCCGGATGGCAGGTGCTCTTCGTTGCGATGGCATTGCTGATCCTGTTGGCGACGGCCCCGGTCTGGTTCATGAACAGGCAACTGGCCGCGGCAGACGTGGACACCGACCGGCAGCCCGAGTCCGAGAGCCCGGCGCGACTTGCTGTGGCCTGGTGGTCCCGATTGCGCAGGCCTGGCATGGTCGCGTTCATTCTTCTCATCGTCGGCTTCAAATTCGGAAACTCGATGGGCTCGGCGCTGGTCGGCCCGTTCCTCTCGGACAACGGACTGACCTTGACTCAGATCGCGCTGGTCGAGGGCGGCCTGTCGTCGGTGGCAGCACTCGGAGGTGCTGCGCTCGGCGCGTGGTTGTCCTTTCGCTTCGGACGTCGTCAGGCTCTGCTGGTCGGCGGAATCGCCCAAACCCTCAGTCTTGCGTTGTATGTAGCGGCATCGTTCGGCATCGGCGGGTTTCCGCTTCTGGTCGCGGCCAACGTCACCGAACACGTGCTGGGCGGCGCGGCAACCGTTGCCGTTTTCGCGCTGATGATGGACGCATCGGAAAAACGTTATGCAGGAAGCGATTACACACTGATGGCCTGTGCAATCGTCTTTGCGCAGGGTGCGTCCGGACTGACGGCGGGCGTGATCGGCGACGTGTTCGGTTACACCGCATTGTTCGGTTCCGCACTGGTGCTGTCCGCAGTCGGTTGCGCGGTGCTGATCGTGGCGCTCGACAGGGGCTGGGGGCCGACAGGGCTGCACGAGGTCATCTCTGTCGAATCGCGCACCCACTGAAGGTGCCCACTGCTCCTCCGTCGCTCAGCTTTCGACGACCGAGCCGGAGATGTTCACCATCCACTGCACACCGAACTTGTCGGTGAGCATGCCGAATACGTCACCCCACGGTGCTGCGTCGAGACCCATCGTGAATTGTGCGTCGACGGCCAGCGCGTTCCAGTAGCCCGTCAATTCCTCGTGCTCGGTACCGAAGAGCGAGACGCTCATCGTGTTTCCGGGTGTGTGTTCCATCGACGGCGGGGTGTCGGCCCCCATCAGTGTGAATCCGCTGGGAGTTGTCAACTGGCCGTGCATGATCAGGTCCTTCTCGGATGGATCGTCGGTGGCCTGGCCCTCGCCGAACGTTGTCATGGTGAGTTCTCCACCGAAGACCGTGCGGTAGAACTCCATAGCGTTGCGCGCATTGTCACGGAACGACAGGTACGGACTGAGTGTGGGCATGGCAGGGACTCCTTCTCGAATCGAACGACCGGTGCGGGCTGCATCGACTGCATCCGTCGAAAGATAGACACGGAGCTGGGGGAGAACTCACCGCCCGGGCTCGGATGGGCTCGCGTCGGCCTCCGCGAGAATGGCGCGGAGGGCAGCCACATGGCGGCGGTAGGCGTTTTTTCCCTCCCTCGTCAGCGATAGCCACATCCGCCGCGAGTCGGTGCGTGATCTCTGCTGGTCCACGTAGCCGGCGTCGACCAGAGCCGCCACCTGCTTGCTCAGCGCGGATGCGCTCAATCCACTGTGTTCCTTGACGACGGCGAGCTCGAGCGTCGTACCGGCCGCCAGCAGCGCGCAGATCCGCAGCCGGTTCGCCGGATGAATGATCGGATCCAGATCGTCCGTCATCGGTGTGTGCTCCGGTAGTGAGCGATCGAACCGAACGAGTAGGTCGCCGTCGCTGCTGCAGCGAGGAGCACCAACGCCCAGCTCGGCAGGGATGGCTGTGCGAATGCGAGTGCTACCACCACGAAAGCAACGGACAGTGCGACCGACGCCAAAAATCCACGGCTGGTAGGCAGCGCCCACGGTGTGCCCATTCGGTACCCGGTGATCACGTTCGTTGCCACAATGGCCGCGGCCAGAATCAGCAGGGCGACAGTGTGGTGGGAGTCGGTGAGCAGCGGCGTGAGTGCCAACGCACCGATGAGCACTGCGTTGACGGCGTACAACCAGACCGGCCACGGAGTGTCGCGCACGGCGCGTTGCACTCGGTCGATGTCGTCGAGAGTCGTTCGAGCTTCGGACGAGGTGGGCGTATCGATGCTTTCCATATCGGAAACCATATCGGATAGTTTCCGATATGGCAACGATTCGTGTGATCAGTTCTCGGGACCGGTGTCGGTCGGCCGTGGCACATCGGCCTCCCATCGAGCCCGTCGCTCGTCCGGGGACTGTTCCCACCACGGTGTACCTCGTTCTCCCAGAGCGACTTTGGCGGCTTGAACGCCCGCGCGAGACTCTGTGGCACCGGAGGTGCGTTTGACGTCTCTGCGCCACGCCATGAGGATCGAGCGCAATTCGGCGTTGCGATCCTCGGGAATATCGGGATCGGTAGCGCGCCACCGTCGACCCTTGATGACGACATAGTGACCGTCTTCGGTGCGTTCCACTTGCTCGGCCATGAGACCACCTTGCCACCCAGCAACGTCTGTGGTCGGTTCGACGCGTGGTTTACGATTCCGGCACCTGCTCCGCTTTCTCCTTGAACCGAACTGAGGATTGCCCATGCGCACCGTGATCGTGACCGCGTTCGTTTCGCTCGACGGCGTCATGGAGGGACCGGGTGGGGAAGTCGGCTACCGCAACGCAGGGTGGACGTTCAAGGACATCGAATTCGATCCTGCGGCGTACGAAATCAAGGGCCGTGAGCAGGACGAGGCCACGGCCATGCTGCTGGGCCGAACCTCCTACGAGGCATTTGCCCCGATCTGGCCCACAATGGACGACTTCTCCGGGTACAACTCGATGCCCAGATACGTGGTGTCGACGACGTTGGAGCGCAGCGACGACCGTTGGCCGGCAACCATACTGCGCAGCATCGACGACGTCGCCGAACTCCGGGAGACCGAAGGCGGGCCGATCTCGGTGCACGGCAGCGCGACGCTGGGTCGCAGCCTCGCCGACGCCGGTCTCGTCGACCGCTACCACCTGTTGGTCTTCCCGATGCTGCTCGGCGCGGGCAAGCGGCTGTTCAGCTCCAGTGACAAGGCCACGACCCACCTGGATCTGGTGGAGCACGAGGTGTACGGCAACGGCATCCAGAAGCAGGTGTTCGACGTCCGTCGATAACCGTAATCGTCGAAGACCCGGATTCGTCGACAGCGCGCGATTCAGATGTCGTCGCTCTTCAGGGTGCGCCGCCGAACGGCTACGAGATGAAGCTCGGGTCGGGACGCCGCCATCCGCTCGACCCGGTCGAGGATGTCGGTCACGTGCTCGAGGTCGCCGGCTACCACCGACGCTCCGATTTCGGCCCGTCTGTGCAGGTCGCGATGGTCGGTTTCGGCGACCGACACCGCGAATTTTCGATGCAGCTCCGAGATCACGGGCCGAATCACCGAGCGCTTCTCCTTCAGGGAGTGCACGTCGCCCAACAAAAAATCCAGTTCTATCCATCCGATCCACATAGGCTTTCGACTGTACCGCGGTAGTGGGCGGGGCTACCTGGTGCGAGCCGAAGGGCCCGCACCAGGTAACGGTCAGCTCTTGGCCACCAGGCCGAGTGCTACCAGATCGGCCAGATACTTCTCGATCAGTTCTCGCCCGAGGTGTGGGATATCGCCGACAGCCGACGCGAATTCGTCTGCCGGCAGGATTGCTCCCGACGACGGGTGCTGGGGATGCGCGTAGGAGTGGATCAGCGGCAACAACGAGTGTGACCGTTGTTTCTCCGGTAGTTCCTGAACTGCCGCGCTGAACCTTTCGAACCATTCGTCGTAGTCGTCGACGATCTCGATGGTGCAGCCCGCGTCACGTAGCCAATCGACGAACGTATCAAGCGATATGTCGTCGTCGTGGGGGTTCAGGATGTCGAAGGTTCGGTAGCCTGCCACGTCGTCGCCCGCGATCGAGGTGATGGCCGCTGCACTGAAGTCCGCAGGCAATCCGTCGTAATGAGCCAGTGGCCTGCCCTGCTCGTCGGTGGGCGCTCCGGTGTCGGTGGCATAGAAGCTTCTCGGTGCCAGCCCGGTTGCGACCACCGACAGGATCAGTCGCGTGAATACGTCGGGGACGTTCAGCTGACCGGACCAGGTGCTGTGGGCGAGGATCATGTCGGACCGGAAGACCGAGACGGGAAGCGAGTACTCGTCGAAAGCATTGCGCAACAACACTTCGCCTGCCCACTTGGAGTTTCCGTAACCGTTGGCGTACGACTCGTCTACTACTCGTTGCGGACTGTCCACCCGAATGTCACCGTTCTCGTGGAAGTCGTCGACACCGACGGCAACCGCGACCGTCGACAGGTAGGTCACCGGCTTGATGTGGTCGGTCAAGGCCAACCGAATCACCTCGGCCGTTCCGACGACGTTCGGTCCGAAGAGGTGCTCGTACGGCAGCGCGTGATTGACCAGTGCTGCCGGGTGCACGACGCGGTCCACGCGGCGGGAAAGCTCTTCCCAGACGTCGTCGGTCAACCCGAACCGGGGAGTGCCCAGATCGCCTGCAATCACGTCGAGTGCGGCGTCGGCCAAGGCGCGGTATCGATCGGACAACGTCGCGTCCCCGCTGTCGAAGGCGGCGTCGAGCCGAGCGCGGGCATCGGCATCGGAGCGTCCGCGCACCAGGCAGATGACTCTTCCGCCGGCGGCTGCCATCTTCTCGAGCCATTCGAGGCACAGAAACCTGCCCAGGTAGCCATTCGCTCCCGTCAGCAGCACGGTGTTCGTTACCGTCCGAGGGCCTGGAATTCGATGAGCGGCATCGAGCAGTGAGGCGTCCAGAAATACCGACAGGGTCAGATCCGATGCGTGCGCGACGGAAGCGTCGCGTCCGTGAACCGACGCGAATGTCGCTGTGTCGGAATCGTTGTCGATTGCGGACGTGATGTAGTCGGCAAGAGCCGCCAAGTCCATTGCGGGTCCGGTGATCACCCCGACCGGGACGTCGACGTCGTAGATGTCGCGCAGCAATGTGGAAAACGTCAACGCCGACAACGAGTCACCACCGAGATCGGTGAAGTGGGCATCGGGCCGGATGTCCGCGCCCGAACAGCCGAGCAGAGCCTGGGCGGCGTCCCCGACCGTGGCGAGCACGGGTGCCTGGGCACCGGAACGCCGGAGCTCACGCAGTCGATCGGTCTGCCCCGATTCGAGTTCTGCGTAGCGACGCTCGAGTTCGTCGCCGTACCGCTCGACGAGTTTGGGACGCAACTGCTTTCCGGCACCCGACAGCAGACCGTTGTCCTGAGTGAAGGGCTCGCGTTCGAGCACGACCTCGCGAGGTATCTCGTACGAATTCAACGACTCCGTGCGAGCGATCCGCTGTAACGACTCCATGATCGCGCCCGCAGTCGAGTTCGCGTGGGCAGGAACGACGATCGCCAACAGATACGACCGCTGGCTGTTGCCGTACAGGAAGATCTGGTCCACCAGCTCGCTCGTACCGAACACCGCTTCCAGGCGCGCCAACGCGACGAATTCGCCCTGGGCCAACTTCAGTACGTTCTTGCGACGATCCACGTATGCGAGCCGGTCCGGTTCCAGCTCGGCCACGACATCGCCGGTGCGGTAGAACCCGTCCGAATCGAAGACGTCTGCGGTCACATCGGGCCGCTTGTAGTAGCCGGGGATGATCGACGTCGTCTTGAGCAGGAGCTCACCACGTGGATGGGGAGTGTCGGTGGAGAAATAGCCGAGTTCGGGCACGTCGTCCAACTTGTATTCGAGAACCGGTGGCCGGGCGACGATCCCGTCGAGAAGTACCATTCCGGCTTCGGTCGAGCCGTAATTGTCGCGCACCCGAACGTCGAGCAAGTCGGTCACGAAATCCTTGACCTCGGCGGCGATGGGTGCGGTGCCCACCATTGCAGCCAGGATTCGTCCACCGAACTGCTCGGACCGCACGCGCTCGAGCACGCCTCGCGAAATCTGCTCGTGTTCGCCCGCATCGGTACCGTCGACCGCACGATCGATTTCGGCGAGCACGGTGTGGCGAATCATCTCGCACACCCGCGGAATCAACAACGCCAGCGTAGGGCGCGCGAGAGCGAAGTCCTCGAACAACGTGGACAGGTCGCTGGAGCCGGCGAAATGAACCGTGCCGCCCGCCGCCAGAGTCGAGAAAACGAGCCCGCGGCCCGCAAGGTGGCTCATCGGTAGGTAGTCGAGAGTGATGACGGGAAAAGCCGGCTCGTCGACACCCTCGGACGAGGCACCCGTCCGATGCCAGGCCCCGGTCCACGCACCGGACACGATCTGCTCGGTATACATCGCCCCTTTGGGAGTACCGGTGCTGCCGGAGGTGTAGATCAGTGCGGCGAGGCGCTCGGGATCCTCGACGTCGAACAACGGCACCTGGGGGAGTCGGGAACCCTCGTCAAGAAGTTCGGTGAGCGGTCGAACAGCAATGCCGGACCCGTGGACACCCTCGCGCGCGGATGTCAGCGCGCGGGTGTCGGCATCGATTCGGTCGTCGTAGTCGAGTACGACCACTGTGCGGATCGACCGGCAGTGACCGGCGACCTCCATCGCGACGGCGAGGTTGTCCACGTCGGAGGCCAGGACCACCGGCTCGACCTCGTCGACGATGGCCCTCAGTTGACCCGCGGTGGCTCCGGCCTGCAGTGGAACTGCGACTGCGCCCACACGGATGGTGGCCAGTTCGGTGATCACGTAGTCGATGCCGGCGAAACCGAGCGTGGCCACGAAGTCGCCTGCAGCGATGCCGCCGTCGTCGTAACCGAGGGCGGACGCCAAGGCTCCCGCGTCGGCCCAGGCCTGCCCGTAGGTCACCGTGTCGAATCGGGGGAGCAAGCGAGCGGTAGTGCTGCCGTCGGTGTCCTCGATCATGCGCGCGCGGCGTCCCAGGGCGGGGCGGTCGGCGTACCTGGTCATGATCTCGGCAACCACGCGAGCGAGGTTGGGTGCCAGTTCACGAGCCGCGTCGGCAACCGACCGATCCGGCTCGGCAGCCCGGAACTCCGGATCGCTGTCGTGCAGATGCTGGAAACGGTCTCGTTGGCGGATGTCTCGATCGTGTTCGCTGTCGACGGCCCCTGTGCTTTTCATGGCAATTGTTCGGGTCATGCTTCGCTCCCCTCCACGATGCACCGGACGACGCCGGATCATCGTGCTCGTACGTCGAATATCGTTATCAAAGGTAAGTATATGCCCGTGGCCGAGTAGGTAATCGTGACGCTGCTCATAGTCCAGTTGGCCGGAAATGTCTGTGTTTCAACCTTTCTCGCGTACTGCTACGCCGGGCAACCGTCGCGTATCCGGGCGGCCTAGGTACTCGATGTGGACGACCGAACTCGACTTGTATGGTGAGTTGCACGTCACGTGCGACGCGGTTGCCGCTCCCTCGTAGAGCTCACGCCGTCGGCTCACGCGTCACCCCTCTCGATCGGAGCAGCGAAATGTCGGACGTTCTCTCACGCCGCGACCTGGATTTTCTGTTGTACGAATGGCTCGATGTGGTTGCGTTGACGGAGCGGCCACGTTTTGCGGAACACTCGCGCGAAACGTTCGATGCGGTACTGGACCTGAGCGCAGACATCGCCCACAAGCATTTCGCCCCGCACAACAAGAAGGCCGATGCACACGAGCCCACCATGAACAGGGACGGTTCGGTGGAGCTGATCCCCGAGGTCAAGGCCGCTCTCGACGTGTACCGCGCCGCGGGGTTGATCGCCGGGCAGTTCGACGAATCGATCGGCGGTATGCAGTTGCCCGCCGCCGTCTCTCGTGCTGCGATGGCGTTCTTCCAGGCTGCAAATGCTGGAACGTCCTCGTATCCGTTCCTGACGATGGCCAACGCCAATCTGATCGCCACCTACGGCACTCCGGAGCAGGTGCGCGACTACGTGCGGCCCATGATCGACGGGCGTTGGTTCGGCACCATGTGCTTGTCCGAACCGCAGGCCGGGTCGTCGCTGGCAGACATCACCACGAAGGCTGTGCCGCAGGACGACGGCAGCTACCGTCTCACCGGAACCAAGATGTGGATCTCCGGTGGAGATCACGAACTGACCGAGAACATCGTGCACCTGGTTCTGGCGAAGACGCCGGGTGGACCTCCCGGCGTCAAAGGGATCTCGCTGTTCATCGTTCCCAAGTTCCTGCCGAACGGTGAGGGCGGCATCGCCGAACGTAACGACATCGTGCTGACCGGGCTCAATCACAAGATGGGCAACCGCGGTACCACCAACACCCTGCTCGCGTTCGGCGACGGAACCCATTCTCCCGGTGGGAAAGCCGGGGCAGTCGGCTATCTCGTCGCGGAGGAGAACCGTGGTCTGTCGTACATGTTCCACATGATGAACGAGGCCCGGATCGGCGTCGGATTCCTGGCGATCGCACTCGGCTACGTCGGCTACCTGAAGTCCGTCGAGTACGCGAAGACGCGCACCCAGGGACGGCCACTGGGAGCCAAGGATCCGGCCGCGCCTCCGGTCGCATTGATCGAGCACGCCGACGTGCGCCGAATGTTGTTGGCGCAGAAGTCGTATGTCGAGGGGGCATTGGCCCTCGGGCTCTACTGCTCGCGTTTGGTGGACCACCAGGATTCGGCATCGGACGCCGCCGACGCAGCTCGATCGACACTGTTGCTCGACGTACTGACACCGATCGCCAAGAGTTGGCCCTCGCAGTGGTGTCTCGAGGCCAACAGTCTTGCCATTCAGGTGCACGGGGGTTACGGCTACACCCGCGACTACGACGTGGAACAGCACTACCGCGACAACCGGCTCAACCCCATTCACGAAGGTACACACGGCATTCAGGGCTTGGACCTACTCGGCCGCAAGGTCGTCATGCAGAACGGTGCCGGGTTGGCGCTGCTCTCCGAGCGAATCGCCGAGACCGTGACGCGAGCATCGACTCACGGGGGAGCGGCCGAGCAGTACGGCACCGAGCTGAACAACAGGTTCTCGAGGATCGTCGAGGTCACCGCCGCAGTCTGGGGTACCGGTGACGCCGCCGTGGCGTTGGCGAATTCCACGGCCTACCTCGAGGCAATGGGCCACACGGTCATCGCATGGATGTGGCTCGAGCAGCTGCTTGCCGTGGGAGACCGAATCGGAGACTTCTACGACGGAAAGCGCTCTGCTGCACGGTACTTCTTCGTCTACGAGCTACCGAAGGTCGATGCACAGCTCGATCTGCTGGCGCTTCTCGATCGCACGACCCTCGATATGTCACCCGCCTGGTTCTGAGCACGAGACACCCGATACAAGGAGATTTCAGAACATGTCGATCTTGGACAAATTCCGCCTCGACGGCCGCGTCGTCATCGTCACGGGCGCATCGTCCGGTTTGGGAGTGTCTTTCGCGAAAGCGGCGGCCGAGGCCGGAGCCGACGTGGTGCTGGCCGCCCGTCGCGTCGAAAAGTTGGCACAGACTGCCGCACTGATCGACAGCGTCGGTGGGCGTTCGCTGAGCGTGGCAACCGATGTGGTCGATCCAGACCAGTGCACGGCCATGGTCGAGGCCGCCGTCGCCGAGTTCGGCAAGGTGGACGTGCTGATCAACAACGCCGGCGTCGGCACGGCGTACCCCGCCACCCGCGAGACTCCCGAGCAGTTCCGCTCCGTCATCGACATCAACCTGAACGGCTCCTACTGGGCCGCTCAGGCGTGTGGACGGGTGATGCAGCCCGGAAGCTCGATCGTGAACATATCCAGCATTCTGGGGCTCACCACCGCCGGTCTGCCTCAGGCTGCCTACAGTGCCAGCAAGGCGGCCATCGTCGGTCTCACTCGTGACCTCGCGCAACAGTGGGGCGCTCGAAAAGGCATCCGCGTCAACGCTATTGCGCCTGGTTTCTTCGAGAGCGAGATGACCGATTCCTACCAGCCGGGATACCTCGAGGCATTGGCTCCCCGAATGATCCTCGGACGCAAGGGCGACCCCGAAGAACTGGCCGCCACCGCGGTCTGGCTCGCGTCCGACGCAGGGGGATACGTGACGGGCCAGACCATCGCAGTGGACGGCGGCGTGACCATCACCTGATGGTCGGGGTCACCATCACTCGATGGCGGTGACTGCGATGCCTTCGCGCACGAGCCTGCGACCGACCACGACAGCATCGTCGGTGTCGAGGCCGGGCAGAGAATCCAGCCGGCACGGCGCTCCTTCGAGCAACAATTCGAGGGCATCGGCGCACTGAGGCGGCATCGACACGGTTTTGTCGCGCAGCACGACAGCCGCGGACTCGGGGGTTCGCACCACTCGCGCGATCACCCCGGCCCTGAGTCGAATCGAGTCCTGACCCCGCAGCGCGCCCATCTGGGCAACACTGCGAACGGGGCGCACCGGTTCGGGTCGAACCAGCTCGTCGTACCGACTCGCAATACGCTCGGTGATCCGATGCAGCGCCTCGGGATCTCGATCCAACTCGTCGAGTGCTCGGCGCATGTCGCCGAGCACGCGGCGTACGTGGGGGAGAACGGACTCGGAGTCGGTCGGGTCCCATCCGGCCGGCAACGGTGCGCGCAGTCTCTCGACGTCCTGAAGAGCACCGAGGGTGTGATGGGCGATGTCGTAATCGTTGAACGACGCGACGCCTATCGTCAGATGCACCGTCGTCTCGCCCAGGGCCTGCGCCGAATGGATCCAGCCGCGCGGGAGATACAGAACGTCACCGGGCTCGAGCACCATGTCCAACTCCGGGGAGTCGTCGGCGTGACGTTCCACTGCTGCTCGTCGGTCCGACCACGGCTGATTGTTCAGTGGATGGCGATGCACCGGCGAGTGAATCGTCCACCGCTTACTACCGGCGATCTGCACGACGAACACGTCGTGAACATCGTAATGCGGCGAAAAGCCCTGGGACGCAGCCGGAGTGACGTAGGAATTGACCTGTACCGGGTGGCCGAGTTCGCGAACGAGCTCGCCGGTGAAAGCAATCAAGGGCGGCCACAGGCGATGCAGGCCCTGCAGCACCAGAGTGTTGCCGGCCGCGAAGGCCGACAGAACCGCCGCGGAATCGACCTGGTCGGTGATCTCGGCGCCGAACCCTCCGGACCCCGTGAACTTGTTCTTCTCCAGCAGGCGGCCGTCCTTGGCCATCCGCACGAACGGGGTGCGTACGCCGCGCTCGGCGATCAACTCGTCGACCGCGTCGACCGTCATCACATCCTCGAACGATCCGGACAGTTCGGCAGATCGGGTGAACTTGGGTGCTATGCCCCAGTGACGCTCCGCGAAAGTGGCGGCGTCGATTCCGGTGAGACGACGAAGCGCGGACCGGTTGCCCGGTCCGCGCTCGTCGTTCGACTCGATGATCAAGCGGAACCGTCCGCACCGCCGTCGTGTCCGCCGGGGTTGGATCCGCCGTCGGCCGGGCCTTCTCCACCCGCTGGGCCGTCGGCTCCGCCGTCGTGTCCGTCAGGATTCGATCCGCCGTCAGCGGGTCCTTCGCCTGCTCCGGCCGGGCCGTCGGCTCCGCCGTCGTGTCCGCCGGGATTGGATCCGCCGTCAGCGGGTCCTTCGCCTGCAGATCCGCCTGAGGTGGTGATGTCGTCGTCGTTGATGCTCATCGAGGTCCTTCCGTTGATGGAGGTTCGTGCTCTCGCGCAGCGCGGGAACATCGGGGGTATTGACGCAATCTCTGTGATTCAAACAGCGACGGCACCGGGAAATATCACTCCTGATCGTCGGCGATCTCCGGGGCGTTCTCTCGTGTCGCCATCCCACCGCCGCCTCCGCCGTCCACCGGTCCGGGGCGGCCGCCCTTGGGGGAGTCCGCCGTGTCGTGTTCGGTCGAGGTGCCGCCGTCTGTCTTGTCCTTGTCGTCCTGTCCCATGGTTCGACACTAGACCGGCCGTCCGTCCGTGGGAGCATGGAACGATGGATCGATCCCCTGCGCAGCACGTGGTGCTGCTCGACGACGAAGGCCGCGCCGTCGGCACCCAGGACAAGACCACGGTGCACACCGAACAGACCCCGCTGCACCTGGCGTTCTCCAGCTACGTGGTGCGTGAGGACGGTGCCGTGTTGCTCACGCGACGGGCGTCGAGCAAGACGACATGGCCCGGCGTGTTGACGAACAGTTGTTGTGGACATCCAGCACCCGGCGAGGACCTGGAGTCGGCAGTGCTCCGGCGCATCGGCGAGGAGCTGGGTCTGCAGGCCCGGTCCGCGGAACTGGTGCTGCCGCATTTTCGGTACCGCGCTGTGATGGACAACGGGATAGTCGAGAACGAGATCTGCCCCGTCTACCGAGTGACGGTCGGCGACGACGCAACACTCGACCCGGATCCTGACGAGGTCGACGAAACGCGATGGGTGTCCTGGTCCGAATTTTCGGCCGACGTGCTCGCAGACCGAATCGATGTATCGCCCTGGTGTCGAACACAAGTGGAGCAACTCGCCGGGTTGGCCGAGCACGCACTGGCCTGGCCCGCGTCCGCCGACGAACTCCTTCCTCCGGCCGCGCGTCTCGCGGATTCCGCGTGACGGCAATCGAATCGGTGGGTACTCATGGCGCGTAGCGACGAGTCGAGCGACTGCCTCGGCCGCGACTCGATGGAGCGCGCACTCGGCCACTTCGAGTTTCGGACAGCAGATGCCGACGGTCTGCGCCACGCAGGTGTGGCTCTGGCGGTCGGCGGGGAGCGCGGAGACCATCGCCTGCTGTTGACCAGACGGCCGAGCCGATTGCGCGCTCACCCGGGTCAGTACGCGCTACCTGGTGGCGGAGTCGATCCGGGCGAAACCCCGGCACAGGCCTGCCTGCGTGAACTCCAGGAAGAGTTGGGCATTCGTACCGACCCGGGGGAGGTACTCGGGCGCCTCGACGATTACGTCACCCGTTCGGGTTACGTCATCACACCGTTCGTGGTGTGGGTGGGCGAGTATTCGTCGTCGCTGCAGCCCAGTGCCGACGAGGTGGCCGAAGTGTTCGAGGTGACCGAGGCCGAACTCGATGTCGATGCGGAATTCGTCACGATCCCCGAGTCGCCCCGACCCGTGATTCGGTGGCCGTTCCGAACCGGTGCCATCCATGCTCCCACGGGTGCCATCGTGCACCAGTTTCGTGAAGTGGTCCTTCGCGGTCGACACACCCGGGTCGCGGACTTCGAGCAGCCGGTGTTCGCGTGGCGCTAACGTGGCCTCGAACCGCCGGTGTGCTCGCGCCGGCTGCCACGACGCCCGAGGCGACAGGAGGTGAGCGGTGACGGACAAGAGCGAACTCGAGGTAACGGATCGGATCGCAACTGTTCCCAACCTGCTCAGTGCCGTGCGACTCGCCGGCGTTCCGCTGTTCTTGTTTCTTCTTCTCGGCCCCCAGGCAGACGGCTGGGCGCTGGTCATTCTGCTCGTCAGCGGCGGCACCGACTGGCTCGACGGAAAACTCGCACGTTTGCTCGGGCAGTCGTCGCGGCTGGGGGCGATTCTCGACCCGCTCGTCGATCGCTTGTACGTCGTCAGCACGCTGGTCGCATTCGTGGTGCGCGGCATCATCCCGTGGTGGGTCGCTGCCATCCTGATCGGGCGAGACGCGGTTCTCGGCCTGACCATGTTCGTCTACCGACGTCGCTCCCTCCCGCCTCCGGACGTGATCTATCTCGGGAAGGCAGCCACGTTCGTGGTCATGATCGCGCTGCCGGTGCTGTTGGTCTCCGTGGGCACCGGTTCCGTGGCCGACGCCGCTGGGCCCCTCGGTTACGCGCTCCTGATCTGGGGGACGGTGCTGTACACGTGGACCGGTGCGTTGTACCTCGGCAAGGCAGTGGCCGTCGCGCGAGCGATCGCGCCCACCTCCGCACCGGGCAGGTGACGGTGCAGCCACCAGCACGACCGAAGAGGAACCCGACTCCGTCACTGCTCACATCGCTGTTGACGGATCACCTCGATCCGGGTTACGCAGCCGCTGCCGTCGAACGGTCGGCGCACCACGTGCGTACCCCTAGGGTGCCGCCTGTCCTCTGGCTGATCACCGGTGCCGTCGCTGTCGGAGTGGTCTTCGGGGTCGCGATGTCGCAGCTGGCCTCCGACGCGGCGGAGATCGACCGGGCCAGTGCCGACGCCTCTGCTGCAGTGCGTGCTGCCCAGGAGCGTGAGGCCGAACTGGACGTCACGAGGGACGAACTCGCAGCCCAGGTATCGACCGAGCGTGATCGCGCGCTCCAGTCCGATGCTGCCGGGAGCGAGCTCCTGGACCGTCTCGATGCGGTCGAGTCGGCGGCCGGTATCGACTCGGTGACCGGTCCCGGCTTGTCGGTCGTCGTGACAGAACCTGCCGCAGGCGGTGCATCCAACAGATCGGTCCGTACCGGTTCCGGCGCAACCGTTCTCGACCGCGACATCGCTGCCGTCGTCAACTCCCTGTGGGCCAGCGGTGCCGAGGCGGTGTCCGTCGACGGCAATCGAGTCGGGCCGAACGTGACGATCAGACAGGCAGGCGGCGCGATGCTGCTCGACAATCGCCCGATCACCTCGCCCTACGACATCGATGCGATCGGTCCACCGCAGCGCATTCAGGTGCAGTTCGCCGTCAGCGACGCGTACCTGCGCATGAGCACGGTCGCTCAGCTCTACGGTGTCGGTTTCTCGGTACGGCCGGCCACCGATCTCGAGTTCGGGCCGGCCGTCGCCAGGGAGTCGTTCGAGGCGAAGGAGGTGGCCCCACGATGACGGCGAGTGACGTCCCGGACGTCGAGCCATCCGACTCCGGCAGCCCCGGTCCCGAGGTGCCCGGCGGCACCGAGCCCGCCGCGACCGGCCGCGCCGGATTCGCGCTCGCAGCATTGGTCGCGCTCGTCGTCGGAGTCGTGATCGGTCTCGTCGCCGGGCCTCGAGTTCCAGCAGTCGTCGCCCCATACCTGCCGATCGCCGTCGTGGCCGCTATCGATGCAGTGTTCGGCGGCGTGCGCGCCTTTCTCGACGGCATTTTCGACGCCAAGGTGTTCGTCGTGTCCTTCGTCTTCAACGTCCTCGTCGCGGCGCTCATCGTGTGGCTCGGCGATCAGCTCGGAGTCGGAACGCAACTGTCCACCGCCATCGTCGTCGTGCTCGGAATACGTATCTTCGGCAACGCCGCTGCGTTGCGCCGACGGCTTTTCGGTGCCTGACCGATGAACGCAGGCCCCGGACGGCACGGTCGGCGCACCCGACGTGGACAGCGCACGTGGTTCGGCATTCTCGCTCTCGTGTTGATGTGTGCCCTCGGAATCGGAATCGCGACACAGGTGCGCGAAACGAGCACGTCGGGCAATCTGGAGAATTCGCGGCCCGAGGACCTGTTGGTGGTGTTGGACTCCCTGACGCGACGCGAGGCGTCGATCCGCGACGAGATCAGCGCGCTTCAGGGCACGCTCGCCACCCTCCGGCAGTCCGGTTCCGGGTCGGACGCCGCGGTGGCGGAAGCCCAGGAACGACTGTCCGCGTTGTCCATTCAGATCGGCACCGTGGCGGCCCGAGGACCCGGCGTCACGTTGACGATCGACGACACCGACGCCGGCGTCGGAGCAGAGGTTCTGCTCGACGCGTTGCAGGAGCTGCGGGCCGCCGGTGCCGAGGCGTTGCAGATCGACGGTGGTGGGGTCGCGGTCCGCATCGGTGTGGATTCGTGGATGGCCGGACCGGCCGGCCGAGTCGTGGTGGACGGCCGAGAACTACGCGCTCCCTACACCTTCACTGCCATCGGAGATCCGGCGACTCTGGAAGCTGCACTGAACATTCCGGGAGGGGTGATCGACACGGTCGCCCGCAACGGGGCGAGCTCGCGAGTCGAGCGATCGGACCAGGTCACGGTCTCCGCCTTGCGAGATCCGCGCCCACGTCAATACGCTCAGCCCGGAAACTGATCGCCCGCTCGCCCCGGGCCACGATGGAAGGGAATGCCGCGTTGAGCGACATCGACACACCAGCTGATCTGCTTTACACCCCCGAGCACGAGTGGGTGCAGCGGACGGGGCCTGCGACGGTTCGAATCGGTATCACCGACTACGCCCAGACTCAGTTGGGCGACGTCGTGTTCGTTCAGCTTCCGGCGATCGGTGACAGCGTCACCGCGGGCGAGTCTCTCGGTGAAGTGGAATCGACCAAGAGCGTGTCCGACGTGTTCAGTCCTCTCACGGCCAAAGTCGTTGACGTGAACGAAGATCTGGATTCCGAACCCGAGAAGGTGAACTCCGGACCGTACACCGGCGGGTGGCTGATCGAGCTCGAGGTCGCATCCTCGGAGGCATTGGACGCGGCGCTGGCACCGATGCTCGATGCCGCCGGATATGCTCTCATCACAGCTGAGTGACGAAGGGCCGTACACACCGGCCAACCGACCACAGGTCCTCGGCGCGCAGGGTACGGTCGACACCGAGCGAACAGCCTGTCGGGGCGAAGGTCGCGCATGGTGAGTGGTCCGCCACGCACCGAGGAACCGAAACGCACCACCGAACGCCAGCAGAACCAGAAGTGAAGACCATGTACTGCGTTACCCGAGGTGATCGTTGCCCGGGTCAACGGACTGAGAAGGAGTAACGGTGAGCCAGAACGACAACGACAGCAACTACGGGGAGTCGCCGGCCGAGACCACCTCGGTCTTCCGCGCCGATTTCCTCCAGGAGCTGGACAACTCCGCTACCGCCCAGAGCACCGAAGCTCCGGTATCGGGTGTCGAGGGCTTGCCTGTCGGAGCTGCCCTGCTCGTCGTCAAGCGTGGTCCCAACGCCGGATCCCGATTCCTGCTCGACCAGCCGACCACGTCGGCCGGTCGTCACCCCGACAGCGACATCTTCCTCGACGACGTCACCGTGAGCCGTCGACATGCAGAGTTCCGCCAGGACGAGGACGACTTCCAGGTCGTCGACGTGGGCAGCCTCAACGGCACCTACGTCAACCGCGAGCCGGTCGACTCCGCCGTGCTGGCCAACGGTGACGAGGTGCAGATCGGCAAGTTCCGTCTGGTCTTCCTCACCGGGCCGCGTGGCGGCAACGGATCTGCAGTCGGCGAGTCGTCTGCGGGTGCAGGAAGCCAGTGACCGCCGTCGGGCAGCAGTCCAGCGGGGGGATGTCGATTGGCTCCGTCCTCGATCGACTCCGGCCCGACTTTCCCGACGTGACCATCTCGAAGATCAGATTCCTCGAAGCCGAGGGTCTGATCTCTCCGGAGCGCACTCCGTCGGGCTATCGGCGTTTCTCGATCGCGGACTGCGAACGGCTGCGGTTCGTGCTCACCGCTCAGCGTGATCAGTACCTGCCGCTGAAGGTGATCAAGGAACAACTCGAAGCGATCGACCACGGCGTTGCAACCGTCGAGAGAGCAGACGCCTCGGTCAAGCGCCCGCGTTCGCTGACGATCGCGGCCGGTGAGGTCTCGCCGGAGGAGTTCCTACCCGATCGCGAGGTCCGCATCAGCAAGGCAGATCTACTGGCCCAGGCCGGCATCGATGACGCCTTCCTGACCGAGTTGCTACGCAGCGGTCTGATCACTCCCGGGCAGGCCGGGTTCTACGACGACGGTGCCGTCACGCTCGCTCGTACCGCGCACGCGATGTTGCAGTTCGGGCTCGAGGTTCGTCACCTCCGTGCGTTCAAGCTCGCGGCGGACCGCGAAGCGGGTCTGGTCGCTCAGATCGCCGGGCCGGTCGCCAAGGGGCGCGATGCCGGTGCACGTGATCGTGCCGAAGAGATGATCCGGGAATTGGCAGCTCTGTCGTTGACCTTGCATACGTGTCTGGTCAAAGCAGCGGTGCGTGGTGCGCTCGACCGGTGAGGATCGCTCGCGCCGGTTCGGATTCCAATAGACTCGGTTCTGGTGAGCTGGACCAGCGACGACCAGCGAAGATTTCTCGAGGTGTGAGGTGGACACGATGAGTGAAATGCGTGTGGTCGGTATTCGTGTCGAACAGCCGCAGAACCAGCCCGTGTTGCTGCTGCGTGAATCCGACGGAGATAGGTACCTCCCGATTTGGATCGGCCAAACCGAAGCTGCCGCAATAGCTTTGGAGCAGCAAGGTGTGCAGCCGGCTCGGCCGCTGACGCACGATCTGGTGAAGAACCTGATCTCTGCGTTGGGGCACGAGCTCAAGGAGGTGCGCATCGTGGACCTCCAGGAAGGCACCTTCTACGCCGATCTCGTATTCGACAAGGACATCCGCGTGTCGGCGAGGCCGTCGGATTCGGTTGCCATCGCGCTCCGCGCCGGAGTCCCGATCTATGCGGAGGAGCCTGTGCTCGCCGAGGCCGGCCTGCTGATGCCGGACGAGCGTGAGGACGAGGTGGAGAAGTTCAAGGAATTCCTCGAATCGGTGTCGCCGGACGACTTCAAGGCCACCGACGGGTAACGGAATAGTCTCAACCTCAACTTTAGGTTCAGGTTTACGGCGCGTTGCGTTGAATCTGGTCGATTGCCCCCATAACGTTCGTGCCAGTGAAGTTCATCGCCGGCGCAGTTCGGACCGACGCAGTTCACGCCTCTTCGGTTGCCGCCGAGGCGTAGTCTGGCCCTGGTACACGGTATGACTTCACGCGAGTACACCGAGGCGTTCAGGCGCGCCTCGGACGGATCCCAGTACTGACTGGATCCGAACGCAGTGAGACATCCGAGAGGGAGCAGTCAGTGGGAGATCAGCCGCAGCAGCATCACGGCAGTCGAGAATCCGACGCCGCAAGCCGGACAGAGGACGCGTCCGCAGCCGATGCTCGGGTCGAGACCCCCGACGAGGCGTCGAATCGCCCTGTCGCACAGTCGCAGGACATTCAACCCGGCCTGTTCCCCGACGATTCGGTGCCCGACGAACTCGTCGGATACCGCGTACCCAGCGCGTGCCAGATTGCCGGCATCACCTATCGGCAACTCGACTACTGGGCGCGTACGGGCCTGGTCGTACCGTCCATCCGAGGCGCAGCAGGTTCGGGCAGCCAGCGGCTGTACTCGTTCAAGGACATGCTGGTCCTCAAGATCGTCAAGCGCCTACTCGACACCGGAATCTCGTTGCAGAACATCCGCGTCGCGGTGGATCACCTGCGCCAGCGTGGTGTCGGCGACCTCGCCAACATCACCCTGTTCTCCGACGGCACCACCGTCTACGAGTGCACGTCGGCCGAGGAAGTAGTCGACCTGCTGCAGGGCGGGCAGGGCGTCTTCGGTATCGCCGTCAACGGCGCGATGCGCGAGCTCACCGGCACCATCGCCGACTTCCCGGCCGAGCGAGCAGACGGCGGAGAGAGCCAGCCGAGCCCCGAAGACGAACTGGCGTCCCGCCGCAAGAATCGCGCGAGTCGTAAGACCGGCTAGACTTCTCACCGTCGCGCCTGCGCGGGAGAGTTCCGAGGCATCCAGTCTCGGACGCCGAAGGAGCAATACCTCCCCGTCAATCTCTCAGGCACACGGACCGTGTGGGCTTCGACAACTCTGGAAAGTGGTGGGAGCACCCACCCGCCCAAGGGGAAAGGTGCCGGTGCGCGCACGTCAGCGCGCGTGTTCTACCGAATCTCTCAGGCGCACGCGTCAGCGAGCACACGACAGAGGGGGAGGAGCGGTCGGCGCGTATGCCCCGGCCGTCCGACGCCTTGTCTTGGGACCCCTGGGAGTAGACCGTGACCGACCGAATGACTTCGACCGCATCGGCTTTCGTCGACAGACACATCGGCCCCGACACCACCGAACTGGCCCGCATTCTCGATGCAATCGGTGTCGACAGCCTCGACGAGCTGGCCCGCAAGGCTGTTCCCGAGTCCATTCTCGATACCGTCGTCGACGGGGTTCCCGATGGCCTGGCGACATTGCCGCCTGCTCTGAGCGAGCACGATGCGCTGGCCGCGCTGGCCGATCTCGCCGGCCGCAACACGGTGGCCACCTCGATGATCGGCCTGGGCTACTACGACACCCTGACGCCTCCAGTGCTCACGCGCGGCATCCTGGAGAATCCGGCCTGGTACACCGCCTACACCCCCTATCAGCCCGAGATCAGTCAGGGCCGACTCGAGGCACTGCTCAATTTCCAGACGATGGTGTCGGACCTGACCGGTATGGATGTCGCGAATGCCTCCATGCTCGACGAGTCCACTGCCGCAGCCGAATCCATGACGCTCATGCGTCGCGCTAACCGAGGCTCGAAGTCACCCCGCCTCGTCGTCGATTCGGATATTTTCCCGCAGACCAAAGCCGTCCTCGCTACGCGCGCCGAACCCCTCGGGATCGAGCTGGTGTACGCCGACCTCGCCGACGGCCTGCCCGAAGGCGACTTCTTCGGAGTGCTGGCGCAGCTGCCGGGAGCATCAGGCCGTCTGGTGGACCACACCGCCACGATCGAGGCTGCACACGAGCGCGGTGCGCTGGTTGCAGTCGGGGTCGATCTGCTGGCCGCCACCCTGGTGACCGCGCCCGGCGAAATCGGTGCCGACGTCTGCTTCGGAACCACCCAGCGCTTCGGGGTTCCGATGGGGTACGGCGGTCCGCATGCCGGTTATCTCGCAGTGCGCTCCGGTCACTCGCGCCAGCTGCCAGGGCGGTTGGTGGGAGTGTCCGTCGATGCAGACGGACATCGGGCCTACCGCTTGGCCCTGCAGACGCGCGAGCAGCACATTCGCCGTGAGAAGGCGACCTCCAACATCTGCACCGCCCAGGTGCTGTTGGCCATCGTGGCCGCGATGTACGCCAGCTACCACGGCGCGGATGGGCTGCGCGCGATCGCACGTCGCGTCAACACCCGTGCTCGAACCGTCGCAGCAGGGTTGCAGGCTGCGGGCGTCGACGTGGTGCATGCCGAGTTCTTCGATACCGTGCTCGCCGCGGTCCCCGGCGCGGCCCACACCGTCGTCGATGCCGCCAAACAACGCGGTATCAACCTCCGACCGGTCGACGACGATCACGTCGCGATCGCCTGTGACGAGGCAACCACGGAGGCTCACATCGTCGATGTGCTCGCTGCATTCGGTGCCGAGCCCGCCGGCCCGGGAGCCGAGTCCGTCCCGGCCGATTGTGCCCGCACGTCCGAGTACCTGACGCATCCCGCCTTCACGCGCTACCGCACCGAGACAGCCATGCTGCGCTACCTTCGGGCGCTGTCGGACAAGGACATCGCCCTCGACCGCAGCATGATCCCGCTGGGATCGTGCACGATGAAGTTGAACGCGACCGCTGAAATGGAGTCGATCACCTGGCCTCAGTTCGCGCGCCAACACCCGTTCGCGCCGTCGACCGACGTCCCCGGACTACTCCGGGTGATCGCCGACCTCGAACAATGGCTCGTCGACATCACCGGCTACGACGCGGTCAGCCTGCAGCCGAATGCGGGAAGCCAGGGCGAGTACGCGGGACTGCTCGCGATCCGCCGATACCACCAGGCCAACGGCGACACCGATCGCACGGTCTGCTTGATCCCGTCGAGCGCGCACGGCACCAACGCCGCCTCCGCGGTGATGGTCGGGATGCGCGTCGTCGTGGTGGCGTGCCGACCGAACGGAGACGTCGACGTCGACGACCTGCGGGCCAAGATCGCCGAGCACGCCGACACCCTCGCCGCCATCATGATCACCTACCCCTCCACCCACGGTGTGTACGAGCACGAGATATCCGATATCTGTGCCGCGGTGCACGACGCGGGTGGACAGGTGTACGTCGACGGTGCCAACCTCAACGCTCTGGTCGGGTTGGCTCGGCCGGGTCGTTTCGGCGGAGATGTCAGTCACCTGAACCTGCACAAGACCTTCTGCATCCCGCACGGCGGTGGCGGTCCCGGCGTCGGACCCATCGGCGTCCGTTCGCATCTGCAGCCGTACCTGCCCGGCCACCCGCTGGCACCGCAACTGGGCGACGGTCCGACCGTTGCGGGCGCACCGTACGGAAGCGCGTCGATCCTGACGATCACGTGGGCATACATCGCGATGATGGGTGCGCAGGGGCTGCGCCGGGCGACCTTGACCGCCATCGCGTCGGCCAACTACATCGCGCGCCGCCTCGACGAGTACTTCCCCGTGCTCTACACCGGCGACAACGGCATGGTGGCGCACGAGTGCATCCTCGATCTGCGAGGTCTGACCAAGGACACCGGCGTCACCGTCGACGACGTGGCGAAGAGACTGGCGGACTACGGCTTCCATGCGCCGACGATGAGCTTCCCGGTGCCGGGGACCCTGATGGTCGAGCCGACCGAGAGCGAGAATCTGGAGGAGATCGACGCATTCTGCGACGCGATGATCTCCATCCGCAGGGAAATCGACCGCGTCGGCTCCGGCGAGTGGACCGTAGAGGACAACCCGTTGCGCGGCGCTCCGCATACGGCGCAATGCCTCGTCGCCGACTGGGACCACCCGTACTCGCGGGAACTCGCGGCGTACCCCGCAGGCTACGACCGACCGAAGGTGTGGCCCGCGGTCCGGCGGATCGACGGCGCGCACGGCGACCGCAACCTGGTGTGTTCCTGCCCGCCGATCGAGGCGTTCGCCTGACTGGACGGGCAGATGGTCAGCCCCGCGTGAGTTCGAGCATCGCGATCTCGGGCGGGGCTGCCACGCGCACCGGCGGACCCCACGCGCCTGCACCGCGGGTGGTGTAGAGCGTGGTGTCACCGATCGTGTCCAGCCCCTCGACACTGGGCTGCTGGAGCGGCACCAGATAGCGGATCGGCCAGATCTGCCCGCCATGAGTGTGTCCGGATACCTGCATGTCCACGCCCAGCTCGGAGGCCTCCACAGCCTGCTTGGGCTGATGAGCCATCAACAGCACGAAGCGATCCGGGTCGATGCCGTCGAGCGCAGCGCCGAGATTCGGTTCGTACGGTTCCGGGGCAGTGGCGTCGTTGATGCCGGCGATATCGATGGCAGCGCCATCACGGGTGATCGTCCTGCGCTCGTTGCGCAACACGTCGATGTCGAGGGTCGACCAGAAGTCGAGCCACTCTCCGCCGTCGCCCGCGTAGAACTCGTGGTTGCCGCTGACAGCGAAGACCCCGAGAGGGGCTTCGAGGTCGCGCAGCGGCTCGAGGTCTTCTCCGACCAACTCCACTGTCCCGTCGATGAGATCGCCGTCGAGCAGCACGACATCAGGCTGCTGCGCGTTGACCGAATCCACGACCGTGCGCAGGAAGCCCGCACCGCGAGACGGTCCGGCGTGAATATCGGACACCAATGCCACTCGCAGACCGTCGAATTCGGCCGGCAACCGGTCGAGCGCAACCTGGGTGCGTGTGACACGAGGCGAGGCGGCTTCGACGAGGCCGTACCCCACTGCGACGACGCTGACGAGAGCCACGACGACGGAGCCGACCCGCGATATGCGCAGCCGAACAGCAGTCGAATCACGATGCGACAGTGCGAACATCACCCGCACGACGGTGCAGATAAGAGCAACGAGGACCGTGCCGAGGAACAGATACAACACCACCGCCAACCAGGTCAGGCCGAGGAAAGCCGGGCCACGGGCCCAGGACGGATCGAACTCGACGCCGCTGCCGAAGCCGACCACCGCGCACAACCACAGAAGTATCAGCAACAGATCTGCCGGGCGTCCGACACGTGCCGGTGCCCTCGTTACGGAGAGAAACCGCCAGTGCAGGAAGAGCGTGACGAGGAGTAGGAAGACGCCGACAAAAAGTACACGAGACATGTTCTAGTACAGCAACTTTCCGAGTCGATCGAGGAGGTCTGGGGAATCCGATGTCGGGACCGTGTCCACGGTGCCGCCGGTGCGAGCTGCGATGTCGGTGAACACGGGGGCAGGGCTGCCGTCGCCGATGCGCACGACGTTCACCGCGACCGGCCGCGCCGGATCGGACGCCGATGTCAGTTCGGTGAGTAGCTCGTCCGCCGACAAGGGTGAGTCGTCCGGGCCGTCCGTGATCAGCACGACCGAATTGACGCGGCCGGGGACGTAACCGGCCACGGCGTCGAGATACGCGACGAGTACGGACGCGTACGTGAACGAGCCGGTTGCCGGCGTCAACGCCTCAACGGTCGCATCGAGGGCGGAGCGCCTCGGAGTGGTCCCGACGGGAACTGTCATCGGTCCGGTCGGGACATCCACCCGGAAGGGCAGCGAGTTGTTCAGGTCTTCGCTGAAACTCCACAGACCGAGTTCGGTGGCGTCGGGGACTCGTCGGAACTGCTCGCTCAGTGCGCGAACGGTGTTCTGCAGCCGCGTCGCACCGCCTTCGGTGGTGCGCATCGACTCGGACACGTCGAGCAGCACAGTGGCACGGCGGGGCAGAACCGGATTGCGAAGCACAGCGAGCAGAGCGTCGGCAACCGGCCCCGATGGTGGGGCGACGATGCCCGCGTCCTGGGGCTCGTCCACGCTGAATCCCGCGTCCAGGAGTGTCTGCGTACCGTCGGGCTGACGAACGAAATCCACGAATGCCGCGGCTGCTCGGGTGGAGGTCTCGTCACCGGAGAGCACGACCGCCGGATGATCGGCGACAGGCGTTGCACCCTGTGGGCGAACGGCGGTCAGCGTCGAGGAATCGGTCGACGCGAGTTGCTGTTCGGTGACCGGGACCGCGTGGACGGCGGCGTCGGGGCCTGCGGCATTCTCGAGCGCCGCGAGGGCGTCGTACGTGGTGGAGGCCGAGGTTGCGGCAGCGCCGGTATCGGTCACCGCCAACTCCGACATCGCCGACACCAGTGGCGTCGAGGAGGCCTCATCGACGGTGAGTGCGGTGGTCGGGTCACCGCGTACGCCTGCCGCGATGGCCGTGACCGCAAGAGTGCTCGCGCCGGTGTCGGAGCCGGACGGCACGGCGAGTCGAAGCCCACCCCACTCGGGGAGTCCGAGAGCCTGCGGGTTGCGTTGCAGTCGTATCAGATCTGCCCAGCTAGAGCCTGCAGCGACGACGGCGTCGGCCACCGCGCTCGGTGCAGCGAGGACGATCGGACTCGATGCGACGGGCCGCGGCGTACCGTCGATGGCTCCACGGTCGACGACGGCCTCGACGTCTGCCGAGGACTGGGGTATCCACAGACCCGGACGAGCGCCGAGCGCACCGACATCCCAGTTGTCGGCGCCGGAGTTCAGTGCCGCCCGCACCGCATCGGACGCGATGGCTCGAACCTCTACTGTCACACAGTGATCGCGAATTACCGGGGCGGTCGCGTCGAATCGTGTTGCCAGCTGTTCGATCGCGGCGGAGATGTCGGGGTCGGCCGCCACGGTGAGGACGGCCGGTCCCTCCACGCAGGTGTCGGCTGCCTCGATCCCCTGATCCGAAATTCGATCACGCAGCGCAAACCATCCGAACACGGCTGCCACCAGGACCGCGATCGTCAGTACGACGATCACGGGCCCGGCGGCTATGGAACGTCCGCGCCCTGAGTTCCGGTGTTCACCCACGTGGTCGACAAGTCCGTCAGGCGTTGACGGCCTTGTACTCCCGTCGGCGACGATGCAGGATCGGCTCGGTGTACCCGTTGGGCTGGCTCGTGCCCTGGAAGATCAGATCACTCGCAGCCTGGAAGGCGATGTTGGTGTCGAAATCGGGTGCCAACGGCTTGTACGTCGGATCGGACGCGTTCTGCCGGTCGACCACCGGTGCCATTCGCTTCAGCGATTCGCGCACCTGCTCCTCGGTGACGATGCCGTGCCGCAACCAGTTCGCGATGAATTGGCTCGAAATGCGCAGCGTCGCACGGTCTTCCATCAGTGCGATGTCGTTGATGTCGGGCACCTTGGAGCATCCGACGCCGTGGTCGATCCAGCGCACGACGTATCCGAGGATGGACTGCGAATTGTTGTCGAGTTCGTTCTGCTTCTCCTCGTCGGTCCAGTCGGTGGACGGCGCGAGAGGGATCTCGAGGATCTCGTCGACGGTGGCGCGCTTGGCTTTCGCGATCTCGTGTTGACGGGCGAACACGTCGACCTTGTGATAGTGCAAGGCGTGCAGGGTCGCTGCGGTGGGGGAGGGAACCCACGCAGTGTTCGCGCCGGCCTTGGGGTGGCCGATCTTCTGCTCGAGCATGTCGTGCATCAGATCGGGCATGGCCCACATGCCCTTGCCGATCTGCGCCTTGCCCTGCAGGCCGGCCGCCAGGCCGGTGTCGACATTGAAGTCCTCGTAGGCGGCAATCCACTTCTCGCCCTTCATCGCTCCCTTACGAACGACGGGCCCTGCCTCCATCGACGTGTGAATCTCGTCGCCGGTGCGGTCGAGGAAGCCGGTGTTGATGAAGACGACCCGCTCGGACGCGGCCTGGATGCAGGCCTTGAGGTTGACCGTAGTGCGGCGCTCCTCGTCCATGATGCCGACCTTGAGCGTGTTGGTGGGCAGGCCGAGAACCTGCTCGACCCGGCCGAACAGTTCGGCGGTGAAGGCGACCTCGTCCGGTCCGTGCATCTTCGGCTTGACGATGTAGAGCGAGCCCGTGCGCGAGTTCGAGAGCACGTTGTCCGGAGTCAGCGAGTGCAGACCGGCGAGCGAGGTGAACAGTGCATCGAGGATGCCCTCGGGAACCTCGTTGCCCTCGGCGTCGAGGATCGCGTCGGAGGTCATCAGGTGGCCGACGTTGCGGACGAACAGCAGCGAACGGCCGTGCAGCGTCAACTCGGAACCGTCGACCGAGGTGTAGGTGCGGTCCTTGTTCATCGCACGAGTGAACGTCTTGCCGCCCTTGGAGACCTCCTCGGTGAGATCGCCCTTCATCAGGCCGAGCCAGTTGCGGTAGCCCAGAACCTTGTCGTCGGCATCGACTGCGGCGACCGAATCCTCGAAGTCCATGATCGTGGTGACAGCCGACTCGAGCAGCACGTCCTTGACGCCTGCTCCGTCGGTCTTGCCGATCGGGCTCTCGGGGTCGATCTGGATCTCGAAGTGCAAACCGTTGTGCACGAACAGGATGGCCGTCGGCGCATCGGGTGTGCCCTGGTATCCCAACAGCTGTGCCGGATCCTTCAGGCCCACGGTGCTGCCATCGGCCAACGTCACTGTCAGCGACGCGGCGTCGACGACGTATCCGGTGGTCCCGACGTGCGAGCCGGAGCTCAGCGGCAATGCCTCGTCGAGGAAGTCACGCGCGAACGCGATGACCTTGTCTCCGCGGACCTTGTTGTAGCTCGAGCCCTTCTCGGCTCCGTCGGTCTCGGGAATGGCGTCCGTTCCGTAGAGGGCGTCGTAGAGCGAGCCCCATCGTGCGTTGGAGGCATTGATCGCAAAGCGTGCATTGAGCACAGGAACCACCAGCTGCGGCCCGGCCGTGGTGGTGATCTCGGTGTCCACGCCGGAGGTGGTGATCTGGAAGTCGGCAGGCTCGTCGAGCAGGTAGCCGATCTCTTTCAGGAAGGTCTTGTACGCTGCGCGGTCGTAATCGGCACCGGCATGTTCGCCGTGCCACGCGTCGACCTTGCCCTGGATCTCGTCACGGACGGCAAGCAACGCTTTGTTCTTGGGAGCGAGATCGGCGATCACCGACGCGGCACCGGCCCAGAAGGCCTGCGAATCTACGTCGGTACCCGGCAGCGCCTCCTTCTCGACGAAATCGAATAGGACCTTGGCGACCTGAAGTCCACCAGCCTGCACACGATCGGTCATGAATTCCTCACTCTTTCCGGTCACGGACACCGGTGACGGTGTCCCCACGACAACGCTGTCGATGTTACTCGGCGGTAGGTCCGACGCCGAACCCGCCGCCGGTGAGCAGATTTCGACACCGATCCACCAGTGCCGAGCGTAGGGGAGCTGCCTTTTCCGACAGCTCTCCCTGTGCGCGAACGTACTCTGCCCGTCCAGCCGCAGTTTCGATTCGGATGGGATCGAGATGGTACTCGCTCAGGTCGTACGGACTTGCGCGCATATCGATCGTTCGAGCCTCCAACGCCAACTCGAAACAGTCGGTCACGAACTCGGAGTCGATCAACGGACCCAATTTGTAGCACCACTTGTACAGATCCATCGACGCGTGGATGCAACCGGGCTGCTCGGACCCCAGGCGCGACTCGGGGGACAACGCGAGGGCGTTACGCGGTACCGCGTCCTCGGTGAAGAAGCGGTAGGCGTCGTAATGAGTGCACCGTAACGTCATCGAGTCGACCACGGCGTCGGTTCCCTCATGACCGAGTCGCAATGGGACCTGGCTGTGCCGGACTGCCGAGTCGCCGCCGCGGTAGACCATCGCCCATTCGTGCAGACCGAAGCAGCCGAGCAGGGGCGGTCGCTCCCGCGTCGCCGACAGCAGACCTAGAACGAACTCGATGCTGGGCCGGCGTCGCTCGAGCAGATCCGACCGCACCCGGAATCCTGGACCGTCCGCAGTCTCGACCTGCTCGTACGAGGCGAACTCGGCGAAGTCACGCGCCCGATCGCCCGTCAGAACCCTGCCGTGGCCGGGGTTCCATCGCCGCAACTGACCCGGGCGGTGGCTGTAGTAGGTGAACAAGAAATCCACCACCGGATGCACATTGCCGTGTCCGCGATCGACCAGATAGCTGCCGACGAGACTCTCCACCCGCGCCGAGTGCGCGTCTCGCCGAGCAGTCCACTCCGCCTCGGTCAGCGTTTCCGATCCGCCCATTCAGACGTTCCGCGGGTTACCGGTAGGTGCGGACTGACCCGGTCGGGGACCGGCGACACGGTGAGTCCCGTCTCGAACCGTGCCCACGAACTCCTCCACCAGATCCTCCAACGCGACGATGCCGACCGTGGCACCGGTCGCATCGTGCACGGCACCGAGGTGGCTGCTGGCGCGCCGCAGCTTCGTCAGCGCGTCGTCGAGCACGGTGTCTATGGACACCACGGGCAGGGCCCTGACGTCGCTGCGGGGAATGACGGTCTCCGGGCCGGCGGAATCGTCGGCCATGTCGTCGAGCACGTCCTTCAGGTGCAGATAGCCCACCAGGGAACCGCTCGCATCACGCACCGGGTACCGAGAGAACCCGGTTTCAATGACTGCGCGTTCCACCGAACCGAGGGTCGGACCGAAAGTGTGGTCCGGCCCGGACAGCTCGATACTCCGAACCTGATGCGAGGGAATCAGAACCTCGGCCACGGTTCGGCCCGAGGTCTCGAGAGCCTGGCGCAATCTGCGGTGTTCCTCGGCGTCGATCAGTCCCTCCGAGCGCGATTCGCCGATCATCTGCGACAGCTCTACCGCCGAGACGGACGAACTCAGTTCGTCCTTGGGCTCGATGCGAAGCATGCGCAGCGTCAGGTTGGCGCACAGGTTGTAGAACGAGATCAGGGGCAACGCCACCTTGATGAACATCAGGTGGATGGGCACGAGCACCATGGCGGTGCTCTCCGGGCCGGCGATGGCGATGTTCTTCGGGACCATCTCGCCGACGAGGATGTGCAGGACGACGACGAGTGTCAGCGCGATGGCGAAGGCGATCGGGTGCAGGAACGAGCCGGGGATGCCGACCAGCTCCAGGGGCACCTCGATCAAGTGCGCGACCGCGGGCTCGGCGACGCGGCCGAGCAGAATCGAGCAGATCGTGATGCCGAGTTGTGCCGCGGCGAGCATCTGCGACAGATTCTGACCGGCCTCGATGACGCTCTGCGCGCGCTTCTTGCCCTGCGCCAGCAATGCTTCGAGACGATCACGGCGAGCTGAGATCAGTGCGAACTCGGCACCGACGAAGAAGGCGTTTCCGGCCAGCAGCAGAACTGCCAGACCTACCCCGAGAAAGTCACCCATCGACCTCACCGTCCGATCGCAGACGCGCCACTGCTTCGGCGTCGACCGGCAGGATCAGCACACGATCGATACGGCGGCCGTCCATGCGGATCACGCGCGCCATCCACCCGCCGTCGCCGTCGGGGACGTCCTCCGTCGCCGGGGACGGTAGAAGCACCGCGTCTCCCTCTGATGGAATTCGGCCGAGTTGCATCAGTACCAGGCCCCCGATGGTTTCGTATTCGCCTTCCGGGGCCGAATAGCCCGTCGCCGACGCAACCTCGTCGATGCGAAGCAGCCCCGCGCAGTCCCAGCCGTCGCCCGAACGAGCGACGTCCAGTTCCGGCTCGTCGTGTTCGTCGCGCACGTCGCCGACGATCTCCTCGATCAGATCTTCCATGGTCACCATGCCTGCGGTGCCGCCGTACTCGTCCACCACGAGGGCCACCTGCATTCCGTCGGCTCGCACGCGTTCCATCACAGCGTCGCCGTCCAGGCTCGACGGAACGACCGGAACGTCGCGCGCCAGGGACTCGACAGTGGTGGACCGGCGGTCCGCTCCGGCCACCGTGAACGCATGCTTGATGTGTACGACACCGACGGTGTCGTCCAGGTCGCCGTCGACCACCGGGAACCGAGAGAAGCCCGTTCGCGCAGCGGTTTCGATCAGGTCGGCGACGGTCGCGTCGGTGGCGAGAGTCTCGATCTTGACCCGCGGAGTCATCAGTTCCTCGGCGGTGCGGTCGCCGAACTGCAACGACCGGTCGACCAGACGTGCGGTGTTCTCGTCGATCGAGCCCTGCTGGGCCGACGTTCGGACCAGTGAACCGAGCTCCTGCGGTGATCTTGCCGAACGCAGTTCCTCGGCCGGTTCGATGCCGAGCCGTCGCACGAGCCAGTTGGCCGAGCCGTTGAGTCCGTTGATCGCCCATTTGAAGATCAGGGAGAACCCGGCCATCGCTCCGGCTGTGACCCGCGCGGTCGACATCGGTTTCGCGATGGCGATGTTCTTGGGGACCAGTTCACCGAAAATCATCGAGAACGACGTGGCCAAGATCAGAGCCACCGCGAGGGAGATGCCCGACGCAAGAGAGTCCGAGGCACCCAGCGCGGTGGTCACCGGCCTGATGAATCCTGCCAGGACCGGCTCCGCGAGATAACCCGTGATGAGGGTGGTGATCGTGATGCCCAGCTGCGCGCCCGACAACTGAAAAGACAGCGTCTTGTGAGCATGCAGAACTTGGCGCGAGCGTAGGTCGCCGTTCTCGGCCTGAGACTCGACCGCACTGCGTTCGAGAGCCGTGAGGGAGAACTCGGCCGCGACGAAGAGGGCAGTACCTGCCGTTAGCGCCACGAAGCCGATCAGGCTGACGATGGTGACGAGAGTGGCCACAGGTCAACGCCGCCGAAGTTGAGAGAGCAGTACCGCTCCGCTCGTCTGCGGGGACCTGTCGAAATCGGTGTCGCCGGGTTTCTCTCCCGGCTCGATAGAGGATCCCTCCGATGTGGAACCGTCGTCGTGCTGCTCCGCAGTTGCCGAACCGGCAACCGAAATAGTGGGTGCCTCGGGCACCTGATTCCCTTCTGTCTGGTTCGCGTTGCGGCACACCGGTGGTGGCCGACGCGTCGTCGCACCGCGCCGAGTCGACGTTCTCGTCTCGGCGCGGGCAACGACAGCGAACGTCGTCGAACTCGTAGTGGGTGAGTCTAACCGTCTCGGTGCGTTACCACCCGGACGGCAGGGGGCGCCCTTCGGCAAATCCTGCGGCCGACTGGACCCCGAGGACGGCTCGTTCGGCCAATTCGGGCAGGGAACGTGCCCCGGCATAAGTGCATGTGCTGCGCACACCTGCGCAGATGTGATCGATGAGGTCTTCGACGCCGGGACGATCCGGATCCAGTCGCATCCGGGAACTGGAGATCCCTTCCTCGAACAACGCCTTGCGGGCGCGGTCGAAGGCCCCGTCGGTGGCAGTGCGCGCCGCGACGGCACGCTTGGACGCCATGCCGAAGCTTTCCTTGTATCGGTTGCCCGCCGCGTCGACGCGAAGGTCTCCGGGAGATTCGTAGGTGCCCGCGAACCAGGATCCGATCATGACGTTGGCGGCACCGGCCGCGAGCGCGAGCGCGACGTCGCGAGGATGGCGAACACCGCCGTCGGCCCAGACCGACGCACCGAGTTCGGCTGCGGCAGCCGAACAGTCGGCCACGGCGGAGAACTGCGGCCGACCCACGCCGGTCATCATGCGAGTGGTGCACATGGCCCCGGGGCCGACACCGACCTTGACGATGTCCGCACCCGCCGCCACCAGGTCACGGGTGCCCTGAGCGGAGACGACGTTGCCGGCGGCGAGCGGTACGCCGAGATCGAGCGAACGCACTTCGGCCAACGCTTCGAGCATCTTCTGTTGGTGCCCGTGGGCGGTATCCATCACCAGGACGTCCGCACCGGCCTCGACCAGTGCCGTCGCCTTCTTCGCCACGTCGCCGTTGATGCCGACCGCGGCAGCGATCCGCAGCCGTCCCGACGCGTCGACGGCAGGGGCGTAGATGCCGGTGCGGACGGCACCGGTGTTCGTCACCACACCGGCCAACGAACCGTCGTCCTCGACGACGATCGCGAGCTGGGCGTGGGCGGCCTCCATCAGCTCGAAGACCTCTTTGGGTGAGTCGTTGCGGGCCACCCGCACGAAGTCGGTCGCGGCCACCGAGCTGAGCCGAGCGAAGCGATCGACGTCCGCGCAGGCGCTCTCGGTGACGACACCGACGGGCTTGCCGTGCTCGACGATCACGACGGATCCATGAGCGCGCTTGTGCACCAGGGCGAGCGCATCGGAGACCGAGGCGTTGGGGCCGAGAACGACCGGTGTGTCGGCAACGAGATCTCTGCTCTTGACGAATGCGACCGTTTCGGCGACGGCCTCGGTGGGCAGGTCCTGCGGAATGACGGCAATGGCACCGCGTCGTGCGACGGTCTCGGCCATCCGCCGACCCGATACTGCGGTCATGTTCGACACCACGATCGGAATGGTCGTTCCCGACCCGTCGACCGTGCTGAGGTCCACGTCGAAACGAGAAGTGACATCGGTCCGGTTCGGGACGAGGAAGACGTCGTCGTAGGTGAGATCGTAGGGCGGCTGGTGACCATCGAGGAACTGCACGTTGATCGAGACTACCGGTCGGATGGACTTCCTGGGTTCGACGCCCCGTCCCGAGCGGTCGGTTCGGACGCGTTCGCAGCCTGCGTACGCGACAGCAGGACCGTCGTGACGACCATGACGGCCACGGCCACGACGATGACCGTCAGGGCTGCGCCCTCGGTTCTGATTCGCTCGTTCAGGACAGTGACTCCGACGAACGCCGCGCCGAGTGGTTCACAGATCGTCACGGCCGGCATCGACGCCGACAGCGGACCCACCTGGAATGCACGCTGCTGCAGGTAGAAGCCGACGACGCCGGATCCGATCAGCGTGTAGGTCTGCCAGGCCGTCAGCGCCTCGACCGGGTTACCGTCGACGAGGTCGGTGACGTTCTTGGTCAGCGCAGCCGCCAGGCCGAACAGCAATCCTCCCGCCGCACCGAGCAGTAGTGCCCGAACTCCCGGCGAGGTGAGCAGCAATCCGCCCGCGGCGGCGCAGCCGACCACGACGGCCACCGCGATCAGTGGAACGAGCCATTGCACGAAAGGGGCGTCGGTATTGCCCTCGCTCGGGTCGCCCACCACGATGAAGACGGCGAGTGCCGCGGCCATCGCCACGGCGAGCGCCCAGGTGGTGGCAGGCAGTGTTCTCCCGACCAGCTTTGCCGACATCGGGAGAGCGAACAGCAGTGCTGTCACCAGCAGAGGTTGGACGATCAGTACCGAGCCGACCCACAGCGCGGCGATCTGCACCGCATAGCCACCGCCGTCTCCGAGTACCCCTACCCACCACCGCGGGCTGCGCACCAGTGCCGAAACGAGGGATTCACCTTCGGGGACGGACGCGGCCGCGCTCTGTTGCGCGACCGACGCGCAGGCGAACAGGAACGCCGAAATCAGCGCGAGTACGACCGCCGGCCAGGACGCGGTCACCCGCGTCGTCCTCTGCTACCGCCACCCCGCCGACTCCCGGTGCCATCGTTCCGCCCACGCCTGCCCGGAGTACCCGTCCGGCCCGCACCACGCGCAGTTCGGGGGTCGGCCCCAGCACCGCTCGTCGTCGGTACCGGGGCAGGGAGCGGTCGACCGATCGGGGTGCGTGCGCCCGTCGGTCGACGCCACGCGGACTGGTCCAGATCGGTATCGATGACCGTGGCGGCAACGCCGGCCTCGTCGGCCATCGATCGGACGCGATCCAACTGGTCGTCCGTTGCCAGCGTCACGACGGTTCCGCGGGCACCGGCACGTGCAGTGCGTCCGGCGCGGTGCAGGTAATCCTTGAAATCGACGGGGGGATCGACGTGAACGACGAGAGTCACGTCGTCGACATGAACACCGCGGGCTGCCACGTCGGTTGCGATGAGAGCCACGGACGTGCCCTCGCCGAAGGCCGCGAGCGATCGGGTGCGGTGCGCCTGAGTCTTGTTGCCGTGCAACGACGATACCGGCACACCCAGTGCGAGGCACTCGTCGGTGAGTCGATCGACGGCATGGGTTGTCCGTAGGAACAGAAGTGTCTTACCGTCGCGGTTGGCAAGTGCGGCAGCGACTTCGGTCTTTCGGGCCGCGTCGATTCGGAAGACGAAATGGGTCATGTCGGGTTCGCTGACGGCTGCCGCAGTGGAGTGCACAGCGGGGTCTTTCAGAAACTTCTCGACCAGCCCGTCGACCTCACCGTCCAGCGTCGCGGAGAACAGCATCCTCTGACCGTGTGCCGGGGTGGCGGCCAGCAGTGACTCGACCTGAGGCAGGAAACCCATGTCCACCATGCGATCTGCCTCGTCGATGACGGTGACCTCGACATGCTCGAGTGTGATCGAGCGTCGCTGGAGGAGATCGATGAGCCGGCCGGGAGTCGCGACCACGATGTCGACTCCGCGCTGAATATCTCGGACGTTGCGTTCGAGCGGAACACCTCCGACGACGCAGACGGTACGAAGTCCGAAGGTGGCACCGTGGATGTCGAGTACTTCACGAATCTGCAGTGCCAGTTCCCGAGTGGGGGCGAGGATCAACCCGCGCGGTGCCGCAGGTGCGCTTCGCTTGCCGGCGAGGTGGACGAGAATCGGCAGTGAGAACGCCAGGGTCTTACCCGAGCCCGTGGGTGCGCGCCCGAGGACGTCCCGTCCGGCAAGGGCATCGGGGATCGCCGCGACCTGAATGGGAAACGGGTCGCGAGCACCTGCATTCCTGAGGGAGTGCACCAGAACGACGGGGAGACCGAGGTCTGCGAACGATCGAGTGGATTGACCCGGCATGGAGCTGACCTTACCGCCGGATCGACGACGCGTTCGACCGTTCTTGTCGGTACCGCACGCAATACTTGTCCTAGAACGTGAGTTCGAATGGCGTTCGAGACGCAATCTCCGCAGGGGCGGTTGCACGGCGAAGGTGGGGGAGTCATGTGCAAGATGTGCCGAGGGTTCGGTGTCGACAATTACATCGATGACGTGAGGGCAACGATCGAGTCATTCGGGTGGGCGCTGCAGTATGTGGAATCGGAGGTCGATCGAGACGGCATTCATCCCGCGTTCTGCTACACGGTCGGTCTCACCGACCTGGGCAGTCCCGAAATCGTCGTGACGGGACGCGGGCCACGTGAATCCTCGATGATCCTGAACGCGCTGGGGACTTCGGTGGCGTCGGGGATGTTGGAGATCGAATCCGGAATCGGTTGTGCAGCAGCAGGGTTCGATCTTCTGGCCATCGACGTACCGGATTGTGCGGACATCCTGTACGTCGCCTCCGACGTGTACGGCACGGGACGCTTCAGCGCCGTACAAGCCGTCTGGAGGGACCTCGAAGGTGCACTGCCGTGGGAGGGAATTCCGTCGACGGTGGTGCAACCGATACTCGGGCCGGTGCCCTTCTGAGCGAGCGAAGACCGATCACACCGGTGGCACCGCACGAAAGTACGCGCGGTGCCACCGGCGAGGGACCGATGTCAGGCTTCGATCTCGGAGCGATCTCCACTCCACAGAGTGTGGAACTTGCCCTCGGAATCGGTGCGCTCGTAGGTGTGCGCACCGAAGAAGTCGCGCTGTCCCTGTGTCAGGGCCGCAGGCAGACGCTCGGCGCGCAGCGCGTCGTAGTACGAGAGCGAGGATGCGAACGCAGGCACCGGGATGCCGAGCGACGCAGCCGTGATGACGACGCGCCGCCAACTGTCGATCGCGTTCTCGATGGCGTCACGGAAGTACGGCGCCAGGATGAGGCTCGGTAGTTCGGCGTTGTCGTCGTACGCGTCCTTGATGCGGTTCAGGAATCGCGCCCGAATGATGCAGCCACCACGCCAGATCGTGGCGAGATCGCCCGGATGCAGATTCCAATCGTATTCGGCGCTACCCGCCGCGATCTGATCGAAGCCCTGTGCGTAGGCGACGATCTTCGACGCGTACAGCGCCCGGCTGATGTCGTGGGTGAACTGCTCGGCATCGGTCGGCTTGTCGGCCAATGTTCCCGATGCGAGGCCGACAGCGGCCTTGCGCTGGGCCCGCGATCCCGACAGAGCCCGTGCGAACACTGCCTCGGCGATGCCGGTCACGGGCACTCCGAGATCGAGTGCCGCCTTGACGGTCCATCGACCGGTGCCCTTCTGCTCGGCAGCATCGACGATCACATCGACCAGTGGCTGCCCGGTCTTCGCGTCGACCTGGCGAAGGACCTCCGCAGTGATCTCGACGAGGTAGCTCTCCAGATCGCCCTTGTTCCACTCGGTGAAGACGTCTGCAACCTGCGCAGGCGAGTACCCGAGCGCGTCGCGAAAGAGGTTGTACGCCTCGCCGATGAGCTGCATATCGGCGTATTCGATGCCGTTGTGCACCATCTTGACGAAGTGGCCGGAGCCGTCTGGGCCGATATGCGTGCAGCATGGCGTGCCGTCCACCTGCGCAGCGATGGACTCGAGCAACGGTCCCAATGCCTTGTAGGACTCGGCCGGGCCACCCGGCATGATCGACGGGCCGTTGAGCGCGCCCTCTTCGCCGCCGGAAATACCGGCACCGACGAAGAGCAGACCGCGGTCCTTCATGGCCGCCTCGCGGCGGATCGTATCGGTGTAGAGCGCGTTGCCGCCGTCGATGATGATGTCGCCTTCCTCCATCACACCGGCGAGTTCCTCGATCACCGCATCTGTCGGGTCGCCTGCCTTCACCATGATGAGCACGCGCCGCGGCTTCGCCAGCGCGGCCACGAACTCCTCGATGGTCTCGGTACGGAGGAAGTTGCCCTCGGTACCGTGCTCGGCGATCAACGCGTCGGTTTTCGCGATACTGCGGTTGTGCAACGCGACAGTGTGCCCGTGGTGGGCGAAGTTACGCGCGATGTTGGAGCCCATGACGGCGAGTCCGGTGACTCCGATCTGAGCCAGTTCTGTCTCTTTTGCTGCTGAGGTCATACAGACAGCTTTCCTTGCCGCGCGATTTCGCGCGAGCCAACCCCCTGGGTCCGGCCGACACGACGAAAAAGGTGCCGCATTCGCGAAGAATGCGGCACCTCGGGGTTCGAGCGGCGAAGCCCGTCGAATCAGGGCTTCGCCTCGAACGATCGATCAGTGGCTGCGTGCAGGCCCGTCGAAACCGTCGTACGAACGACGCTCGGTGCGGCTACGGAACCCACCCGACCGGTTCTCGTCCTGGCGCGGGGCGGATGCGGGACGACGGTTGTCCGAGCCACGGTTGTCCGAGCCGCGACCTTCGTAACCGCGACCCTCTGAGCCGCGGTACGAGCTCGAGTCGGAGCGACGCGGGCGGTCACCTTGGTAGCCGCCTTCGCTGCGCGGGTTGGATCCATGGTAGCCGCCGGTGCGAGGGCTCGATCCCTGGTATCCCGTGCGGGGACGGTCACCCTGGTAGCCGCCTTCGCTGCGCGGGTTGGATCCCTGGTAGCCGCCGGTGCGAGGGCTCGATCCCTGGTATCCCGTGCGGGGACGGTCACCCTGGTAGCCGCCTTCGCTGCGCGGGTTGGAACCCTGGTAGCCACCGCTGCGGGGGTTGGACCCCTGGTAGCCACCGGTGCGCGGGCGGCTGTTGCGATCACGCGGGGTGGATTCGGCACGCAACGGCTCACCGGTCGGCTTCTTGGCTCCGGTGATGCTGTTGAGTTCGGCCGAACCGGGGGAGACGTTGACCGCGGTGGCCTTGACGCCGGCCATCCCGGTCAAACGCAGAACCTGACGACGCTGATTGGGGAGCACGATCGCGACGACGGTGCCCTTTTCTCCAGCGCGTGCCGTGCGGCCGGCGCGGTGCAGGTAGTCCTTGTGGTCGGCGGGCGGATCGACGTGTACGACCAGGTCGATTCCGTCGACGTGAATTCCGCGGGCCGCGACGTCGGTGGCCACGAGCACAGGGGTGCGACCGTTCTTGAATCGCTCGAGCACTCGGGTGCGCTGGTTCTGTGCCTTGCCGCCGTGCAGCGACTCTGCAGCGATGCCGAGGGCGCGCAGGCGATCGGTGATGCCGTCGCAGCCCAGCTTGGTGCGCGCGAACATGATGGTGCGGCCGCCTTCACGGGCACCGATCTCCGAGAGCACCAGATCCTTCTGGCCGCGGTCGACCATGAGGACGTAGTGGTCCATGGTTCGGACGCTGGCCTTGCCGTCCTGGGTGGAGTGCTCGACGTGGTCGGGCAGGAACTGGCGAACCAGTGACTGGACCTCGCGGTCGAGGGTGGCCGAGAACAGCATCCGCTGTCCGTCTGCGGGTGTATCGGCGAGTACGGCGCGCACCTCGGGCAGGAAGCCCATATCGGCCATCTGATCGGCCTCGTCGAGCGCGGTGATCTCGATGGAGTCGAGGATGCAGGTGCCCTGACGCAGGTGATCTGCCAGTCGTCCCGGAGTGGCGACCAGTACGTCGACTCCGCGGCGAAGCTGCTCGACCTGCTTGTTGAACGGGGTGCCGCCGACGGCAGGCATGACCCGGAGGCCCTGTGCGTTGGCGTAGGGAGCGAGCGACTCGACTACCTGGAACGCGAGTTCGCGGGTGGGAACCAGTACGAGCGAACGCGGGCGCTTGGCGGCCGGTCGATCGGTGTGCAGCGACAGGCGCTGCAGAATCGGCAGGCCGAAGGCGAGGGTCTTGCCCGAACCTGTCTGCGCGCGACCGAGGACGTTCTTGCCGGCGATGGCGTCGGGAAGCGCCTTTTCCTGGATGGGGGACGGCACGGTGATCGAGTTACGAGCGAGAGCCGCGACGACTGCCTCGGGCAGACCGAGCTCGGCGAAGGTGAACGCCGGTGCCGCTGCGGGCGTCGGTACGGCCGTCGAGTCGGACTCGGGGGAAACGGTGGTATTGGAAACAGCGTTGGTCACGCAGTAAAGCCTCTCCGGATTGCGGGCACGCCAATAAGCCCGAAGCTGAGAGACCCGACGAGAAGGGAAACACGAAAAACAGCCAGAACACATTGATACGAGCCAGGGCACTGTCACCTGGCCATCGGTACGCAGGTCGAACCTGCATAAAGTGGGGCTGTTTGTGCCATTTCGATTGCTTGGTCGCGATGGCGACCGAGTTCTACTGTACGGGACGTACCGCCATTTGTTCACCCGGATGGGTGTGACCTGCGTGACCCCTCGGTGTGGCGGCGCTCGATCAGCCGAGGAGTTTGCTCAGTTCTTCGAGCCACGGCATCGCGACGTAGATGGTCGGCAGCACGAGTATGACGACGGCGGCCAGATATGCCACAGCGGCGATCCGGACGTCGCTGCCCGGCCCGCTCAACCGCTGGACGCGAATGAGTGTGTGCGGTCCGCCGGCTGCCATGGCACCCCGCGGTGCGGTGGATCCGGCACACGTCACGAGTGCGCGCGCGAGAGGGGTGGGTCCGGTGACCTTGACCGCCGTGTCATCGGCCAGCAGCTCGACCAACAACTGAACGCTGCTCAGGGCGGACTTGCTACGAACGATTCTGGGGAACGCCTCGTTGACCGCGGTGAACGCTTCCAGCACGAGGTCGTGACGGGATCGTAGGTGTGATCGCTCGTGACTGAGGATCGCGGTCACCTCCGCTTCGGAGAGGCTGGCAAGCGTTCCGCGGCTCAGCACCACCCGCTGCCGTAGTCCGGGCAGGCAATACGCAATCGGTTCCGCCGCGTCCAGAACCCGGATGTCTGCATCACGCAGGCTCCTGAACGGATTGTCGCTCTTGTCGGTCCGGTCGAGTAGATCGACCAACATGCGATGACGGGAGCGGCGACGGCGGGTACGCACCGCCACCTGAGCCACCGAGAACATCAGTTTCGCTCCGATGCCCAGAGTGATCGCGAGCACCACCACGTACAAGGTCCACAGAGGCAGGCCCAAGGCGTCGATCTCGTCGGTCGGAGCCGTGGTCGGACGGCCGTCGGGGCCCGGCACGAGCAGCAATCCGCCGATTGCCAGGCCGGAACTGAAGGCCGACAACACGGCCGCGAGGGCGATGGCCTGCCACAGCACCAGAGCAGCGCGAGGCGACCGGTACGGCCAGCTCGCACGGGCGAGCATCGCCGGCACAGGTCCAGCCAGGATCAGCGCGAGTATCGCGAATACCAGCGCAGTGGTGGAGTTCATGTCCTCACTTACTACGAGGAGCCTCAGTCCGTCGGACGGCCTTCTGCAGCAGAAGGTGACTCTGTCGTCGATTGTGCCACTTCCAGCGCCGCGAGTGCTTCACGGAGGGCGGCGGCCTCATCTGCTCCGACCTGCCCGACGAAGTGCACGAGGGCAGCTGCACGACCGCCGGAGGCGGGGGCCTGGGACAACGCGTCGACCATCAGGCTCGCGACCAACTCGTCGCGACCATGGACCGGGGCGTAGCGGTGAGCTCGGTCGTCGCGCTGCTGGACGACCAAACTCTTCTTCGCCAGACGCTGCAGGACCGTCATCACGGTCGTGTACGCGAGTTCACGATGAGTCGCAAGGGCCTCGTGTACCTGACGAACGGTCTGCGGCTCCGTCGCTTCCCACAGATGGTCCATTACTGCGCGTTCCAATTCACCAAGGCCAGCCATTCCTCCGAGTCTACGGCCAGTCCGACGCGGATGCGTACTACTCGTAGTAGTAACTACCGTCCGAGTGCTGTGGTCTCGGTCATAGCCGCGGTCGAGTGGCGTCGGCGGGTCGTGACCGTGAGCGGGTCGGTGGGCATACTCTGTCGAGAGTTGGTGCCGCTGGGCCGAGTCGGAAAGATGAGTGGAGACCTCGCGTGAAGTGGTTCGATTCACTGTCGTTGCTCGATGGGCCACTGCCGGTGATCGTGTCCGTGCTCGGCGCCGCCGGCGGACTGTGGTTGCTGGTCTCGAGGTCGCGTCGATACGCCAGGCGTGCGCTGCCGATCGCTGCCACCGCGGCGATCGTCGTCACGGCCATCGGTTACGTACTGGTCGAAAAAGTATGGCGTCCGTTCCCCGATCCGATCGACATCTCGATCTACGTGTGGATCGGGGTGGGTGTGGCTGCCCTGTTCGCACTCGTACCACGGTCGATCGCAGCCCGCGGCGTGGTCGGCACAGTGGTGTCGGTGCTGGCGGCGGTCCTCGTGGTGGCAACGTCTGCTCTGCACGTCAACCTCGAATTCGATGCGTATCCGACCGTGGGTAATGCGCTCGGTGTCGAGTCGGCCGAGCGCATAGCGTTCTCGGACGTGCCGCCTCCGGTCTCCGACACCGTCACCGGCACGCCCCTGGAATCTGCCTGGTCCGCACCTGCCGACCTGCCTTCCGCCGGCCGCGTCACCTCCGCCACCATTCCTGCCACCGCGTCGAACTTCACGGCGCGAGACGCCCAGATCTACCTACCGCCGGCCTACTTCGCCGATCCCCGTCCGCTCCTTCCTGTCCTCGTACTACTCGCCGGCCAGCCCGGCGCACCCGAAGACTGGTTCAACGGGGGCAAGCTCGCCGAGACCATGGACAACTTCGCGCGTGATCATGCCGGTCTGGCACCGGTGGTGGTCGTGGCCGACGGCACCGGCTCGTCGATCGCCAATCCGCTCTGCGTGGATTCGACACTCGGCAACGCGGCCACCTACCTCGCACGTGACGTTCCCGATTGGATCGACAACTCCCTGCAGGTGGATCGCAACCGTGCTCATTGGGCGATCGGCGGATTGTCCTACGGCGGAACGTGCTCGATACAGATGGCCACCAATCATCCCGAGGTCTATCCCACGTTTCTCGACCTGTCGGGTCAGCGCGAGCCGACCCTCGGCGATCGAGATCGAACCGTGCAGCAGGCGTTCGGCGGCAACGCCGCAGCGTTCACCGCGATCAACCCTCTCGACCTGCTCAAATCGCGTCGATACCCGGACTCTGCCGGTATTTTCGTCGTGGGGTCCGAGGACAAGGATTACCAACCGGGCCAGCAGGAGATGTACGACGCGGCGAAGGCCGCTGGAATGGATGTGCAGTACGTGGAGGTACCAGGGGGACACACCTTCGCGGTGTGGTCCGAAGGCTTACGTCGAGAACTGCCGTGGCTGGCTACGAGAACAGGACTGACGGCGTGAACACCGACGAGTCGGGGAGTCCGACGGAAGCGATCGATGCTGCGGCACCGACGTGGATGTCCGAGAAGGTGGCCGTCGTGAGATCCGCCGCCTCGGCGACGATGCGGCAGTCGCGGCGATTGTGGTCGCTGATCCTGTTCGGTGCCGTGGGTGCCCCGGTCAGCTTCACCCTGCTCGCCGTGGTCTGGCTTTCGGGGATATATGCCGTCGTGTCGGACGGCCGTGGTCAGGTCGACAGGTACTTCGCGGTCGGCATCGTCCCGTTCGAGCACTGGCATCTCTGGACGCCGCTGACATCTGGTCTGGCAGCGCCGAATATCGCGGGCTGCGTGGTGGCGACCGTTGCGGTGCTCCTCGCTGCTGCCCCGATCGAACGTCGTATCGGTTCCCGTCGGTTCGCGGTAGCCGCATTCGTGACGCAGGTTGCGGGGTCGTTGTTCGGGCTGGGCCTGGCCGTGCTGGCGAAGACCGTCGACGAGGATTGGGGTTTCCGCCTCCACGTAGGTACGGCCGTGGGCCCGACGACATGGGTCTGTGGCGTTGTGCTGGTTGCCACGTCGCGGATGGACACGCTGTGGCGCAGGCGGATTCGCGTCGGACTGCTGACCCTTCTGGTGACCCTGGCCTTGTTCGGCGGTCATCTGCAGGACGTCGTTCGGTTGGCGGCAGCGGTGATCGGTCTGATCGTGGGCCCGTGGATCGTCGGCCGGTCGGCGCGCGGTCCGAGATTGGCGGGAACGCAGCGTGAAGGACGTGTCCTGGTCGCGCTGATCGTCGCCGCCAGTGCCCTGGGTCCGGTGCTGGCGGCCTTGAGCCCCAATGCTGTGGGGCCGTTCGCGGTGCTTCGCGACGTGGTTCGCGGTGTGCCGTACACAGCTGCCGAGGTTCGTGAGATCTGCGCCGATACCACGACCGATCCGGTGGAATGCCGCCGCGGGCTGCTCGACCTCAGGCTGGGCGGAGTCGGACCGACGATCCTGAGCATCATGCCGTCGCTGTTCCTGTTGGTGGTCAGTGACGGTTTGCGCCGCGGTCGACGGTTCGCGTGGGCGATGGCAGTGATCTCGCAGGTGGTTCTGCTCGCGCTGTCGGTGGCGAACTACGCCATCCGATTCCTCGAAGCCGGTGACGACGAATCGTTGTTCTACGGGCTGGAATCTCCCACTGCCTACCGCACTGCCGTGCCCTTCCTTCTGCCCCTGATCGTCCTGCTGGTCCTGATCGTCACTCGGAAGTTCTTCGACGTGTCGGCACCGGCTGGCACGTACCGACGCTGGGCCGCGTCCGTCGTGGCCGCCGTAGTAGGACTCGGCCTGATCTACGCGATCGGCGGCTATCTCGGTCGCGGCGGTTTCGCCGACTCGCCGTCCTTCGGCGGACTGCTGATCGATTTCCCGCAGAGGCTGGTTCCGCCGGTCTATCTGCAGTGGCTCGAGCCCGCCCTTCTACCCCAGAGCATCCCGACCACCTTGCTGTTCGAGTGGACCGGCGTCGTGTTCTGGGTCGTGGTGTGCGTGCTCACGATCAGCACCTTCCTCACACCGGTGTACGGCTCGGAGACCGATGCCACCGAACGGGCTCGCAGCGTGCTGATGTCGAGCAGCGGCTCGGCGCTGTCGTGGATGACGACCTGGCGCGGGAACAAGTACTGGTTCAGCGCCGACGGCCGCAGCTACGTGGCGTATCGCGTGATTTCCGGCGTGGCTTTGACCACCGGTGACCCTGTCGGGCCGCGAGAATCATTGCGAGACAACGTGGTCGAGTTCGCCGAGTTCGCGTCGAAGAACGGGTGGATTCCGTGTTTCTACTCTGTCACGCCGGCCGTCCGGCGCATCACCGATTCTCTGGGATGGGGCGGTATCCAGGTCGGTGAGGAGACCGTGCTCGATCTGGACGGGATCGCGTTCACCGGCAAGCGGTTCCAGGATGTTCGTACTGCGCTCAATCGAGCGAAGAAGGCAGGCGTCGTCGCGGAGTGGATTCGGTTTCCCACCGCTCCTCTGGCCATCACCGATCAGATCACCGCGATCTCCGAGGAGTGGGTGGCAGACAAGGGGATGCCGGAGATGGGCTTCACCCTCGGCGGTCTCGAGGAGGTCGACGACGAGAACGTGCGATGCCTGATTGCCGTCGACGAACATCGAACCGTGCACGGGGTCACGTCGTGGATGCCCGTCTACGAGGACGGCGTCATCGTCGGGTGGACGCTCGATTTCATGCGGAGACGATCGGAAGGTTTTCGGCCGACAATGGAGTTTCTCATCGCCTCTGCCGCCCTGCTCCTCGAGCAGGAGGGAGCCAGGTTCCTGAGCCTGTCCGGTGCACCTCTGGCCAAAGTCGACGAGAAGCAGCCCGAGCACGTGTCCAGCGCCGAGCAGTCGACGCTGTCCGGCTTGCTCGAACGGTTGCTCGATGTACTCGGGCGCACCCTCGAACCTGTATACGGGTTCCGGTCTCTGCTGGCATTCAAATCCAAATTCCAGCCGCGCTACGAGCCGATGCACATGACGTTCGCCGATCCGGCCGCCCTGCCCAGTATCGGCAACGCAATCGGCCGGGCCTACCTGCCCGACGTGTCCATCGGTCAGGGCTTCAAGCTCGTCCGAACGATGATCGAGCGGTGACGCTCTGCGCTAGACGGCCCGCGAGTCCGGTGTCCCGGAACGCCTGTCCGACTTCACCGGACCACCGACCGACCCGTACACGTGGCGAGTTCCGATCGGAACGATGAGCGGGCGATCCGACATGGGATCGTCGATCACGGCTGCCTCGAGTCCGAACACGTCGAGCAGTAGTTCCTCCGAGATGACGTCCTGAGGGCGACCGGACGTGACGATGGTTCCTTGCTTCATGACGATCAACTGGTCGCTGTATCGCAGTGCGAGGTTGAGATCGTGCAACACCATGACGATGGTGCGGCCGAGCTCCTCGTGCAGGCGATCGACGAGGTCGAGTACCTCGATCGAGTGGGCGAGGTCGAGGTAGGTGGTCGGCTCGTCCAACAGCAGGATGTCGGTGCCTTGCGCCAGTGCCATCGAAATCCAGGCGCGTTGCCGTTGACCACCGGACAGCTCGTCGACGGGACGGTCGGCGAGGTCGCCGACGCCGGTGAGTTCGAGTGCGTTGGCCACTTCTGCCTCGTCGTCCGAGCTCCACTGCCTGATCCACGACTGATGGGGGTGACGACCGCGCGAGACCAGATCGGCGACGGTCAGTCCTTCCGGAGCAGTAGGTGCCTGCGGCAGCATGCCCAGGGTCCGGGCAACCTCTTTGGTCTTCATCGAAGAGATCGCCCGGCCGTCGAGCATCACGCTTCCGGCCTTGGGCTTGAGCAGGCGTCCGAGCGATCGCAACAGGGTCGACTTGCCGCAGCCGTTCGGGCCGATGACGGTGGTGATCACTCCGGTGTGAATCGCGAGGTCGAGGTGCTCGATGATGGTCCGGTCGCCGTAACCGAGGCTGAGATCGTCTGCGACCAAACGCGAGGCGTGGCTGATTGTCATAGGGAAGCCTTTCGATTACTGCGCACGAGAAGGTACAGAAGGAACGGTCCACCGAGTGCCGAGGTGACGATGCCGACCGGCAGTTCCACCGGCAGGATCGTCCGCGCGATGAGATCACTCGCCACTACCAGCAGTCCGCCCAGCAATGCCGAGGCGATGATCGGCGGTCCCGGGGTTCGAAGGAGCCGTACCGCGATCTGCGGGGCTGCCAGTGCGACGAACGCGATCGGTCCGGCCGCAGCTGTGGCAACGGCAGCGAGTGCGACGGCGGCGAGCAACATCACGGCCTGGCTGTGCTGCAACCGCACTCCGAGCGATCGTGCATTGTCGTCACCCAGACGCAGTGCTCCCAGCGTGAACGTCGACACGATGGTTGCGCCCCCGACGATGACGACGGCGACTGCGACCGGCCACACCGTCGACCAGTTGGCTCCGTTGAGAGAACCGTTGAGCCAGACCTGCGCGCGCGACACGTCGTTGATGTCGGCGCTGATCAGCAACCACCCGATGACGGCCGTGAGCATGGCGTTGACGGCGATTCCCACCAGAATGAAGCGAAAGCCGTCGACGCCTTTCCGCCAGGCGAGTGAGTAGATCGCTATTGCGGTGAGTACTCCGCCGATCAGCGCTGCCAGTGGCAGCCCGAGGGTGGCGAGCAGACCGCTGAAGGTACCGCCGCCGCCCAGGACGATCAGCGCGACGGCTGCAGCACTGGCACCGGCGGTGATGCCGAGAATATCGGGACTGGCGAGTGCGTTTCGAGAGATGGATTGCGTGATCGCACCGGAAATTCCCAGGGCCGCTCCGACGAGCAAGCCCGTCAACGACCGGGGCAGGCGCAGGTCCATGACGATGAACCGTTCGATCCGCGTTCCGCCGCCGAGCAGGACGTCGAGCACCTGGGGGATCGACAGCGGAAAGTCGCCGCGGCCGATGTTGACACACATGACCAGAATCAAGGCGGCAGCCACGAGGACGGTGGTGACGACCATCAGTGGACGGCGGACAAGGGACACCCGCCCCAGGCGAACGGCGGGCCGTGCGGGCACGGTGCCGGGACCGGCCGTGGAGGGTTCGGGGGACCGGATCTCGGCGGTCACAGGCTCGCCAACTTTCTACGGCGTACCAGTGCGATGAAGAACGGCGCGCCGAAGAGTGCGAGGACGATGCCCACCTGCAACTCGCCCGGGCGCACCACGACGCGTCCGATGACGTCGGCGATCATCAGCATCACGCCGCCCATGAGGCCCGCGTAGGGCACGAGCCAGCGGTAGTCGGGTCCGGTCACCGCTCGGGCGATGTGCGGAACGACGAGGCCGACGAAGGCAATGGGCCCGCACGCGGCCGTTGCCGCTCCGGTCAGCAGAGTGATGGCCAGGATTCCGACGGTTCGGGTGACCGCGATGTTGGTTCCGAGGGATCGCGCTACGTCCTCGCCCAGGCTCATGACGTTCAGGCCCGGGGTGCTGGCGAGTGCGATCAGCACACCGAGAATCAGGAAGGGGAGAACCTGCCACAGCACGTCGAGCCCCCGACCGGCGACCGATCCCACCACCCAGAAGCGGTAGCCGTCGAGGCTCGTTTGGTCGAGCAACACGACGGCATTCGTCATCGCGGAGAGGAAGAACGCGACACCCGCGCCCGCCAGGGCGAGGTTGATCGGACTCGATCTGCCCGACCCGATGGACGACAGACCGAACACCACGACGCTCGCCACTGCCGAACCCGCGAACGCGAACCACAGGTACTGGCTCGGAGAGGTGAACCGGAACAGGTAGATGGCCATGACGACGAAGAACGCAGCCCCGGAATTGAGGCCGAGCAAGCTGGCATCGGCCAGCGGGTTGCGCGTATGTCCCTGGATGAGGGCACCTGCGATACCGAGCGCGATGCCGACCACCAACGCCAGCACCGTTCGGGGGACCCGCAAGGTCCGCACGATGATGTCGGTGTCCGTGCCGTTCGAATCGATCAATGCATGGGCGATCTCGGCGAACGTCAGTGGTCGGGCACCGATGGCGATGCTCGCAAAGATGCCGGCGGCCAGAGCGACGACCAGCACTGCCAGGCCGAGCAATCTGCGTCGGCGAATGGCGGCAACCGAACCATCCTTGGGAATGGGCTCGAAATCATCCGCTGCAGCTGTCTTCTCGCGCACGACCTCCGAAGTGGACCGGCCGAGACCGAACTGGCGACGGAGAGCTCGACGGACACCGACCGGGCCGGTGGTGTCGGTGTCGCGGAGCGTCAGACTCATCCACCGTCTACCTGTGCTCTGCCCCTCGTTGCCATCGCGGTAGCCGCGGTTCCAGACGAACAAGGCGACGGCCACCGAGAGAGAAATGGCTCCGAACACGACACGGTCGGCCTGGCCACCGCCGTTGTCGTCGCGAAGGGCGTCGACGATCGACCACCCGATGAACAACGGCACGAGCACGATCAGCGCGTCGATCCCCGCGGCTGCGATGCGTGTACTCCACGGTGCGGGCCCGGTGGGCACGTCCTCGGTCCCGTATCGCTCGTCGGACGAGCGACGCGAGCCGTGAGGGCCGAGTAGCGGAGCTGTGGTCACTGGGGTCGTGACTCCTCGCTGGATCGAAGGGACACGGTTTAGGTTACGGAACCCTTGCTCGCCGTGCGACACGAGGTAAGGGTAGCGGTGCCTGACTCGGCAGCCGTATCTGGTTAGGCTAACCTACATCTATTGGTCGACGGTGGGGCGAGTTCACCGATCACGAACAGAAGGAGCGTTCAGGTGTCAGTTGCAACTGCGGCATTCACGGGCTGGGCCGATGTGCACCGATTCTCGGACCGATCCGGTGGGCACGCGCTGTTGGCCGAGTCGTGTTCCACTCTGCGCGCGCTCAATCCCGACTATCCGAGGATGTACGCGGTGGCCGCCATGGCCGACGAGGGCAAGCGGCGTTGGTGGCAGCTGTCGGTCGGCCTCGACGACGGTCGCGTCGAGCAGATGTACCGCCGTTCGCTCGAGGATCTCGAAGTACCGCACGCTGCGGCGGTGCAGGTGGCGACTGCGCTGATTCATGCGGTGGTCGGGCGGGTTGCAGCACTGCTCGTGCTCGAAGCGCGTGCCTGGGATCCGGGCATCGAGAACTTGTGGATCCATATGGACAGCGACGGGGGAATCGATTGGGCGGGTGTTGCGTCGCCCATCTTGCGAGTGCTGCCGGAGGATCCGGCTGCGGGCGAGCCCGGAACCGTGACGTTGCCCTGCGAACAGGCTCTTCTCGTCTGGACCGCGCATCGGTGCCTGACGTCTCTCGGGTCTGTCTATCGCGCGATCAGTGAGCGGGCTCCTCTGGATGCTCGCGTTTTCTGGGCGCTGGTGGGTGACGCGATCCTCGGTGCGTCGACGTACGTCCCGATCTTGGCCGGGACCGGCCCCTCCGCCGGAACGCGGCGCGGCCAGTTACTGCTCGACGCGATGGTCGCTGCCGGCGCGCCCGTGCGATCGCGAGTCGGAGTCCCGGGCCGGCAGCGGCTACGCGCGTCATGAAGGTCTTGCGTCGGAACTGAGGTATGCCTATGCTAATTTCATACCAACGGACCGCGCCGGAGACCTGAGGGCTGCAGTGTCTCCCGGTCCTTGCCACGGTGGGCCTCTCGTTCGACTCGAACGAGAGGCCCACCGATTTTCTCGGGCGGAGTGTCGTGTATTTCTGGTCATGGGTCGACTGCAGTCGGCGAACATTCTCAGTACGCGACCGGAAGCGGAGCAATGACCGATTCGAACGGCACCACCGAAGCGAGCCCCTTCGAGACCCTCACCCCGGAACAGTTGACCGAACTCTGCGGACGCGGATTCGACGGCGTGGTCGGACTGACCTACCGAGAAGTGACCGGCGACGTCGTTCGCGCAGAGTGGGATGTCACCCCGCAACTGCACCAGCCGGCCGGGATCATGCACGGTGGTGTTCTGTGCGCCGTGGTGGAATCGGTTGCCAGCATCGGTGGATCGGCCTGGTTCGGTTCGCGCGGTCATGTCGTCGGGGTGAACAACAGCACGGACTTCCTGCGAGCAACGCGCTCGGGCTCTCTTGCCGCGCACGGACATCCGATCCATCGAGGCCGCACCCAACAACTCTGGCAGGTCGACATCTCCGACGAGGGCGGCCGCCTGGTGGCACAGGGCAAAGTGCGGCTGGCGAATATCGAAAACACAGCACGTCTGGGACAGTGAAGCCCATGACCGGACACGACGATGTCGTTCCCCCTTCCGCCGGCGGTGCGCTGAACGACGACGCGTTCGCCCGCATCGAAGCACTCTTCGAGCCCATCGATGCCGATCTGGCGCAGCACTATCCGGGAGACCGAATAGGCGGGCAGCCCTCCCACACTGTCTACGTCCCGGCCTCCGAGGCGTCCGAGAACATCCCGGCCGCATGGGGAACCGCAGCCCTCGGCCTGCTCGATGCGCATCCCGAGGTCTTCGCCGGCCTCGGCACCACCGATGCTCTACCGGTGGTACGGGACCGGCTGAACGCAGCACCGATCCAGGACCTCAGGTTCGATTTCGAGGACGGCTACGGGTGGCGCTCCGACGCCGTCGAGGATCGTCACGCCGCGGCAGCAGGTGCAGCGTTGGCTGCGCTGGCACGCGACACGGCGGGCCCGTCGTGGCTGGGCATCCGTGCGAAAGGCCTTGCCGCTCATGAGCGTCGGCGTGGCATTCGAACCCTGGAACTCGTCCTGGACGGGGCCGGGGGAGTGCCCGACGGGTTCGTGTTCACAGTGCCCAAACTCCGCGCGGTCGAGCAGGTTTCGGCCGTGGTCGCGTTGTGCGAAGAACTCGAGCGGGCTCACGGTCTTCCCGATCGGGCACTCCGTTTCGAGTTGCAGATCGAAAGCCCACAGGCCGTGATCGGTGCCGACGGTACGACGACGTTGGCGCGTGCGATAGCCCGCGCGGATGGTCGCTGCACGTCGCTCCACTACGGCACCTACGACTACAGCGCGGCGTGTGGAATCACGTCGGCGCAGCAATCTCTGGCTCATCCGGTGGCAGACCATGCCAAGAACGTCATGTTGGTTGCGGCAGCGCAGACAGGCGTGTGGGTGTGCGACGGGTCCACCCAGGTGGTTCCGACCGGTAGCTCCGAACAAGTGGCAGCGTCGGCGCGGCGCCACTTCGATCTGGTGACCAGATCCCTCGAGCGGGGCTTCTACCAGGGGTGGGACATGCACCCCGGTCATCTGGTGACGCGGTGGTTGGCCACGTTCGAGTTCTTTCGTCACGCGATGCCCGTCGCCGCAGCTCGGCTGGGCAACTACCTCGATCGTCGCGGCGGAGATGTGATGGACGAGCCGGCGACGGCGCAGGCTCTCGCGGGCGTATTGGTACGCGGCCTGGACGCGGGCGCGTTCGGGGTCACCGAACTGCAGGACGTGGCCCCTTCTGTCGACCGAAATGTCCTGCGGGGTCTGCTCGATCGGTCGGTCACCGTGCCCTTGGGCTGACTGCGTGTCAGAATTGCCGAGCATCATCACCGATCGGACGGAGAACCTACATGCGGTTGTCTCCGCACGAGCAGGATCGACTGCTCGTCAGCTACGCCGCCGAACTCGCGCGGCGGCGCCGTGCTCGCGGCCTGAAACTCAATCACCCCGAGGCGATCGCGGTCATCACCGATCACCTCCTCGAGGGTGCTCGTGACGGAAAGTCCGTGGCCGAGCTGATGGCGTCGGGCCGGGAAGTGCTCACGGCCGACGACGTACTGAGTGGTGTGCCCGAACTGCTTCCCGAGGTGATGGTGGAAGCGACGTTTCCCGACGGAACGAAGCTGATCACTGTGCACGAGCCGATCTCGCCCGAGCGCGGAGACGGCCATCTGGTTCCGGGTGAGATCTTCACCGTCGCAGGAGATATCGAGATCAACGATGGCGCCGAATCGATCACCTTGACGGTGGTGAACGGCGGCGATCGACCGGTGCAGGTGGGAAGTCACGTGCATCTTCCTCAAGCGAACGCCGCCCTGCAGTTCGATCGCGATCGCGCCTACGGGTGTCGGCTCGACATTCCGGCCGGCACTGCCGTGCGCTTCGAGCCGGGCATCGAGCAGACGGTGCAACTCGTGCCCCTCGGTGGGACCCGCGAGGTATACGGCTTGAGCATGACACCTCCAGGAAAGTTGGACAGCTGATGGCGCGTATGAGTCGCAGTCGATACGCCCAGTTGTTCGGCCCCACGACGGGTGATCGGATTCGGTTGGCCGACACCGACCTTCTGATCGAGATCACCGAGGACAGAAGTGGTGGTCCGGGCAAGGCCGGCGAGGAAGCGGTGTTCGGCGGCGGCAAAGTGATCCGTGAGTCGATGGGCCAGTCACGTGCCACCCGGGCAGACGGTGCCCCGGATACCGTCATCACCGGAGTGGTCGTCGTCGATTACTGGGGAATCATCAAGGCAGACCTCGGTATTCGCGACGGTCGGATCGTTGCGCTCGGAAAGGCCGGCAATCCCGACACCATGACCGGCGTTCATCCGGATCTCGTGATCGGACCATCGACCGAGATCATCGCGGGCAACGGAAAGATCGTCACGGCCGGCGGCATCGATTGCCATGTGCACCTCATCTGCCCGCAGATCAAGGAAGAAGCCCTCGGCGGCGGCATCACCACGGTGATCGCAGGTGGTACCGGGCCTGCCGAAGGAAGCAAGGCAACCACCGTCACCCCGGGTGCCTGGCATCTGTCCAGAATGCTCGAATCTCTCGACGACTGGCCGATGAACATCGTGCTGCTCGGCAAAGGCAATACGGTCAATCCCGATTCGATGTGGGAGCAGTTGCGCGGCGGCGCTTCGGGATTCAAGTTGCACGAGGATTGGGGGTCGACTCCCGCCGCGATCGACGCGTGCCTGCGAGTGTGCGACGAGGCGGGGGTTCAAGCGGCTCTTCACTCCGACACCCTCAACGAGGCTGGATTCGTCGAGACCACCCTCGCTGCGATCAACGGCCGTGGAATACACGCTTATCACACCGAAGGTGCAGGCGGCGGGCACGCTCCCGACATCATCACCGTTGCCGCGCAAGCACACGTGCTGCCCAGCTCGACCAATCCGACGCGTCCGCACACCGTGAACACGTTGGACGAGCATCTCGACATGTTGATGGTGTGCCATCACCTCAGTCCGAGCATTCCGGAGGATCTGGCGTTCGCCGAGAGCCGCATTCGGCCGTCGACCATCGCGGCCGAGGACTTGCTGCACGACATGGGAGCGATCTCGATGATCGGCAGCGACGCTCAGGCCATGGGACGTATCGGTGAGGTGGTACTGCGAACCTGGCAGACGGCTCATGTCATGAAGGCGCGGCGCGGATACCTGCCCGGGGACAACGGTGCCGACAACAATCGCGTCAGGCGATACGTCGCGAAGTACACGATCTGTCCGGCCGTGGCCCACGGTCTCGATGCGGAGATCGGGTCGATCGAAACGGGCAAGCTCGCCGATCTGGTGTTGTGGGATCCTGCCTTCTTCGGTGTGCGTCCGCACATGGTCATCAAGGGCGGCATGATCGCGTGGGCCGCGATGGGCGACGCCAATGCATCCATTCCTACGCCGCAACCCGAGCTGCCGCGGCCGATGTTCGGAGCGTCACCCAAGGCAGCCGCTGCGACGTCGCTGCATTTCGTTGCGCCACAAGCGATCGAGGACGGTCTGGCCGATCGCCTTGCGTGCGATCGCCGTCTCGTTCCGGTTGCGAACGTGCGCGGGATCAGGAAAGCCGATATGCCGCTCAACGATTCGCTTCCGGAGATCGAAGTCGATCCGGACACCTTCACCGTGCGTATCGACGGCGAGGTGTGGAAGGAACAACCGGCGTCCGAATTGCCGATGGCGCAACGGTATTTCCTCTTCTGATGGCGCTTGGATCCCTCTCGTCGACTGCGTCGTCGTACGCTGCACGTCGACAGGTCACAACTCTTCTCTCGCTAGCAGATTCGCGACTTCCCACCGGTGGGCACGTCCATTCCGGGGGAGTCGAAGAAGCGATCGCATCAGGTTTCGTGCGCGACATCGATACCCTCGAAGCATTTCTGCGTCGGCGAATTCGGACGTCGGGAGCCACGGCGGCGTCCATCGCGGGTGCGGTTGTTCTCGGCTCGTTGGACACGGATGCGGCGGACGCCGAGTGCGATGCCCGGACGCCGTCGCCGGCAGTGCGAGCTGCGTCGCGAGCTCAGGGTCGGGGGCTGCTCAGATTGGCCAAATCAGCATGGCCGCATCACGATTGGCAGTCCATCGGCCGCCGGCCGCATCTGGCCGTCGCGGCCGGGCACGTGGGACTCGCAGCCGACCTGTCCGTCGCCGACACCGCGGCTGTGCAGGTGTACATCACCATGACCGGCTCGGCGATCGCGGCGCAACGTCTGCTTGCGCTCGACCCCGCCGAGGTTGCCTCGTGCACCATTCGGTTGGGGGACTTCTGCGACGAGGTGGCCGACGCCGCGTGCGCATCGCTCCCGGTTCTGATGGAGCTGTCCGATCCGCTGCTGGACATGTTCGCCGAAGCCCACGCCGTCCGCGATCGCCCATTGTTCGTATCCTGAACTCACGACCGCTGACACGGTTCTCGACCGCAGTACCGTTTTCTCGACCGAAGGAGATGTCATGCCCCCGCACCTGATCGATGGTGAGCCCCACGACCACGGGTTGGACCGACCCAAGCGCACACGGGTCGCAGGCGATGCTTTGCGTGTGGGAATCGGCGGACCCGTCGGGTCGGGCAAGACCGCCTTGGTGGCCGCCTTGTGCCGCCAGCTCCGCGACGAGCTGTCTCTGGCCGTGCTCACCAACGATATCTACACCACCGAGGATGCCGACTTCCTGCGGCGGCACGCAGTGTTGCCGGACGAGCGCATCACGGCCGTGCAGACCGGCGGCTGTCCGCATACCGCGATACGCGACGACATCACCGCCAATCTCGACGCGATCGACGACCTGATCGAGAACAACCCCCCTCTCGACCTGATTCTGGTGGAGTCCGGTGGCGACAATCTCACCGCCACGTTTTCGTCCGGTTTGATCGACGTCCAGATTTTTGTCGTCGACGTCGCGGGAGGAGACAAGGTGCCTCGTAAGGGTGGTCCCGGCGTGACGTTCTCCGACCTGCTCGTCGTCAACAAGACCGATCTCGCGCCGTACGTCGGTGCGGATCTGGGTGTCATGGAGCGCGACGCCGCGCAGGTGCGCGAGGGTCGTCCCACGGCCCTGATCTCTCTCACGGACGATCCCGCCGCAACGACGGTGCTCGGCTGGGTGCGTGAGCAATTGAAGGTCATCGCCGACGCCGACGCACACGACCACGCGCACTGAACGATGCACACCGAGCTCCGCATCGACGCGAGTCGTCGACGCAGTCCCCGCATCACGTCGGTCGGCGGACTCGCAGGTAGGCAGACGGGGCCCGACACCGTCCACTTGATCGGCACTGCGGCCACGCCTCTCGGCGGAGACACCATCAGCGTCAAGATCTCGGTGGCTGCCGGCGCTCGTCTGGATGTGCGCAGTGTGGCGGCGTCGTTGGCGATGCCCGGTGCAGCACAACGTCATTCGTCGGCGCATTGGCACGTTGAGCTGGGAGCGGGGGCGTCACTCGTCTTCGACCCCGAGCCGATGGTCGTCGTCTCCGATGCCTCTCATACGGTGCTCAATGTCATCGAACTGGAACAAGACTCGGATCTGTGGCTGCGTGAGCGCGTACAGATCGGCAGGCTCGACGAGGTGGCGGGACAGTGGGCGAGTTCGATGCACTGCGATGTGGGAGGCCGGCCGCTGTTGCGGCACCGGGTGGAACTGGGGGAGGGGACGGTGGCGCACGACGGGTTGTCGGCACCGATGTCGATGTCCAGCACGCTTCGCTATCCGGACAGTCGGGATTCCGAGGTCGATCTGGCGGGCGGCACCGTGCGCTTGGCCTTGGCCGGGGGTGGCTCGCTGAGTACCTCCGTCGGTCATCGCCTTCAGCCGACCCGATAGATCGGGCAGGGCAGAAAGAAAGGGCTCCGTCCGACGATGTGCGTCGGACGGAGCCCATTCTGCTTCGCTTACCTTGCGGGTGCTGCGTGGATCAACCCGCTGCTTTTTCGCGTTCCTCTTCGACCTCGGCCGTCCGCTTGTTCACGTCGCCCGCTTTCTCGAGAGAGTTCAGTTGTTCGATGGCAAGCCGTGCGAACACCTGCTGCTCCGTCGATGCCATCTGAGCACGGCCTCTACCGAGGAACGTGACGAACCAGGAAATGACCGTGGTGATACGGCTGCGGTACCCCACCAGGTAGTACAGGTGCAGGGCGAGCCACATGAGCCATGCGATGAAGCCACCGAACTCCAGCTTGCCGACCTTCGCCACCGCATTGAAACGCGACACCGTGGCCATGGAGCCCTTGTCGAAGTACTTGAAGGGTGCTCGCTGGGTGGGGTCGTCCTGCCCCTTGACCGACGCCTTGATCAGCTTGGCTGCGTAGGTGGCACCCTGGATCGCACCCTGTGCCATGCCGGGAACGTCCTTGACCGACATCAAGTCGCCGATGACGAAGACGTTCGGATGACCCTTGACAGTCAGATCCGGTTCCACCAGAACTCGGCCGGCGCGGTCCGTCTCCGAACCCGACTGGTCGGCCAGCTGCTTGCCGAGCGGGCTGCCCTGCACGCCCGCGGACCAGACCTTGCACTGAGCCTCGATACGACGCGTCGTTCCGTCTTTTTCCTTGACGGTCAGGCCGTCGTTGTCGACGTCGGTGACCATCGCGTTGAGCTGGATCTCGACACCGAGCTTCTCGAGCCGTTCGGCTGCCTTGCGGCCGAGTTTCTCGCCCATCGGGGGAAGGACGGCCGGTGCGGCGTCCAGCAGGATGACGCGCGCGTCGCGGGGATCGATGTTGCGGAACGCTCCGTCGAGGGTGCGGTCGGCGAGTTCTGCGATCTGCCCTGCGAGTTCGACACCCGTCGGACCTGCTCCGACGACGACGAACGTCATCAGGCGGTCCTTCTCCTCCTGGTCGTCGGAGAGTTCCGCCTGCTCGAAGGCTCCAAGGATGCGTCCGCGCAGTTCGAGTGCATCGTCGATTGTCTTCATGCCGGGCGCGAACTCGGCGAAATGGTCGTTACCGAAGTACGACTGCTGGGCGCCGGCGGCCACGATCAGGCTGTCGAACGGGGTGACGGTGACGCGCTCGAGCAACTTGGACGTGACCGTCTTGGCCTCGAGGTCGATGTTCAGCACGTCGCCCAGCAACACCTCGGCGTTCTTCTGCTTGCGCAGAATGACGCGGGTAGTGGGAGCGATCTCACCGACGGACAGAATGCCTGTGGCCACCTGGTAGAGCAGCGGCTGGAATAGGTGGTGGGTCGTCTTTGCGACGAGGGTGATGTCGACGTCGGCCTTCTTGAGCGCCTTGACGCCGAACAGACCTCCGAACCCGGAACCGATGACGACGACACGGTGACGCTTCGATTCGACCGGTTGGATGCTCATTACCTGCTCCCTAGACGTTGCGATGTAGCCACAACGGTAGTCGCCCCGGGGCGGAGCGTCTCGCCAAGGGCCCAGCTATCGGTCGAGGTGCAGCTCTCACTGTCACGAGGACTACGGGGCGGTCGCCGACCTCCTGGCCAGTTCCACCGTTGCAGCGCGCAGCTCGTCCGCGGAATCGATGGGCTCGGAGTAACCGACTCTGGTGTAGGCCACACCGCGCGGTGTGTGGACGTTCAGATCGAGGCCGTATCGATCTGCGGCCGTACACGTCGCCGAGGTCGCGTCCGGGTATCCACCCAGCTGACGGGCCATCGCCAACAGTGACGTCGCATGGTCCGCGTTGAGGTGCTCGACGGCGTAGGCCGAGGACGGAGACACGGGATCCGGGGACGCCTCGGAGTACGCGTCGGCCGTCGCCGAATCCATTCGGCCGTACCCGCCGACCCATCGCACCCGATGCACTCGCATGACCCAAAGCGTGAAGTCGCTGTAATCCACGTAGTACTTGGCGGCCGGCACCGCGTCGAGATGCGCTTGTCGTGCGGCAGTGAGCTCGGCTCCTGCCGGTCGCTCGACCACCCCGGCCAGCGTGATGCGGCCCGAGGCCAGCGGGTCCGTCTGTGACTGAGGTGCAACGATCGACAGACTCGCTCGTGGATCACCGTCGAGATTTCGACCATGCTCCGCCATCCGCGACACGCACAGCACGGGTGCTCCGTCGAGCAAGCCGTATGTCACGAACGACGCCCATGGATCGCCGTCGGCGGTCAAACTGGCCAGCGTCGCGATATTGGTGGACGCAGCGATCGTGCGCGCCTCCTCGGCCGCCGAGGGACGACGGTCCGCGACCACCGGAGACAGGGGAGGGGGAACGGACGGGGCGTCGCCGGGATCGCCGTGATCGAGTGCCATGGGCGGCAGTCTACGTTCGTCCCGGAACGAGATGGTGTGCGTGCGTGACCGGGTTGCCGATCAGCACGAGTCGAACAGAGCAACAATAGGAGCGTCAGGCTAGCGGCCGACGAACGTGACGTCCTCTGTGGCGACGGCCGATGCGGTTCGACCGGGTGCGGTCTGGTTGTCCCAGTACATGTTCGTGTGCGCGATGACCTGCTGCGCTGTAGGCAGGGCGGGGTCCGGCAGGTTCTCCGTCGTGTGGGCGTCGCTGACCAAGGTCACGTCGTACCCACGAATCAGAGCTCCGTGCAGAGTCGATCGCACACAGAAGTCCGTTTGCGCGCCGGCAACCACCACACGACCGACGCTGGCACCGGCGAGCACCTCCTCCAAGGACGTGTCCTCGAAGGCGTCTCCATGCTTCTTGTGCACCAATGCGTCTCCGGCGTCGATCGGAAGTTCCTCCACGAGTTGCCAGCCCGGGCTGCCGGACACGAGCTCGTGGTCCGAGGAATGCTGCACCCAGATCACCGGTGTGTCGGTCTTTCGCGCTCGTGAGACCAGTCGCACCATGTTGTCGACGACGCGAGTGCGATCGTGGGCGGCGGCCATGACGTCGTTCTGGACGTCGACGATCAACAGCGCAGTTGCAGGGCGGTCGGGCAGGGTGGTCACGTCGTCTCCATCGAGTATTCGGTTCTGGTCAGCTATCCGACGTACGCGGCCAGGTGCTTCGCGGTCAGGGTGGATCCGTCCGCCACCAGATCTGCGGGGGTGCCCTCGAAGACCACGAGGCCGCCGTCGTGCCCGGCTCCTGGGCCGAGGTCGATGATCCAGTCGGCGTGGGCCATGACGGCCTGATGGTGCTCGATGACGATCACCGACTTACCCGAATCGACCAGGCGGTCGAGCAACCCGAGCAGTTTGTCCACATCGGCGAGGTGTAGCCCGGTGGTCGGCTCGTCGAGTACGTACACCCCACCCTTCTCGGCCATGTGTGTCGCGAGCTTGAGTCGTTGCCGTTCGCCGCCCGAGAGAGTCGTCAGCGGCTGGCCGATCTTCAGGTAGCCGAGTCCGACGTCATTCAGCCGTTGCAGAATCTTTTGTGCTGCAAGCAGTTTCGCCTGTCCGTCGGAGAAGAAATCCTCGGCCTCGGCCACCGACATGGACAGCACCTCGTCGATGTTTCGGCCGCCGAAATGGTACTCGAGTACCGAAGCTTGAAACCGTTTGCCCTCGCACACCTCACACGTCGTAGCAACGCCGGCCATCATGGCGAGGTCGCTGTAGATGACTCCCGCCCCATTGCACGTCGGGCAGGCACCCTCCGAATTGGAGCTGAACAGAGCGGGTTTGACCGCATTCTCCTTCGCGAAGGCTTTGCGGATGGGTTCGAGCAGACCCGTGTAGGTCGCGGGGTTGCTTCGCCTCGATCCGCGGATGGCACCTTGATCGACCGAGACCACATCGTCGGTGCCCGAAAGCGACCCGTGAATCAGCGAGCTCTTACCGGAGCCCGCCACTCCGGTGACAACGACCAGCACGCCGAGTGGAACGTCGACGTCCACGTCTCGCAGATTGTGCGAATCCGCCCCTCGAATCTCGAGCACCTCCGAGAACTCGCGAACCGAATCCTTGAGACTCGCGCGGTCGTCGAAATGGCGGCCGGTGACCGTATCGCTCTGCCTCAGTTGGTCGACGGTGCCCTCGAAGCAGACGTGCCCACCCGCACTGCCGGCACCGGGCCCCAGGTCGACGACATGGTCGGCGATGGCGATCGTTTCCGGCTTGTGCTCCACGACGAGAACGGTGTTTCCCTTGTCCCGCAACTGCAGAAGAAGGTTGTTCATCCGTTCGATGTCGTGGGGGTGAAGACCCGTCGTCGGCTCGTCGAACACGTAGGTGACGTCGGTCAACGAAGAGCCGAGATGTCGAATCATCTTCGTGCGCTGCGCTTCTCCGCCCGACAGTGTGCCCGACGGCCGATTCAGGCTCAGGTAGCCGAGGCCGATCTCCACGAACGAGTCCAGGGTCTCGCCCAGCGTCGTCAGCAGCGGTGCGACCGACGGTTCCTTCAGGCCTGCGACCCACGTGGCCAGATCGCTGATCTGCATCGAGCAGGCGTCGGCGATGTTGATGCCCTTGATCTTCGACGATCGTGCACCCTCGTTGAGCCGCGTTCCGTCGCATTCGGGACACGTGGTGAACGTGATCGCACGCTCCACGAACGCCCGGATATGCGGCTGCATCGCGTCGACGTCCTTAGAGAGGAACGACTTCTGGATCTGAGGGATCAGGCCCGAATAGGTCAGATTGATGCCCTCGACCTTGATCTTCGTGGGCTCTCGATACAGCAAATCGTCGAGCTCTTTCTTCGTGTATTTCGCGATGGGTTTGTCGGGGTCGAAGTAACCGCAGCCGCGAAAGATTCTGCCGTACCAGCCTTCCATGCTGTAGCCGGGAATCGTGATGGCGCTCTCGTTGAGGGACTTGCTCGCGTCGTACAGGGCATTCAAGTCGAAGTCGCTGATCGAGCCGCGTCCCTCGCAGCGCGGGCACATTCCACCGGTGACGGAGAAGGACTTCTTTTCGGTGGTCTGACGACCTCCCTTGTCCACCTTGTAAGCACCTACACCGGAGACCGATGCCACGTTGAACGAAAAAGCCTGTGCAGAGCCGATATACGGCTTCCCCACTCTGCTGAATAGAATGCGAAGCATGGCATAGGCGTCGGTGGCGGTTCCGACGGTGGAGTGGGGATTGGCACCCATTCGCTGTTGATCGACGATGATGGCCGTCGTGAGCCCGTCCATCACATCGACGTCGGGCCGCGCGAGAGTCGGCATGAAGCCTTGAACGAAGGCGCTGTAGGTCTCGTTGATCATGCGCTGGGATTCGGCCGCGATGGTGCTGAAGACGAGGGAGCTCTTTCCGGACCCGGAGACACCGGTGAACACCGTGAGGCGTCGCTTGGGAAGTTCGACGCTGATGTCGGCGAGATTGTTCTGCCGCGCGCCCTGTACTCGAATCAGATCGTGACTGTCGGCGGCGTGCGCTGCCGATTTCTGCGTGACCTTGGTCGTCGCCATGCTCGCGGTGTCTCCTGATCGTCACGGCAACCGAAACCGAGAAGGTCGATTGCACCGAGGTATGTGTGCGATCACGGTAGTCGTATCGGAACGCGCATGCTTCTCGATTCCTGATCGATTCCTGTCACCGCCAATGCGTGGGTCAGACGCTGCAGATCTGCGGCGGACGATTCGAGCAACGGGCGCCGCACCGTGGCGTCGGCCAGCACACCGATGGCGACCAAGGCCGCCTTGGCCATGATTGCTCCCTGCGTGGTGCGCATGACGGCCTCGACGAGAGGTAGCAGCGATCGCTGTACCGCGTTCGCGCGAGTCAGATCTCCGGCACGGACCGCGTCGAAGAGGTCGGCGTAGCGGTTGGCGACGACATTGCCGACCACACTCACCGAACCCGTTGTACCGCAGCACAGATAGGGCAGTGTCAATTCGTCGATACCGCAGTAATAGGCCAGGTCGGTTTCAGCCATGACGTTCATCGCCTCGTACAGGTCGCCTTTCGCGTCCTTGACCGCCGTGATCGAGGTGTGCCGCGAGAGTTCGATCAGCGTCGAGGCGTCGATCGGCACACCTGTCCGAGCCGGGACGTCGTACACCATGACCGGGAGCGCTCCGGCGTCGGCGATGGCAACGATGTGATCGGCGATGCCGGCCTGCGTGGGGCGCGAATAGTAGGGGGCGGTGACGAGCAACGCGTCGGCCCCTGCATCGGCGGCACGTCGCGCCGACTCGATCCCGGCGGAGGTGTCGTTGGTGCCGACACCCGCGATCACGCGCAGGGCGTGGCCCGAGAATTCGCGCGTCGCCGTGATCAGATCGGCCTGCTCACGCGGCGTGAGAGTCGGTGCCTCCCCGGTGGTGCCGGCGACAACGACGCCGTCGCAACCGGTCGCGAGCAAGTGGGCCAGCAAGGCGTCGGTGCCGGTGCGGCTCACCTGCCCATCGGCGTTCATCGGTGTGCACATGGCAACCAGGTTGGTGCCGAACGTCGACGTGGCCGAAGAAGTGGACATGTTCATTGTCCGAGTGTGAGCCCCATGATCGTCTCGGTCCAGCGATGTAATTTCGGCAGTATTGCGTACCGTTGCTTCATGATCGATGTCAATGCACTCCACGCGCTGCGTGCAGTTGCCGCCCTGGGCACGCTGACGAAAGCGGCCGACGAGCTCGGCTACACCGCGTCGGCCGTCTCCCAGCAGATCAAACGGCTCGAACGCCAGGTCGGAACGCCGGTACTTGCGCAGGCGGGCAGAGGTGTTGTCCTCACGCCGGCCGGACGGGCAGTGGTCGAATCCACGGACGAGGTGTTCCACGCTCTCGAGCGGTGTCTGGAGTCGGCGAGATCGGCAGACGAGGGTGCCGCGCGCGGGGTGGTACGAGTGGTCGGATTCTCCACTGCGATCCGCGGTCTGCTCGCCCCTGCACTCGCGACCCTGAGCGCTCGCCATCCCGACCTCACCGTGCAGATCGGGGAGGAGGACCCGGATAAGGCGCTGCACAGTGTGCATTCGGGGGCAGCCGACCTGGCGCTGGTGCACGACGCCGACGGAGTTCCCGCAGTGGCTCCTCGCTCGATCGTTCGGCGATCCATTCACACCGACCACGGCGATGTCGTCATGAATCGAACCCACCCCCTCGCCGCAGGGAAGTCGCCCCTGACACCGGCAGGCCTCGCGACGTACCCGTGGGTGACGAGCCCGGCGGGCACGTTGTGCCACCAGTGGTTTCGTCGACTGTTCGCGGACACGTCGAGCGAGATCGACGTTCGGCACCTCGTCGACGACTTCTCCACTCAGCTTTCCCTGGTGGAGGCAGACGATGTGCTGGCACTGATTCCCCGTCTCGCAAGACCGCCTCTCGGCCCGGCGCTCGTGGCGGTCCCGCTGGCGCGCGCCCCCAAGCGAGAAGTGCATGCCGCGTGGAGGCGCAGCGCCGATGCGAGTCCGGCGATCCACGCCGTGCTGGATCTACTCGATTCGCTCGCGCTGCGACGAGGTCAAGATGACGAGTAGACCTGTGGCTCGTGTCATCGCCACATACGTGTCGACAGCACCTGCGACGCCGGAGCCGAACAAATCCGGGTCGATCAGAACGACCAGATCGAATTCCAGACCTTTGGCGAGCTGCGGTGTCAGCGAGCTGATTCGATCGGACTGCGGAAAAGTAGGATCACCGATCACGCATGCGGTTCCGCCGGTCGTCGAACCGAGCCAATCGGCGAGAACCGTCGAAAGCGATGCGACGTCACCGTATTCGACCGGCACGCCGGTACTGCGTATCGACGTGGGAACGTTGGCGTCGGGCAGCGCCGCCCGGATCACCGGCTCGGCCACGTCCATAATTTCCTGCGGCGTCCGGTAATTCACGCCGAGAGCGGCGACGGTCACCTCGTCGATACCTACTCGTTCGAGCCGATCCGGCCACGTCTCGGTAAAGCCCCGACGAGACTGCGCTCGGTCTCCGACGATGGTGAAACTCCCAGCAGGGCATCGCCGAATCACCATCTGCCACTGCGCATCGGTCAACTCCTGAGCCTCGTCGATCACGATGTGCGCGAAGGGACCCGCCAGCGGATCCGTCGGATGGTCCTCGAAGCCGGACGAATCGACGAGTGCATCCCGAATTATCTCCTGACGGAATTGCGCGGCCATCATCTCGTCGTCGTCGACCGCCATCAACTCGTCGACGGCACTGTCCATTCGCGAGCGTTCGATCGCAGCAGCCAGTGATCGGCGTCGTTGTCGTAGAGCATGTTTCGGATCGCCGAGTCGCGCCCGTGCCGCGTCGAGCAGCGGTAGGTCGGCCACAGTCCAGCGTGTCGCATCAGCGCGTCGAAGTGCTCGAATGTCGTCCGCGTCGAGCCAGGGTGCGCATGTGCGCAGGTATGCCGGAACGCTCCACAGGTCCGCCACGAGGTCTGCGGCATCGACGATCGTCCACGAGCGTTCCAGGACGTCACGCAGATCCTCGTTCAGCTGCAGCGACTGCCGGAACTCTTCGTGCGATCCTGTTGCGGCACAGCGATCGGCCACGATGGTCGTCAGTAGATCCCAGATCTGGTCGCGAGCCTCGTTGTGCGGCGTACCGGGATCTGGCGCACCGAATGCCTCCACCCAGTCGTTCGGCGGCAATATAAAAGTGCCCCAGTCTGTTTCGACTGTGACGTCGTGGTTCGGTGGTTGTTCGTAGAAGGCAACAGCCGCCTCGATGACCGCGTCGACGTCGAGGTCTTCCTTGAGCCGCGCCGCAACAGGATCGGTGTCGTCGAGCGCATGTTTTCACTCTGCGACGAGGTCTCGCAGGGTGCATGTTTGTACTCCCTCCTCGCCGAGACTGGGGAGTACGCCCGAGACGTACGCGAGGTAGGGCTGATGCGGACCGATGAACAGTACTCCGCCGCGGTTGTGTCCTATTCGTGAGTCTGCGTACAGCAGGTACGCGGTGCGGTGAAGGGCAACAACAGTTTTCCCGGTTCCCGGTCCGCCGTCGACCACCAGTGCCCCGTGCGCGTCGGCTCGAATGATCGCATCCTGATCCGCCTGGATCGTGCCCAGTACGTCACGCATCCGAGGTGAGCGCTCGGCACCCAGACTGGCGATGAATGCGGACTGATCGTCCAGCGCGGCGTTGTCGTCCAGAGACGTGGGATCGAACACCTCTTCCCAGTAGTCGGTGATGCTGCCGTTCGTCCACCGATAGCGGCGACGGCTTTTCAGCCCCATCGGGTTGGCATGGGTTGCACCGAAGAACGGCTCGGCGGCGGGGGAGCGCCAGTCGACGAGCAGTTGCTCGCCCGCATCCCCGAGCAAGCCGGTACGCCCCACGTACACCGGTTGGTCCGAGTCGATGGGGACGAACCTCCCCAGACACAGATCGGCACCGTAACGACGCAGTTGGCGCAGCCGCCCGTTCAATCGGTGAATCTCGAAATCACGTTCCATCACCTCCTGTCCCATCCGCCCGGATGACTTCTGGATGGCGTTCAATCGAGCGATCGTGTCGGAACGTGACTTCTCGATGCTGGCGGTGATCGCCGAAAAGTGCTGTCGGTCATGACCGATGAGCGTGGATTGGCGCTTCGGTGCGAGCCTGTCGGGGAGGTCGAAGACATGGGGCGGCACTGATTTCACGGGACTCCGATCCGATGGTGCGGGTGTGCAGCGAGCCATTCTGAACCCTCGACGGGGTCTTGCCGCAAGACCCCGGGTGCGCTATACATTGAAAGTGGAAAGAGAGCGAATCTTCTTCTCCGCATCACGCCGCAGACGCCCGTTGCGTGTTCTGCGTGGATTACTTCCCTTGATCGGCACGGGCGTATTGGCCGGCGGAGCCGTTCAGCTCGGTTTTGTGACCGGCGTACGGGTCGACGGTCACGGCGGTGAGGTCGGCGCTGCTGTCGCTCTGATCGGCCTGACATGTTGCGCAGCGCTTCTCGCGTGGGGTTGGACCGGATTGTGTGCGTCCCGGAAGGCGCTCGCGGCGGCCATCTCGACCGGGGTCCTGGCGTTCCTCACCACGGCGCTGACCATTTCCTTCGTGGCAACGCCCTACGACGCGATCGTGTGCGGACACTCATCGGACTTCTGCGGACTGGGAGTGCTTCAGGTGGTTCCGACTGTCGGGGCGGTAGTGCCATGGACCGTCGCCGGGATCCCCGGTCTGCTTCTCGTACTCACGGATCGGCGTGCACGACGCGTAACAAACGATCAGACGGTCAGCCCACCACCGCGGTGAAGCTCGAGTCGGTAGATGACGCCGCCGAACAGGCTTCGTTGTACTGCTTCGTCGGCGAAGTAGCTGTCGATGTGCAGGGGTTCGAGATTGGGGTGCGCGTCGAGGTGTTCACGAATGACCGGTACGACAACATCGGGCGTGAGCACGAATCGCTCACCACCGAGGTCGGTGATGCTCGCTCGGCCGCAGCCGTCCCAATCGTGGACGTTGGACCAGTGGCGGATTCCGCAGCCCTCGATCGCTTCGATCAACAGTCGCTGCGCGTAGGGCAGCACGATGGTGCAGTTCGCGCGCACCGCCGCAAGGCCCTGCCGATACGTGACTCCGTGAGCCGCGGCGTAAGCCCGAGCTGCGTGCTTTTCGACGTGGTTCCTGGTCATGAGAGTTCCAATCGCATTGTGCACCAGCCCCGCGCGCCGTTGCACCGGTCGGAAATCATGAACACGGCGTGACGTAACTGAACGTTCTTCATCGCAGATCCGGGCGGACCTTGCCCCTGAAGCGCTGTCGGAGGCGGCGCGGGTGCCTTCTGCAGCTGGGGTGGCTATGCGAGTAGCTCTGATTCGGCACGCTATCACGAAGCGAAGTGACGGGGGTTCACTCAGAAGAGAGCAGCAGATCGGTGATTGCTGCGGCGCTCATCGGACGTCCGAGCAGGAATCCCTGAGCTACGTCGCATCCTGTTGCGGCGAGTGCTTCGAGTTGTTCTTCGGTTTCGACGCCTTCGCCGACGACTGTGACGTCGAACGCGCGGGCGAGTGCAACGATCGCCGAGATTATTGCCCTGGCGCGGACGGCGGGCAACCGGGCCACGTATGACTTGTCGATCTTGAAGCTCTCGAACATCGGGTACCGGTCCAGATACGACATGGAACTGTGCCCTTTGCCCATATCGTCGAGGAGCAAGGACACACCCATTGCGTGCAGCGCAGCAACGGTATTCGCCACTCGTTCGGTGTCTGCGACCCATACTGTTTCGGTCACTTCCAGACCCAATGCGTTCGGTGGTAGGCCGGTGTCAGCCAGGACAGTGGCGACCTGCGCCGGAAACTCGTGGTCTCGCAGTTGGAGCGCACTGACATTGACGCGCACCACGACGTCGGAGAATGCGCGCCACCGCACTGCGTCGCTGCACGCGACGCGGAGCGCCCATGCGCCCAATGGTGTTGCGAGACCTGTTCTTTCGGCGACTGCGACGAATTCGGTCGGCTCGACAGGCCCTAGATCATGATGATTCCAGCGGGCGAGCGCCTCGACTGCAACGACCTCACGCGTCGAGATGTCCACCAGAGGTTGGTATGCCATGGTGAGTTCGTTCGAGCTCAATGCCGCGCGCAGGTCGACCGACAACGATCTGATCCGGTCGGCGTCGTACAGGTCTCCCGGGTCGAAAACTGCATGGCCACCGGTTCCGCTGTCCTTGGCGCGGTACATTGCCAGATCTGCCCGGTGAATCAGCTCATGCCTTGTCGAATTCGAGTCGGAGACAGCGACACCGATGCTGGCACTGAGGGGGATGGGGACGTCCTCGGCAGCGAATGGTTTCGCGATGGTGCGGGCGATGTGTCGCGCGATCTCCTCCGCTCGTTCCACAGTGCGCACCCCTTCGCAGATGATCAGGAATTCGTCCCCGCCGAGACGAGCAATGGTGTCGGTCGCGCTCGTTGCGGACACCAGTCGCTCCACGAATTTCACCAGCGCCCTGTCTCCGGCGTCGTGGCCCAGGCTGTCGTTGATGATTTTGAAGTCGTCGATATCCAGCAGAAGGAGGGCCAAAGTATCGGACTGAAAGCGTGCCCGAGCCAGAGCGGTGTCGAGGACGTCGTAGGCGAAAGTGCGATTGGGCAACCCGGTGAGTGCGTCGTGGGTGCTGCGCCGTCGGAGTTGGCTTTCCAGTTCCATTCGTCGAAGTGCCGCGGAGACGATACCCGCGACGGAGCTGAGGAACGAGACTTCCTGTTCGCGATACAGCCGTGCTTCCACACTGTGGATCGAGAGGACTCCCCAGGCGTCTCCAACCGCAGTCATGATCGGTACTGCCACACCGCTGCGCAGTCCGAGCTCCGCCATCGTGTCTGTACGAAACCGGCTTTCGTCGCCGCGGTTGCTGCAAATCACTGGCTGTTCGTGAGCGAGTGCGTACCCGGTCATGGAGCCGTCGCCGGAAGGAACGTCCCGACGAATACCGAGCGAACCGCTCGCGGCATCCATGGTCAAGTAAGGATCGGTGGAATTCTCGAGGTGCGCGATGGCGGAATTTCCCACACCCATCAACGTGGCGGCAGTGTCGGTGGCTGCAGTCAACAGTTCCGACAGCTCGGCGACGACTGCGAACCGACTGAGGTCGGCCAGGGCTTTTTGCTCCTGTGCGTGTCGGCTGGCGGTTACGGCATCGGCCGCCATCCGGGCACTACGTTGTTCGACGGTATGCCGATGCCGGATGATCGAGGCGACGACGTCAGGTCGGCCGTCCGGGGTGTGAACGACGTATGCCGAGACCACGACCGGAATACCTGCACCGGTCCCGTGATGGCGTAGTTCGCAGTAGCCGTCCCACCTTCCCTCGGAACGCAGCGCCGTACCGATCTCCTCGGCGCGCTCACGGCCGTCCGCAGTGAGAAAATCCAAAGCCGGCAGTGTCGATGCCTCGGCCCAGTCGGACACGCCGATGAGTTCCAAGCCTGCTGGGTTGATGTGGAGAACTGTGCCCGTCAGGTCGGCGAGTGCGACGAAGTCCGGCGATCGCTCCAGAAAATGCCGAAGCGACATCACATCGTCGGCAGCATCGAACATCGGCCCTCCGATCTGCGTCGCTCGGTGTTCGAGCGGCTCGGGCCAATGTTATTCGGCCACCGAGTTCGATGGGTTCGAACACGAGCGGGCAGTAACCCAATTGTCAGAAGCACGCCGCCTTCGGACAGTCGACAACGGTTGCGGTCAGAGACTTCTCCGCCACGGAGAACGCGAGCTTCGATGGGGCCGAAAAACAACTGGGCCAGCAATACATTTTCCGACTCGGACCCTCCCCGAGAATCACGTGCAGGCGAGTCGGATGTCTTCACCAATTGTCTCGGCAATTTTGCAGAAATTCGGAACGTAGAGAATGCCCGATGACCCGTCCGCACACAGCGCCGAAAAGGTCGGTTTCATTGCTAGCCTCGCCTTCATGGTCATGGACGAGTGGCTGCTCGATTCGGATCCAGCGATTCGATGGCAGGTACTGCGCGATCTGCACGACGCGCCCCCTGCTGATGTGGCGAGTGAGCGCCAATCGAATTGTGTACGAAGGCTGGGGCGCGCGTTTACTTGCCGCGCGCGACCCGAACGGCCTGTGGGCCGGAGGTGCTTGCTTCCCATCGGGTTTCGACGGCGATTTCTCAGGAGGGCAGCCATGGACTTCGACGCTTCATTCGTTGACGTTGATGCGCGAGATGGGTGTCGACCCGTACGCCGGTGAAGTACGGACCGCCATCGAGGCGGTGCGCCGGAATTGCCGGTGGGAACACGCAGGCCAACGGTTCTTCGACGGTGAAGTCGAGCCCTGCATCAACGGGAGGACTGTCGCCGTGGGTGCATACTCCGGAGTCGACGTCGACGCGATCGTCACCAGATTGGTGAAAGATCAGCTCGCCGACGGTGGCTGGAACTGCGAGGCGGAGTACGGATCGACTCGCGGGTCTTTTCACTCGACGATCTGTGTGCTCGAAGGGTTGCTCGAGCACGAACGAGCCACGGGCGGCACTCCCGCGTCGAGTGCCGCACGCCACCGAGGCGAGGAGTACCTTCTGGAACGCCGGCTGGCCAGGAGGGTGAGCACGGGGGAGCTCGTCGAACCGAACTGGTTGCTTTTCTCCTTTCCGACCTGGTGGCATTAAAACCTGCTTCGTGGAGTCGACTACTTCCGAACCGCTGGATCTTTCGTCGACCCGAGATTGACGGCGGCAATCGAACACATCCGGTCGAGACAGTGTGACGACGGCACTTGGCTGCTGGACAGAACTCACGCCGGTGCGGTCCACTTTCCGATCGAGAATGGCGATGGGCGTCCGAATAGGTGGAATACCCTGCGCGCCCTGCGAATCATGAGATGGTCCGGAGTGGAGACATCGTGACAATCCGCGTGTGAGCCGGCGACCGAGCGAGCAGCGAAAACCTCTGTGTGGAGATCGGTTCGGTGAACCGATGCCGAATTCGCCGAGCCTCAGGAATTCTCGAGCCAGAGGGTTCCCGGATCGGACCTGACTGGTTAAAATAGAGCGGTGTCGGGGATCGACCACAACCAGGTGGATCGAGCGGGTTCCGCAGGCGAACCGGCTTCGGTGTTATTGATCGCTGATCCCGGCAAACCCACTGCGCTCGCACACCGGGTGGCTGCGCACCTACCGCAACACTTACGAAGCAGAGACCACCGCGAGCGCAGATGGACGTCGCGAGTACGCAGTAAGCCGTACCTCTCTGGAGAGCAAGCGGACTTGGCGGACGTTATCGACGCTGTCGATCCGTCTTCGGAAGACGCAGAGATCGTCGTGTACCTCACCGATCTGCCACGGCGAGAAGTCACCATGCCGGTGGTGGCCGACGTCAGCGCCGAACGATTGTTCGCACTCATCTCCGTTGCAGCGGTGGGTGGTGTGCGTATCGAGGACCGCGTCCGCACGGTGACCGAACTGGCAATTGCCTGTGCCGTGGGTGAACCGGAACTAGCCCCACCCGGCGCACCATCGCGGTTTCCCAGCGAGAACATCGAGGGCGGAACACGCTTCTTCGCACCCTCGGGACTTCGACGGTTGCGGCTGTTGTCGGGGATGGTGCGGGCGAACCGGCCGTGGCGGCTCGTGACAGGGCTGTCGAAAGTGCTGGTCGGAGCTTTTGCCACCGGAGCGTTCGCGCTGGCTACCAGCACGATTTGGTTGTTCGCCGACACAATGGGCCCATGGCGAATGTGCGCGGCGACGATTCTCTCCATTGCGGCGATGGTTCTGTGGCTGATTCTCGATCACGAATTGTGGGAGCGGCCGAAATCACCCGAAGAGCGAGACAGATCTGTGCTGTACAACGCAGCGACAGCCGTGACGTTGGTGATCGGCGTTGTCGTCCTCCACATAGCCCTGTTCTGCATGCTGCTGGGGACCGCGTGTCTCACACTTCCTCCGGGACTGCTGTCCAGCACCCTCGGACACGCGGTCGGCTTTTCCGATTACCTCAGTCTCGCTTGGCTACTCGCGTCCATTGCGACCATCGGTGGGGCGCTCGGTTCGGGCCTCGAAGACGATCGCGCAGTCACCGAAGCCGCATACGGTGTGCGGCAGAGGCAACGGATCGAAGAGACGCAGGCACGCTCGAACGACCCGGAATGACACTGCGACCGATAGAATCGTGGCCCTCTTCGGCGGCGGCACGGATTCGTCGGCCGACCATCGGGGACTGCCCGGGTTCGCAACGCGCACAGTCTTTTCGATACCGGGCGAAAGCATCAATGGCACCCAAGATGGTTCGGGTGGTGCGCGTCGGGTTGCTCCATGGGATGAAGCGGTCACGGTTGTTCCGGTACCGATGGTCCGCAGTTTCGGTCTACCCTGTGGTCGGGCCGTGACTGGCGCTGTGGATGGATCACCATCGGGAAGCGGCCTCGTCTGTTGACGTCTGCCGCGCGCCTGGGCTCCCACCGAGCCGAGGAGAACCATGAGCCACACCCCACCGCGTGATACCGCCGATTCTGATGCACGTAAGACGGGTGGACTGGCGCCACCGATCACGGCAGGCGTGGTCTCGGCCTTGGTCGGGTTCACCAGTTCGTTCGTGGTAGTCCTGAGCGGCCTGACAGCGGTAGGAGCGAACCACGAGCAGGCCGCCAGCGGCCTGCTCGCTGTCACCGTCGTCATGGGTCTGGCCTGCATCGTCCTTTCCTGGCAGACTCGGCTGCCGATCACCGCCGCCTGGTCCACCCCCGGCGCGGCCCTGCTCGCGACCACCGGCACCGTCGATGGCGGTTGGCCCGCCGCGGTGGGGGCGTTTTTGGTCACGGGGGTGCTGATCGTCCTCACCGGTTTGGTACCCCAGCTCGCGGCGCTGGTCACCCGCATCCCCACCTCGCTTGCCCAAGCCATGCTCGCCGGGGTCCTCCTGCAGCTCTGTCTCGGCCCGGTCACCGGGTTGGCTGTGAACCCGATCGCTGTCGCCCCGGTTGTCCTGACTTGGCTTGTTGCACTTCGGTTCTCGCCCCGTTGGGCCGCGCCCCTCGCCTTTCTCGCTGCCGCAGTCGTCATCGGCATCACGGTGGCAGCCGGCGATACCACGGTGGGCCCGGCGGACCTGCTACCTCGGGTCCATTTCACGTCGCCGACGTTCACTGTCGCGGCTCTCGTCGGGATTGCACTTCCGCTGTACCTCGTGACCATGGCTTCTCAGAACGTCCCGGGTGTAGCGGTCATGGCCGGTCTCGGCTACCAGGTTCCGTGGCGGCGATCGATGGTTGTGACCGGCGCAGGCACCCTGCTCGGTGCGACCGCCGGCGGGCATGCGATCAACCTGGCGGCTATCAGCGCCGCCTTGGCTGCCGGGCCGGACGCGGGTGTGGATCGCACTCGCCGATGGATTGCAAGTCTGACTGCGGGAATCGTCCTGATGTTGCTCCGCGTGGCGTCAGCGTCGTTCGGCACACTCGTTGCACTTGCCCCCGTCGGTGTCATTGCCGCGGTCGCCGGACTCGCCCTACTCGGGACACTCGCCGCGTCGTTGACCGCCGCGTTCGCTGACCCGGTAGAGCGAATCCCCGTCGTCATCACTTTTGTGACCGCCGCGTCCGGCACAGTCATCGTCGGTGTCAGCGCTGCCTTCTGGGCGCTCCTGGCCGGGCTGGCTGCACGCTTGCTGCTGGGCAAGCCACCGGTCCGCCGCTTGACGTCCTCGGTAACAGCGTGAGTCGACGGGGCGCCGGGGCGAGTGTCGGTTATGAACACCGGTGTGCCGATCCGGTATTGACCTTCCCCCTGGGGGAGGCATCACCGTGGTGTCATGACCACAGAATGGGATGCACTCCCGGACAACGTGAAGAAGTTCATGACCGCCCTCGACGCCCGACAGGGCGCTCGCGCGATCACCGTGTTCACCGCAGATGCCGTCGTGACCGATGAGGGTCATGACCACTCTGGCCGCGACGAGATCGAGGCCTGGCTGACCGCCTCGGTCAATGAGAGTGAGTACACCTACACATCGGAGTTCACGGGAGCGACCGCGACCGGCACGACCGCCGACGTCACGCAGCACCTGGAAGGCAATTTTCCCGGGGGAGTCGTCGACCTGCACTACCGTTTCACTCTGGACGGCGCGCTGATCAACCGGTTGGTGATCGAGCCATGAGCAAGCGATGGTTCATCACCGGTGGCACACCAGGCGGCTTCGGCATGGCGTACGCCGAGGTGGCTTTGGGCGCGGGGGACCGCGTGGTACTCACCGCGCGGCGTCCAGGGGAACTGGCGTCGTGGGCCGATCGGTACGGTGACCGCGTTCTCGTCGTGCCCATGGATGTCACGGACGCGGCACAGGTACTGCAGGCGGTACGAACGGCCGAAGAGCATTTCGGCGGTATCGACGTGCTGGTCAACAACGCCGGTCGCGGCTGGTTCGGATCGATCGAGGGAATGGACGAAGCCTCGATCCGGGCAATGTTCGAGCTGAATTTCTTTGCAGTACTATCCGTTACGCGAGCCGTGCTACCAGGAATGCGCACCCGCAGAAGTGGGTGGATCGTCAACGTATCCTCAGTGGCCGGACTTCTGGCGGCGGTCGGATTCGGCTACTACAGCGCTACGAAATACGCGATCGAAGCCGTCACCGACGCTCTGCGCCAGGAGGTTGCCAAGCACGGCATCTCCGTGTTGGCGGTCGAACCAGGGGCTTTCCGCACCAACGCCTACGCTGGATTCGCCGACGAGCCTGTCGCGGAAGCGATTCCGGATTACCACGACATGCTGGAACAGGTTCGTGCCGATTTCGTCGACATGAACGGGGTGCAGCCGGGCGATCCGTATCGTGGTGCCCGTGCGGTGATCGAAGCGATGGCTCAGGACCCGCCGCCACGCCGACTGATCCTGGGCAACAGCGGGTACGACGCCGTGATCGGTGCGCTGGAACAAAGCTTGGGCGACATCCGGTCGAACGAAAGGCTGTCTCGGAGCGCGGATTTTCCGGAGTAACCGAGTTGGTGGAGCTCGCTGATTCTGCCGCGGCTGCACGAGGGGACCGGTGAGATCCAGCGGTTGATCGTCGGAGGCGGACTGATGAGAGCCGAACAGAAGCGCAATTCGTGAAACATGCCAGGCGTAGGCTCCTGGCATGTCGTTCAGAATCCTTCGCTCCGACCACGTCGGCTTCGCCGTCGGTTCCCTCGATGACGCCCTTCGGTTCTGGATCGATGGTCTCGGCGCGGTCCTCGAACGTACCGGTGAGATGGGTGGAGAGTTTCTGGGAGAGGTCACCGGAGCGCACGGGGCTACAGTCCGGATGGCGGTGGTATCCGTTGCGGGTCAGACGATCGAACTGCTGGAATATCGCAACGTCCAGGGAGAGCAGGGATCCTCTCGACCACACGATCCTGGTTTCGCGCATCTTGCCTTCGAGGTCGACAACATCGACGCGGTCCTGACGCGAATCGCGAACTTCGGGTGGACGGCGCAGGGAACTCCTCAACCTATTGCCGGCGGGGCAAAGGTGGGCACCCGCGTGATGTACGCGGTGGGTCCACACGGAGAGACGATCGAATTCATGGAGCCGCCGCAGTGACAACCGATTACCCAGGTCGATCGAACGTTCAGAACATTACCTGACATAATGTTGATTATCGGCAAACTGTCGACCTGCAATTCGCTGAGATCGACTCGTAGTTCGCTGCTGCCCAACAACTTTCCTCGACGCAGTCGATTCGGCCGAAGCACTTCGTTGTCCGAAGTCTGCGTAGACGCGACGCGTCCCGGTGGTATCGAAATGCCTGCGGGAGATGTGACGGGCTTCCGGTCGACAGCTATCGCAGCCGGCCCGCTGACTGCCCGCTGTCATGAGATCGGCGCACTGCGGACCGGACGGCACCCTCTCCCTCTCTGCTCTTTCCTCACCGTTGTTTCGTCACAGTGACGAAACAACGGTGAGGAAGACCAGTCTGGATATCCACTGCCGCGTCGGCCGAATGTGCTGGCTACCGTATACGAACTCTGGTTAGAGTTCGTTCGATGGACGCCTTTCTCGAGACATCCCGTCGCCGGAACTTCCACCGCCGAGTTGCTGCAGCCGTACTGATGGCCCTCATTGCATCGTTCGGCCTCGTCGGCTGCTCCGACGATTCGTCCGGCGGAGACGCCGGCTTCGAGGGTTTGACCTCGGGTCAGCGTGTCTACGACCGAACGGGTTTTTCCCTGAATCCGGCGCAGACCGCGGACATCCAACGTCAGTTGGAGAACTTGAAGTCCGACACCGGTGCGGACGTGATCGCGTACGTGCGTGAGCTCGATGCGGACCCCGACGACACGTTGGATCAAGTAGAAGACCTGCAGCAGAGATGGGTGTCCCTGACGGGCGTCGACCAGGACACTGCAGGCGCAATACTGATCAACCGGGAGCCGGGAAAGGTCGACGAGGCTCGCGCGGGCATCTTCGTCGGCTCCACGTACGACGACGGTAACGTTCCGCGGGACGAACAAGAGGCCATCATCGAGGACGCACTGATTCCGCCGCTGCGAGATGGTGACGTCACAGGAAGCCTGACCGCGGGCATAGATCGCTTGGCGTCCGACATTCGCAACGGTCCGCCGGTGACTGCCCTGGACAGATTCGCCGACGGTCCAGGCTCGACCTGGCTGCCGTGGGCCGGTTCGGTGTTCGCGCTTCTCGGGCTGCTTCTGGTGGGAACGGTGTTTCGGGGACGAGCGAAACCGACTGTCTCCCAACAATATCCGACGACGGTTCGACCGGACCAGGTCACCGATGCAGCGTACGCGACCGCCCTGGTGCACCGCAGCGCGCAGCCCAGCGGCGTACCGGGGACCGTACTGGCGCTTGCCACCGCCGATGCGCTCACCTTCGAGCAGGACAAGAAGCCGGGAAAGGTCGACAAAGGGACAGTCAAGATCAGGCTTGTCGACCGAACCCGTGCCCGCGGCGAGGTTCAACAGGCGGTCTGGTCGATGCTCGCCGAACGAGCCGAGGACGATGTCGTACCCGGCGACGAGTTGAAGAAGATCGCTCGAGGCCCCGGTGCAACCAAAGAACTCGTGGAGAACACACTGCGGGACAGCGGATTCGTTGCCGACGGCTCAGGTCGACGCCGGACAGCGTTGGCCGGTCTGGGCGTACTCGGCGGGGCTCTCGCGATCGGAGGAATTGCCGTCGCGACGTCGGGTGCACCGACGATGTGGCTCGCGGTGGTGTTGTCAGGGCTTCTCTTCGTTGCAGGACTGTGGACGGCGATCGCCTACTCACGCTTCTCGGTCGCGGGCCTGGACGCCTCTCGCCCCTGGGAGGCGTACCGCGACGGACTGAAGCAGGCCGCCAAGGACAACGACGAGTCGGTCGATCTGAACGTAGCTCTGCCGGACATCGTTGCGTTCGGCTTGGCCCCGTTCTTTCGGAAACGACTCGAGGCCGCAACCGACCCCGGGAGTGACACGCCGCTACGAGCCTTCACATCACCCGCGGATGCCGACTATGCGGCGGGTGTTCCGGTGGTCCTCCCCTGGTCTGCGTTCTCCGGTGTGTTCGTCTCCAGCAGTAGCGGATCCGTTGCGTCCGGTGGAGGTGCAGGTGGAGGAGGCGGAGCGGCAGGCAGTACCTGACGACTCCCCCATTCGCTTCCGGCGAGCGCCTCCATCACTCGCACCGCCGACCTATCCGGTGTTGTCCGGTGTACGCGGCTCGTCGGTCTCGGAGTCGGTGCGATCATCGATGTATTCCGGGGTCGAATGCCCCACTTGGTCGGCCAGTTCCAATCCCGCGCCGGCGTAGACGTTGAAGGCGATATCGACGCCCTGGTCTTTTGCCCACTGCACCTCGTCGTCGTACCGTGCGACCGCCGCCACTGTTCCGCCGAAGCCGGACTCTCGCAGACACGCCAGTGCAGTGACGTTCGCACCGTGCCGCGGCATGGCGAGCACCGCGATCCGGACGGAATCCGATCTGCGTAGTCGGTGCCAGAAGTCGAGGTCGGTGGCATCACCCTCGATGACACGCAGTCCCTGCTCGGCCAGTCGACGGATGCGCGGGCCGTCGTAGTCGACTCCGACGACGTCCAATCGGTAGTGCTCGTTCAGTCGCTGGTAGGCCGCGAACCCCACACGCCCCATGCCGATGACGACGACTTCGGCGTCGCCGGCATCACCGGGGCGTTCCTCGGGGTGGAGGCTCTGCTCGTCCTGGACGGGCAGCCGGCTCGCCATCTTCTCGACCATCAGGTGGCCGCGGCCATTGACCAGCGCGGACACCACAAAACTCAGAGCCACCGCGATCGACATCTCGACCAGCCACGTGGGTTCCAGCAGCCCGGTCGTCACTCCGACGGAGACGACGATCAGACCGAACTCCGAGTAGTTCATCAGACTCAGTCCTGCGAGCAGGGCCGTTCGATACCGAAGTTTCATCGCGGCGAACAGCGCTACGTAGAGCACGGATTTGAGCGGCAGAACGAGCATCATCAGCAGAGCGACAACGAGACTGGGCACATCGGGTAGTCCGGACAGGCCTATCGAGACGAAGAAGCCCACCAACAGAAGTTCCTTGAGGTGGAACAGAGACCGTGCGAGTTCGGACGACGCGGAATGCGAAGCCAACAGGACACCGATGATCAAGGCACCGAGGTCACCTTTGAGGCCCAGCGTGGAGAACAATGCGTACCCCGGAACCAGAGCCATCACGATGCCGAACAGCGACTGCATCTCGCCGTGCCCCAGCCCGCTCCAGATTCTCCGAAGAATTCGCGTGAGCGGCCACAGCAGGACGAGGGTGAAGGCCCATGGGCTGGGCAGAGTGCCGCTGGTGACCGTCAGGAAGACGACGGCAACGATGTCCTGCATGACGAGGACGCCGATGGCGACGCGGCCGTAGAGCGCATGCGACTCCCCCCGCTCCTCGAGTACCTTGACGACGAACACGGTGCTCGAGAACGACATGGCGAAGGCCAGGAGTGCGATGGTCGTCAGGCTTTGCCCGGACAGCATGGCCAGGCCGGCCACGGCGGCCAACCACAACACCGTGGTTCCGAGCGCGACGCTGATCGCGAGATGGACCGACGTGGTGAGCCAGACCTCGCGGCGCAACAGAATGCGGAGATCGAGCTTGAGGCCGATGGCGAACAACAGCAGCGTCACCCCCAAGTCGGCGAGCAGGTCCAGCTGCGGCACCTCACCGACATCGAGAGCGTTGATGACGAACCCAGCCGCCAGAAAGCCGACCAACGGAGGAAGTCGCACCGCCATCGCGAGTCCGCCGAGCCCGAATGCGATGACGAGATAAATCGCGGCAACAGTCATGCTCGGTCTCCTCGGTCACGGATCGATCGGTCCGCTGCCGCGTCGACGACGTCTGTGCACCCAGCCGGAACGAGCAAAGTAACCCGCGGAGTAGGAAATTGCAGGACAGATGGAATCCAGGGACGACAACGGCGACCGACGACGTCGAAGCGTCGTCGGTCGCCGCAGACCTCACACGGTCTCGATGCCCACGTCGGAGCGGGTCAGAGCTCGAACTCGGCCGGGTCGATTCCCACTGCGAAGCATGCGTTGCGAACGGCGGCCTTTTCGTGGTCGTCGAAATGCCCGTCGGCACCGCCGATGATGATGCCGATCTGGATCACGGCACGGGCCTGGTCCGGCTTGGACTTCAACTTGCCGATCGTCGCGGTGGCCTCGACCTTTCCGAAGTCGAAGTCACCCTGCAGCTTGTCGCAGTACCAGTCGAACTTCTGGCGGAGCTCATCGGACTCGAAGACGCGGAGGGCTTCGTTTCCGGCGATCAGCGCTGCCGTCTTCTGCCGCTCGGCCGGATCGATCGTGCCGTCCGCGGCGGCGATGAGAGCGCACATCGCCATGCTGCCGTTGGCGAACTCCTTGTTCTTGAACTGGCTGGTCTTGGTTTGCAGCTGCCCGTTCAATTCCTGTGCTTTGGACTTGAGTTGATCCCAGAACGCCATGGAGCTCCTCTGTGTGTCTTTGCGTCCGCGCAAGACGCGCGTGCGTCGCCCATTGTCCACGGAGTCGGTGAACAACGACGGGAGCGATGTCGTCGACCGTCGCGCCGCACGAAGGACGACCAGCGAGGAGCCTCGGAAATACTCAGCGCAGTCGCTCGGCATCGTGTGCTTTCGCCACGAGCTCGATACACAGGCGCTGCAGTTCGTCGGCGGCGGCACCTTCTGCCACTGCGGTGCTGACATCCTCGGCCGCGCAGCGCAGTTCGAATGCGCGATCTGCAACGGCCGATGCCTCCTCGGCGGTCAGCACGACGGCGTCGACGGGAATGGACGTCCCCTTGACGGCACTGCGCTGCTCGTACGCGCGTTGTCTGCACGATTGTCGGCAGTACCGTCGTTTGCGGCCGGTGCCGACATCGTCGATGGGACGTCCGCACCACTCGCACGTCTGGTTGCGACGGGTTTTCACGGACATGGTCGCTCAGCCTACTTTGCCGGCGAGGTAAGATGCCTTGATCTGCGCGGGCGAGCCGGGAACGAACGGACGCTCGACGACGTTGTAGATCAGTGGGTGGACGACGAAGCTCGGCCGCGCCGAAACCGGCCGGTGGAATCGGCGCACATACCTACTATCGATGGAGAGGACTTCACTATGGCAGATCGTGTACTTCGAGGTAGTCGACTGGGAGCCGTCAGCTACGAGACCGATCGTGATCACGATTTGGCACCCCGCCGCGTGGCTCGCTATCGCTGCGACAACGGTGAGGAATTCGACGTCCCGTTCGCCGACGACGCCGAGATTCCCGGTACGTGGGCGTGCCGTAACGGACTCGAGGGTTCTCTGATCGAGGGCACCGCGCCCGAGGCGAAGAAGGTCAAGCCTCCTCGTACCCACTGGGACATGCTCCTCGAGCGCCGTTCGGTGGATGAACTGGAAGAGTTGCTGAAGGAGCGCCTCGATCTACTGAAGGTCAAGCGACGCGGAGCCTGATCCCCTGAGCGATGCGCCGCCCGATTGGAAACAATCCGGCGGTGCATTTTTTCGATGGGTTGGAAACTCGGAGATTTTTTTCGGGTGACTTGTGTGATTATTGTCGTTCAGCGTCCGTTTTCTTCGAGTTTGAGTGGCGCGAAAACGGCTCGGGATGACACCATCGAACATCGCATGTAGTCGGTTACCGAGTCTGTGATGATCGCGGTAACAAATGTCGGCTGCGACCGATAATCATCAGCACCGTAGTCGTCGAAAACAGGGGGCATCAACTCGTGAGCCAGGGTTCCGATCAGTGTCTGCACGACGATCCGCGGACGGCGGCGTCCGACTCGGAATCGGACGGACGCGTTGCGGTCGGCGAACAGAAGTTGGCGGAATTGCGCCGCGAATTGGACGGTATCGACGAGGTCTTGCGCGCAGCCGTACGCGACCGAATCGATGTGTGTGTACGGGTGGCCCACGTCAAACGCGAATTCGGTATTCCCATGATGCAGCCGGGCCGGGTGGGCGTGGTGACCGAACGGGCTCGTGAGTTCGCGTCCGCGAACGGATTGTCGCCCGACTTTCTCGAAGAGTTGTACAAGTCGATGATTGCCGAGGCGTGTCGCGTCGAGGATCTCATCATCGATTCTCCGGGGCCAGAATCTGGCCTCGAGGGCGAACGATAGAGGTACGTCGATGACGATCAGAACCCTCCTGGTGGACAATTACGACTCGTTCACCTACAACCTGTACAGCCTCCTCGCCGAGGTCAACGGCCGACCACCGACCGTGGTCAAGAACGACGTCGCGTGGTCTTCCCTCGACTTCGCCGCGTTCGACAACGTCGTGATCTCGCCCGGTCCCGGCCGCCCGGACGTCGAGCAGGACTTCGGTATCAGTGGTCGAGTGATAAGCGAATCCGGTCTCCCGATTCTGGGTGTCTGCCTCGGCCATCAGGGGATGTGCCACCTCTTCGGGGGCGAGGTCGATCTGGCCCCCGCACCGATGCACGGCCGCATCACCGACATCACGCACACCGGGGTGGATCTGTTCGAGGGGATTCCCTCGCCGTATTCCGTGGTGCGCTACCACTCTCTGGTCGTCACCCGGACTCCCGCCGACTTCGAGGAAGTCGCCTGGACCCCGGACGGTCTGGTGATGGCGGTTCGTCATCACAGCAAGCCGTTGTGGGGAGTGCAGTTCCACCCCGAGTCGATCAGCACCGAATACGGGCGTGAGCTGCTGGCGAATTTCCGCGATCTGACGCTAGCGCGGTCGAGCGCAGCGAACGCAGCGGGGACCCACGATTCGATGTTCACCATCGAAACCCGCACTATCGACAGCGATTTCGACTCCGAGCGCGTGTTCCAGACGCTGTTCGCGCACGACACCAAGAGTTTCTGGCTGGACGGAAGCGCCGCACTCGAGCCCGAGTGCCGATTCACCGTCATGGGCGATTGCTCCGGGCCGCACGCCGAATACGTGACGTACTCGGTAGCCGAGACGATGGTGACCGTCGAGGGCTCCGACGGCACGAAAGAACACATCCACTCGACGTTCTTCGACTACATCGACGCCCAACTACGTCGCCGAGCTACTCCCCCGCGGCACGATCTTCCCTTTGCATTCGGACTGGGCTACGTCGGCTACCTCGGGTACGAACTCAAGGCCGATACGGGCGGGCAGCTGGTGCACACCTCGGCGACCCCCGACGCCTCGATGGTGTTCTCCGATCGGGCGTTGGTGTTCGACCACGAGGCCGGCACCCTGTACTTGATGGGGTTGGCCGATACCCCCGGGGATCCGGTCCTCGCGCAGTGGTTCGACTCGGTCACCGCAACGCTGAGTGGACTGTCCGAGAAGGCGCAGACCGTGAGCGCGCCCAGTGGGATACCTGCGTCCGGTGCTCCGTTGCTCGGCGCAGAGCTGTCCCTGGAGCCACGGCTCAGGCACGATCGCACGCATTACCTCGACCTCATCTCTCAGTGCCTCGCCGAAATCCGTTCCGGTGAAACCTACGAGGTCTGCCTGACGAACACTGCCACCGTGGCCGGTTCCATCGACCCCGCGGCGACGTACTCCTACATGCGGGAAATCAATCCCACCCCGTACAGTGCCTTCTTGAATTTTCCCGACGTCTCGGTCCTGAGCGCCTCCCCCGAGCGATTCCTGCGTATCGACGCCGACCGCATCGTGGAGTCCAAGCCCATCAAGGGAACTCGGCCGCGCGGGGCCACCCCCGAAGAGGACAACGCACTCAAGGCCGACCTCGTCGCGAACGAGAAGGACAAGGCCGAGAATCTGATGATCGTCGATTTGGTGCGTAACGACCTGGCTCAGGTGTGCGTTCCTGGTTCGGTACACGTGCCGAAGCTGTTCGACGTCGAAACCTATGCTCCCGTGCACCAATTGGTCTCCACGGTTCGTGGCCGGCTGCGTGACGACGCGTCGGCTGCCGACTGCATCAGAGCGGCGTTCCCCGGCGGCTCGATGACCGGCGCTCCGAAGATTCGCACGATGGCAATCATCGACAAGCTCGAAGATGGGCCGCGCGGAGTGTATTCCGGTGCCATCGGCTACTTCTCGATCACGGGTACGGCAGATTTCTCGATCGTCATTCGCACGATCGTGGCGACCGAGCACGAGGTCACGTACGGCGTTGGAGGCGCGATCGTCGCGCTCTCGGACCCCGACGAGGAGTTTGAGGAGACGATGGTCAAAGCGGTGTCGATGCGTCGAGCCCTCACGGGCCGGACAGCGAACAGCGGGTAGAGCGCACGCGCTCTACCCGCTGTTCCACATCTCTCGGCCAGTGGCCGTCGTGCTCTACGCAGTGGTGAAGTACTCGAACACCGCAGGCTGAGCTTCGGGGTTGGCGTTGTTGATTCCGATGACCGTGCCGGCGACCGTACCGATCACGGTTCCGATGATGCAGCCCGAGATGAAGTTCGGGAAGATCGAGACGCAGCCGATGGCGAAGCCGAGGCCTGCACCGATGGCCGTGCCGACGCCGCCGCCGTTGTTCCATCCGATGGCGAGCTGGTTGACCATGTTGTCGAAGGCCTGCTGCTTGGTCTTCGCGCCTGCGACCTCAGCGACAGGAACGGTCTGCGGGGTGAGAGTGAGCTCCCGACCTTCGGCACCGATCAGGGGCGCAATGGAGTAGACGGTTCCATTGATGGAGTACTCCAGCGGGATCGACGCCACCGTGGAGCCGGCCTGGTCGACAATCGACACCGTCTCGCTCGTCGCATCGACGCGGAAGAGACCGGCGTCGAGGATGGTCTTGACGGTTCCATCCGGGTTGACCGACGTCTGGTAGTTCATCGACTCCGACGTCGGATCCGCGACGGCCTGGCCTGCGCCGGTGGCTACGGCTGCGGTCAACGCCACCGCGACCGTTGCTGTTCTGATCAGTTTCACTGTGTCCCCTGGTAGTAGTGATTCGCATTCGACCACTCGAGTATCGAAAGCCGATGGTATTCGAGCGAGTGCTCTTTCACGGAAGAACACTCGCAAACGTTATGGATATGTATTGCCCAGATGTGCGTCGACAACCGGACCGATCACCGAGACAGCATCGGGATTGGTCATTTCGTTGTGGAAAACGTCCACACCGTGGATGACGATATCTCCTGACACGTACGGTCGCCATTCCTGTGGTGACCGAACAATTCCGTCACTCGCGCCTTTCGTTGCAGAAAAGAACAAAACATTTCCGTCGAACACGTCCGGGATGAACTCGGCCATGATTCGCGTCGAGTTCTCGAATCCTGCATTGATTCTGCGCAAATGATCCGCCGTGACACCGGTGGTCTGCCCCAGGGATTCGTCGAGCAGTTCGACACCACGTTCGTAGGTCAACGGCTCGGACGACGCCTGAGCAGTCAGATCCAGCCCCAGACCCGCGAGCAGGTTCTCGACGCTCAGCTCACCGTCGGCCGTCTCGTCATGGCCGTCGACGTAGCTGTCCAGCAACGCGAGAGTCTGCACTTCGCTGCCGGTGCTGCGTAGTTCCACGGCGATCGCATGGGCGAGCGAACCACCGAGCGACCACCCGAGCAGGTGGTACGGACCGACCGGCTGGACAGCCCGAATCTCGTCGGCGTACCGGTGCGCGAGGTCTCGAATCGAGCCGAACGGCGTGCCTTCCACGATGCTGGGCAACTGCAGGCCGTACACGGGACGGTCGTCACCGATCTGGGACACCAGGCCCGCATATCCCCACGACAACCCGATTCCGGGATGGACGCAGAACAGCGGTTCCTTGGAACCTGTGCTGCGCAGTGGGATGACCACTCCGAACACCGAATCCAGTTGTGCACCGGACGAATCGACGTCCGACGCGACCCGAGCCGCGAGCCCTGCCGGGGTCGGATCGACGAACAATGCCTGCAGCGGGACGCGAACTCCGACCGCGTTCTCGATGGCCGGGCCGATCTTGGTTGCCACCAGCGACGTGCCACCGAGCTCGAAGAAGTTGTCGTCCATGCCGACTCGTTCGACACCCAATACCTCGGCGAACGCGTCGGCGATGGCTGCTTCGAGATCGGTACTCGGTGCCCGATACGGCGTCGTCGACACCGTCAGTTCCGGCACCGGGAGCGCGCGTCGATCCAGCTTGCCCACCGGAGTGAGTGGGATGTCGGCGAGTTCGATGATCGTCGACGGGACCATGTGGCGCGGAAGAACGGTCGCGACACTGTCGCGCAACGCCTCGACGTCCACCGATGCACCCTCGGCCGGCAGCACGTAGGACACGAGAACCGTATCTCCCGACGCCGCATTGTGACCGATGGTCGCCGCGAAGCCGACCTCGTCGTGATCGGTGAGCGCGGAGTCGATCTCGCCGAGCTCGATACGGAATCCGCGGACCTTGACCTGGAAGTCGCTGCGTCCGACGAACTCGAGCACACCGGTACTCCCCCAGCGCACGACGTCACCGGTTCGGTACATCCGCTCACCGGCGGTACCGAACGGGTCTGCGACGAAGCGTTCGGACGTGAGCCCGAACCGTCGCAGGTAACCGCGTGCCGTACCGGGGCCTGCGATGTACAGCTCGCCCGACACCCCGGCCGGGACCGGCCGCAGACGTGCGTCGAGCACGAGGAACCGGAATCCGGTACCCGGCCGGCCTACGTCCACCGTGCCGCCTGGCATCAACGGACCGCCGACACTCGCCTGAATGGTCGTCTCGGTCGGACCGTAGCCGTTGAACATCTTGCGGCCCGGTGCCCACTTCGCCACCAGCTCCGGAGTGCAGGCCTCGCCGCCGACGGCGAGGACGCGGACCGTGCCCAAACGCGTCTCGTCGATCGAGGACAACGCCGCCGGAGTCAGGAACGCGTGTGTGACATGTTCCGATTCGAGCAGGTCGGCGAGTTCGCTGCCACCGAACGTTCCCGGCGGCACGATCACCACGGTGGCGCCGACGCCGAACGCCATCGTGAGCTCGTACACCGAGGCGTCGAAACTCGGCGAGGCGATGTGCGACACCCGCGAATCCCGGGTGGGACGGAATCGATCGATCACCTCGGCCTGCAGGTTGGCCAGGCCCCGGTGCCGCACTGCGACGCCCTTCGGGCGACCGGTCGAACCCGAGGTGTAGATCAGGTACGCCGGGTGGTCGAGGTGCAGCGTCGCGGTGCGCTCGGCATCGGTGACTGCGGCCACGGGATAGCGAGAGAGCTCCGATGATGTCTCGGGATCGTCCAGGACGAGCCACGGCACGGTGTCGGGCAGCGACTGCCGACTGTCGACGTCGGTCAATCCCATTGCCGCACGCGAATCTTCGAGCATGTGCGCAATGCGGTCGGCCGGGTAGTTCGGGTCGACCGGCAGGAATGCCGCACCGGTCTTGGCGACCGCCCACACCGACAGAACCGACTCGATGGATCGAGGCAGGGCCAAGGCGACGAACGTTTCCGGTCCGACGCCGTAGTCGATGAGCATTCGCGCGATTCGGTTCGACCAACTGTCGAGGTCGGCGTAGGACAGGCTCACGCCCCGATACGTGACGGCGACCGCGTACGGGTCGAGCGCCACCGAGGCGGCGAGCATTTCCGGCCACGTTCGCAACGCGACGTCGGCGGACCCGCGAGCCGGTGCCAGAGCCTGCTTCTCGTCGGCACCGAGAATGTCGATATCCCCCACCGCGGTGAGTCGATCGTTGCCGACGGCGTCGAGTACGCGAACCAGTCGCGCCGCGATCGCATCGACGGTGGACGCGTCGAACAGCGAGGTGGCGTAATCGAACGCTGCCTCGAATCCGGTCGGTCGCCCGTCATCGTCGAAGGTCTCGGACACCAGGAGTTGCAGATCCTGCTTGGCCACGGGAACGTCGAAGTCGAAGCCCTCCACGCGCAGATCCGGTAGCTCGAGTGACGCCTTCTCGTTGTTCTGGAACGACAACGCCACCTGCGACAGCGGTGCATACGCCGTCGATCGCGTGGGATTGAGCACCTCGACGATGCGCTCGAACGGCATCTCGGTGTGATCGAAGGCGTCGAGGTCGTGTGCTTTCACCTGCGTGAGCAGATCCACGAACGAGGCGGAGTCGTCGATCCGGCTGCGCAACACCAAGGTGTTGACGAACATGCCGACGAGATCGTCCAGTGCCGCGTCGCCGCGCCCTGCCACCGGAGTGGTGATCGCGATGTCGTCGGTACCGCTCAGGCGCGCCAGCACCACCGCGAACGCGGCGTGCAACACCATGAACATACTGACGTTCTGCTCGCGGGTGATCTCGACGAGTGCCCGATGGATCTCGGCGTCGACGGTGAAGCGAACCCGGCCACCCCGGAAATCCTGCGTGGTGGGCCGCGGGCGATCGGTGGGCAACGGCAGCAGATCGGGTAGACCTGCGAGCGCCGTCGACCAGTACTCGAGCTGGGCCGCGGCCACGCTCGACTCGTCCTTCTCGTCGCCGAGCAACGAACGCTGCCACAGCGTGTAGTCGGCGTACTGCACCGGCAAGGGCTCCCAGCCCGGCGCTGCTCCCGTGGTGCGCGCCGAGTACGCGAGCACCACGTCTCGTGCCAGCGGTGCCATCGAGGCTCCGTCGGCCGCGATGTGATGCACCACCATCGCCAGTACGAAGACGGGCTCGGCATCGGTATCGGCACCGACGACGTGGAACAGCTCGACGTGCACCGGAATCTCGGTGGTCACGTCGAATCCACGACCCGCCAGGTGCGCCACCCGGTCGGTCAGCACACCGGCATCGATCGATTCCGGCTCGACCACCGGAGCCACCTCGACGGCCGGATGTACGAGCTGGACCGGGAAGTCCGGTCCGTCCGGGAACGTCGTCCGCAGCGATTCGTGCCGCTCGAGGACGTCGACGACTGCCGCGGCGAGGGCCGCAGTATCGAGCTGCCCGGTCAACTTGACGACCAGTGGCACGTTGTACGCCGCCGAGGTGGTGTCGAACTGGTTGATGAACCACATGCGTTGCTGTGCGAGAGACAGCGGGATGTGATCAGGACGCTGTGTCGCAACGAGATTCGGACGCTGCGCCCGTGTGGACGTTGCGCCGACCGCGCTCGCCAATCCGGCGACGGTCGGCATCTCGAAGATCGTGCGCACGCCGATCGTGGTGCCGAGTTCGGCGTTGACGCGGGCGATGACGCGCGTGGCGCTGAGCGAGTCTCCACCGAGCTCGAAGAAGCTGTCGTCGGCACCGACCCGATCGACGTCGAGAATCTCGGCGAACACGGCGGCCACGGTGAGCTCGGCCGGCGTGCTCGGCTCGCGGTACGACGTCGCCGACCCGAACTCGGGCACCGGCAACGCGGACCGATCGAGTTTTCCGACCGGTGTGAGCGGAATGGCGTCGAGCACGACGATGGCTGCGGGAACCATGTGCGACGGCAACATGCCGGCCAGGTGGTCACGCAGGACACCGGTATCGAACGCGTCCGCCGCGCCCTCGGTGGTTCGTACGTACGACACCAGGACGGTCGCTCCCGACGGGCCCGGAGTGCCGAAGGTCGCGGCGAAGTCCACGGACGGATGCGATGCGAGCGCCGCGTCGATCTCGCCGAGTTCGATGCGGAAGCCGCGAACCTTGACCTGCGAATCACTTCGACCGACGTATTCGATCGTCAGATCCGGCGACCACCGCACCACGTCTCCGGTGCGGTACATCCGCGCGCCGGGTGCGCCGAACGGGTCGGCGACGAATCGCTCCGCCGTCAGGCCCAATCGATCGTGGTAACCGCGGGCGAGTCCGACACCCGCGAGATAGAGCTCACCTGCCACGCCGACAGGAACGGGCTGCAGCCGTGAATCGAGCACCACCTCGTACACGCCGCGAACAGGACCACCGATCGAGACGGTGTCACCTGCAGTCATCGGCGTGCTGATGTTGGACATGATCGTGGCCTCGGTCGGACCGTAACCGTTGTAGAGATTCCGGCCCGGTGCCCACTTCGCGACCAACTCGGCCGGTACGGCCTCGCCACCGACGACGACGTCGGCGAACGTGTCGAGCCCGCTCGGGTCGACCGACGCCAGAGCCGACGGGGTGATGAAGCCGTGGGTGACCGACTCCGCTGCCAACAGTGCCGCGAGTTCGTTGCCGCCGTACACGGTGGGCGGCACGATGATCATCGTCGCGCCGACGCCGAAGGCGAGTAGGTACTCGAGCACGGATGCATCGAAGCTCGGGGACGAGACGTGCAGTGTGCGTGAGTCTTTGGTGATTCGGTATCGCTCGCGCTGCTCGGTTGCGAAGTTGTCGAGACCGGAGTGCGTGACGACGACACCCTTGGGCACACCCGTCGAACCCGAGGTGTAGATGGTGTACGCCGCGCTGTCGAAGGCGATGCGTCCGTTCCGCTCGGTGGCGCCGATCGGCTCGTCGCTCACTGCGTTCGGGCCGTCCGTCGCCAGATCGTCGAGGACGATCCAGGGCACGGTCGACGGCAGGTCGTCGAGATGGGCGCGGGTGGTGACGCCGAACGTGGCACCGGAGTCGGCCAACATGTGCTCGATGCGATCGGCCGGGTAGTTGGGATCCACCGGTACGAATGCCGCGCCGGATTTTGCGACGGCCCAGACCGTCAGCACCGATTCGATCGATCGTGCGATGCCGAGTGCCACGAAGGTCTCGGTGCGCACGCCGTGGCCCAGCAGAATTCGAGCGAGTCGGTTGGACCGACGGTCCAACTCCCGGTACGTCATTTCGCCGTCGGTGCTGCGCAGTGCGATAGCGTCCGGGTTCACCGCGGCAGCGTCGGAGAAGATCTCCGGCAGCAGCCGGGCCGAGCGTCCATCGGGTCCGAACACCGGTGCCAGCGAGGCGAACTCGGCGTCACCGAGGAGTCGCAGCCGTCCCAGTGGCTGCTGTTCGTCCTCGAGCACGGCGTCGAGGACACGCTCGACGCGATCGACGATGGCGTGCACGGAATCGACGTCGAACAGTTCCGGCAGGTACTTCGCCTTCAGGTTGAGGCGCTCGTCGACCGACGAAACCAGAGTCAGCGGGTAGTGCGCTGCGTCGGTTCCGAGAATGTCGGTGACCTGCATACCGGCGAAATCGGTTGCCGCAGAAGCGCCGGCCCGGTCGACGGGGTACGACTCGAACACCGTCAAGGTGTCGAAAGCCACGCCTGCACCCGCTGCGCGTTGGATATCGGTCAGGCCGAGGTAGTGGTGATCCAACAGCGATGCCTGCTCGGCCTGAACCCGATCGACCAGTGCACCCAGCGTTTCGCTCCGGTCGAGCGTGACCCGGACGGGCAGGGTGTTGATGAACAGCCCGATCATGCCCTCGATACCCGGAACCTCCGGCGGACGACCCGACACCGTCGCACCGAACACGACGTCCTCGCGTCCGGTGAGGGTGGCCAGCACGACGCCCCATGCGGTCTGGACGAGGGTGTTGAGGGTCGATCCACGGCGAGCAGCGAAGTCACGCAGTGCCGCGGTGGTCTCGACCGACAACGACCGCTCGGTCTCCTGCGACACGGTGGACAGTTGCCGGCCACGATCGTCGGTGACCAACAGCGTGGGTTCTTCCACGCCGGCCATCGCACTGACCCATTGCGCGGTGGAGATCGCCACGTCGCGTTGGCGCATCCAGGCCAGGTAATCCCGGTAGGCAGGAATACGCGGCAGCATCGAGTCGTCGGACTCGGTGACGTAGAGCGTGATGAGTTCCTTGACGACCAGCGGCGTCGACCATCCGTCCAACAGGATGTGGTGGTTGGTCAGCAGCAGACGCCAGTGATCGTCGGCCAGGGTGATGAGCGTGAACCGCAGCAGCGGTGCCCGGTCCATCTCGAAGCGCACCGCACGGTCGGCCTCGAGAACTGCCTCGAGGGCCACCTCGACATCGGGCTCCCCCCGAAGGTCGATCTCGGACCACGGAACAGTGACCGAACTCTGCACGATCTGCAGTGACTCGCCGTTGCTGTTGTGTACGAACGCTGCTCGCAGGTTGGGATGGCGAGAGACCAGTTTGTCGACGGCAGCATGCATCCGCGTCGCATCGACAGTCCCCCGGAGCTCGAGCCCCAGCTGAACCATGTACGCATCGACACCCGAACCGGCACTGCCGATCTCGCCGGCCAGGCGAGCGTGGAACAGCAAGCCGGCCTGCAGAGGCGACAACGACCACACGTCGTCGAGATTCGGGAACTGCTCTTCCAGAGCATCGATGGATGTCTGATCGATGTCGACCAGCTCGAGATCCGACGGCGTGAAGCCGCCCGCACCGTCGGCCGAGGCGTGCTCGGTGATCGAGATGAGGGCCTGCGTCCACAGTTCGATCAACCTGCCGACCTCGTCGGTGTCGAGAACGCCCGCGGGGAAGGCGAACGTCGCGTCGAGCTGCGGGCCGTCGGGGGTCGAGGTGGTGACAGCGTTGATGTCCAGCGCCGCAGGCACCGGCATATCCGGATTCTGCGCGTCGCCGAGCTCTGCGTCGGCCACCGGGATCCAACCCACGTCGTCCATGCCTTCGGTGGATCCGGTGGAGAACCGGCCGAGGTAGTTGAAGCTGACCTGTGGTGCGGCGAAGCCGGACAGAGCCTCGGCTGCAGCGGAATCGAGGTACCGCAGCATGCCGTAGCCGATGCCGTGATCGGGGATCTCGAGCAGCTGTTCCTTGATGGTCTTGACCAGGGCACCGGCCGACGCGCCGCCCGCCAGAGCGTCGGCGACGTCGAGCGATCCGAGATCGAGACGCACGGGGAAGATGGTGGTGAACCAGCCGACGGTCCGACCGAGATCGGCACCGGGCACCACCGCGTCCTCGCGGCCGTGGCCCTCGAGAGTCACGAGAGCGTCCCGCACCGCGTCGCCGCGTTCGCGACGCCACGCCGTCAGGGCCAGAGCCAAACCGGCCAGCAGGCCGTCGTTGACGCTGCCGCGGAACACGTCCGGGACAGTGGTCAACAGGCGCTCGGTGACCTCGACCGGCAGGGACGTGCGGACACGCTGCACGGTGGCGTCGACGTCGATTCTCTTGTCGAGCGGGCGAGAACCGATCGTCGGGTCGGCTCCGTCGAGGATCCGACGCCACAGTCCGAGCTCGTCGGTTCGGGCGGCCGTGACCTCGGTGAGTCCGGTGGACCACCGACGCATCGACGTACCGATCGGAGCCAGTTCAGACTCCTGGCCGGAGACGATCCGACTCCATGCCGTGGCGAGGTCGGGAACCAGAATGCGCCAGGACACGCCGTCGATCACGAGGTGGTGCGCGACCACGAGCAGTCGACCCGAGCCACTGGGGCTCTGGAACCACACCATCTGCACCATGACGCCGTCGGCCGGAACCAGACGATCGGCAGCGGCGTCGAGCTCGGCCGCGGCGACGACGGAGAATTCGGGGCCGTCGACGGATTCGACCGAGACCGCGTGAAGGACGCTCGCAGCCGAGACTGTTCCGACCGGAGACACTTCCTCGTGCCACTCCCCGTCCGCGTCCTGGTAGAGGCGCGCACGCAGCATGTCGTGACGATCGAGCACCGCTGCCACCGTGCGTTCGAGCGTCTCGCGCTCGATGCCGACCGGAAGCTGAAGCAGCGCTGTTTGTGTGTAACGGCCGAATTCGGTGCTGCGGTCCAACATCCACCGCACGACCGGGGTGAGCGGCATCGGGCCGACTCCCCCACCGTCGAGTTCTTCGAGCACCACGGCGTCGCCGCCGAGAACAGCGACCTCGGCGAGAGCGGCCACGGTCTTGCGCTCGAAGATGTCGCGGGGAGCCAGCACCAGCCCGGCGGCCTTGGCGCGCGAGACCAACTGGATCGACATGATGCTGTCGCCGCCGAGTGCGAAGAACGAATCGTCGACGCCGACGGTATCGAGCCCGAGAACGTCCGCGAAGAGACCGGCCAGGATCGACTCGACTTCGGTTGCAGGCAAACGGCTTTCGGTGACGTTTGCCGAGAAGTCCGGTGCCGGGAGTGCACGGCGATCGAGTTTGCCGTTGGCGGTCAGCGGCAGCTCGTCCAGGACGATCAACGCTGCGGGCACCATGTACGAGGTCAACGAGTTGCCCACGAAGTCGAGAACGGCCGCATGGTCGAGCGCGCGACCGGCCTCGGCCACGACGTAGCCGATCAGCCGATCACCGAAACCGTCGTCGCGGACGGCGACCACGGAAGCCGCTACCCCATCGAATGCCAGTAGCGCGCTTTCGATTTCGCCCAGTTCGATACGGAAGCCGTGCAATTGGACCTGCATGTCGCTTCGACCCAGGTATTCGAGAGCCCCATCGCGATTCCACCTGGCGGTGTCACCGGTGCGGTACATACGCGCACCCGCATCGCCGGAGGGGTCGGCAACGAAACGCGTTGCGGACAGCCCTGCTCGGCCGAGGTATCCGCGAGAGAGCTGTGCCCCGGACACGTACATCTCCCCGACGACGCCGGGCGGAACAGGATTGAGGCGGGTGTCGAGAACGGCGACACGCAGCGCCGGGATCGCCTGGCCGATGACGCTGGCCGAAGCGGACGCCGCGAACTGCTCGGTCAGAGCCAGGTGGCTCACGTGGACCGTCGTCTCGGTGATGCCGTACATGTTGACCAGGGTCGGCGAGGTCTCCTCGTGCCGTGCGTACCAGCGACCGAGCTGCCCGAGATCGAGTGCTTCTCCACCGAAGATGACGTACCGCAGCGACAGTGCGTCCGATCCGTCGGCGGATCCACCGGCCGCGGTTGCCACACGATCGGCTTCGGCGAACTGGTAGAACGCCGTCGGCGTCTGGTTGAGAACCGTGACCTTCTCACGAATCAGCAACTCGCGGAACAGTTCCGGCGAGCGTGCGGTGTAATAGTCGACGACCACGAGAGTGCCGCCGTGCAGCAGTGGTCCCCACAGTTCCCACACCGAGAAGTCGAACGCGTAGGAGTGGAACATGGTCCACACGTCGCGGTCGTCGAAGTGGAACAGATCCGTGGTGTTCGCGAACAGTGTCGCCACGTTACGGTGCGCGATCTGCACACCCTTGGGACGTCCGGTACTACCCGAGGTGTAGATGACGTAGGCGATCGAATCGGCATCGGTGGTGCCGATGCGGTCGGCGTCGGTCAGCGGGGCTCCGGACACGCTTGCCAGCTCGGCGACCGCTTCGGGTGCATCGAGCAGCAGCATCTCGACATCGGAAGCAGGCACCGATGCACTGTCGGCGACGGTGGAGATCACACAGACCGGTGACGCGTCGTCGAGCATGAAGGCGAGCCGGTCGGCCGGATAGCCGACGTCGATCGGGAGGTAGCCGCCGCCGGATTTGACGACCGCCAGCAGAGCAACGATCAGCTCCTCGGTGCGCGGCATCGCAACCGCCACCAGGGACTCCGACGTCACACCCCGAGCCACGAGGATTCGCGCAAGTCGGTTCGAGCGGTCGTCCAGCTCGGCGTAGGTCAGCGAGCGATCGCCGAACACGACTGCCTGTGCTTCGGGGAACTGCGCAGCGGCAGCGGCGAAGCGGTCGGCCAGTGTCGCATCGGTCGCCGTGTGGCCGTCGTGGTTCCACTGCCGGGCCATGGCGTCGAGTTCACCCGGCAACAGGATGTCGATGTCGCCGACAGCACGATCGGGATCGGCGGTCACGCCGACGAGGACGGCACCGAATCGAGTCGAGAACTCGTCCACGGAGATCTCGTCGAACAGGTCGACCGCATAGGTGATCGCAGCGGTCATACCTGCCGGAGCACCGGAGTCGTCGAACCGTTCCGCAACGGTCAGCTGGAGGTCGAACTTCGCGACGTGGGCGTCGATGTCGACGGCCTCGACGGTGAGTTCGGGTAGCTCCAGTGCCGCCGAGGTGTTGTTCTGGAATTCGAGCAGTACCTGGAACAACGGCGAGTGATCGGTGGACCGGGCCGGATCGAGGACGTCGACGAGGCGCTCGAACGGCACGTCGGTGTTGTCGAACGCCGCCAGGTCCGCGGTACGGGTCCGGCGGAGCAGCTCGGTGAACGAGAGATCGGGCGCTACCTCGGTGCGCAGAACCAGAGTCCCGACGAACATGCCGACCAAATCGTCGAGCGCCGCGTCGCCACGCCCGGCGATGGGCGTGCCGACTGCGATGTCCTCGGTCCCGCTGAGGCGAGCCATGAGGATCGACCATGCTGCATGCATGGCCATGAACACGGTCGCGTCGTTCGCGCGGGCGAGGTCCACCAGGCCGGCGTGGACGTCTGGCTCGATCTCGAACCGAACACTGTTGCCGCGCATCGACTGCCGTGCCGGGCGAGGATGGTCGAGCGGAAGCGGCAGCAGCTCGGGTAGATCCGCGAGAGTGGACTTCCAGAACTCGAGCTGCTGTGCTGCCACCGAGCTCGGGTCGGACTCGTCGCCGAGAACCGAGCGTTGCCACATCGCGAAATCGGCGTACTGAACGTCGAGCGGTGCCCACATCGGAGCTACTCCCGACACGCGAGATCCGTACGCCACCATGACGTCTCGAGCCAACGGTGCCATGGACGCGCCGTCGGCGGCAATGTGATGCACGATGATCGACAGCACGAAATCCTCGGGTGCCGTCCGGTACAGAACGGCCCGGAAGGGCAGGTCCTTCGACACGTCGAATCCGCGGGCGGCAGCGGACGAGATCGCGGTGACGATCTCGTTGGCATCGACGTCGACGACGTGCAGATCGGTCGTTGCCGCGTCGGTGCCGAGAATGTGCTGCTCGGGGCGATCGCCGTGCGAGGGGAACACGGTGCGCAGCGACTCGTGCCGCGCCAGCACGTCACCGATCGCAGCGTTCATTGCCTCGATGTCGAGACGGCCTGTCAATCGAACCGCGAGCGGGATGTTGTAGGCGGCCGAGTCGACGTCGAACTGGTTGATGAACCACATTCTCTGCTGAGCCATCGACAATGGAATCGAGCTCGGGCGAGGCTTCGCAGTGAGCGCCGGACGGCGCGCGGCACCGGCCGGGTTGCTGTGCACTCGCACCGCCAACGACTCGACCGTGGGTGCCTCGAACAACGCACGAACGCTGACAGCGGTGTCGAGGGCTGCATTCACCCGAGCGGTGAGGCGGGTGGCGCTCAGCGAGTCTCCACCGAGATCGAAGAAGCTCGAGTCGATGCCGACGCTGCCCACGCCGAGAACCTCGCCGAAGATTTCGGCGATGATCCGCTCGGTCTCGTTGCGAGGAGCGCGCGAGTCGCTGCCGAGGTGCAGATCCGGGGCGGGCAGCGCCTGTCGATCGAGCTTGCCCGCGGGCGTGAGCGGGATCGACTGCAGGGCAACGAACGCCGTCGGAATCATGTGTGTCGGAAGCGAACTCGACGCCCGAGTGCGCAGCGTCGTCACATCGATTTCGTGGCCGGGCCGCGGAAGAACGTAGGCGACCAGGATCGTGTTTCCGGCAGGTCCGTCGACACCGATCGTCGTAGCGAATTCGACTGTCGGATCATCGGTCAGCACCGCGTCGATCTCGCCGAGCTCGATACGGAAACCGCGCACCTTGACCTGGAAGTCGCTGCGTCCGACGTACTCGAGGGTGCCCGACTCGGTCCACCGCACGACGTCGCCGGTTCGGTACATACGCTCGCCGGGCTCGCCGAACGGGTTCGCGACGAACCGCTCTGCCGTCAGACCGAATCGCGAATGGTAGCCACGCGCCAGGGCGGGGCCGGCGAGGTAGAGCTCTCCTGCGACACCGACCGGTACCGGATGCAGACGCGAATCCAGCACTACTTCGCCGAAACCGATTGTCGGCGAGCCGATATCGATGGGCGAGCCCACGTGCAGCTGGTCACTGACGGAGGAGAAGATGGTGGCCTCCGTGGGGCCGTACGCATTGAACATGCGCCGGCCCGGTGCCCACCGTGCGACGAGCTCGGGCGGACACACGTCGCCGCCGGTTGCAACGACGCTCAGTTCGGTCAGACCATCGGGGTCCACCGATGCGAGGGCCGCGGGAGTCACGAACGCATGCGTGACGTGCTGCTGCGCCAGGAGCTCGCCGAGCTCCACGCCGCCGTAGACGGAGGTGGGTGCGATCACCATCGTGGCGGCACCCGAGATCACCATGGCCAGCTCGAGAATGGATGCATCGAAGCTCGGTGACGCGAATGCGAGAACCCGAGCGTTCGGAGTCACCTCGAAACGAGACCGTTCTTCCTCGGCCAGGTTGGCCAGGCCGCGATGAGTGACGGTGACGCCCTTGGGAACTCCGGTGGAGCCGGAGGTGTAGATCAGGTACGCGACCTGATCGATGTGTACCGGTCGAGTGCGGTCGGAGTCGAGAACCGGTGCGGTCGAACGGTTCGCGAGATCGCGGCGAGTGTCGTCGTGGTCGAGGACGGACCACGCAGCCGAGCCCAGACCCTCGACGGCACCGACGTGCTCGGTCGACGTGACGCCGATGGACGCGCCGGAGTCGACCAGCATGTGCTCGACTCGATCACGGGGGTAACTCGGATCGATCGGCAGGAAGGCCGCACCGGTCTTGGCCACGGCCCAGATTGCGAGAACCGATTCGATGGAGCGCGGCAAAGCAAGTGCCACAACGGTTTCCGGACCTGCTCCGCGGGCGATCAACGCACGCGCGAGCGCGGACGACCGAGTGTCCAATTCGGTGTAGGTCAGTGTCCGACCTGCGCTCCACACTGCCGTACCACCGGGGTTGCGGGCAGCAGCATCGGTGAGGATGTCCGGCAGGAGTCGTTCGGTCGTGGAAGCGGGACCACGTACCGGGGCCAGCCTGTTCGATTCCTCCGAGGACAGCAGCGACAGCGATGCGACCCGTTGGTCGGTGTCGGTCGCGATCGCCTCGAGAACACGCACGATTCGATCGACGGTGGCGACGACGACACTGTGCTCGAACAGCTCGGGCAGGTACTTGGCTTCGATGTGCAATCGGTCGTCGACCATCGCGACCAGGGTCAGCGGATACTGTGCGGTGTCGCTGCCGTCGTGTACGTCGTGCACCCGCATGCCGGCGAGATCGGTCTCGGCCGACAGACCCGCACGGTCCATCGGATACGACTCGAACACGGTGAGCGTGTCGAACGCGACCGCGGGACCGACGGCACGCTGGATATCGGTCAGGCCCAGGTAGTGGTGATCGAGCAGCGAAGCCTGTTCGGCCTGCACCCGATCGAGGTACTGGCCAAGTGTCTCGGCTGGATCCAGCACGATGCGCACCGGCAGCGTGTTGATGAACAGACCGACCATGGACTCGATATCCGAGACCTCCGGCGGACGTCCCGAGACGGTGGCACCGAACACGACGTCCGTGCGACCGGTCAACGTGCCCAGCACCATCGCCCACGAAGCCTGCACCATCGAGTTCATCGTGATGCCGCGTGCCCGGGCGAGACTGCGCAGGCGTTCGGTCTGCTCGGTGTCCAGGGAAACCAACGCGCGGCCGGCCAATGTCGACTCCTGGCGACGGCTCTCGACCGGCGTCAGCAGGGTGGGTTCGGCGAGACCCGCGAGGGCTTCCGTCCATGCCGCACGAGCTGCCGAGTGATCACGCCGCGACAACCACGACAGGTAGTCGCGGTACGCAGGTACGCGCGGAAGAACGGCGTCGTCGCCGTCCACGACGTAGAGCGTGAGCAGGTCCTTCAGGAGCAGCGGCGTCGACCATCCGTCGAGCAGGATGTGGTGGTTGGTCATCACCAGACGCCACTCGCCCGGGGCCAGCGTCACGAGCATGAAGCGCAACAACGGCGCCTGTGCCATGTTGAATCGCGTTGCGCGGTCGTCGTGTTCGATTCGCTCGAGCTCGGCTGCGCGATCGTCGATGCTCAGCGACGACAGATCGACCGAGGTCCACGGCACAACGACGTCGTGATGCACGATCTGGATGGATTCGCCGTCGTTGTTGTGCACGAACGCCGTGCGCAGGTTCGCGTGGCGCCGCAGTAGAGCCTGGGCAGCGCGGCGGAAGCGAGCCTCGTCGACGTCCCCGCGGAGGTCGAGCACCAGCTGCACGATGTAGGCGTCGACGGACTGATCCGACAGTTCGGCATGGAAGAGCAAACCGGCCTGCAGAGGCGTCATCGACCAGATGTCGTCGAGAGTCGGGTACACCCGCTCGAGATCGTCGATGGACTTCTGGTCGAGGCTCACCAGATCGAGATCGGACGGGGTGAACCCGCCGGTGCCCGGTCGCTGAGCGAGCTGCGTCAGCGCGGTGAGAGCCTGCTTCCACAACTGGGCGAGTTCGGTGACCTCGTCGGCGTCGAGCACGCCCGTCGGGAATGCGAAGGTCGCCTCCAACCGCGGTCCGGTCGGTGTGGCCGTGGTGACCGCGTTGATGTCGAGTGCAGCGGCGACCGGCAGGTCCTCGTCCTGGGAATCACCGACGCCGGAGTCGTCGACCGGCAGCCACCCGTGTCCGCGGAGCTCGTCCGGAACGTCGGTGCTGTATCGACCGAGGTAGTTGAAACTGACCTGGGGTGCCGGGAAGTCACGCAGTGTCGCACCGGCCTCCTCGTCCAGGTAGCGGAGCATGCCGTACCCGATGCCGTGATCGGCAACGGCGAGCAGCTGCTCCTTGACGGACTTGACCAGCGCTGCTGCCGCGTCCCCGCCGGCGAGAGCGTCGTCGAGGTCGATCCCGTCGAGGGTCAGTCGAAGTGGGTAGATGGTGGTGAACCAACCGATGGTGCGGCTGAGATCGGCTCCCGGAACCACATGGTCCTCACGGCCGTGGCCCTCCAGGGAGATGAGTGCGTCGGACACGACGACACCGCGGTTTCTTCGCCACACGGCGGTCGCCAGGGCCAGAGCGGCCAGTAGACCGTCGTTGACGCTGCCGTGGAACGCCTCGGGCAGAGCCGTCAACAGGCCCTCGGTGACATCGGTCGACAGAGTGACCTCGACCTTGTCCACCGTTCGATAGACGTCGATCTCGCGGTCGAGTGCGCGTGAACCGATGAGCGGATCGGGATCGGCGAGCGCGTCGCGCCATATTGCGAGCTCGTCCGAACGCGTTGCGGTGACCTCACGCAGGCCGTGCGCCCAGCGACGCATCGAGGTACCGACCGGGGCCAGTTCCGGTGTGCTGCCGCCGATGATCTGAGCCCACGCCGACGCGAGGTCGGGCACGAGAATTCGCCACGAGACGCCGTCGATCACCAGGTGGTGCGCGACGACGAGCAGTCGGCTGCCTTCGGAGCCGGCGTCGAACCAGACCATCTGAATCATGACACCGGCATCGGGTGCCAGACGATCCACTGCTGCAGCGGCTTCCGACCTGGCCTGATCCGAGAACTCCGGTCCCCGAACACTGTTCGACTCCACCCGGCGGACGACGGACTGCGCCGTGACGGAACCGATCGGGAGCACCTCCATCGACGGCTCTCCGGTACGGTGCAGAACTGCACGGAGCATGTCGTGGTGATCGAGGACGGTCTGAACGGTTGCTTCGAGAACGTCGAGCTCGATATCGGACGGCAGTGTCAGCACGGCAGTCTGTGTGTGCTTGTCGAGTACCGACGTGCGGTCGAGCATCCAGTGCACGATCGGGGTGAGCGGGACGTCTCCGACGCCGCCGCCGGGCAGCTCGTCCAGCACGAGCGGAACGGTCCCGTCGCCGGCCGCGACGACCTCGGCCAGTGCGGCAACGGTCTTGTGCTCGAACACATCTCGCGGCGACAGAGCCAGCCCTGCCGCTTTCGCGCGGGAGACGAGCTGAATCGACATGATGCTGTCTCCGCCGAGCGCGAAGAAGGAGTCGTCGACTCCGACGCGATCGAGGCGGAGCACCTCGGCGAACAAACCGGCGAGCGTCTTCTCGACGGCATTGTCGGCGTCGCGTCCCGAGGTGACCTGAGCGGACCAGTCGGGTTCGGGGAGGGCTTTGCGGTCGAGTTTGCCGGCCGGAGTCAACGGGATCGACTCCAACATCACGAACGCCGAGGGCACCATGTGCGCAGGCAGCACCGACGCCGCATGATCACGCAGCACACCGGCATCGAACGACGTACCGGCCACCGGCAACACATACGACACCAACACCGTCGACCCCGCCGCGGACTCACGCCCGACAGTGACCACGAAATCGACACCCGACACCGACGCCAACACCGAATCGATCTCACCCAACTCGATGCGGAAACCACGCACCTTCACCTGAAAATCGCTGCGCCCCACATACTCCAACGCACCCGAGGCATTCCACCGCACCACATCACCGGTGCGATACATCCGCGAACCCGCACCACCGAACGGATTGGCCACGAACCGCTCCGCCGACAACCCCGACCGCGCGTGATACCCACGAGCCAACGCCGGACCCGCCAGATACAACTCACCCACCACACCCACGGGCACCGGATTCAACCGCGCATCCAACACCACCTCCGCGAAACCGATCGTCGGCGAACCGATATCGACCGACTCCCCCACCACCAACGCCGACGAAATCGACGAGAAAATCGTCGCCTCCGTCGGACCGTACGCATTGAACATCCGCCGACCCGGCGCCCACCGCGCCACCAACTCCGGCGCACACACATCACCACCGGTGACCACGACCTCCACCGAATCCAACCCCACCGGATCCACCGACGCCAACGCCGCAGGAGTCACGAACGCATGCGTGACCCGCTCCTCGGCGAGCAACGACGCCAACTCCACCCCACCGAACACCATCGCCGGCGCAATCACCATCGTCGCCCCACCCGAGAACGCCAACACGAACTCGAGAATCGACGCATCGAAACTCGGCGACGCGAACGCCAACACCCGAGACGACGGCCCCACACCGAACCGAACCCGCTCCTCGGCAGCCAAGTTCCCCACACCACGATGAGTGACCACCACACCCTTGGGCACACCAGTGGACCCCGAGGTATAGATCAGATACGCCGCATCATCGAGACGCAACACACCCGAACGCTCGGCATCCAACACCGGAGCAGGCGAAGCGAACGCCAGATCCGCCACCACATCGGCATCGTCGAGCACCACCCACGACACCCCACCCACACCCGCAACCGCATCCAGATGCGCACCCAACGTCACACCCACCACAGCACCGGAATCGACCAACATGTGCTCGATCCGATCCACCGGATAATTCGGATCCACCGGCAAGAACGCACCACCGGCCTTCGCCACCGCCCACACCGCCACCACAGACTCCACCGACCGCGACAACGCCAACGCCACGAACGACCCCGGACCCACACCACACGACATCAACACCCGCGCCACACGCGACGACGCCGCATCCAACTCCCCATACGAGAGCACCCGCGAACCCGACACCACCGCAACACCACCGACACCAGCAACACCGACCGCACCAGCCAACAACTCCGGCAACACCACACCCGCAACAGAACGCGGACCACGAACCGGAGCCAACGCTGAGTACTCGTCGCTCGAGAGGATGTCGATGTCGCCGACGCGAACGGACGGCGTGGCCGTCACAGCGTCGAGGATCCGCACCAGACGATCGGACATGACACGCACGGTGTCGGCATCGAACAGTTCTGTGGCGTAACGGAAGCTGGCTTCGATGCCGACCGGGTTCCCGGAAGCGTCGAACTCCTCGGAGACCGTGAGCTGCAGGTCGAAGTTGGAGATGTCGTTGGGCAGTTCGATGCCCTCGATCGACAGCCCGGGCAAGGTCACCGTCGGTCGATCGGTGTGCTGGAACTCGAGCATCACCTGGAACAACGGGGCGTGAGCGGTGGACCTGGCGGGGTCGACTGCGTCGACGACCCGCTCGAACGGCACGTCCGCGTGGGTGAAGGCCGCCAGGTCGACGGTGCGCACATCCGCCAACAGATCCTCGAACGGGGTCGACCCGGGCACCTGGGTGCGGAGGACGAGCGTGTTGACGAACATGCCGACGAGCTCGTCGAGTGCGGCATCGCCTCGACCGGAGATCGGTGTGCCGACCGAAATGTCCTCGGTACCGGACAGCCGTGCCAGCAGCACGGCCAGAGCGGCGTGCACGATCATGAACGAGCTCGAATTGTGCTGCGCGGCAACGGCGACGAGCCGAGCATGCACGGCGGGATCGATCGCGAACGAGACGGTGTCGCCGCGCAAGGACGCCACTGCCGGACGCGGACGATCGGTCGGCAACGGCAGCACTTCCGGGCTACCCGCCAACGCGTCGACCCAGTACGTCACCTGCTTCGCCATCAGGGAGTCGGGATCGGATTCCTCGCCGAGGAAACGGCGCTGCCACAGCGCGTAGTCGGCGTACTGCACCGGCAACGGTTCCTGGCTCGGCGCATGACCTGCAGCGCGGGCGCTGTACGCCACCATCAGGTCGCGGGCGAGCGGCGCGCTGGAGAAGCCGTCGGACGAGATGTGATGGACCACCATGACGAGTACGTGTTCGTTCTCGTCCTGACGGATCAGGCGGACGCGCAACGGAACATCGGCCACGACGTCGAAGCCGGCACCGGCGACGGCGCCGATGAGCTCGGCGACCTGCCGGTCGTCCTCTGCGGGAACCGGAGTCAGGTCCGGAACGGCCGATGCCACGTCGAGGACGGACTGCACAGGGCCGTCGTCGGTGAGCGGGAACATCGTTCGAAGAGACTCGTGGCGTGTGAGCACGTCCGCTATGGCCGAGCGCATCGCGTCGACGTCGAGGAGGCCGCTCAGGCGCATCGCGAACGCGACGTTGTAGGCAGCCGACTCGGTGTCGTACTGATTGATGAACCACATCCGCTGCTGTGCCAGCGACAGCGGCACCACCGCGGGTCGTTCCTGAGGCACCAACCGAGGCGTCGGTGCGGAGTCCTGTGTGCTGACGTCGATGCCCGCGGACAGCGATCGAACAGTCGGTGAATCGAACAGATCTCGGATGCCGATGTCGGTTCCGAGGGCGGCATTGACGCGTGCGACGAGGCGCATCGCGATCAGCGAGTTGCCGCCGATCTCGAAGAAGCTCGAGGTCGCGCTGACCTGTGCGACGCCGAGCAGATCCGCGAAGACGCCCGCGACGATCTCTTCGACCGGATTCTCCGGTCCGACGAATTCGGACGCAGCAACGGTGAACTCGGGGGCCGGCAGTGCCTTTCGGTCGAGCTTGCCGCTGGCATTGAGAGGAAGTGAGTCGAGTACGACCACATGCGAGGGCACCATGTACCCCGGCAGCCGGCGTCCGGCTTCGGCGATCACCTCGGCCGAGTCGACCGCATGACCGGACGCGGAGACCACGTAGGCCACCAACGTCTCGCCGGTGTTCGGATCCTTGTGCACCAGAGCGATTGCCTGGGCGACGGACTCCGAGCGCAGCAGCACCGCTTCGATCTCGGGAAGCTCGATACGCAGACCACGCAGCTTCACCTGGAAGTCGGTACGGCCGATGTACTCGAGTTCGCCGTCGGCGCGCCAACGAACCAGGTCGCCGGTGCGGTAGAGACGTTCACCCGGCTCGCCGAACGGATCGGCGACGAAGCGATCGGCGGTGAGATCGCCGCGGCCGACATAGCCGCGAGCGAGCTGAACTCCGGCCAGGTACAGCTCGCCGGGAGCACCGATCGGGGCCGGTCGAAGCGACGCGTCGAGCACGTACAGACGGGTGTTCCAGACCGGCGAACCGATGGGAATGGACACGCCGTCGTGGCCGGTGACGTGGTAGTAGCTGACGTCGACGGCGGCCTCGGTAGGACCGTAGAGGTTGTGCAGCTCGGCCTGGGAGAACTGCGCGAACTGCGCGGCGGTGGCGGGCGGAAGTGCTTCGCCACTGCAGAAGACGAGCCGTAGTGACACACAGTCCGCAGCCCGAGCTCCGGCTGCGAACACCGCGAGCATCGACGGCACGAAGTGCGCGGTGGTGATGTGTTCGGCCGCGATGATCTTCGACAGGTACACCGGGTCGCGATGGCCGTCGGGCTCCGCCACGACGAGCTTGGCACCGACCTGTAGGGGCCAGAAGAACTCCCACACCGATACGTCGAACGTGGCCGGGGTCTTCTGCAACACCGTGTCGGCGGGCGCGAGGTGGTACTCGTCCTGCATCCACAGCAGTCGGTTCACGATGGCCGAGTGCGTGACGGCGACGCCCTTGGGTCGGCCGGTGGAGCCGGAGGTGTAGATCACGTAGGCGGTGTTGGCTCCGTGCAGGCTTCCGAGGCGGTCCTGGTCGGTGATCGCGGAGCGGTCGCGATCGGAGACGTCGAGAAGATCCACCGCGAGAACAGGAGTGGCGACCGCGATGTCGATCCAATCGCGGCTCGTGGTGAGAATGCACACCGGCTGAGCGCTCGACAGCACGTAGGACGATCGCTCGACCGGGTGATCGGGGTCGATCGGTACATAGGCACCGCCGGCCTTGACGATCGCGTACATACCCACGAGCAGATCGATCGAACGTCGGATCGCGAGCCCGACGTGGGACTCGGGCCCTACACCCAGTGAAATGAGATGCCGTGCAAGCTGATTGGCGCGCTCGTCCAGCTCCAGGTAGGTGATGTGCTCGTCCTCGAAGACGAGGGCGGTCGAGTACGGACTGCGCAGCACCTGACGGTCGAACAGACTGCTCAGAGTCATGTCGACGGCCCCGGTGTGGAGCTGCCGGTGGACCGGATCCTCGATGAGACGTGCGGTGTCGTTCCACTCGAACAGTACGAGTTCTCGTTCGGCCGGGGACAGAATGTCGATGTCGCCGGTACGAATGTCCGTCGAGCTGCCGATGGTCGCGACGATCCTCAGGAACCGGTCGACGAAACGGTCGATGGTCTCGGGATCGAACAGATCCGTTGCGTACGTGAACGACGCCGACAGGGCGCCGGACTCGTCGACCGGTTCCTGGTCGACGCGAAGCTGCAGGTCGAATTTCGCAGTGTCGGTACCGATTTCCTCGAACTCGACGACGAGTTCGGGTAGCTCGAGCACTGCGGTGGCGTTGTTCTGGAATTCGAGGAGCACCTGGAACAGGGGTGAATGATCGGTCGACCTGGCGGGATCGAGTACGTCCACGAGCCGCTCGAACGGAATGTCGGTGTTGTCGAAGGCCGCGAGGTCGGAGCTACGAGCGCCGGCGAGCAGTTCGGCGAAGCTGGCCTGTGGCTCGACCTGCGTGCGAAGAACGAGGGTTCCGACGAACATTCCGACGAGATCGTCGAGTGCTGCGTCCCCTCGGCCGGCGATCGGGGTGCCGATGGCGATGTCCTGGGTGCCGCTCAGGCGCGCGAGGAGCACGGCCAGAGCGGAGTGCACCACCATGAACAGAGTCGACTCGTGTTCGGCAGCAACCGAAGACAGGCGAGCTGCGACATCGGCCGGAATGGTGAACGGTGTGACGCTGCCGCGCATCGACTGACGGGTGGGGCGCGGTCGGTCGAGCGGCATCGGTAGTACGTCGGGAAGGTCGGTCAGCGCGGACTTCCAGAATTCGATCTGGCGTGCTGCCACGGACGTGGGGTCGTTCTCGTCGCCGAGCACGTCGTGCTGCCACAGCGCGAAGTCTGCGTACTGCACCGGCAGTGGCGGCCACGTCGGCTGCGAACCCGCGGATCGAGCACTGTAGGCGACCATGACGTCGCGGGCGAGCGGTGCCATCGAGGCACCGTCGGCAGCGATGTGATGGACCACGATCGAGAGCACGAAGCTCTCCGGGCCGGTGCGGTACAGAACCGCCCGGAAAGGGAGATCGACGGTGACGTCGAATCCCGTTGTGGCGGAGCTACGTACGAGCGCGTCGACGGCATCGGCAGCCACGTCGACGACGCGGAGCGGAAGGTTCGGTCCGGTGACGTTCTCGGGCGGAAGTATCACCTGATTCGGCAGGTCGCCCACTGTGGGGAACACCGTGCGCAGCGACTCGTGTCGAGTCAGCACGTCGCCGACGGCAGCGGACATCGCATCGACGTCCAGCCGGCCCGACAGGCGAACGAGAAGAGGAATGTTGTACGCAGGCGAGGATGCATCGAACTGATTGATGAACCACATACGTTGCTGCGCCAGCGACAGCGGAACGGACTCCGGCCGATCGGCGGGAACCAGTGCCGGGCGACGGTGCAGCGATGCGCCCGTCGACTCCGCACGGTCGGCGAGGGTGCGAACCGTCGATGCCTCGAACAGATCGAGGACCCGCAGATCCGTACCCAGAGCTGCGTTGACGCGGGCGATCAAACGTGTTGCGACAAGGGAGTTTCCGCCGAGATCGAAGAAGCTGTCGGTGACGCCGACACGATCGAGCTCCAGTACGTCGCAGAACACGGCAGCCACAGCCGCCTCGTACTCGGTTTCCGGCGACTCCGTGGTGCTCTGCGAACCGAGCTCGGGTTCGGGGAGGGCTTTGCGGTCGAGTTTGCCGGCCGGAGTCAACGGGATCGACTCCAACATCACGAACGCCGAGGGCACCATGTGCGCAGGCAGCACCGACGCCGCATGATCCCGCAGCACACCGGCATCGAACGACGCACCGGCCACCGGCAACACATACGACACCAACACCGTCGACCCCGCCGCGGACTCACGCCCGACAGTGACCACGAAATCGACACCCGACACCGACGCCAACACCGAATCGATCTCACCCAACTCGATGCGGAAACCACGCACCTTCACCTGAAAATCGCTGCGCCCCACATACTCCAACGCACCCGAGGCATTCCACCGCACCACATCACCGGTGCGATACATCCGCGAACCCGCACCACCGAACGGATTGGCCACGAACCGCTCCGCCGACAACCCCGACCGCGCGTGATACCCACGAGCCAACGCCGGACCCGCCAGATACAACTCACCCACCACACCCACGGGCACCGGATTCAACCGCGCATCCAACACCACCTCCGCGAAACCGATCGTCGGCGAACCGATATCGACCGACTCCCCCACCACCAACGCCGACGAAATCGACGAGAAAATCGTCGCCTCCGTCGGACCGTACGCATTGAACATCCGCCGACCCGGCGCCCACCGCGCCACCAACTCCGGCGCACACACATCACCACCGGTGACCACGACCTCCACCGAATCCAACCCCACCGGATCCACCGACGCCAACGCCGCAGGAGTCACGAACGCATGCGTGACCCGCTCCTCGGCGAGCAACGACGCCAACTCCACCCCACCGAACACCATCGCCGGCGCAATCACCATCGTCGCCCCACCCGAGAACGCCAACACGAACTCGAGAATCGACGCATCGAAACTCGGCGACGCGAACGCCAACACCCGAGACGACGGCCCCACACCGAACCGAACCCGCTCCTCGGCAGCCAAGTTCCCCACACCACGATGAGTGACCACCACACCCTTGGGCACACCAGTGGACCCCGAGGTATAGATCAGATACGCCGCATCATCGAGACGCAACACACCCGAACGCTCGGCATCCAACACCGGAGCAGGCGAAGCGAACGCCAGATCCGCCACCACATCGGCATCGTCGAGCACCACCCACGACACCCCACCCACACCCGCAACCGCATCCAGATGCGCACCCAACGTCACACCCACCACAGCACCGGAATCGACCAACATGTGCTCGATCCGATCCACCGGATAATTCGGATCCACCGGCAAGAACGCACCACCGGCCTTCGCCACCGCCCACACCGCCACCACAGACTCCACCGACCGCGACAACGCCAACGCCACGAACGACCCCGGACCCACACCACACGACATCAACACCCGCGCCACACGCGACGACGCCGCATCCAACTCCCCATACGAGAGCACCCGCGAACCCGACACCACCGCAACACCACCGACACCAGCAACACCGACCGCACCAGCCAACAACTCCGGCAACACCACACCCGCAACAGAACGCGGACCACGAACCGGAGCGAGACGCGCACGTTCGGCGGCAGAGAGCAACTCCACGTCACCGACGGCACGCTGTGGGTCATTCGTCAGTGCGTCGACGATGCGCACCAGACGACGACCGATCTGAGCAACACTGCCGGCATCGAACAGTTCTGTGGCGTAATCGATGACGACATGCGGAGATTCGGACTCGTGAACCGTGACGACGAGATCGAAATCTATTCCGTCGCGCGGAAGCGGAGACTCCCCGAAGCGGAGCGCGACCTGGGCGAGGGGGTTGTGCGAGCCGGTTTCGGCCGAGCCGAGTGCTCGGGCTATCTCGGCGAAGGTGGCATCGGCGTGGGCGGACGCATCGACGAACTCTGCCGCGGTGGTGCCGACGAAGTCCGAGAACGACTGGCGGCCGTCGGGGCGAGTGCGCAGAACAACCGTCTCGCCGCGGCCGGAGGGTACTGCGATCGAGACGTCATCGGTGGATGCGAGACGCGAAAGAAGAACGGCCACAGCGGATTCGAGCACGACGAACGGGGTGGTCGAGCTGTCGTCGGCGAGTCGGCTCACGGCATCCCACGCTGCGGACCCCAGGGCAACCTCGTGCGATGCGCGAACATGCCCGATGCGCGAAGGCCGGGGGCGGTCGGTCGGCAGCGCGAGCAGGTCCGGTGCATCGGCCAGTCGATCGACCCAGTGGGCTACGTGCGCCGCAGCGCGACGGCGGCGGCGACCTTCGAGGGCGCTGTCCGGATGAACTTGCAGGACGGGTACGTCCGGCCCGGAGGCGATGAATTCGGTGACCATGTCGACGAAACTGGAGTGATGCGTCGTCAGGTCGTTGTCGTCGTAGCGGTTGGGGTTTGCCCGGAAATCGACGAACGTTCTTGCAGGAGTACCACTCTGGTAAACGTTGACGAGGAGGTCCTCGACCGGGCCGGACGTGACGATGTTGAATTCGCCGACGATCGAGCCGAGCTGAATCTGCTGATGGAACAGCATCATGTTGACCATCGGGCCGGCGAGTTGTTTGTCGCTTCCCGTGGCTGCCAACTCGCGCCGGATGTCTTCGATGCTGAACCTCTGGTGCCGCAACGCACCCATCAGCTCGAGCTGTACCTGCTGTACGAGTTCACCGACGGTGGCCTTCTCGGAGACGCGCATCGGAATGGGTGCGACGTTGACCAACATTCCGCCGGATCGACGGAGGAGGGCCGTGGTGCGCGCGGACACGGGGATGTTGACCAGGACGTCTTCTCGCCCGGTCATGCGCGAGAGGTAACAGCCGAATGCAGCGATGAACACCGCGGCGGCCGTCCCGCCCTTCGTCGAGTCCGACGCTTCGAGTTCGGTGACGACGTCATCGGGCAGTGCGACACTGCGCAGCTTGCTGGCCGCGATGGTACGACCGGGTGTGTTGGACAGCGTGGCACCGTCGTGGATGCCCGCGGCCCTCGATGTCCAGTACTCCTTGTCCGTCTCGAAACGAGTGGACGTCCGGTACTCCTGATCGAGGTCGTACAGTCGCCGAAGTTCGGCTGCCTTGTTCGGCTCGGGTTCGACATTCTCGACCGCTGCGGTGTAGAGCGCAGCGGTGCGCTGGACCAGTGTCATGGCACCGTAGCCGTCGAGGGCGACGTGGTGGATCTTGCTGTACCAGAGGTTGCGTTCGTCCTCGACCTGAAGAATCCAGCTGTCGACGAGCGGATCGTTCTCCATGTCGACCGGCTTGACGTAGTTCTCGTCTATCCACGCCAGCGCCGACGCCATCGGATCGTCTTCGCCGCGAAGATCCAGGTAGTGCACCGACTGATCTATGCCGTGGTCGACCGTCTGAACCGGCTCCCCGTCGATCTGGGCCAGGCGCAGGTAGGCAGACTGGAACTCGTGGCCGGCGCGGGCCGACGCCTCCTGGAGAACCGCTATGTCGAGTGGTCCGCGCAGATCGACGTATTGGGCGATACAGACAGCGACGTCAGGCGCGAGTTGTTGCGCAAACCACATTCCGCGCTGCGCCGAGGACAGCGGGAAGGAATTGTCGAACCCTGTTCCGGTCGGCGGGACCTGAGAGCCACCGGTGGTCACTGCGCGCATTCACTTGCCTTTCGGCGGGACGGAGGCACCGGCAAAAGCCGACGTCGAACCCGTGGAATCGGAGCCTTCGGCCTGGTGAGAGATCTCCGGCCGCGGCGGCGTCTGCGCGCGATTGAGCAATTCTGGCGTCCGTTCTGGTCTGCGTTCGTGTCGGTCCACACACACTCGATGGCGGTTGTGGGGCTGTTTGGATTCGTCGCCTGGAGCTTGTCGGATTGAAACAGGGAAGAACCCCGTTTTCACCGGGCGGGCTGCATCGCGGGAACCTCACGCGAAGTAGAGCCGATCGACGGTGTCCGTGAACTCAGGAACACGGTTCCCCCTCCCTGTCAGGCGCTCGATCCGGACGCGGCATCGATGCCGATTGTTCGCTCCCCTGACATCGTGACCGAGGCGGCGTTCGGGGGTACGACGGCGGCCGCATCCTGGACCTCCAACACCTCCAGCGGCTTACAAAGATACAACATCGGCGAAGTTCTTTTGTGCGGTAGTCCTAGTGGGCATCGATTGTTCGGGGAAGCTTGTTACAAGATCGCTTGTGTGCGCCACCCGACCGCCGTTTTTACATCGAACGAATGATAGTGATTCGGACCGTCGATGCGCCGAATACCGACCCGAACGAACTTGACGACTGTTTCATTCCCGAAGCCGTCGACGTCGGACGCCGACGAGCGTCGCGATCAACCCCACTGCCGCGGCCAGAATCAGCGCCAGCTCCGCGCCGAAACCGATGCGTGTTGCCGGTGTGAGCGAGCTCCGCAGTTCGACCGTCGATACCAGTACATCCGGCTCGAACAGCGGGGTTTGCTGCAGGACGTTCCCCTCGGGTCCGACTACGGCACTGACGCCGCTCGTCGCGGCAACCACGACGGTGCGTCCGTGTTCGACGGCTCGCACCCGCGACATCGCCAGCTGTTGATACGTCATTTCCGTATCGCCGAACGTGGCGTTGTTGGTGGGGATCGCGATGAATTGCGCACCCGAACGAACGGACTCGTCGAGGGCCCGATCGAATGCGACTTCGTAGCACGTGGCTATTCCGGCCGCTATTCCTGCAGCGTGTACGACACCGTTTCCATTTCCAGGAACGAAATAGCCCGCTCGATCGGCGTATTCCGAAAACAGCCGAAAAAAACTTCGGTACGGCAAGTATTCACCGAAGGGCTGAATGATCTTCTTGTCGTGCCGCTCCCCTGGTCCGTCGGCACCGTTCCACGCGATGACGGAATTGGTGTTCGTGTTGTTCGCGTTGACCAGGACGGTGCCCACAAGAATCGGGGCACCGACGGCAACCGACGCCTGCGTGATGAGCGTCGCAGCGTCGGAGTTGCGCAGCGGGTCGATATCCGATGCGTTCTCCGGCCACACGACGAGATCCGGCGCGGGTTGCCTGCCCGCGTCGACATCGGCGGCCAGCGCCATCGTCTCGCGCACATGGTTGTCCAGTACCGCGCGTCGCTGCGCGTTGAAGTCCAGCCCCAGGCGAGGAACACTGCCCTGAATGGCAGCGATCGTCGCCGTGCGATCGCCGTCCCCGGTGTCGTTCGTGTGCAGAGTCGGGATCAGCGACACCGCAGTGATCGATGCGATCGCCGTGGTCACGACCGGTCCGACGAGCGATCGGGCGGTGACGCGACGCGTGAGTGTCAGCACCAGCGCGGCCAGTCCGGTACCGGTGAGCGCGACCCCGAAACTGAGCAGCGGTGCGCCTCCGATGCTCGCCAACGGAAGCAACCAGCCCTCGGGTTGTCCGAACGCCAGCCGGCCCCACGGAAACCCTCCGAAAGGAACGCTCGACCGAAGCCACTCGGCGGCGCTCCACATCAGGGCCATCGACAGCGGCCACCACGCGCTCCGCGCAACCAGCACGGCCGTCAAACCGAACAGACCGAGGAATACCGATTCGGCTGCGGCCAGCGCGAGCCACGGCACCGGGCCGACGTAGACGCCGATCCACGGGAGCAGAGGAACGAAGAAGGCGAGGCCGGCCACGTAGCCGTATCCGAATCCGCCTTTCAGCGACACCGATCGGCGACCGCCGAACCCCGTCAGAACCAGTGCCAGTACTGCGACGCCGATGGGTGCCAGAAACCAAAGCGTTCGCGGCGGAAAACTGGCGAAGACGAGCGCGCCGGCAACGGCAGCCAGGACGGTCGACAGCGCGGGTCCGTACAGCCGGGTCAGTCGCGCGGTCGAGGGGTTCTCACTGCTCATGAACGACCCGTCCACGGTGCACCGTCATCGAGCAGCGGGGACCGACGGACGACGCCTCGAGGCTGGGCAGCGGTGCCACGCCCGCACGGGGGTCGGTCGACCACCGTTGAACGCTGTCCTTCGGTGCTCGCACGACGAGCTCGTCCACGTCCCACACCGCAAAGGACGCGGGGGCGCCCGGCACCAGTGTTCCGGCCAAACCGTCGCGCACTCCCCCCGCCCGCCATGCACCGCGCGTCGCAGCCGAGAACGCAGCACGGGGCGACACCGAGCTCCCCGGAGTGCGGTGGTTCGCCGCAGCCCGGACCGTCGCCCACGGATCGAGGGACGTCACCGGCGCATCGGAGCCGAACGCCAGCGAGACTCCCGCAGACGCCAGGCGTGCGAACGGGTGGAGTTCGGCAGCGCGCTCGGCACCCAGACGCGCGGCGTAGAGGCCGTCGGCTCCGCCCCACGCCGCGTCGAACGCCGGCTGCATGCTGGCGATGACGCCCCACGACGCCAACAGGTCGGCTTGCTGCGCGGACACCATCGCCACGTGCTCGAGCCGGTGTCCGCACGACGCGACGGCGGGTGTGCCCAGATCGGCGACCACCCGGCCGAATGCAGTGACGGCGGCCGACACCGCGGCGTCGCCGATGACGTGGAAGCCGGCCTGAATTCCGGCCGTCGTGCAGGCGGCGATGTGTGCAGCTATCGCGTCGACATCTGCGTACGACACCCCGGTTCCGGGACCATCGGCGTACGGCGAGCTCAACCATGCGGTGTGCGACCCGAGGGATCCGTCGACGAAGATATCGCCTGCCAATCCGTGGGCACCGGTCTCTTCGAGCAATTCGCGGGCGCGTTCGGCGGTATCTGCCAGCTCGCCCCAGTAGCCGCGTACTTCGACGCCGTGCTCGGTGTTCATGAGTTCGCGGAAATCGACGATGCCCGACAACACCGGTCCTGCACATTCGTGGACCGCGACGATTCCGTGCGCCGCGGCGTCGTCCAGCGCAGCAGCCCTTGCTCGGCGTCGGGTGTCGGCGGTGAGCAGCGAGCGAGCGGTCTGCCGAGCACGATGGTGCGCGTCTGCGGTCAGTGGAGACTGTTCGGAGTAGCCGGAGGTGGCGTCGGCAGCGGACGCGGCGAACCGCAAGCGGGTGGATACGGCGGCCGAGTGCGAGTCGACTCGGGTGAGGTACACCGCTCGTCCGGGAGCAGCCGCATCGAGTTCGGCGGTGGTGGGAGGACGTTGTTCGGACCAGGTGGACTCGTCCCAACCGTGACCCCAGATCAGGTCGTCTTCCGAGGATGCCGCATGTTCTCGCACCATGCGTACGCAGTCCTCGACCGACGTGGACCGGCTCAGGTCCAGGCCGATCAACGACAGTCCGAGGTCGGTCACGTGAACGTGCGTGTCCACGAAGGCCGGAGCGACGAAAGAACCGGCCAGATCGGTGATGGGAACGCCGGGGTGCAAGGCTCTTCCGGTGCGATCCTCACCGATCCAGCTGATGATTCCGTCGGTCACGGCCATGGCGGTGGCATCGGGAGCCGAAGGACTGTAGATCCGTCCGCCGCAGAACAATTCGGTGGTCACGAGCGACCAGTCTGCCCCTACCGGTGGGGCTTGGGGAAATCCCCGGCAGCGGGATCGACGCGGCCCGGGTCGATCACCTCACCCTCGAGAACGAGCGACGGTCCGGTGGTTCGTGGTCCGCGATTCTCGCCGGCCGTACGGTCGTCGAGTACCTCACCGTCGATGACCGTGGGGCGCATGCGCCGAGTGGACGCCGCGACTCGGGGCAGCCACCGCGCGGCCGCCCACAGCACGGCAGGCCGGAGCAGCCAGCGAGTCGGTGGGATCAACAGCAACAGGCCTACCACCGTGGTCACCAGGCCGGGCACGAACATGGCCACCGACCCTGCAGCGAAGAGTGCGCCGTCGGCCACGGTTCCCTCGGCCGAGCGTTCACCCTGCGATGCGCGTCGCAGGCCGTCCAGTACCCGCCGGCCTTGCGAACGGACCAGCAACGAACCGACCAACGATCCGGCGATGAGCAGCACCACGGTCCACAGCACACCGAGTGCACTGCCCACAGCGACCAGGGCTGTGACCTCGACCACGACGTAGAGCACGAACAGAGCGAGCATGACGGTCCTTTCTTCGCTTGGTCCGTACAACGTCCGGCACAGTCGTTTTTCTCCCGATGCGTCCTGTTTGCCGGGAGATTCTCAGGATCCAGGTCTGACGAGGCCGGATTCGTAGGCGAGTACGACGGCTTGCACTCGGTCACGTACTCCCAGCTTGGTCAGTATTCGGCCGATGTGGGTCTTGATGGTCGCCTCGGACAGGTGCAACACCGTCGCGATCTCGGCATTGGACAGCCCGGTTGCCAGGTGCGCCATGACCTCTCGCTCACGCCCGGTTAGGCCGTCCAGTACCGATGGGTCGACGGCCGGCTCGGTGCGCTCGACGAACCGCGACAACAGCCTCTTCGTGACTTTCGGTGATACGACGGCGTCACCCGCAGCCACGCTCCGAATCGCGGATACCAGATCCTCGGGCGGTGTGTCCTTGAGCAGAAATCCACTGGCTCCTGCCCTGAGCGCACCGAGTACGTGCTCGTCGAGATCGAACGTCGTCATGACCAGAACCCTGGTGTCCGATCCCGATTCGGTGATCGCTCGAGTGGCGGAGACCCCGTCGATCCCGGGCATGCGGACGTCCATCAAGACCACGGCGGGCGCCAGCCGTGCCACGGCTTCGATGGCACCGGAGCCGTCGGACGCTTCACCGATCACTTCGATGTCGTCCTGGGCTTCGAGCACCATGTTCAGGCCCATTCGCATCAGTTCCTGGTCGTCCACGACGACAACGGTGATCGGCACCGACACAACCTAACGCCTACTCGATCGGCAGTCTCGCCCGCACGAGCCATGAGCCCTGGGGTGTTCGACCGACCTGCAACGTGCCCTGCAACACCGCGACTCGCTCCCGCATCCCCACCAGTCCGTGTCCTCCGCCACGGGTCGGTGGCGCCGCACTGCCGGTGCCGTTGTCGGAGATCTCGACGGTGACGGTGTCTGCTTCGCGTGCGACCCGCACGACGGCTCGTGGGGCATGGCCGGCGTGCCGAAGAACGTTCGTCAGCGATTCCTGGACGAGTCGGTGTACGCCGAGACTGATCGCCGGACTGATGTCGTCGAGATTGCCCGTCTGTTCCAACTCGACGTTCAGGCCCGCTCGACTCATCATTTCCACGACGCGGGCGAGACCGGCCGTGCCGTACTCGGGCATGTCGTCCGCGTCGGGGGTCGTTCGCAGCAGTGCGACCGTTCTACGCAGTTCGGCCAGCGCCTGCCGGCCCGTCGCCGAGATGTTGGCCACCGCCTGCTCGGCACGTTCGGGGTTGCGCCGGATGGCATACGACGCCCCGTCGGCCTGGACCACCATCACGCTCACCCCGTGGGCGACGACATCGTGCAGCTCGCGCGCGATGCGTGTTCTTTCCATGAGCACGGCCTCCTCGGCGCGGCGATCCCGGTCGTACTCGGCCACGATCAGTCGGGCCTCCATCGCCTCGTCGTATGCGCGTCGGGCACCGAGGAATTCGGCAGCGACCCACGACAGTGCGTACAGCAGAGCGCTGAACAGCAGCGTCGTGAACAACGGCTGGTGGAAGAGCAACAACGACGACACCGAGTAGGCGGCCACACCGGCGGCGTAGACGGCCCCCTGTGCGCGGCCGACGTAGGCCACCAGGGTGTAGAGCATGATCGGCAACGCCAGTGCGGCCGGATGGCCGTTGGAGGTATCCCCGACCATGGCTCCCCACACGTCGGCGACGAACGTCGACACGAGCGCCACGGCCGCCACGGACCTGGGGAACCGACGCCGCCACGCGACGGGAACGGTCAGGACCACCGAGAAGGCCAGAAACAACGGCCCGTTCAGGCCGTCGGCCGAACTCACGAAAACGAGAATCTCGATGACGAAAAGCCCACCGGCGAGCAGTGCGTCGGCCACGAACGGTTGGCCACGGAGCCACAGGCTGAATCGACGCATGTGATTGAGTTTGCCGTATGACTGTCGCGGACTGGGGATTGTTGATGGCCGCCGCGACGGCAGCAGGATGGGTCGACGCCGTGGTCGGCGGCGGTGGTCTCATTCTGTTGCCTGCGATCTTGCTCGTGGCACCGCAACTGACACAGCAGGCAGCCCTCGCGACCAACAAGGCGACCGCAGTCTTCGGAACAGTCGCCGCCGTCGTCACGTTCGCCCGCAAGGTCTCGCTCGACTGGAAGGTGCTCGTTCCTGCCGGCGCGATCGCGGCGACGACCTCGGCGGCGGGCGCTGCCGCGGTGTCGTTGATCGACCGCGACCTCTTCGTGCCGATCATCATGGTCGTGCTGGTCGGCGTTGCGGTACTGGTGACCTGCCGACCGACCATCGGTCGTACCGCGGCACCGTCGCCCCCGACCCATCGCAAAGTTCTGATCGTGATCGGCCTCGCCGCAGCCGGCATCGGGTTCTACGACGGCATTCTCGGACCCGGCACCGGCACCTTCCTCATCATCGTCTTCGCGACGATGCTGGGCACCGAATTCGTCCGCAGCGCCGCGATGGCAAAGGTGATCAACGTCGGCTCCAATGTCGGTGCGCTGACCTACTTCGCATTCACCGGCAGTGTGTACTGGCAACTCGGTGCTGCGATGGCCGCCTGCAATGTCGTCGGTGCGGTACTCGGTTCGAGGACGGCGGTCGCCAGGGGCGCAGGCTTCGTCAGGATCGTGTTGCTCGTCGTCGTGATCGGCATGGTCCTACGCCTCGGCTGGCAACAATTCGGCTAGCGTCACAGTCGTGACGACACCATCGGACCGGTCGGTCGACGCCGATTTCCTCGCCCTCCCCCTGCGAGAACTTGCCGACGCGGCCCTGAGCGCGGCGCGCACGGCCGGAGCCTCGCATGCGGACTTCCGGGTGCAGCGGCTGACGACCCAGTCGATTTCACTGCGCGACGGCTCGGTGCAATCCGCCGTCGACGCGGGGGAAATCGGGTTGGCGGTGCGCGTGGTCGTCGACGGCACCTGGGGTTTCGCCTCTCACGCCGAGCTGAGTACCGACGCGGCTGCCACCACGGCGCGGCGTGCGGCCGAGGTGGCGACGGCGTTACGCGTGCTCAACCGCGAACGGGTCGAACTCGCGCCCGAACCGGTGTACTCGGACGCGGTCTGGGTCTCGCAGTACGAGATCGACCCGTTCGACGTTCCCACCACCGACAAAGTGGCGCTGCTGGCCGAGTACTCGGCCAGGTTGTCCGCCTCCGACGGCGTCGACCACGTCACGGCGTCGGTGCTGCAGGTCAAGGAACAGTCGTTCTATGCCGATTCGGCGGGCAGCTCGATCACTCAGCAACGGGTACGACTACACCCTCAGTTCGAGGCCACTGCCGTGGACCGAGCGGCCGGTGCGTTCGATTCGATGCGGACATTGGCACCGCCCGTCGGACGCGGCTGGGAATACCTCGGTGAACACAGCACGTGGGACTGGGCGGACGAACTCGCGCGCATCCCGGAGTGGCTGGCCGAGAAGGTCAAGGCCCCGTCGGTGGTGGCAGGTCCGACGGATCTCGTCATCGATCCCACCAACCTGTGGCTCACCATCCACGAATCCATCGGACACGCAACGGAATACGACCGAGCGATCGGGTACGAGGCCGCCTACGCCGGGACGTCCTTCGCCACACCCGATCAGCTCGGAACCTTGCGCTACGGCTCACCCATCATGCACGTCACCGCAGACCGGACCGAGGTGAACGGTCTCGCCAGTATCGGCTACGACGACGACGGCGTGGCCGCGCAGAAGTGGGATCTGGTTCGCGACGGAACACTCGTCGGCTACCAACTCGATCGGGTCTTCGCCCCGAGGCTCGGACTGGAACGGTCCAACGGATGCTCCTACGCCGACTCCGCACATCACGTTCCGATCCAACGCATGGCGAACGTGTCGTTGCAGCCCGATCCCGACACCGACCGGTCGACCGAGGAGGTCATCGCCGCGGTCGAGGACGGTATCTACGTGGTCGGCGACAAATCGTGGTCGATCGATATGCAGCGGTACAACTTCCAGTTCACCGGACAACGCTTCTACCGGATTCGAAACGGTGTGCTCGACGGCCAGGTGCGCGACGTCGCCTATCAAGCGACGACGACGGATTTCTGGGGTTCGATGGAACTGCTCGGAGGTCGCTCCACCTGGAAACTCGGTGGGGCATTCAACTGCGGCAAGGCCCAACCCGGTCAGGTCGCCGCGGTCAGTCACGGTTGCCCGGTCGCACTGTTCCGCGGGGTCAACGTCCTCAACACCCGATCGGAGGCAGGTCGATGATCGAGCCGCAGCAGGTGATCGAACGTGCGTTGGCGTGTGCGAACGTCGACGACACCGTCGTCCTCGTCACCGACTCCAGCGACGCGACGCTTCGGTGGGCGGGCAATTCGATGACCACGAACGGCGTCTCCACTTCGAGGCAGTGGGTGGTGGTGTCCATCGTCCGGAACGGGGACGTGGCGCGGGTGGGTTCGGTGTCGTCCACCAGTGTCGATCCGAGCGAGATCGCGGACGTCGTGCGTGCCAGTGAAGCAGCGGCCCGCGCCGCCGAGCCTGCGGACGACGCGATGCCGCTGCTGACCCCCGATTCCGAGCCGGACGGCTGGGATCGACACGCGCAGGCCACGTCGATCGACGTGTTCGGTTCGCTGGCAACGGAACTGAACGTCGGATTCGACGGCCGAGACACGTTGTACGGATTCGCCGAGCATCGCGTCGACAACGTGTGGCTCGGAACCTCGACCGGAGTGCGACGCACGTTCACACAGCCGACCGGGTCGATCGAGATCAACGGAAAGCGGTCCGGGGCGAGTGCCTGGGTGGGAAAAGGTACAGCCGATTTCCGCGACGTGTCGGCGGCATCGATGCTCGGAGAATTGTCCACCAGGCTGGGCTGGGCGCAGAACACCGTGGAGCGTCCCGCCGGTCGGTACGACACGGTGTTGCCGCCCTCCGCCGTGGCCGATCTGATGATCTACCTGATGTGGACCATGGAGGGGCGCGGGGCCCAGGAGGGGCGCACCGCACTCTCGCGGGCCGGTGGCACCCGAGTCGGCGAGAAGCTCACCGAGCTGCCGCTGACGCTGCACTCCGACCCGCGCGAGCCCGGTCTCGGGTACGCGCCGTTCGTCGCGGCGGGCTCCTCCAGTGATGCGGTGTCGGTGTTCGACAACGGTCTCGGCATCGACCGGGTCGATTGGATCCGGGACGGCGCGATCGCAGCACTGGCCTATACACGCGCCGGAGCCCGGAAGTTCGAGGTACCCGTTGCCGTCCCCGGGGAGAATCTGATCCTCACCGGCGGCAGCGACACCGGGATCGACGCGATGGTCGCGTCGACCGAGCGCGGGCTGTTACTGACGACACTGTGGTACATCCGAGAGGTCGATCCGACCTCGTTGCTGCTCACGGGTCTCACCCGCGACGGTGTCTACGCCATCGAGGACGGCCGGATCATCGGAGCCGTCAACAACTTCCGGTTCAACGAGAGTCCTCTGGATCTGTTGCGACGTGTCACCGAGGCCGGACGGACCGAGGCGACACTGCCGCGCGAGTGGAAGGACTGGTTCACTCGCACGGCAATGCCGCCGCTGCGCATTCCGGACTTTCACATGTCCTCGGTCAGCGCCGCGCAATAGGGTCTGCGGGGTCGTTCCCGCAGGCCCTGCGTCCGACCGTTACTTGTCGGGTCCGGACAACTCGAGAGCGATGTTGTCGGGGTCGCGGAACTCCACGATGGACAGTCCGGGCCCTGCGTCCTTGATGCCCTCGTGCGCGATGCCGAGCTCATCGAGCGTCTTGACTGCATCCTCGAGCGCGGCACGGGTATCGACGGTGAAGCTGAGGTGGTCCAGCCCACAACGATCTTCGGCGAAGGTGTCGTCGCTCGGCGCGACCGGGCGCAGACCGAGCAAACCCCCGCCGAACTTGTAGATCACGCCGCCGAAGAGGAACCACAGGGCTTTCTTGGTCTCCTCGTCCGCGTCGGGATCCCAGGCGTAGGCCACCTCGAAGCCGAACACCGAGTCGTAGAACGATCGGGATCGGTCGATGTCACTGACGGTGAGTCGGACATGGTTGTAATCGGTCACTGCAATAGGCACGTGGTGCTCCGTTCCGGCAGCAGGGGAAGCCGCCTCATGAAGCATTCGGAACTGCGCATACCAACGATGGTGTCGTCGTGCAGACCGGTTACGCGGGAGTGATCGCGAGCCCGACCGAGCCGCTCTTGCCCCTTCGAAGAACGCTGCCCTTCACGGTGAGCCAGCCCAGGATGCCGTACCTCGACACTATCGCCGCGCGCGCTTTCTCGGTGCCGGCTGCATCGAGGATCTCGGCTGTCGCGTCGACCGCGTCGCCCTGGGGTTTGCCGCGCATGTCGCACGGTGCGAGCAGAACCTTCGAGTTACGGCGAATGCGCTTGACCTTCCACGAATCCGACACCGTCCACACGAGCAGACGATCACCGTCGAGCGCACCCCAGAGCGGGGTCGGTACGGCGGTGCCGTCCTTCTTGAACGTCGTCAGCAGTACGTACTTGCCCTTGGCAATGTCCTCGAAGGTGGCAGTCATACCGAGAAGGGTACGTCGCTACTCCCCCTCGAGCTCACCTTCGGTTTCCAGGTACACCTGGCGCAAGCCGTCGAGAACCTGCTTGTCCGGCTCGGCCCACATCTTGCGCTCCGCGGCCTCGAGCAGTCGTTCGGCAATACCGTGCAGTGCCCAGGGATTGGACTGTTGCATGAACTTCTGGTTCTGCTCGTCGAGCACATAGGTCTCGGCCAACTTCTCGTACATCCAGTCCTGCACCACATCGGTGGTGGCGTCGTAACCGAACAGGTAGTCCACGGTCGCCGCCATCTCGAACGCACCCTTGTAGCCGTGCCTGCGCATGGCTTCGAGCCACCGAGGGTTGACGACCCGAGCGCGGAAGACGCGGGCGGTTTCTTCCGAGAGTGTGCGCGTGCGAACCGATTCCGGCCGCGTGCTGTCACCGATGTATGCCTCGGGCGACTTTCCGGTCAGCGCGCGCACCGTCGCGACCATGCCGCCGTGGTACTGGAAGTAGTCGTCGGAATCGGCGATGTCGTGCTCACGTGTATCGGTGTTCTTGGCGGCCACGGCAATACGCTTGTACGCAGTGCGCATGTCGTCCGACGCGGGTACTCCGTCGAGTCCGCGGCCGTAGGCGAAGCCGCCCCAGGTGGTGTACACCTGAGCAAGGTCGTCGTCGCTGCGCCACGTCTTGCTGTCGATCAGCTGAAGCAACCCGGCACCGTACGTTCCTGGCTTCGACCCGAAAATGCGTGTCGTAGAACGTCGTTCGTCACCGTGTTCGGCCAGATCGGCCTGCGCGTGTGCACGTACGTAGTTCTGCTCGGGCTCCTCGTCCAACGCAGCCACCATCCGAACCGCGTCGTCGAGAAGGGCGAGCACGTGCGGAAACGCGTCACGGAAAAATCCACTGATCCGAACCGTCACATCGATGCGGGGGCGGCCGAGCTCGTCGAGGTCGATCACCTCGAGGCGCGTCACCCGGCGCGAGGCCTCGTCCCACACCGGGGAGACTCCGAGCAGAGCGAACACCTCGGCGATGTCGTCGCCCGAGGTCCGCATGGCCGAGGTGCCCCACACCGAGAGACCGACCGACTTCGGCCACTCTCCGTGATCCTGGCGGTAGCGAGCGAGCAGGGATTCTGCCATCGCCTGACCGGTCTCCCACGCCAATTTCGACGGCACTGCCTTCGGGTCGACCGAGTAGAAATTGCGGCCGGTAGGAAGCACGTTGATCAGGCCGCGCAGCGGTGAACCGCTCGGACCCGCCGCGATGAACCCGCCGTCGAGAGCGTGCAACACCTGCTCGATCTCGCGGGAAGTTCCGCGTAGACGCGGTACCACCTCGGCGGCGGCGAACCTCAGAATCTCTGCGACCACGTCACCGTGTTCGCCCGCAACCCGCTCGGCCTCGGCCGGATTCCACTGCGTCGCTTGCATTGCCGCGACCAGTCCGTGCGCGACGGCCTCGATGCTGTCCACGCGCGTGCGTTCCTCGTCGCCGTCCTCGCTGAGCCCGAGAGCTTCGCGTAGACCGGGCACCGTCTGCTCGCCGCCCCACATCTGCCGAGCGCGCAGCATCGCCAGCACCAACTCGACCTCGGCATCGCCGACGGGCTCCTGGCCCAGGATGTGCAGCCCGTCGCGGATCTGCACGTCCTTGATCTCGCACAGCCATCCGTCGACGTGCAGCAGCATGTCGTCGAACACTTCCTCGTCGGGACGCTCGTCGAGTCCGAGGTCCTTGTGCATCTGTGCCGCGGTCATCAGCGTCCAGATCTGCTGGCGAATGGCCGGCAGCTTGGCCGGATCGAGAGCCGAAATGTTCGCGTGTTCGTCCAGCAGCTGTTCGAGCCGAGAGATGTCTCCGTAGCTCTCCGCTCGCGCCATCGGCGGGATGAGGTGATCGACGAGCGTGGCGTGGGCTCGCCGCTTGGCCTGTGTGCCCTCCCCCGGATCGTTGACCAGGAAGGGGTAGATCAGCGGCAAGTCGCCCAGTGCAGCGTCGGTGCCGCAGGAGGCGGACATGCCGAGGGTCTTGCCGGGGAGCCATTCCAGGTTTCCGTGCTTACCGAGATGAACCATCGCGTCGGCCCCGAAGCCGCCGTCCTCGCGGGCTGCGGAGATCCACCGGTAGGCGGCCAAATAGTGATGACTCGGCGGCAGATCCGGGTCGTGATAGATCGCAACGGGCTTCTCACCGAATCCGCGCGGCGGCTGAACCATGATGACCACATTGCCGAATTGCATTGCTGCGATGACGATCTCACCGTCGGGATCAGCGGAACGATCGACGTAGAGATCACCCGGTGCCGGTCCCCAATGTTCGATCACACCCTCGCGAAGGTCGTCGGGAAGCTGCTCGAACCAGGTTCGGTACCGGGCCGCCGAAATGCGAATGGGATTGCCCTCGAGCTGGGCGTCGGTGAGCCAGTTGGGGTCCTGACCGCCACGGGCGATCAAGGCGTGGATCAGTGCGTCGCCGTCTCGGGCCGCCAGACCGGGCACCGAATCCGGGCCCTCGAGCGGTCCGAGGTCGTAGCCGGCCTCACGCATGTCCGACATCAACGCGATCGCGCTGGCGGGAGTGTCGAGGCCGACGGCATTGCCGATGCGGGCATGTTTGGTGGGATACGCCGAGAACATCAGGGCGATTCGGCGGTCGGCGGCCGGGATGTGTCGGAGCCGCGCATGGCGGACGGCGATGCCGGCAACGCGTGCTGCTCGCTCGTGGTCCGGAACGTAGGTGGTCAGGCCGTCGTCGTCGATCTCCTTGAACGAGAACGGAACCGTGATGAGGCGGCCGTCGAATTCCGGGACAGCGACCTGCGTGGCCACGTCGAGGGGCGAGAGTCCGTCGTCGTTCTCGGACCACGTCGCGCGGGAACTCGTCAGGCACAGACCCTGCAGGATCGGAACGTCGAGGGCGGCGAGCTCGGCGACATCCCAGGCTTCGTCGTCGCCGCCTGCCGAAGCGCCGGCGGGTTTGGTGCCGCCCGCAGCCAGCACGGTCACGATCAAGGCATCCGCCGACTTCAGCGTCTCCAGCAGGTCGGCTTCCGCCGTACGCAGTGACGCACAGTAGATGGGCAGTGCGTTCGCCCCGGCGTTCTCGACTGCGGCGGCGAGGGCATCGATGTAGGTGGTATTTCCGGCGAGATGCTGAGCGCGGTAGTACAGAATCGCCACCGTCGGGCCGTCGGAGTGCTGGTCGGAGTTCCGCTCGAGGTGGCCCCACGTCGGCAGGTGTCGAGGGGCATCGAAACCGTGACCGGTGAGGAGCACCGTGTCGGACAGAAAGTTGTACAGCTGCCGCAAATTGCCCGAGCCGCCCTCGGCCAGATAGTTGTGCGCTTGTGCGGCGACGTTGGCGGGCACCGTGGAGATTTCCATCAGATCCGCATCCGGGGCCTGTTCGCCGCCCAGCACGACCACGGGCAAACCGGTGGCCAGGACGGCCTCGATTCCCGACTCCCACGAGCGACGCGATCCGAGAATGCGGACGATGATCAGCTCGGCCGATTCGGCCATCGACGGGATGTCTTCCGCCAGCAGGCGGGACGGGTTGCCCCACGTGAAATCGGCCCCACTGGCGCGGGCACTGAGCAGATCGGTGTCCGATGTGGACAGCAACAGAAACACGGGTAACGCCCTCCTCGGGGTTTCGCGCCCCTGGATCGGTGAATCGTCCTAGCTCGTCGGTGAGAGGGTCCGACTTCCGCCCCGTCCCGAAGGCACGATCCTCGAGAACAGGTCCCGAGAACCATTCCCGACGAGCTGTTCTCGACGAACTACAGGGCGGTCACGGTGGCGCGACCGTACCGGGATTTCACCGGTTTCCTCTCGGCCGGAGCCGTGAACATCGAATGCTACCGGTGCCGGGACGAGATCGGGCCACCCGTCGCACTTGTAGCCTGGTGAACATGAGTTCGCCCAGTAGGTCCGTGCCCGACGGCTGCCCCGGAGCTCTGTCGACGCACCGCGCGGCGGACGGTCCGTTGGCCAGAATCCGGCTCCCGGGCGGCCTCGTGCTGCCGGAGCAGATGCAGGTCCTGGCCGAGGCCGCGGCCGAGCTCGGCGACGGCTCGCTCGAACTCACGTCGAGGGGCAACATTCAGGTTCGTGCGGTCTCGGACCCGGACGAGCTCGCGAACAGGTTGGCCGCCGCCGGGTTGCTGCCGTCTCCGACGCACGAGCGCGTGCGCAACATTCTCGCCTCGCCGCTGTCGGGCCGGGTCGGCGGACTCAACGACGTCCGCAGTCTCGTCGGCGAGCTCGACGCTGCCGTGTGCGCTCGCCCCGAGCTCGCCGGACTGCCCGGCCGGACATTGTTCGCCCTGGACGACGGCCGTGGGGATCTGTGCGGACTCGAACCCGACTTCGGGGTGTACGCCCAGGCCGACGGGTCGTTCGCAGTGCTGTTGGCAGGACGCGACAGCGGTGTACGCGTCGACCGCGAGCACGTGGTCTCGACTCTGCTCGACTGCGCGGATGCCTTCGTCCGGTTGCGCCACAAGGAATGGCGACTGGCGGAACTGGACGGCGGTGCCGCGCGCATCGTCGACGTGCTCGGGTTGCAGGCCGGACCGGTACTGGCCATGCCTGCGCCGGTCGAGGTGCCACCGATCGGCTGGCTCGATCAGGACGATGGCCACGTTGCGCTCGGCGCAGGTCTGGCCAACGGCGTCCTCGGCGCGCGGTTGGCCGAATTCCTCGCTGCCGTCGATCGTCCGCTGATCGTGACGCCGTGGCGATCGCTGATCGTGGGTGATCTGGACGAGGAACCGGCCGAACAGGTCGTTCGAGTTCTCGCACCCATGGGCCTGATCTTCGACGCCGCGTCACCGTGGATCCGAGTCAGTGCCTGCACCGGATCGCCCGGTTGCGAGAAGTCCCTCGCCGACGTCCGAGCCGACCTCGCGGCCGCGGTCGATGCGCGGATGACGCCACGGGACGAGCGGCAGCATTGGTCCGGTTGCGAGCGTCGATGCGGCCGACCCAAAGGCGAGGTGACCGACGTCATTGCGACGGGAATCGGCTACCAGGTGTCCTGAGCACCTGGAGACCGGCTTCCGGCTGAGGGGTCCCTCTCCCCTATCGTGACACGCATGCACGACTACATCCGTGACGGCGCGGAGATCTACCGCCAGTCTTTCGCAACCATCCGCGCCGAAGCGGATCTGTCTCGGTTCACCCCGGACGTCGCCCAGGTCGTCGTGCGCATGATTCACGCTGTCGGTGAGATCGACCTGACCGAGACGATCGGCTTCACGCCCGACGTGGTGGAGTCCGCCCGAACTGCCCTGCGCGCAGGGGCACCCGTGTTGTGCGACGCCAACATGGTTGCCGCCGGTATCACTCGTCGCCGTCTGCCGGCCGACAACGAGGTGCTGTGCACCCTGTCCGATCCTCGGGTGCCGGATTTGGCTCGGAGTATGGGCACCACGAGAACCGCTGCCGCGCTGGAGTTGTGGGGTGACAAGCTGGGCGGTGCCGTCGTCGCGATCGGAAACGCGCCGACCGCCCTGTTCCACCTCATGGAAATGCTCGCGGCCGGAGCTCCGAAGCCCGCAGCCATCGTCGGCGGCCCGGTCGGATTCATCGGCGCTGCGGAGTCGAAGGAAGACCTGATAGCCGCCGACCTCGGCGTGGAATATCTGGTCGTCCGGGGCAGACGCGGTGGCAGCCCCATCACCGTCGCCGCGGTCAATGCCATTGCGAGCGAACAAGAATGAGCTCCAGCGGAAAGTTGTGGGGAGTGGGCGTCGGCCCGGGCGACCCGGAGTTGTTGACCGTCAAGGCCGCTCGCGTGATCGGCGAGGCCGATGTCGTCGCGTTCCACAGTGCTCGGCACGGTCGCAGCATCTCGCGTGCCCTCGCGGCCGGTTACATGCGCGACGGGCAGATCGAGGAACACCTGGTGTATCCGGTGACCACCGAGGCGACGGCTCATCCCGGTGGGTATCAGGGTGCCATCGACGAGTTCTACGAGTCCGCTGCCGCACGGCTCGCCGCTCATCTCGACGCCGGCCGATCGGTTGTGCTTCTGGCCGAGGGCGATCCACTGTTCTACAGCTCGTACATGCACATGCACAAACGCCTGGCACACCGGTTCGAGGTCGAGGTGGTTCCCGGCGTGACCTCGGTGAGTGCTGCATCGGCCGCGCTGGCGACTCCACTGGTGGAGCGCGACGAGGTGTTCACCGTCCTCCCCGGCACCTTGCCGGTGAACGAACTCACTCGCCGACTCCGCGGCACCGACGCCGCGGTCATCATGAAACTCGGTCGAACCTATCCGACCGTGCTCGATGCACTGGAACGATCCGGCAGGCTCGACGAAGCGCGGTACGTCGAGCGGGCCAGTACAGCCGAGCAACGCGTCCTCGATGCCGCCGACGCGGACAACGTGCCGTACTTCTCGATGATCGTCGTGCCGAGTCCGTCGAATCGAACCGAACTTCCCACCAGTACGGGCGAAGTGGTCGTGGTCGGTCTCGGTCCGGGCGACGACGTGTGGACGACGGACGAAGTGCGAGCCGAACTCGCAGCAGCGACCGATCTGGTCGGATACATCACCTACATCGATCGAGTTCCTCAGCGACCCGGCCAGATTCGGCATGCGAGCGACAACAAGGTCGAATCCGAGCGCGCGGCATTCGCCCTCGACCTCGCCAAACAGGGTCGCCGCGTCGCTGTGGTGTCCTCGGGTGATCCGGGCGTGTTCGCGATGGCGACAGCGGTCATCGAGGTTGCAGCAGAACAGCAGTGGAATTCGGTACCGGTACGGGTGGTCCCGGGAATGACGGCAGCCAATGCTGTTGCCAGCCGCGTCGGCGCGCCGCTCGGACACGACTACGCCGTCATCTCCCTTTCCGATCGACTCAAGCCCTGGGACGTGGTGGCCCGACGGCTCTCGGCAGTGGCCGAAGCCGACATGGCGATCGCGATCTACAACCCGGCGTCCAAGACTCGCACCTGGCAGGTCGCGGCCATGAAAGATGTTCTGCTCGAACATCGTTCACCGGCGACGCCGGTGGTGATCGGGCGCGCGGTAGGCAGTGCGCAGGAATCGGTGCGCACCGTGACCCTCGGGGAACTCGATCCCGAGTCGATCGACATGCGGTGCCTGCTCATCATCGGCTCCTCGATGACGACGGTGGTGGAGACCGGAAGCGGTCCCAAAGTGTTCACGTCGCGGCGCTACCCGTCAGTGAGTGACGCGTAGGCGTTCGATCAACCACCGAGCGGCGGCATCGACCTCGTCGACCGTCGATGCCGAGATGTCGACGGTGGGTCGCGAGATCATCAGAACGGGAATCGAGGCCGATCGCGCCGCGTCGAGCTTGGCGCGGGTCATCGTGCCGCCGCTGTTCTTGGTAACCAGCAGGTCTATTCGGTTGTCGGCGAGCATTGCCGACTCGTGCGCGAGGTCGAACGGCCCGCGGCCGAGCTCGAGGGTGGCGTGAGGGGGAACGGCACCGGTCGGTGGATCTATCGAACGAATCAGGAACCACGCATCGGCGACTCCGGCGAAATGGTGAACGCCTTGCCTGCCGATGGTGAGGAACACCCGACTACCCGGTTCTATCGATGCGGCCGCCTCGGGTAGGGATGCCACGGTGGTCCACTGGTCGTCCGGCGACGCGATCCACGGTGGCCGGGTCAGCACGAGATGAGCGACACCGGTTGTCCGAGCAGCGTAGTCGGCATGCGCGGTGATGGTGGCGGCAAACGGATGCGTCGCGTCGACCAGTGCATCGACGGCGTTGTCTCGAATCCACTGTGCCAATGCGTCGGCACCGCCGAAACCGCCGATCCTGGTATGGCCCGACACCGGCGCCGGCTCGGCGACGCGCCCGGCCAGCGAGGTGATCAACTCGATCCCGGGCACGCCCGCCACGGCGGCGGCGAGTTGCCTGGATTCGGACGTGCCGCCCAGGAGTAGGACCTTCACTGCTCGTCCGCATCCGCCCCGTCGGGCGCACCCCAGGGTTTCGTCACGCACCACTGGGTGACCGGCAGTTGTGGTCGCCAGGTGGTGAAGGACCCCAACGGCTCACCCCGGTAGATCTGGAACCGGCGCAGCCTACCGCCGTATCGTGCAGCTGCCGAGAGCAGCAGTGAATCCGATTCTGCGGTCACCGAATTGGCGACCAATCGGCCACCGGGACGCACGGCCGCCCAGCACCGCTCGATCATGCCCGGCTCGGTCGCCCCGCCGCCGACGAACACCGCGTCCGGAACGCCTGCACTGCCGGGGACCTCTTCGAAAGCCCCGGGCGCAGTGCCGAGCACGGCCAGCCCGGGCACCCCGAGCCGTTGTGCGTTGGTCGTGATCTGGTGTCGACGATCCCCGGACGACTCGAATGTCACTGCGCGACACGATGGATCGGTGCGCATCCATTCGATGGCGATCGTCCCCGAGCCTCCGCCGACGTCCCACAGGACCTCGCCGGCTCCGGGCGCCAACGCGCACAGCGTCAGTGCGCGCACTTCCTGCTTGGTCATCTGACCGTCGCCGGTGTACTGCGAATCGGGCAGGCCCGGAACGCGAGTGAGTCTGGTGGCGCCGCGATCTCGAACGCATTCGAGCGCGACAACGTTGAGCGGGTCGGCGTCGGCGAACGTCGAGTCCGTCGCCGTCCCCCGGGTGACGCGTTCGGCCGGGCCGCCGAGTTGTTCGAGCACGCTCACCGTACTGGCACCGAAACCGTTGTCACGCAAGAGCGCACACACGTCACTCGGTGTCGAGCTGCCTCGGCTCAGTACGAGAAGTCGACGACCGTGGCCGAGTTCCGGGAGGACGGTCTCGACCGGGCTGTTCACCAGCGACACCGTCGTGGTGTGCGCGAGCGACCAGCCCAGACGCGCACAGGCAAGCGAAACCGACGACGGTGCGGGATACACCCTCAGACGTTCGGCACCGAATTCGCGAGCCAGGCTCACACCGATACCGTGAAACATCGGGTCGCCACTGGCCAACACACACACGGTCCGGCCGTCACAGGAGTCGATCATCGGCCGCAGGCTCGGCAGCAACGGACTGGGCCACGCACGAGCGTCAGCGCACCTGTCCCCCACGCCGGCAAGCTGCCTCGCCGACCCGAAGACGACATCTGCCTGCTCGACCACGACACGTGCGACAGCAGACAGTCCGTCCCAACCGTCCGCGCCGATTCCCACCACTGCGATGGGATGAGGGTTGGGCTCCGCCATCAGCGCGGCATCCTGCGCCACAGCCATTGCGGAAGCAGTCGCATCGCGAAGAACACCGGCCGAAGAGTGCCGGGGATCCACACCGTCGACTTCCGGCTGCGCAGCGCAGCCACCACCGCGGCGGCCACCTGATCGGGTGTGCTGGACATCGGCGCCGGGTCCATGCCCTCGGTCATCGAACCGATGACGAACCCCGGGCGCGCGAGCAACAAATGAACGCCGCTGCCGTGCAGGGAATCGCTCAGTCCGCTGGCGAAGCCGTCCAGACCCGCTTTGGCCGAGCCGTAGACGTAGTTGGCCCGCCTCACCCGGACACCCGCGACGGACGAAAAGACCACCAGATCGCCGCTCTTCTGCGCCCGCAGTACCTTCGCGGCGTGGGTGAGGACGGAAACCTGGGCCAGGAAGTCGGTCGTGATCACCTCCAGCGCATGCCCGGCGTCGTCCTCGGCGCGCGTCTGATCCCCCAGAATCCCGAACGCCAACACCACGATTCCGATGGGTCCGTGCCGTTCCACGACGGAGCGCAGGAGTTCCTCGTGGGTGTCCATGGCGTTCGCGTCGAACTCGACCGCATCGACGGTCGTCGCGCCTGCCTGCAGCACACGTGACCGTTGCGTCGCCAGGTCGGAACTGCGTCGAGCGGCCAGTACGACGGTTCGTCCCGGTGCCAGCCGAGTGGCGACCTCGAGACCGATCTCGCTTCGGCCGCCGAGCAACAACAACGTTCCCGAGGCGGGTTCAGATCGTCTGCTCACGCCGAACAGTCTCTCCGATCGAGCCCCGCTCGTGGCAGTCGGGGCACGTCACTACAGTCGAGTCATGGCCGCTACCCCCGCTGACGCGACTGCCCTCACCGACGAGGCGATCGAATTCCTCACCGAACGGCACCTCGCCACGCTGACGACGTTGCGTCCGGACGGCACGCCCCATGTCGTCGCCGTCGGGTTCACCTACGACGCGGACGCCCACGTCGCCCGTGTCATCACCAACAACGTGTCGCAGAAGGCGATCAACGCCGGCCGCGGTGCCTACGCCGCCGTCACCCAGATCGACGGTGCCCGCTGGCTGACGTTGGAGGGTCCGGCCACCGTTCGTAACGACCACGAGTCGGTCGCCGATGCGGAGAACCGCTATGCCCGACGCTATCGAGTGCCGCGGGAGAATCCGACCCGCGTCGTCGTCGAGATAGCGGTGCGGCGGGTACTGGGCAGCCGCTCGCTGCTGCGACGCTAGTCGTCCGTCGGCCAGGGTAGAACGGTCAGGTTCGGCCATTCGGTGGTCCACCGCGCGGCCTTCGCCTCGTAGACGTGCCGCATCGGTAATCGCGGATTCGGCCGGACGATCCCGGCGAACAGGTCTTCGAAGCCGTGTGGGGCATAGACGCGGTCCATACCGTGGGAGTCCACGGTGATCCCGAAACAGCACGTGGTCGACACGAAGTGGTCGATGGCATCCTCGGAGCTTCGGTACGGAGCCAACGTCGCTCCGAAATGCTGCTCGTACCACAGGTGTACACGCGCTTGATTACGCACTTCGACGTCGACCCCGAGGCCGGCGAACACGTCGGCCGCGGTCTCGATCACGTCGTTCTCGGCGGCGTACGACAGATCCGTGTCGTCGAAGTAGAAGAAGTCGTAGTCGCGAATTCCGGCCCCGAGATCTCGGTCGGCGAGGTGATTCCACACGGTTTGGAACAGACCGCCCGCCGTCAGGTACCAATTCGAAAGCCTGAGCTGCGGCGCACGCCGAAGTACCTCGGCCACAATCGGATTCGTCCTGACGACGGAGACGAACTCGGCTCGGCGGCCGTCGGTCACACCGGCAGCACGGCGAGACCGTGGGGGCGGAGGTTGACCGATTCGCACCCGTCCGCCGTCACGACGACGATGTCCTCGATCCTGGCACCCCACTGCCCACGGAAATAGATGCCCGGTTCGATGCTGAACGCCATTCCCTCGGTGAGAGTGATGTCGTTACCCGCCACGATGTACGGCTCCTCGTGCACCGACAGGCCGATACCGTGTCCGGTGCGGTGCAGGAACGCCTCTCCCAGACCGGCTTCGACCAACACCTCGCGTGCGGCTGCGTCGATGGACTCCGCGCTGGCTCCCGGCGACACAGCGTCGACTGCGGCCTGCTGAGCTCGCTCCAGTACCGCGTACCGGGTAGCGACCTCGGCCGAAGGCTCGCCGAGACTGTAGGTGCGAGTGGAGTCCGAGTTGTATCCCGGCGCAACGGGTCCACCGATGTCGACGACGACCACGTCGCCGGCCTCGACGACACGATCGGAGACCTCGTGGTGCGGATCGGCACCGTGCGGACCGGAGCCGACAATGATGAATTCCGGTGCGGTATGGCCTTCCTCGACGATCGCCGTCGCGATGTCTGCCGCGATCTGGGCTTCGGTTCGGCCCACTCGGAGCCACTCGCCCATCCGGGCGTGAACCCGGTCGATGGCATGACCGGCTCGACGCAGAGCATCGATCTCGGCGTCGTCCTTGATCATCCGCAGCTGGCGCAGAACGTCTGTCGCCAGCACCGGCACGGTCCCGAAAATCGTTGCCAGCGGCACGAAGTGCAGGGCGGGCATCGCGTCGGCGACAGCGGTCTTGCTACCGGCCGGCACGGTCGCAGCCACGAGCGCGTACGGATCGACGCCGTCCACCCAATCGACGAGCGTCAGTGACAGGTCCTCGGCGGCGGAGTCACCCAGCGCGGCGAGTTCGAGCCGCGGCACGACGATGCTGGGAGTGCTGCCGTCGGCCGGCACCACCAACGCGATGAGACGCTCGAACGAGCTGGCCGTGGACCCGATCAGATACTGCAGATCCGGGCCCGGAGTGATCAGCAGGGCGTCCAAGCCTGCGTCCGACGTCAGGCGGGCCGCGCGCGCGAGCCTGGAGGCGTAGACATCGCTGGGAAAACGAGAAGAATCGACACTCATACCTCCAGGCTAGTGCCGTACGGCAAGATGAGCCCCATGACCACCCCCGGAAAGTCGCCGTTGCTGCTCCTCGACGGCGCGAGCCTGTGGTTCAGGGCCTACTACGCTCTGCCCGAGTCGATTACGGCGCCCGACGGCCGTCCCGTCAATGCCGTGCGAGGTTTCCTCGACATGATCTCGGCCCTGATCACGCGAACCGAACCGAGCCGATTGGCTGTGTGCCTCGACCTCGACTGGCGTCCACAGTTCCGAGTGGACCTCGTTCCCTCGTACAAGGCGCACCGGGTTGCCGACGCCGCGCCGGATGTGGCCGAGAGCGAAGAGGTTCCCGAGACCCTGACGCCACAGGTGGACATGATCATGGACGTCCTGGCGGCGTTGGGAATTGCCACCGCGGGGGCCGACGGCCTCGAGGCCGACGACGTGCTCGGAACCTTGGCTGCACAGGAACGACGCGATCCCGTCGTCGTGGTCAGCGGCGACCGAGATCTGTTGCAGGTGGCGGCGGACGAACCGAACGAGGTACGGGTGCTGTACGTGGGTCGTGGCTTGGCCAAGGCAGAACTCTTCGGCCCGGTCGAGGTGGCCGAGCGGTACGGCGTCCCGCTGCACCGCGCGGGAGCGGCCTACGCGGAGTTGGCGCTTCTGCGCGGCGATGCGTCGGACGGGCTACCGGGTGTCAAGGGTGTCGGTGAGAAGACGGCCTCCACACTCATGCTGCAGTACGAGTCCGTCGCGGCCCTGCGTGCAGCGGCACTCGATCCGGAGTCGGACATGGCCAAGGGAATTCGGGCGAAGCTGGCCAACGCCAGCGACTACCTCGATGCGGCACTGCCGGTGGTGCGGGTCGTCACCGATGCCGACGTCGTCCTGTCGAGGTCGGACGAGATTCCGGCTGAACCGGCAGATCTCGAGGCACTCGACAAGCTCGCGGAGACCCTGGGAATCAGAAACGCCGTGGACCGCCTCGTCTCGGCGATGGCGGCCACGGCGTCGCAGAATTGACCGGGGCTATTTCGGGAGTGAGACCTCGTAGTCGGCGTCGTCGTTGAGGAACGTCAACGTCACCTTCTTGAACGCCCCGTCGACCGTCAGCGTGCAATCGACGCTGGTGCCGGCCTTGACTTCGATGTTCTGCGGGCACGACACCCCCGAGACGTTCGTGGCACCGTAGGACTCGGTCAACACCGTGCGAATACCGTCCTGAGCGGCCGTCGTATCGAGGGTGGTCGTGCGCCCGAACGCGAAGTACAGCACTGCCGCGACCACGGCCACGACGGCGATGACGGAGCCCGCGATGATCAGCGGCTTCTTGGACTGCGCGCCACTGCGACCGGGACCTGGCTGCTGGCCCGGGTACTGCCCGGGGTACTGGCCCGGATACTGCTGTCCGGGATAGTGCTGACCGGGATACTGCTGATTCGGATTCTGCCCGCCCGCGAAGGGAGGCTGCTGACCGTACTGGCCGGCACCGTACTGCCCACTGCCACCGAATTGTTGTGGTGCGTAGGGGTTTTGGTAGGCGGCGTCACCGGCAGGCTGCTGTCCGGTCCCCGGATACGGTGCCCCGTACGGCTGTCCCGCCGGGTATTGCGCGGTCGGGTTCTGTGCGGTGGGGTTCTGTGCGGTGGGATTCTGCGGGTTGTAGCCCTGCGGGTACTGCCCCTGCGGACCCTGAACCTGAGGATTCTGACCCTGCTGCGGGTAGGGCCCGGCCGGATACGCGCCCTGGGGGTATTGCCCCTGGGGATACCCACCCTGTGGGTAGTGCCCCTGGGGAGTTTGCCCCTGCGGAGACTGGCCGTATGCGCCTCCGGAAGGTTCGCCGTACTGCGTGGTCGGGGTGCCGGTGGGCGGCGCGTACTGTCCCCACGCCGACGGACTCGGAGTCTGCGATTCGGACGTCGCCGCAGCTTCGCCGGTGGATGCTTCCTGCCCGTCCTTTGCGGCACCGTCCTGGTCCGGCGTTCGTGACCAACTGTTGTCGGGGTCGGTCGGACCGTATGGGCCGCTCATCTCGCCTCCACTGAAATCTCGAATCCGTCGGGGGTACAGTATCCCGCTTGTCGCTGCGTCCGCTGTACCGACCCGGCAGTCCGGTTTCGGCCCGTCACGCAGCGCCAATCACGCAGCATCGGTCACGCGGCATCGACGGCCACCACTCCTTGTCGCAGCGCGGCGACGGCACGGGCGGCGGTTCGCGACAGCTCGGGTTCGGGAGCGGCGAGCCGGACCTGGTCGAGCAGGTCGATGACCTGCCGACACCAACGGACGAAGTCGCCACCGGACAGCGCCTTGCCGTTGTCGCCTGCCGCGACCAGTGCGTCGACGAGCGAATGGTCGGAAGCCCACTTGTAGATCGCTTTGACGAAGCCCATGTCCGGCTCTCTGGTCGGTGGCAGTTTGTGCCGAACCTCGTCGGCCCGCAGCTCGTGCCACACCCGCACGGTCTCGGTCAACGCGTGCCTGATGGGTCCGGTCGGGCCGTGTGGGGTGATGTCTCCCTCGGAGCGGGACTCGTAGACCACGGCCGAGACCACTGCGGCCAACTCTGCGGCCGACAATCCCTGCCACAGTCCGCCTCGCAGGCATTCCGCGACCAGAAGATCGGATTCGGAATAGATCCGGCTCAATCGAGCACCGTCGTCGGTCACCTTGGGATCCTTGCCCGGGGTCACGTAGCCGCGGTCCGCCAGCAAGGCCAGAATGCGGTCGAACGTTCGGGCCAACGAGTTCGTCGTGGCCGACACCTTCTGCCGCATCGACTCGGTTTCCCGGGCCAGCCGGTTGTAGCGTTCGCCGGTTCGAGAGAGTTCCTCACGATCCGGCCGGCTGTGCACCGGATGTGAGCGGATGGCCCGACGCAGGGTTGCCAACTCCTTGTCGTCGGCAGCGGTCGACTTTCGTCCCACTCGATCCGAGGGCTGGGATATGCCGCGGGTGACCAACGCCGCCGCCAGATCCCGACGGGTCTTGGCGGTGCGGTGATCGACGAACCGTGGCAATCGCATGGAGCCGAGAGGTGTTGCCGGCGTAGGGAAATCGGCAGCGGACAGACGGCCTGCCCATTTGTCCTCGGTCAGCACGAGCGGCCGCGGATCGCCGCGATCGTCGTCCGGTTCGAGTACCACTGCCAGTCCGCTGCGCCGTCCGGACGGCACCGAGATCACGTCGCCGCGGCGCAACGCACGCAACGAGTCGACGGCTTTGTCCCGCCGATCGGACCTGTTCTGACGCTCGAGGGTCTTCTCTCGATCCTTCAGACGCTCGCGCAGTCGCGCGTACTCGAAGTACTCCCCGTCGGGGCCACCGAGCGTTGCGCCGAGCGCCTCCAACGTCTTCATGTTCTTCTCGATACCGCGGACCATGCCGACGACGGATCGGTCGGCCTGGAACTGAGCGAAGGACCGCTCGAGCAACTGCCGTGAATCCGCTGCCCCGAACTGTTCGATCAGATTGATCGACATGTTGTAGGCGGGCGCGAAAGAGCTCCGGAGGGGAAACGTTCGCGTCGACGCGAGTCCGGCCACCTCGGTCGGTTCGGTACCGGGCTGCCACAGCACAACCGCGTGACCCTCGACGTCGATGCCGCGTCGCCCGGCCCGGCCGGTCAGCTGGGTGTACTCCCCCGGTGTCAGCTCCGCGTGCGTCTCACCGTTGAACTTGACCAGTTTTTCGAGCACCACGGTTCGGGCAGGCATATTGATTCCGAGGGCCAGAGTTTCGGTGGCGAACACCGCTCTGACCAATCCCTTGACGAACAGCTCCTCGACGGTGTGGCGGAAGACCGGCAGCATTCCGGCGTGGTGCGCGGCGAACCCGCGTTCGAGCGCATCTCGCCATTCCCAGAAGCCGAGCACTTCCAGATCCTCGCGCGGAAGTTCGGAGGTGTGCTTCTCGACGATGTACCTGATCTCCTCGGCCTGCTCAGGCGTCGTCAGAACCAGCCGCGAACGCATGCACTGAGTCAGGGCCCCGTCGCAGCCTGCACGACTGAAGATGAACGTGATGGCCGGGAGCAGACCTTCCTCGTCCAGCTTGGCGATCACGTCGGGACGAGCCAGCGGACGGTTGGCACCTCCGCCTCCCTGGTGGCCGCCGCGTCCGCCGCCCCCGCTTCGACCTCCGCGTCCTCGACTGTGCGGTGCGTGCCACCGATCCATGGAGTCCAGCGACTGACGCTGCTTGACGTGACGCACCAGGTCTCGGTCCACGACGACCTTCTGGTGGCCGTCCGGTGACTGTGCTCGGGTGTCGAAGAGATCGAACAACCGACGGCCCACCATGATGTGCTGCGAGAGCGGAACGGGACGGTTCTCGTCCACGACGACCGAGGTGTCGCCGCGAACGGTACTCATCCACGCGCCGAACTCCTCGGCGTTGCTGACCGTTGCGGACAGGCTCACCAGACGCACGTCGTCGGACAGGTGCAGGATCACTTCTTCCCACACCGCACCTCGGAACCGATCCGCCAGGTAGTGCACCTCGTCCATCACCACGTGCGAGAGCCCGCGCAGTGCGTCGGAGGATGCGTAGAGCATGTTGCGCAGCACCTCGGTCGTCATGATGACGATGGGTGCATCCGGATTGATGGACGAATCACCGGTCAACAGACCGACCGTCTCGCGTCCGTATCGCGCGGTCAACTCGGCGAACTTCTGGTTGCTGAGCGCCTTGATGGGGGTGGTGTAGAAGCATTTGCGACCGGCGGCGAGGGCCAGGTGCACCGCGAACTCGCCGATCACCGTCTTGCCCGCGCCGGTCGGGGCGCAGACCAACACCCCGTGACCGTTCTCCAACGCAGTGCACGCATCCACCTGGAAGCGGTCCAACGGAAAACTCAACTCCGCGGAAAATCGTTGCAGTTCAGTGGGTTCTGGCCTGGACCGGGTGTCGACAACAGCCTCGCTCATGGTCGCGCCCCGTCGCTGGGACTCACATCAGATCGTGTCGTCGTACTGGGCCTGTGTTCGGGTCGCAGTGCCGATACCGCCCGCCGGCGGTGTCGGTGCGACAGCGTGTGGGGCCTGGATAGAACTTGCGCCTTCGATGCGTGTTGCTTCGTCATCTGACACATCACCCCATTCGTCTCTTCTCTTGCGCAACTTACGCTTGTCGTGAATCCGCGCAATCTGCACTGCCATCTCGAAGAGCACCGTCAGAGCCAACGCCAAGGCCAGCATCGAGAAGGGATCCTGTCCGGGCGTCGCGATCGCCGCGAACACGAACAGTCCGAAGATCAACCCGCGACGCCACGCCTTCAGGCGTTCGTAGGTGAGAACACCGACGAAGTTCAGCCCGACGACCAGCAGCGGTATTTCGAAGCTGACACCGAAGATGATCAGAAGATTGATCAGAAAACCGAAGTACTGATCGCCGCTCAGTGCCGTGATCTGGACGTTGTCACCGATCGACAGCAGAAAGTGCAAGCCCTTGGCGACGACGAAGTACGCCAGAATCGCTCCGGTCACGAACAGCGCAGCGGCACCGGTGACGAAGGAGACTGCGTAACGGCGTTCGTTGGCGTACAGGCCGGGAGTGATGAACGCCCAGATCTGGTACAGCCAGATGGGGCAGGCGAGCACGACGCCTGCGGTGAACGCCACCTTGAACCGCAGCAGGAACTGGTCGAACGGGCCGGTGGCGAGCAGGCGGCACTGATCGTCGTTGCTCAAATCCGCACGCAGGCTCGGGTCCAGGGTGCAGTACGGGCCTCGAAGCAGATCGCCGAGGCTTTCGACGCCGAAGATCGTGTGTGAGTACCAGAAGAATCCGAATGCAGTGGTCACCGCGATGGCCAGCAGCGACCAGAGCAGCCGGGTTCGCAGCTCGTACAGGTGATCGACCAACGACATCGTGCCGTCGGGATTGACTCGACGCTTACTGCGCCGTGGATCGAACGGAATGCGCATGGTGTTCTACGGTCAGCCTTCTTCGGTCGGCAGGCGGCACGAGGCCGTCACCGACAGCAGTGAACCTTCGGTGCCGACGCGGCACCGAAGGTGTGCTGAGCGGCGTCGCTCAGGCAGACTTCGCGTCGTGCTGGGGTGTGGTCTCGGTCTGCGCCACGGGTGCCGGCGATGGCAGCTGAGCGGGTGCGGCCGGCTGCTGTGCAGTCGCGGTATCGGTGTCGGATTTGCCGTCGTTCTGCATCTCCTTGACCTCGCTCTTGAAGATACGCAACGAGCGTCCGAGTCCACGCGCAGCCTCGGGCAGCTTCTTGGAACCGAACAGAATGATGACGACCACCGCAACGATGGCCCAGTGCCAGGGACTGGTGAATCCCATGTGAACCTCCTGAGATCAGATGAATCGAGCGTACCCGACGGCGGGCGATGCGCTCGGCAACGGAGCGCACCGCTTCACCTCACGTTCATGTTGTGAGGCCGCCGCCGGTGTCGGTGGCGTCGAGCTCCGCGTAGGCATTCAGGGCGGACCGCGCACGATCGCGGACGGAATTCACCAAGGATTCAGGTCCCAGTACGGTGACGCCACCGCCGAACCCGAGGGTCAGCCGGGTCATCCACTGCAGCGTCGCGAAACGCATGGTCACCTCGATGGACCCGTCCGAATCGGCGGCTACCTGCGTCATCGGGTAGTAGTCCAGAATCCAGGTGAACGCAGGTGAGACGCGTAACCGCGCTTGGGACAGAGAGGGGTCGTCGTTGAAGATCTCGAACGCGTCCTCGTCCTGCACCGACTCCGGCGGAGACGACGGTTCGTCGAGTTCGGTGGCCGAATCGATGCGATCGAATCTGAACAGCCGAACGCCCTCGGCGCCGCGACACCATGCCTGCAGATAGCTGTTGTCGTCGACCACCACGGTCCTGATCGGATCAACGATGCGCTCGGTGAGCACGTCTCGCGACGCCGAGTAGTAGGTGAGTTCGAGTGCGTGCCGGGCTCGGAGCGCAGACCGTACGGTGCTCGACACCGGACCCTCCTCCGCGTCGGCCGTGTCGTGGTCGGACGAGAGCGGCACATTCGCCGCCGCCGACCCGGCCGCGGTCTCGATCTTCGCGATCGCTCGCTGAGCGGCCGACGGATCGACCATCCCCGGCATCGAGGTCAACGACCGAAGTGCGACCAACAGTGCGGTGGCCTCGGTGGACGTCAACCGCAGCGGCCGGTCGATCCCGGCGGAGAAGGTGACGTCGATGCTCTCCTCGGAGAACGACAGATCGATGAGGTCACCCGGTCCGTATCCGGGCAGACCGCACATCCAGAGCTGATTGAGATCGGCCATCAGCGTCGCGGTGGTCACGCCCAGTTCCCGAGCGGCCTCCTCGGCGCTCAACCCCGGATTGGCCATGAAGAAGGGCACCATGTTGAGCAGGCGGGCCAACCGCACCGACAGACGCGCGCTCATCGTTCGTTCTCCAGTTCGGCTGCAGTCTGCAAGGTCGAGATGACATCGGCCCGCAGCTCTGCCGGGGCCAACACCATCGCGTCGGGACCGTGACCGGCGATGAGCCGCGAAATCCAATCCCAGGACCGTACCGGAACCTCGACGACCGTTCCGGTACGCGAGCCCACCGTCTGCTCCCCCACCACGGTGCCCATCCTCCGCAGCTCCGTCGCCCGACCGTCCTGAAGCCACACTCGCGCGGTACCCGATACCGAGGACGTGCCCGCGACGCGGCGGACGATGTCCTGGAGATCGATACCGTCGGGCTTGCGGACACTCTGAGGTGATCCGAAGGCTTTGACGTCGTCGCCGATCCGGGACAGTCGGAAGGTTCGGGTGTCGTCTCGGTCCACGTCGTGTCCCACGAGGTACCACCGTCCCCGGAACGTCACAACGCCCCACGGCTGGACGGTTCGGGTGACGAACGGCTCGGTCAACGAGGGTCGATGCTCGAACCGCACCGATTTCCCCTCGTCGATTGCCGCGAGCAGGGCACCCAGTGCAGGCTCGGACCCTCGGGTTCGGGCCGGAACGGCCGTGACCGCAGCGGCCGACTCGTTCTGGTCGACCTGAATACCTGCGGCGCGCAGCTTCAGCAGCGCACTCTGGGCCGCAGACGTCAGTTCCGGTGATTCCCACAGTTTGACGGCCACCGCGACCGCAGCCGATTCCTCGCTGGTGAGATCGATGTCCGGCAGCTCGTAGGCATCTCGGTTGATGCGATAGCCCTCGACACCACCGAACCGCGTGGCGATGCCGGTCTCGAGGGGCACCCCGAGATCGCGCAGTTCGTTCTTGTCACGCTCGAACATCCTGCTGAACGCTTCGAGGCTCGTCGAGTCGTCGTACCCGGCAACGCTCTCGCGGATCCACTCCGCGGTCAGGAACTGACGCGTCGACAACAGACAGATGACCAGGTTCATCAGGCGTTCGACTTTGGTGGTGGCCACGACAGTCGAGCCTAGTTGTTCACCGCCCGCCGGAGCTGTAGCGACCCGAGTTGCCTGGATCGCTACCCGACCTCCAGCCGAGTCGCGTCCGGACTACATCGATGCGATGAGTCGCTCGACGCGCTCGTCGACCGAACGGAACGGGTCCTTGCACAACACCGTTCGCTGCGCCTGATCGTTGAGTTTCAGGTGTACCCAGTCGACGGTGAAGTCGCGTCCGGCTTCCTGGGCCGCGGTGATGAACTCACCGCGCAGCTTCGCGCGTGTCGTCTGCGGCGGCAGATTCACCGCTTCGTCGATCTGCTCGTCCTCGGTGACTCGCTTGACCAGACCCTTGCGCTGCAGCACGTCGAACACTCCCCGTCCACGCTTGATGTCGTGGTACGCAAGATCGAGCTGAGCGATCTTGGGATCGGAAAGTTCCATCGAGTAGCGGTCCTGATACCGCTCGAACAGCTTGCGTTTGATGACCCAGTCGATTTCGGTGTCGACCTTGGCGAAGTCCTGCGACTCGATGGCATCGAGTGTGCGTCCCCACAGGTCCACCACCTGTGTCACCTGAGCATTCGGCTCCCGCGTCTGGAGATGCTCGACGGCCCGGGAGTAGTACTCACGCTGGATTTCGAGTGCACTGGCCTGGCGGCCACCGGCGAGGCGGACCGGCCTGCGACCGGTCAGATCGTGGCTGACCTCGCGAATGGCCCGAATCGGATTGTCCAGCGCGAAGTCTCGGAACGAGACGCCTGCCTCGATCATCTCGAGTACGAGTGCGGCCGTCCCCACCTTGAGCATGGTCGAGGTCTCGGCCATGTTGGAATCGCCGACGATGACGTGGAGCCGGCGATACTTCTCGGCATCGGCGTGCGGTTCGTCGCGAGTGTTGATGATCGGCCGCGAACGAGTGGTGGCCGACGACACGCCTTCCCAGATGTGCTCGGCGCGCTGCGAGAGGCAGAACGTCGCGGCCTTGGGTGTCTGCAGCACCTTGCCTGCGCCACAGATCAATTGGCGGGTGACCAGGAAAGGTAGGAGCACATCCGAGATGCGCGAGAATTCGCCCGCTCGCTGGACGAGGAAATTCTCGTGGCAACCGTAGGAGTTGCCCGCCGAATCGGTGTTGTTCTTGAACAGGTAGATGTCTCCGCCGATGCCCTCCTCGGCGAGACGCTGTTCGGCGTCGATCAGCAAATCCTCGAGTACTCGCTCGCCTGCGCGATCATGGGTGACCAATTGCAGCAGGCTGTCGCATTCGGCAGTGGCGTACTCGGGATGCGAACCGACGTCGAGATAGAGGCGAGCGCCGTTGCGGAGGAACACATTCGAGCTGCGGCCCCACGAGACCACGCGACGGAAGAGGTAGCGGGCCACCTCGTCCGGACTCAGGCGTCGGTGTCCGTGAAAGGTACATGTGACACCGAACTCGGTCTCGATGCCCATAATTCGTCGCTGCACACTTCGACACTACAACGCAAGCCACCGATGGATGTGTCGGAGCGCCTCGATGGCGTCCATGCCTAGGCTGGGCCCTATGACTTCCACGCCTACGTCTGTTGCGGCCTCGGTTCACGCGTGGGACCTGTCCCTGGTTGCGCGAAGCGCGGCATTGCGCTCGAGCAGGGCGGATGCAGGGCTCCGCGCGTTGAGCACGGCCGCCGATCACAGTCGCCTGTGGCTCGGAGCTGCCGCACTTCTCGGCGCGGCCGGTGGCTCGGCCCGACGCGGCGGCGTGCGGGGGCTGATCGCCGTGGCGGGTGCGAGCGCCGTGGCGAACGGTCTGCTCAAGCCGGTGTTCCCGAGGTCGAGGCCGGATACCGAGCTGGTTCCCGTACTCCGCCGGGTGCTCGCCCCGCCGGTGTCCTCGTCGTTTCCCTCCGGTCACTCGGCGTCCGCGGCCGCCTTCGTCACCGCGGTCGCCATCGAATCACCGAAGGCAGGATTGCTGTTGGCTCCGGTCGCCGCAGCAGTCTGCTATTCCCGGGTTCACGTCGGCGTCCACTGGCCCACCGATGTCGTCGCCGGAGCGGCGCTCGGTTCGGCGATCGCGCTGTCGACCCGCCGCTGGTGGGCCGTGCGTTCGGCGAAGCCCGCCGATCTCGGCTCGCCGGTCGAGGTCGAGGCACTGCCGGGCGGACGGGGACTGTTGGTGCTGGTCAATCCCGGATCCGGTGACGGTTCGGAGGCGGTACCGGACGCCATCCGTCGCGAGCTCCCCGACGCCGACCTCTTCGTACCCGATCCCGAGAAGGACTTCAACGAGCAACTGGAAGAGAGAATTCGGAACACGACGCCGCGTGCTCTCGGAGGGTGTGGAGGCGACGGCACGGTCGTCAGCGTCGCCGCCTCGGCCGCCCGTAACGGCCTGCCACTCGCCGCGTTTCCGGGTGGCACTCTCAACCACTTCGCTCGCGACACCGGTCTGACCGCAGTCGAGGACACCGCCGCCGCCGTCGAGGCGGGCACCGCCGAACTGGTCGACATCGCCGAGGTGGACGTCGACGGCCGCAGTGTGTCGTTCGTCAACACCGCGACGTTCGGGGGTTACCCCGACTCGGTGCGGTTACGGCAGAAGCTGCAGAAGCGAATCGGTAAGTGGCCGGCCGCTGCGGTTGCGATGACACGAGTGCTCGCGGCTGCAGAGCCACTGAACATTCGACTCGACGGGGTGCCGCACTCGGTGTGGATGCTCTTCGTCGGCAACGGTACCTACGATCCGATCGATCAAGTTCCCATGTCGCGCAGCAGCATTCATACCGGCACCCTCGATGTTCGCTTTCTCCCGTCGGAACCCAAGGCATCGAGAACACGACTGCTGTGGGCGACGATCACAGGAACGCTCGGCTCGTCGCCTGCCTACGTGCGCAGTGTGGCGCAACGCTTGACCGTCGAGGTGGACGGTGCCCCGGTTGCCCTCGCGGCCGACGGCGAGGTCGTCGGAGACGGCACGACATTCCAGTTCAGCAGCGACAAGAACGGCCTCGTGCTCTACCGGAAGCGATAGAGCACGAGGCCGTCGACCTCGATCCGAAGTGTGGGGACTACTGCGGAGTCTCCGGCTCCGAGGAGCCGTCGCCGGTCGCGGACGGTGCCGATGCGGGCAACATATCCGCCAGAGCAGCTCCGGCGATACGCCGGAACGCTCGACGCGGTCGCCCCTGATCCAGGACGGCCACCTCCAGGGCCGACACCTCGAGAACCTTCTTCTCGGGCTCGGCACCGGCAGTCGCAGGCGACGTCGGACCGGCGGTGAGCGCGTCGACGGCGATACGAACTGCGTCCGCCAACCCGAGGCCGGACCGGTACGTATCCTTCAGCGCGGCCACGATGGGCTCGGTGGTACCGCCCATGACGACGAAATCCTGTTCGTCGACGATGGAGCCGTCGTACGTGATGCGGTACAGCTGCGTGGCCATCGGCTCGTCCTGATGGGACACCTCGGCGACGCAGATCTCGACCTCGTACGGCTTGAGCTGCTCGGTGAAGATGGTGCCCAGTGCCTGGGCGTAGGTCTTCGCCAACGACCGGCCGGTGACATCGCGTCGATCGTAGGTGTATCCCTTGATGTCTGCGTGCTGGATGCCGGCCTTGCGTAGGTTCTCGAACTCGTTGTACTTGCCGACGGCAGCGAAACCGATGCGGTCGTAGAGCTCACTGACCTTGTGCAGCGCGGTCGAGCGATTCTCGGCGACGAACAGGACCCCGTCGGCATACGCCAGCACGATGACGCTGCGGCCGCGGCCGATTCCCTTGCGCGCCAATTCCGAACGATCGCGCATGATCTGTTCGGCAGATGCGTAATACGGCATCGTCATAGCGCGCTATCCCCTTCACTGACTTCCTGGCCTGCTCGGGTGTGGTGCTCCGTGCCGCCGGTGTGTGCTGCGCTCTCGGTTCGTTCTGCCAGAACCGATCGGGCCGCAGCCGATATGCGATCGTGCGCGACGTCGTCCGCACCGACGCTCGTGATGGCAACTGCCGTCGGGTAGATGCCGCGGGTGACATCGGGACCACCGGTGGCCGAGTCGTCGTCGGCGGCGTCGTACAGCGACTCGACTGCAGCCCGGAGCGCCTCGTCCTCGGACATTCCGGGGCGATACAACTTCTTGAGCGCGGATTTGGCGAACAACGAGCCCGAACCCACCGCGTGATAGCCCGACCGCTCCTCGTAACGCCCGCCGACCACGTCGTACGACACGATGCGTCCGGCTCTGTCGGGATCGGAGATGTCGATGTCGAATCCGACCAGCAACGGCACCGCAGCCAGTCCCTGCATCGCCGCACCCAGATTGCTCCGAACCATCGACGACAACTTGTTGGCCTTGCCGTTGAAGGTGAGCGGCACGCCCTCGATCTTCTCGTAGTGCTCGAGTTCGACAGCGAACAGACGAACCAATTCGATTGCGATACCCGCAGTTCCGGCAATGCCCGCAGCGGAGTACTCGTCGGTGACGTAGACCTTCTGCATGTCCCGGTTGGCGATCAAATTGCCCTGAGTGGCGCGCCGATCACCGGCGATCAGCACCCCGCCCGCGTAGGTGAGGGCGACGATCGTCGTCCCGTGCGGAGCGATGCCGGACTTGTCGGTGGTGCCGTTGGCGGCGTGGGACGCCAGGTCCGCGGCGAGGCCGCTCTCCGGCAGCAGGTGCGGGGCGTGCTGCCGGAGGTAGTCGGAGAAGGACGAGCTACTGGACCCCAGCGGAATCGCCGGTACGTAGCCTGCCGACCGTGGGTCCGAACGATCCACCGTCACTGGCCGCCCTTCTGAACGTAGGCGCGGACGAAGTCCTCGGCATTCTCCTCGAGTACGTCGTCGATCTCGTCGAGAAGATCGTCGGTCTCCTCGGCCAACTTCTCGCGCCGTTCCTGGCCACCGGCCCCCGTGTCGCCTGGGACCTCGTCGTCGCCGCCGCCGCCCGAGCGCCGTGTCTGCTCCTGAGCCATAGTCGCCGACCTCCTCCGTGTGTCGAGAAAACAGATCTACTGCACGGTCGCCGGGTCATCCGAGGCGCACCGGCGTGGATGTGCAAGTGCTACCGAACGTTCCGCCGAAAGTGCACGGACCTTTACCCTACCGACAGTCCGACCTCGCCGGTTGGCAAGACACCGCCGAACGACCCATTCGAATGCCCCGGACGATCAGGTGGTGAGCTGGTCGACCAGTTCCGCTGCACTGTCCACGGACTCCAGCAGCGCACCGACGTGGGATTTCGTTCCCCGCAACGGCTCGAGCGTCGGAATCCGTACCAACGAATCGCCACCGAGATCGAAGATGACCGAGTCCCAGCTCGCCGCGGCGATATCGGCACCGAATTTGCGCAGGCATTCGCCGCGGAAGTAGGCCCGCGTGTCGTCGGGCGGTGTGCCGACCGCATCGAGAACTTGCTGCTCGGTCACGAGACGATCCATCGAACCGCGGGCGACCAACCTGTTGTAGAGCCCCTTGTCGAGGCGAACATCGGAATACTGCAGGTCCACCAGGTGCAGCCGCGGAGCGGACCAGCCGAGGCCCTCACGCTGTCGGAAGCCTTCGAGCAGTCGCAATTTCGCCGGCCAGTCCAGCAGATGCGCGCACTCCATGGGATCGCGCTCGAGCAGGTCCAGCACCATCGCCCACTTGTCGAGCACGTCCAGTGCTCGTGCGTCGTCGCTGCCCTCGGCGGCCACGAACTTCGCCGCCCGCTGGTGGTAGATCCGCTGCAGCGCAAGGCCCGTCAGTTCGCGGCCGTCGGCGAGTGCCACGGCCTTGCGCAGGGTGGGATCGTGGCTGATCTGATGGACCGCCGTGACCGGCCTGGCCAGCTGCAGATCCGACAGGTCGACGCCCGCCTCGATGAGGTCGAGCACGAGGGCCGTGGTTCCCACCTTGAGGTAGGTCGACATCTCCGCCAGGTTGGCGTCGCCGATGATGCAGTGCAGACGTCGGTACTTGTCTGCGTCTGCGTGCGGTTCGTCCCGGGTGTTGATGATGCCGCGCTTGAGGGTGGTCTCCAGGCCGACCTCCACCTCGATGTAGTCCGCTCGCTGCGAGAGCTGGAAGCCGGCCTCGTCGCCCGACTGGCCGATACCGACTCGCCCGGAGCCGGTGATGACCTGCCTGGAGGCGAAGAACGGCGAGAGCCCCGCGATCACCGCCGAAAACGGCGTCTCGCGCGACATCAGGTAGTTCTCGTGCGTGCCGTACGACGCGCCCTTGCCGTCGACGTTGTTCTTGTACAGCTGCAGGCGCGGAGCCCCCGGGACGCTCGACGCGTGCCGTGCGGCCGCTTCCATGACGCGTTCGCCTGCCTTGTCCCAGATCACCGCATCCAGTGGGTCCCGCACCTCCGGGGCCGAGTACTCGGGGTGCGCGTGATCGACGTACAGGCGGGCACCGTTGGTGAGAATCATGTTCGCCGCACCGATCTCGTCGGCATCGATGATCGGAGCCGGTCCGCTGAACCGTCCGAGATCGAAGCCTCGTGCATCGCGCAGCGGTGATTCCACCTCGTAGTCCCAGCGGGTGCGCTTGGCGCGCGGCACTCCTGCGGCTGCCGCGTACGCCAACACCGCCTGGGTGGACGTCAGGATCGGGTTGGCGGTGGGTTCGGTCGGTGAAGAAATGCCGTACTCGACCTCGATACCGATGATGCGCTGCATAAGTCGAGCCTAGACGGCCGACGGATGCAGTTCGGGGCGCGCCCTGTGCGGACGCGCCCCGAAAACTGCCCAGCGGTGGATCTACAGGTACTGACCGGTATTGGCCTCGGTGTCGATCGCCCGGCTCGCGCTGGCGTTCTTGCCGGTGACCAACGTGCGAATGTAGACGATTCGCTCGCCCTTCTTGCCCGAGATCCGAGCCCAGTCGTCCGGATTCGTGGTGTTCGGCAGATCTTCGTTCTCCGCGAACTCGTCGACGATGGAATCGAAAAGGTGCTGAATCCGCAGTCCGGCGTTTCCGGTTTCGAGAACCGACTTGATGGCGTACTTCTTTGCCCGGTCGACGATGTTCTGGATCATGGCCCCGGAGTTGAAGTCCTTGAAGTACAGAACTTCCTTGTCCCCGTTGGCGTAGGTGACCTCGAGAAACCGATTGTCGTCACTCTCGGCGTACATGCGCTCGACGACGCGATCGATCATGCCCCGGATGCACGCCGCGCGATCGCCGCCGAACTCGGCGACGTCGTCGGCGTTGACCGGAAGCGAATCGGTCAGGTACTTCGAGAAAATGTCCTGTGCCGATTCGGCGTCGGGACGCTCGATCTTGATCTTCACGTCGAGTCGGCCGGGTCGCAGGATCGCCGGGTCGATCATGTCCTCGCGATTGGACGCACCGATCACGATGACGTTCTCTAGGCCTTCGACACCGTCGATCTCGGCGAGCAGCTGCGGAACGACCGTCGTCTCCACGTCGGACGAGACGCCGGAGCCGCGGGTACGGAAGATCGAGTCCATCTCGTCGAAGAACACGATGACCGGGGTGCCCTCGGACGCCTTCTCTCGTGCCCGCTGAAAGATCATGCGGATATGACGCTCGGTCTCACCGACGAACTTGTTGAGCAGCTCGGGGCCCTTGATGTTGAGGAAGAACGACTTCGCCTCCCGCGCATCCTGGCCACGTGCCTCGGCGATCTTCTTGGCCAACGAGTTGGCAACGGCCTTGGCGATCAACGTCTTTCCACACCCGGGAGGGCCGTACAGCAGCACGCCCTTTGGTGGCCGCAGTGAGTACTCCCGGAACAGGTCCTTGTGCAGGAACGGCAGCTCTACGGCGTCCCGAATCTGCTCGATCTGTCGACCGAGACCGCCGATGTCCTCGTATCCGACGTCCGGAACCTCCTCGAGAACGAGATCTTCCACCTCGGCCTTGGGAACGCGCTCGAACGCGTAGCCGGCCTTGGTGTCGACCAGCAGCGAATCCCCGGGACGGAGCTTCCGTGACGGCTCGTCCGGGTCGACCGGTCCGTCGTCGTTGACCATGTCGATCAACGGTTTGGCCAGCCAGACCACCCGTTCCTCGTCGGCATGTCCGACGACGAGAGCGCGCGATCCATCCCCCAGAAGCTCTCGGAGAGTGCTGATCTCGCCGACCTGATCGAAGGTGCACGCCTCGACGATGGTCAACGCCTCGTTCAACCGCACGGTCTGTCCCGGAGCGAGCGTATCGGCCTCGATGTTGGGTGAGCACGTCAGTCGCATCTTCCGACCGGACGTGAACACGTCGACTGTGCCGTCCTCGAACACGCTCAGCAGGACGCCGTATCCGCTCGGCGGTTGACCGAGACGGTCCACCTCCTCGCGCAGCGCGATGAGCTGTTGTCGGGCCTCCTTGAGAGTGTCGAGCAACTTCGTGTTGCGCAGCGACAAGGAATCGACCCGGCCCTCGAGCTCGCGTACCTGCTCGGGGGACTCCCCCAGTTGGCGCCGTAGCGACGCGACTTCGGCTCGCACGGCGTCCAGTTCGGCTCTGGCCGCGGCCACATCCGGATTGTCTGTTGAGCTCATGAGCGACTCCTCCCAGTGACGATCTATCAACGCTACCGGCAGCGGCGCGGAGATGCGGACCGACACCTCGAACGGGGTCGGCATCCACTCTGCTCGGCGGCCCCGAAAGGCCATCCCAGTTCATGTTAGCCTCACCTGACCAAACGATCGACAGACGACGGAATCAGGGGCCTCACCAGTGAAAATGCGTATTCTCTCGGCAAGCGTCGCAGTAGCCGCGGTGGCTCTGGTGGGTACAGGGTGCAGTTCGAGCGATGAATCCGATCACGCCGATCACAATTCCGCGTCGACCAGCGACTCCATGCCGACGACCACCGCCGGGCCGGCTGTCACAGCACCTACCGTCGCCGAGTTGCAGACCTCGCTGCAGCAGCTGGTCGCACCGGACGTGGACGCCGCGACCAAGGCTGCGGCAGTGGAGAACGGTCAGGCGCGCCTGACGAACCTGGAGACGATGACCGCCGCACTGGCGAACTACGGAGCGATCACCTTCGAGGTGTCGGAACCGACCGTCGCCGGTGAGACGTCCACCGCGGACGTCGCCATCGCCACTCCACGCGGGACCGCGGCTCCGGCACCGCAGACCTGGGTGCTGATCGATGGCACCTGGAAGCTGTCGGACGCCAGCACGTGCCAGATCCTGGCCATGGGCCAGGCACCCTGCGTCTGAGTCGGCAGCCGAGCCTGCAGCGTCAGCCCTTACCGGAACGACGCTGCGGTTTCGGGGTCACGGTGCCCTCGGCGAGGCGTCGAACGCTGACGAGGAATGCCGTGTGACCCTGCATGCGGTGCTCGGGGCGAACTGCGAGACCCACCACGTGCCAGCCGCGAACCATCGACTCCCACGATCGAGGTTCGGTCCAGCACTCCTGTGCGCGCAGCGCCTCGACGACCTTGGACAGCTGCGTCACCGTGGCCACGTAGACCAGCAGCACCCCACCGGGGACGAGGGCCTTGGACGCCGCGGGCAACGCGTCCCACGGCGCGAGCATGTCCAGGACCACCCGATCGACCTGCTCACCCGGACGATCGACACCGAACTGGTCGACGTCTGCCACGGTCAGGTGCCAGTTCGACGGGCGCTCGCCGAAGAACGTCTCGACGTTCTTCACGGCATAGTCGGCGTGGTCCTGCCGGATCTCGTAGGAGATGACCGTTCCTTCTGTACCGACTGCACGCAGCAGTGAGCACGTCAGAGCGCCGGATCCTGCACCGGCTTCGAGCACCCGTGCGCCGGGGAACATGTCACCCTCGTGCACGATCTGCGCCGCGTCCTTGGGGTAGATCACCTGGGCGCCGCGGGGCATCGAGAGCACGTAGTCGGTCAGCAGCGGCCGCAGCGCGAGGTAGGGGGTGCCGTTGACGGAGGTGACGACGCTGCCCTCGTCGGCACCGAGCAGTTTGTCGTGAGTGATGCCGCCGCGGTGAGTATGGAACTCCTTACCGGCTTCCAGTACCACCGTGTAGTGACGACCCTTGCCGTCGGTGAGCTGAACTCGATCGCCCACTCGAAACGGCCCGCTGCGGGCGGGGCCGGTCTCCGCCGGTGCGTCGGCAGCTGTGGCGTCGGCAGCTGGAGCGACCTCCGCGCCGGACGTGACATTCGGGTCGAGTTCGATCTCGTCGGTCGTGGCAGTGACCACGTCGTCCGCACTGGGCAGCGATGCGTCGACCGTGGCGTCGGCCTCGAATCCGTCGGTCGACGCGGATGTGGAATCACCGGAGGACACAGCGGACCTGCTTTCGTTGCGATGTGACGCTCGGCCTCGATCGGCAGGCGTCGGGGGACGACTCGACGTGCCAGACTACGGCCTTCACCGAAGATGTCGGACCAGCGGCATAGTCTCGCAGTCGTGAGTATTTCCGTGTCGAGCCCCATCGACTTACCTCTTCTCGATGTCGGTGACAGCGCCGGCGTACCGCGTTCGAGGTCCGGCAACCGCAGTACCCCGGCTCTGTCCCCTTCTCGCGCAGGTGATTTCAAGCAGTGCCCACTGTTGTATCGCTTCCGTGCCGTGGACCGACTTCCCGAGGTCTCCACCGAAGCTCAGGTGAAGGGAACTGTGGTGCATGCCGCACTCGAGGCCCTGTACGCACTCCCTGCCCGCGATCGAGTGCCCACCACAGCCCGCGATTTGGTGGACCCGGCCTGGGATCGGGTCGTGGCCGAGTCACCCGACATCGCGTCGCTGGTTCCGGCGGACGACCGTCCGGCGTTTCTCGACCGGGCTCGTGCCCTGGTGGACGGGTACTACGAACTAGAAGATCCCACGCACTTCGATCCCGAGTCCTGCGAACAGCGCGTCGAGATCGCGTTGGACGACGGAACGCCGCTGCGCGGATTCATCGACCGGATCGACGTTGCACCCAACGGAATGATTCGCGTCGTCGATTACAAGACCGGACGTGCGCCGCGCGAGTTCACCGAATCCAAAGCTCTGTTCCAGATGAAGTTCTATGCGCTGATGATCATGCGCATGCGCGGAGTCGTTCCCGCGCAACTGAAGTTGATGTACCTCGCCGACAAGCAGGAGCTGACGTACGCCCCAGACGAGGGTGAGCTGCTGCGCTTCGAGCGCATGCTCTCGGCCATCTGGAAGGCGATTCTGGCGGCCGGTGAGACCGGCGACTTCCGCGCCAAGAAAGGCGCACTGTGCAAGTGGTGCGATCACCGGGCACTGTGCCCCGAGTTCGGCGGCACTCCCCCGCCGTACCCCGGTTGGCCGCAGGCGGCTGCGGAGCAGGAGGAGACGGAGCTGTGACGAGTCCGGACGCCTTCTTCGTTCCTGCCGGTGTCGACGACGACGGTTACGAGATCGTCACCGCCACCGAGCACACCGTCAGCCTGTGGGCACCGACGATGCAGCACGGCGCTCCGCCGTCCGCGTTGTTGGTCCGCGCACTCGAGCGGGTCGACGCCAGACCCGATACTCGAATCAGCCGGGTGGTCGTCGACATTCTCGGACCTGTTCCGGTGTCGGACATCACGATTCGCGCATGGACGGCGCGGCCGGGCGCAAATGTCGAACTCGTCGTCGCCGAACTCTGGGCTCGAGGATCAGCGGGGCCGGCGCGAGCGGTGGCGCGGGGCAGCGCATGGCGTATGCGTACCGAGCCCACCGACGACGTCGTGCACGTGGGCGATCCGGTGATGCGACCGGTGAGCGCCGGCGTCGACAGCACCTTCGGCGGACTCTGGACCTCCGGATACCTCGACGCGGTCGAGTTCAAGTTCCTCACCGAGCTCGGCGCAGCGGGGCCCGGTGAAGTGTGGGCGAAGCCGACTCCTGTTCTGGTGCAGGGTGAGTCGATGACGCCACTCGAACGGCTGTTCTCGATTGCCGACATCGCCAACGGTGTGGGTGCGAAATTGCCGATCGAGCAGTGGACGTTCCTGAACACCGATCTGACGGTGCACGTCTTCCGTGAACCCCAGGGCGACTGGATCGGAGTATCGGCCGAGACGTCGACGGGTCCGGACGGCATCGCCATGTGCGCAGGCACCCTCAGTGACGAACGGGGGCCGGTCGGGCGCATCGCCCAAACTGTGCTGGTTCGCCGACGCGCGTGATCGTGGCGGAACGACGGGCGTTCCGCCACGCACTCAGAACGCTCGGCAGGACCTGATGTCGGAGGCGAGAATGGCTTTCGCGCCCAGTTCCGCGAGCTCGTCCATCACGTTGTTGTGGACCTTGCGAGAGACCATGGCGCGCACGGCAACCCAGTTGTCGTCGACCATCGGTGCGAGCGTAGGTGATTCGATGCCGGGGGTGATCTTGACGGCTTCGTCGAGGATCGACTTGGGGCAGTCGTAATCGAGCATCAGGTACTGCTGGGCGAAGACGACGCCCTGTACGCGGGCGATGAGTTGCTTGCGTGCGGAGTCGGTGCCCGGCGTGCCTGCGCGCTCGATGAGAACACCCTCGGAATCGCACAAAGATTCGCCGAACGCGACGAGATTGTTCTGACGCAGTGAGCGACCCGACTCGACCACGTCCGCGATGGCGTCGGCGACACCGAGTTGAATGGAAATTTCCACGGCCCCGTCGAGACGGATCACCGTGGCCTCCAAGCCGCGCTCGGCCAGGTCCTTACGCACGAGATTGGGGTACGAGGTGGCGATGCGCAGTCCGCCCAGGTCCTCGGGTGCCCATTCCTTGCCCGCGGGTGCCGCGTAACGGAACGTCGACCGGCCGAATCCGAGCGCCAGGCGCTCTTCGACCGCTGCCCCGGAATCGAGAGCCAGGTCTCGTCCGGTGATGCCCAGATCGAGCTGGCCCGACCCGACGTAGATGGCAATGTCCTTGGGACGGAGAAAGAAGAATTCGACCCCGTTGGCCGGGTCGAGGACGGTCAGATCCTTGGAGTCGCTCCGACGCCGGTAGCCGGCCTCGCTGAGGATCTCGGCGGCGGATTCGGACAACGCGCCCTTGTTGGGTACGGCTACACGCAGCATGGAGTTTTCCTTCATCGGTGAGTTCACAGGAGACGTTCGGGCCTTGCCTCACAGATGTCGGTAGACGTCCTCGAGCTCGATTCCCCTACCCACCATCATGACCTGAACCCAGTACAGCAGCTGCGAAATTTCTTCGGCGAGTGCAGCGTCGCTCTCGTGTTCGGCGGCGATCCACACCTCGCCGGCCTCTTCGAGGACCTTCTTTCCCTGGAAATGAACACCTGCGTCCAACGCAGCGACGGTGCCCGAGCCCTCGGGGCGGGTCTTCGCGCGGTCGGTGAGCTCGGCGAACAGGGAATCGAAAGTCTTCACGGATTCGTATTCTTTCACGTCGGTATCCAGCGGAATCAATTCGGTCGAGATTCGAGGAGTCAGGCCGCCCAGGCCCGCCGGACGTCGTCGGCGGTCAGTCCGACCAGACCGTCGCGGATGGTGTAGCCCGGCGCTGCCGGAACCGCCACCTCAGACGGGACGACCAGTACCGGGCAGCCTGCAGTATGTGCGGACAGGGAGCCTGTCGGAGAATCCTCCACTGCAAGGCAGGCACCGACGTCGACGCCGAGCAGTGCGGCACCCCGCAGGTACGGTGCCGGGTGCGGTTTCCCGAACTCGACCTCGTCGCCGCTGACGGTGATGTCGAAATAGTCGCGCCCGAGTGTCTCCAGTGCACGCTCGACGAGCCCACGTTCGGTGTTGGTGACCAATCCGGTCGCTAGGCCCATGTCGCGTACGAGAGCAAGAGCATCCTTGGCACCGGGCCGCCACGGAATGCCTTCGGCGAACATGTCGCCGACGCGCGTGGTCAACCACTCGCGGCCCTCGGCCAGGTTGTCGTCGGTGACCGCAACCGACGCATTGGCGAGCACTTTGCGCAAGGCGTCTCGCATCGAATTGCCGAGGGTGCTCTCGCGTACTTCCGCGCTGAGTTCGGTTCCCAGTGTGCGGGAGTACTCACCGATGGCCACGTCCCAGATCTTCTCCGAGTCGAGCAGGGTGCCGTCCATGTCCCACAGGACACCGTGCAGGTGGGTTCTAGACATTGAAGTACTTGGCCTCCGGGTGGTGAAGTACGAACGCATCGGTCGACTGTTCGGGGTGCAGCTGCAGTTCCTCGGAGAGCTTGACGCCGATTCGCTCGGGTTCGAGGAGTGCGGCGAGCTTGATCCGGTCCTCGAGATCGGGGCATGCCCCGTAGCCGAACGAGTAACGAGCTCCGCGGTATTCGAGTTTGAAGTACCCCTCGGCCTCGGTGGGGTCCTCTGCGGCGACCGATTTGCCGTCGGACAGTTTCAGTTCCTCGCGCACTCGGCGATGCCAGTATTCGGCGAGAGCCTCGGTCAGCTGAACTCCGATCCCGTGCACCTCGAGGTAGTCGCGGTACGCGTCGGCTGCGAACAATTCGTTCGCGAAGTCCGCGATGGGCTGCCCCATGGTGACCAGGTTCATCGGCAGCACGTCCACTTGCCCGGATTCCCTTGCCGCAGTGCGTGATCGGACGAAGTCCGCGATGCAGAGGAAGCGGTCGCGGTGCTGACGCGGAAACGTGAACCGAAAGCGTTCGGGCGCATCGGGTTCGGGCTCGGTGAGTACGACGACGTCGTCGCCCTCCGAAACGGCCGGGAAGTATCCGTACACCAATGCAGCGTGCGCGAGAATGCCGTCCGTGCTGAGCCGATCCAGCCAATACCGAAGGCGCGGTTTGCCTTCCGACTCCACCAGATCCTCGTAGGTGGCGCCCTCGCCCTTGCGGGCTCCTCGCAGGCCCCACTGCCCCAGGAACAGTGCACGTTCGTCGAGCAGGCCCGAATAATCGGCCAGGGACACGCCTCGGACGATGCGGGTGCCCCAGAACGGCGGTGCCGGAATGTCGATGTCCGCGGCGACGTCGGATCGCTCGGGTACCACGACCGGAGCCTCGGCGGCCTTGCGCTTCTCCGCGATGCGCTTGGACCTCTCGTGACGTTCCTTGCGCTCGGCAGCCTTGGCTTTCGCTTCGAGTGCCTCCGGACTGTCGGGGGCCGGACCGCCACCGCGTTTGGTGGTCATGATGGTGTCCATCAAACGCAGGCCTTCGAACGCGTCCCGCGCATAGTGCACGTCGCCTTCGTACACGTCCTGCAGATCGTTCTCGACGTACGACCGCGTCAACGCAGCACCGCCGAGGAGCACCGGAAATTGCTCTGCCACGCCGCGGGAGTTGAGCTCGATCAGGTTGTCCTTCATGACCACCGTCGACTTCACCAGCAGACCGGACATGCCGATCACGTCTGCGCGTTTGTCCAACGCGGCTTCGAGAATGGTCGAAATCGGCTGCTTGATACCGAGATTGACAACTTCGTAGCCGTTGTTGCTCAGGATGATGTCGACGAGGTTCTTGCCGATGTCGTGCACGTCGCCCTTGACGGTACCGAGCACGATGCGACCCTTGCCGTCGTCGTCCGTCGCTTCCATGTGTGGCTCCAAGTACGCCACGGCAGCCTTCATCACCTCGGCGGACGCCAGCACGAACGGCAGCTGCATCTGGCCGGAACCGAACAGCTCGCCGACGGTCTTCATGCCCGACAGCAACGTCTCGTTGATGATCTCGAGCGGCGGCTTCTCGGCCATCGCGGCGTCCAGATCTGTGTCGAGGCCGTTGCGTTCGCCGTCGACGATGCGGCGTTCGAGCCGCTCGAACAACGGCAGCCGACCCAGTTCCTCGGCACGCGACTCCCGGGCCGATGCTGCCGAGACGCCCTCGAACAGCTGCATGAGCTTCTGCAACGGGTCGTAGCCTTCGCGGCGGCGGTCGTACACCAGATCCAGAGCGGTCTCGCGTTGCTCGTCGGGAATCTTGTTCATCGGCAGGATCTTCGACGCGTGCACGATGGCGGTGTCGAGGCCGGCCTGGGTGCACTCGTGCAGGAAGACCGAGTTCAGCACCTGCCGGGCAGCAGGATTGAGGCCGAACGAGATGTTCGACAATCCGAGGGTGGTGTGCACCTTCGGATACTTCTCCTTGAGCTGCCGAATGGCCTCGATGGTCTCGATGCCGTCGCGTCGAACCTCTTCTTGGCCGGTGGAGATCGGGAAGGTGAGCGTGTCGACGATGATGTCCTCGTGGCGCAGGCCCCAGTTCTCGGTGATGTCGGTGATCAGACGATCGGCGACACGCACCTTCCATTCGGCAGTACGCGCCTGCCCCTCCTCGTCGATGGTCAGAGCGACCACGGCGGCACCGTGTTCCTTGACCAGACGCATGATCTTCTGGAACCGCGAGTCGGGACCGTCGCCGTCCTCGTAGTTGACCGAGTTGACGGCGCTACGTCCACCGAGGTGCTCGAGGCCGGCTTCGAGCACGGCCGGTTCGGTGGAGTCGAGCATGATCGGCAGCGTCGACGCAGTCGCCAATCTGCTGGCGAGTGCCGCCATGTCGGCGGCACCGTCGCGGCCGACGTAGTCGACGTTGAGGTCCAACATGTGCGCGCCGTCGCGGGTCTGATCCTTGGCGATGTCGAGGCACTTCTCGTAGTCCTCGGCGAGCATCGCGTCACGAAATGCCTTGGAGCCGTTGGAGTTGGTGCGCTCGCCGATCATCAGGATGCTGGCGTCCTGCTCGAACGGCACTGCGGTGTAGAGCGAGGAGACGCCCGGCTCCGGGGCCGGCTGCCGTTCCAGCTTCGTCGCCCCGTGCACCATGTCGGCAACCTGACGAATGTGCTCGGGGGTGGTGCCGCAGCATCCGCCGACGAGTGCCAGCCCGTACTCGCGGACGAAACCGCTCAGAGCGTCGGCCAATTCGGGGGCGGTCAGTGGGTATTCGGCACCCTTCGCGCCCAACGTCGGCAGTCCGGCATTGGGCATCACCGATACCGGAAGACGGGAATGCTTGGACAGGTGGCGCAGGTGTTCGCTCATCTCGGCGGGGCCGGTGGCGCAGTTCAGTCCGATCATGTCGATGCCCAGCGGTTCGAGCGCGGTGAGGGCTGCACCGATCTCGCTGCCGACCAGCATTGCGCCCGTCGTCTCGACCGTCACATGGGTGATGATCGGGATTCGGACGCCGAGCTTGTCCATGGCGTGCTGGCTACCGATGATCGCGGCCTTGACCTGCAGGAGGTCCTGGCACGTCTCGACCAGAATGGCGTCGGCACCGCCGTCGATCATTCCGAGCGCAGCCTCGGTATACGCATCGCGCAGCCGTGCGAACGGGGCATGGCCGAGTGTGGGGAGCTTGGTTCCGGGGCCCATGGAACCCAGGACGTACCGATCCATCCCGTCGCGGCCGGGTCCCATTTCGTCCGCAGTCTCCCGGGCGAGCCGGGTGCCTTTCTCGGCCAACTCGCGGATTCGATCCTCGATGTCGTAGTCGGCCAGGTTGGGCAGGTTGCATCCGAACGTGTTCGTTTCCACGGCGTCTGCGCCGGCCGCGAAGTACTCGCGATGAATCTCGCGCAGCACGTCGGGCCTGGTGTGGTTCAGAATCTCGTTGCATCCCTCGAGGCCGAGAAAGTCGTCGAGAGTGAGGTCGGCGTCCTGGAGCATCGTGCCCATTGCTCCGTCGCCGATGACAACGCGACGTGAAATCGCATCGAGCAGACCGGGCTTGTGTTGATCGGGCATCACTACAGAGTAGTGGGCACCACGGTTACCTCGAGTCGTAGGCTGTCGTGGTGAGTCCCCGAAACCTCGATGATCAGTCCCCGCCCGACGACGGTACCGACAAAATGGACAAATCAGGTGCCGACGCGGACATCCCCTTGGACGCCGCGCTGATCGAGGCCGTGCAGGATGCTGTGGCGAACGCCACAGACGCCGACGCCGATTACGACGAGGACGATCTGGACGACGACATTCCCGAGCTGCGCTCCCCCATCCTGGTGGCTGCTTTCGAGGGCTGGAACGACGCAGGCGATGCGGCGAGCGGCGCGGTCGAACATCTGGAGCTGATCTGGGACGCCAGCCCACTGGCCGAGCTGGACTCCGAGGACTACTACGACTACCAGGTCAATCGGCCGACCGTTCGTCAGGTCGACGGGGTCACCCGAGAGATCGAGTGGCCGTCGACTCGATTGTCGGTGTGTTCACCGCCCGGCAGCGACCGTGACGTGGTCCTGTTGCGCGGTATCGAGCCCAACATGCGGTGGCGCAGCTTCTGCGACGACCTGCTCGAGTTCGTCGAGCAGCTGGGCGTCGAAACCGTCGTCATTCTCGGCGCGCTACTGGCGGACACCCCGCACACCAGGCCGGTTCCGGTGACCGGCACCGCCTACAGCACCGAGTCGGCCGAACAGTTCAACCTGGAGCAGACCCGCTACGAGGGGCCCACCGGTATCACCGGCGTTCTGCAGGACGAATGTGTCAAGGCAGGGGTGCCGGCCGTGTCGTTCTGGGCTGCTGTCCCCCATTACGTGTCACAGCCACCGAATCCGAAGGCCACCGTGGCGTTGCTGCAGCGGGTCGAAGACGTACTCGACATCGAGGTGCCGCTCGGCGAGCTGCCCACGCAGGCCGAGGAGTGGGAGGAGGCGGTCAACGAGATGACCAAAGAGGACGAGGAGATCAGCGAGTACGTGCGCAGCCTCGAGGAGCGTGGTGACGCCGAGGTGGACATGTCCGATGCGATCGCCAAGATCGACGGTGACGCCATCGCCGCCGAGTTCGAGAAGTACCTCCGGCGACGCGGCCCGGGCAACTTCGGGCTCTGACCCGAACGCACACGAGGAGCCGGGAGCCGGTGAGGTCTTTCTGATGCCGACGTAACGTCACCGCAGCGGTGGCGTCACCCCGACACCGGAGCCTCGTGGGTATGGCCAGCACACCGCGATTTCTGCAAGGCGTCTTCTCCTTCACCGGCAACGGTCTGGACAAGCCCGAGTTGATCGATCCCAGCCTGAGTTTCGTCGTCCCCGAGGGGGTGACGGCTCAGCCGCTGTACTTCCGGGGCGGTAATTCGAGCGATGAACTGGTGGTCGTGACCTTGCTGCGCGACGGCAGCCCGATGCGTATGTTCCCGATGGGGGCCAAGAGCGGCGTCAACATTCCGTTGCGGGTCGTCGAGGACGTCGATCCCGATACCGTGCTCAAGCTGGTGATCGCGGCCCCTGCCGGAACCAGCGGAGAGGTCGTCGTCGACTTCGGTCTGGTGCTGGTCTGATGACTGCGGGAAAACAGCGATTGCTGGTGATCGGCAACGGAATGGCCGGTGCCCGGACGGTAGAACAGATCCTCGAGCGAGACGGCAGCTCGCTGTTCGACATCACGATGATCGGCGACGAACCGTACGGCAATTACAACCGCATCATGCTCTCCCACGTGCTGTCCGGTGAGGCCACCGTCGACGACGAGGATCTCGTTCTCAACCCCATGAGTTGGTACAGCGAGAACGGCGTGACGTTGCACGTGGGCGATCGAGCCGTGTCGCTCGACCGGTTCTCCAAAACGGTTGTCTGCGAAAGCGGTCGGTCCGTCGACTACGACGTACTGATCATCGCCACTGGTAGCAACACGTTCTTCCCGAACATGGACGGTCTGCGCGAGTCCGACGGCAGGCTGGCACGTGGGGTGTTCGGATTCCGCACGATCGCCGACACCAACGGCATGTTGCAGATGGCGCAGTCGCGCGACGACGTGTCGGCGGTGGTGATCGGCGGCGGACTGCTCGGTCTCGAAGCAGCGTACGGACTGCGGACGCAGGGACTGGACGTGAACGTGGTGCACTCCCCCGGGCACCTGATGAACCAGCAGCTCGACGAGCGCGGTGGACGAGTGTTGCGCAACAAGATCGAGTCGCTGGGCGTCGGTGTCCACACCTCGAAGAGGACCACCTCGGTGTTGCGGTCGGACGACGGTACCGTCATCGGCGTCGGTTTCAACGACGGCACCTCGCTGGACGCCGACATGGTCGTCGTGACCGCCGGAATTCGGCCCAGTGTCGATTTTGCCCGCGCCGGCGGCCTGGTCATCGAACGCGGAATCGTCGTCGACGACCAATTACGTTGCGAGGACGAGGGTTCCATCTATGCCGTCGGCGAATGCTGTCAGCACCGCGGTGAGGTGTACGGCCTCGTCGCGCCCCTCTGGGAGCAGGCCGCTGTCCTGGCCGATGTACTCACCGGTGCCGATCCCGCTGCCGCGTATCACGGTTCGCGTCTGACGACCAAGCTCAAGGTGGCCGGCGTCGACGTCGCGTCGATGGGGATCACCGCGCCCGAGCGCGACGACGACGAATTCGTTCAGTTCTACGAACCACGCAGTGGCACGTACAAATCGGTCATCGTGCGGAACAACAAGCTCGTCGGCGCCACCCTGCTGGGCGACATCTCCAAGGCCAACTTTCTCACCCAGGCGTTCGACGAGAAGGTGCCGCTGCCCGACGAGCGCATCAGCATGCTCTTCGACATGGGAACGCCCTCTGCGGCAACAGGAGCCGCCGAACTGGCAGACGACGTTCAGGTGTGCAACTGCAACGGCGTCACCAAGGGCGCCATCGTGGCCTGCGTGCACGCCGGCGCCAAGAATCTGAGCGACGTGACCGCGAAGACCCGAGCAGGCAAGGGATGTGGGTCCTGCACGGGGTTGGTGAAAGACATCATCGCGTGCGCAGCCGGTGGCGCGGTCGAAGCGGAACCCACCGCAGACCGGTACGTGCCGTGTATCCCGATGACGAAGCCGGAACTGATCGAAGCGATCAGGTCGCGAGACCTCCGGGCAGTCTCGCAGGTGTTCACGGCGCTTGCGACCGACGGCGTCGAGGACGCCGCCGCCAAGATGCCGCTGGCGTCACTGCTGCGCACCGTCTGGGGTCCGGATTGGGTGGACGAGCGCGGCGCACTGTTCATCAACGACCGGGTGCACGCCAACATTCAGCGGGACGGCACGTTCTCGGTGGTGCCGCAGATGAAGGGTGGCGTCACCACCCCGGATCAACTGCGCAAGATCGCCGACGTCGCCGACAAGTACCACGTCCCGCTGGTCAAGGTCACCGGCGGACAGCGCATCGACCTCCTCGGGATCAAGAAGGAAGACCTACCCAAGGTGTGGGGCGATCTGGACATGCCCTCCGGCTTCGCCTACGGCAAGAGCATGCGCACGGTGAAAACCTGTGTGGGCAGCGATTTCTGCCGCTTCGGTCTCGGCGACTCGACGGCTCTCGGCATCGCGCTCGAAGAGCGGTTCCAAGGCTTGGAGACTCCCGCGAAACTCAAACTCGCGGTCGCCGGCTGCCCGCGCAACTGCTCGGAGGCGCTGTGCAAGGACTTCGGCGTGGTCTCGGTCGGCGAGGACAGGTGGGAGATCTACGTCGGCGGCGCGGCCGGGGCTCACATCCGCAAGGGAGATCTGTTGGCCACCGTGACAGGAGCCGAGGAGGTGATGACAGTGGCAGGCAGATTCATCCAGCACTATCGGGAGAACGCGCAGTGGCTCGAACGGACGTACGCCTGGGTTCCGCGCGTCGGCTTGGAGGAACTGCAGAGCGTTCTGATCGACGACCGTGACGGCATCGTCGCCGGACTCGACGAGCGACTGCAAACATCGGTCGACGGCTACGTGGACCCATGGCAGGACCGCACGGCACCCAAATCGCCCGCGCAGTTCGCACCCTCGCTGCCACTGCTCCCGCTGCCGCAGGTGCCGGTCCGATGAGCGTGCCGGTGGGAGCGTTGGAAGATCTGACTCCCGGCGAGGGTCGGGCCTACGTCGTGGACGGTAAGCAGGTGGCGGTGTTCCTGCTCGGTGACGGTTCGGTGCGCGCGATGGACGCCGTCTGCCCGCACCGAGGCGGACCACTGGCCGACGGCCAGATCGACGGGTCCGTAGTCGTCTGCCCACTTCATCAATACGCCTTCTCTCTCGACGACGGCACCTGCCCGAGCGGCATCGACCCGGTGCGCACCTACCCCGCGGCCGTGGTGAACGGAAAAGTGACCGTGGAGCTGTAACCGGCACGGTCGAACAACTGGCACTCCTACCCCCAGGGTCATTCCGCAGGCTCCACTCCTCCCACCAGGGTCATTCCGCAGGCTCCACTCCTACCCCCTACCCTGTTCCAGTGACCGAATCAGGCGAGGACGCACGGCTGGGTGCCGCGAATGCGTTCGTGGAGGAAGACCGTCTCGGTCTCTTCTCGTTCGCCGTCGCCGAGAAAAGATCCGAATACCTGGCAGTACTGCGGGCGTTCGACACCGCTCGCGCGAACTACGTGGTGTTGCTGCACTCGGGCGAGGTCGCCGATCTCATCGCTCGTAGCCCCGGGCGTCACGACGCGCTGACCACACTGGACATCGCACCCCTGCTCGATCAACTCCACGCCTGGGGTCTGCTCGAACGCAGCTACGACGGCACCCGCGCCGCGACCCTTGCCGAATACCGCAACCGGCACTTCGTCTACCAGTTCGGTCAGGCCGGCTACAAGGCCTACCGTGCGGTCGAGGACGTGCTCGGTGCGCGCCTGGACGACGCCTCGCTGTCCCGGCTGGTGCTCCCCGAGCTGCTGGCCGACATGCACGAGCTGGCCGAGGCGAACCGTCAGGCCGACGGCGACCGCATCTACCGCAAGCTCAGCAGACTCGATTCGACGTTGTCGGAGATGGCGACCCGCGCCGCCCACTTCTATCTGGTGCTGGGCGACCTGGTGCGCACCACCGAGATCACGCCCGAATCGTTCTTGGCGCACAAGGATGCACTGCTCACGCACATGCGTGAGTTCAGCTCCGATCTCACCCGCTATGCCCCCAAGTTGGCGGAAGCGATCGCACTCGTCGAGAGCACCGGCATCGAGGAACTCGTCGACCGTGCCGCGATCAGCGACGAACGAGTCTTTCTCTCCGTCGACGAGCGGCGAGCGGACTGGACCGACCGATGGGCCGGGTTGTCGCACTGGTTCGTCGCGGCCGAATCCGAGCTCAGCGAATCCGAGCGCCTCCGCGAGGGCACGATGAGCGCGATCGCTGCTGTGCTGTCACTGCTGCGGCGCGTCACCGAAACTCGTAAGGGTGGTGTGAGTCGCGAAAGCCAACTGCGTCACCTGGCCGGCTGGTTCGCTGCTGCTCCCACCGAGGACAGCGCACATGCTCTGTTTCACGCCGTGTTCGGCCTCGGCCGACCCCGGCACCTGTCGATGGTCCATCCCGACGCCGACATCATCCCCATGTCCCGATCATGGTGGGAGGCACCGCCGGTCGAAATCTCGCGCACGCTGGCCGAGACAGGACGTACTCCGACCCCCGGCGTTCCAGGGCGGGTACAGCGCAACGACGGCGGCATCAGACGACTGCGCGAGCAGCAACTCGAGTCGCAGCGATCGCGCAGTGCCGCGGCGCAGTCGCTCGCCTCGGCCGGAATCCACGACCGCATTCTGAACGAGCAGGAAACCGAAGTGTTGCTGAGCCTGCTCAACGCCGCGTTGACTGCCCGGGTACGCGTGAGCGGACGCACCTCGGACTCGTCCGGATCGGACAGTGGCGTGCGCCTGACGCTGAGCGACAGCGATCGTTCGACGATCGTGCGCACCAGCCGTGGCCGATTGCATCTGGACCGCCTCGCCCTCGACGTCAGTGAGGTGGCGCGCCGGTGAGAGCACGTGAGATCTCCTCGCTCGCTCTGGATTCCTACCAGCGGGCTGCCCGAGTCGCATTGTCCAATCACCTGGTCACCGCGACGTACCCCGATCGAATCGCGTTACCGCTGCTGCGCAGGTGGGCAACCGAACTGCGTGAGGATCTCCTGGAGCTGTTCGGCTACCGCTTCGAGGTCACCGAGACGACCGCGCGTCTGTTCCCCGTGATCGATCGTCTCGACGACAGTCAACCCGCGCGAACGCCGTCCGAGCGGGTGTTCGACCGCCGCAGGTACGCGTATCTGGCGCTGGCGCTTGCCGCGCTCGGTCGGGCCGGAAACCAGATCACTCTGTCCGAACTCGCCGATCACGTGGCGACGGAGTCGAGTCAGGTGGACGGCGTCGAACTCACGACCGACCGCGCGAGCGACCGAGACGCATTCGTCGACGCGATCGGATGGCTGGCCACGCGTGGTGCGATCTCGCTGGCCGACGGCGACGCCACGGGCTGGGCGAACAATCCGACGGCCGGTGAGGCCCTGTACGACATCGACCGATCGGTGGTCGTCGCGATGTTTCGGCCGCCGCGTGCCGTGCAGCACCTGCGTTCGATTCGTGGCCTGCTGGCCGGCTCGGATGCCCCGATCGATCCCGAGGATTCCGATCTCGGACACATCGAGTCCGGGCGTGAGGCAGACCCGAAGGAAACGCTGCGTGCGGTACGCCGAGCGTTGGTCGAACACCCCGTCGTCTATCTCGACGATCTCGACGGAGACGCACGCACCGCCCTGACCGCCTCGCGCACCGTCGCCGACGTCGAGTTGCTCACCGGTCTCGTTGCCGAGCGTCGCGCCGAGGGTGTGGCCCTCATCGACACCTCGGGACGGTTGTCCGACCACCGCTTTCCCAGCACCGGAACGATCGCTCAGGTTGCGTTGCTCATCGCGGGAGAAATCTCCGATCGGGTCGTGGATCCTGACGCTCCGGCGCTCACAACGCATCCGCTACCTGCGAGCGACCTACTCGTCGAACAGCTGGACGACGCGATCCCCGGCGGCGGAATCTTCGGCGACCTGGCCGATTTCGGATTTCCCGCCGATCCGACGACGGTCGAGAACTCGGCGGAGCGCACACAGTACCCGCTGATCGAGGACAGTTGGCTGGTCTCGGTCGTCGACGATCTCGTGGACCGATTCGGTCGCACGTTCGCGGCGCAGTGGCAGACCGACCGGGACGGTCTACGCATCCGTGCGATTGCGCTGTTGCATCGACTTCGCTTGATACACAGCGTATCCGGCGGCGTGTTGGTGCTACCGGTGATCGCTCGGTACCGAGACGTGATGGTCAGCGTGCGTGACCGAGCCCCGCAGGACTCGCTCTTCGGCACCGAACAAGCCCCCAGTACCGATCCATCCGAAGTAGAGGCCTGAGTAGATGACCGCACACTCGAATCGCTTTAGGCCCACGCGCGCCGGAATCGTCAACCTGTGGGACTACCGGGATCAGGAGTTCTCCTTCGCCGACGGTCGATTGGTGCTGCGTGGTCCCAACGGATCCGGCAAGACCAAAGCGCTCGAAGTGCTGTTTCCCTTCGTCCTCGACGGCCGGATCGAGCCGCGCCGACTCAACCCGTTCGCCGGTGAAGAACGAACGATGAAGTCCAACCTGCTCTACCGAGGGCAGGAAAGCGCACATTCGTACGTGTGGATGGAATTCGGCCGCGGCTCGCGCGAGGACCCCGAATCGGTGACCGTCGGAATCGGTATGCGGGCGAGCCGCCACAACGACAAGGTGACCCGCTGGTACTTCGTGGCCGACGGCCGAGTGGGCGTCGACTTCTCGTTGTTGGGCTCCGACGACCGGCCGCTGACGAAGAAGCAGTTGGCCGAACAACTCGGCAGCGATGCACTGACCGATCGTCCGGTCGACTACCGCGCCGCGATCGATGCCCGAATGTTCGGGCTCGGCGCGCAACGGTACGACCAGTTGATCAATCTGATTCTGACACTTCGCCGTCCGCAGTTGGCCAAGAATCTCGATCCGAAAGGGTTGTCCCAGGCGCTGACCGACGGTCTGCGTCCCCTCGACGAGCAACTGGTGCTCGAGGCAGCACGTTCCTTCAGCGACATGGAGGAAGTCGGACGCGCGCTGGAGGGACTGGCCCAAGCCGATCAGGCGGCCAGGAACTTCGTGTCGGTCTACTCCAAATACCTTCGCGTACAGACCCGTTCGGATGTCGAGCAAGTCTCGCGTCGGCTCGAAGCCGTGACGCACGCGACCACCGCGCACTTCGCCGCCGCCGCCCTGAAGGACCGGCGTCTGCTGGAACGGGCGGCCGCAGAGACGCGGTTCGACGAGGCCGAGCGTGCGCTCGATCAGGCCGTCGCAGACCGAGAAACCCTGCAGCGCTCGAGCGCGTACGAGGGCAAGCAGCAACTGGACGATCTCGCCGAATCCGCTGCGAAGCTGGAGGTCTCGACGGCGCAGCAGGCCGATCGCGCACGCAAAGCGCAAGCAGAACTGGAGCAGCGTACGGCCGAGGCGGCCCGGGCGGATTCGGCACTCCGGGACTCCGTTGCCGGAGTGACTCGCGCGGAGGACGAGCTGCAGACTGCGGCCGAGGACGCGGGCATCGTGTGGACACCGCTGCCCGGGACGGCGCGCAGTGATCAGATCAGTACCGCGCTTCGTGGGCACGCCGAGGAACGGGACGGTGACGTACGTGCAGTGCGTGAGGCGCTGACTACCGTCGAGAAGGCGTCGACGGAACGCGCTCGCGCGGAGAAGGCCGCAACGAAGGCGCGCGAGTTGCTCGAAGCAGCCGCGGCTGCCGTCACCGAGGCCGAGGCGACGGTGGATCTGGAGAAGGCGCAGTTCGCTTCGGGTCTGCGGGCCTGGTGGTCGAGCAACTCGTCGCTCTACTCCTCCGCAGGCATCACCTCCGCTGTGTTCGAGGCCCTCGACGCAGCCCTGGCAGGCATCGGCGAAGACGACGCCCCGAGCCTGGAATCCGTGCTCGCCGAGCAGACCTCGGACGGTATCGACGCGATTCGCGCCCGGCAGGCACAGGCACGCGTCGACGTGGCCGCGCGCGAGGCCGAGGTGAAGGCGCTGCGGGGCGAACTGTCCCTGGTGCGAGCCGAACACGACGATGCCCCACCACCGTTCGCAGCGCGCACCGCTAGTCGAGTAGATCTCTCGGGCGCACCACTGTGGCAACTGGTTCGGTTTGCCGATGCGGTCTCCCCCACCGACGCGGCGGGGATCGAATCCGCACTGCAGGCCGCGAACCTGCTCGACGGGTGGATTCATCCGACCGCAGACTCCCCCGTCGACGCGACGTCGGAGCAATATCTGTCGCCGCTACCGGTGGCCGCGAGGCCGACCGGGTCGACGCTCGCCTCCGTGCTGGAACCCGAGCCCGGTACTGCCGTCCAGGAATCGCGAATCCTCGATGTACTGAATTCGATTGCATTGCAGCAGGATCGAAACGACCTCTCGGACAGTTCTGTCTCGATAGGCGTCGACGGTCGGTACTGGCAGGGAGTGCAGCAGGGTCGCCACGCAAAACCGGATGCCGAGTACATCGGTGCCACGGCGCGGGCGCGTCGGCGAGAGCAGCGCATCGCCGAGCTCGGTGCTGCGATCGATTCCGCGACAGCCGAACTCGCGACCGCGACCGCCGCCGAGCTGGCGGCACGCGAGCTGGTGCAGGCGTTGAACGCGGCCGCCAAGCAGCTCCCCCGAGTCTCGGCCATCGTGAAGGCGCAACGTGCCGTCACGGCAGCCGCAGGCGCGCTGCGCACCTCGAAAGATGCGTCTGCAGCGGCAGATCGAGAATTCGACCAAGCGATCGCCGACCTGTCCGCGAAAGAGAAACAACTGCGCTCCGTCGCCGTGGCCCATCGCACCCCGCACCTGGGCCGCGATGTCGATGCCCTCGCCGCAGCGATTCGCCATTTCGAGCATCAGGGCGCAGCGGTCATCCGTAAACGCAGCGACCACGCACGCGAGACCGAGCGGGCGCGCGAGGCCACCAACCGCCTCGAGGAGGCCACCGGACTGGCCGAGGAACTCGCCGAGGAAGCCGCGATAGCCGACGAGAGCTATCGGCAACAGCTGCAGCGTCTGGAATTGCTGAGCGAGAAACTCGGTGCCACGGCCGAACAGATCAACACCGATCTCGACAACGCGCGCGATCGCATCGAGAAGTGCCGAGCCGAGCAGCGAGCAGCCCGAAAGGCGGACAAGGAAGCCGGCGAGGCGATCGGCAAGGCCGAGGGTGCGTGCAACACGGCGCTCGAAAGCCTGCGCGCTGCCGTGACCGAGACCCTGGGTGATGCCGTCCGACTGGCACCGTACGCCCGCAAGGATCTGCTGCACATCCTCGGCGTGCACGAGACGTACACGTGGCCGGCCAGCGACTCGGCGTGGCTGACGGTCGAACAGATCCTGTATCGGGTTCAGCAGGCCGCCGGCCCCGACGACGACGTCCCGGTACTTCCACCGGTGGTGCTCGCGCTGCATTCGGCACTCGACACGGCGACGGCGTCGGTGAAAGTGACCGACTCGAGCCGGAAGTCGACACGAACGGCGCTGACGAGCGCACTGCAGGAGTTCGACTCGCAACTGGCCGCTTCCGGTCAGGACTACCGCCTGCAGTGGGACGCACCGGACGGGTTGACGGTGGTACGCGTGCAGGACGAGCAGGGCTATTCCTCGGTCGGAGACTTCGCCGACCGCATCGGTGCCGCCAGGGCCGACCAGGAACTGCTCTTGACCGAGCAGGAACGCCGAATTCTCGAAGACGCGCTGCTGACCGGGTTGGCGCAGCAGATTCACGAGCGCACCGTCGACGCGCGTGAGCTGATCGCACAGATGTCCGCCGAGATGAAGCAACGCCGTATGTCCTCGGGCAACACGATCGGCGTGCACTGGGTGCTCGCGGACAACCTCGACGACGGTGCGCGGGCAGTGTCCAAGCTGCTCGACCGCGATGCCTCGGCGCTGAGCCAGGACGATCTGGCCGCGATGCGCGCACACTTCGCATCGGAGATCAGGATCGCTCGTGCGGCACATCCGGAACGGTCGTATCCCGAGATCCTGTCCGCGACACTGGACTATCGTCGCTGGCGGGTGTTCGCGTTCACGCTCATCAGCGGCGACGGCAACGAGGATCGTCTGACCGTCGCTCGTCACAGTGCACTCTCGGGCGGTGAGCAATCGGTGTCGCTGCATTTGCCGCTGTTCGCCGCGGCGCACGTGATGCTCTCGTCCGCCGATCCGCATTCGCCGCGGTTGCTGGCGCTGGACGAGGCGTTCGCCGGTGTCGACGACAACGGTCGTAGCGAATTGCTCGGACTGAGTGTGCAATTCGACCTGGATCTGTTCATGACCGGTTACGACCTGTGGATCACCTACGCGGACGTCCCCGGTTGCGCGCACTACGATTTGGCGCACTCGACCGCCGAGAACACCGTCAGCGCAGCACTTCTGGTGTGGGAGAACGGTGAATTGTTCGCCGAACACGACGGCACCGACCTCGCAGCCGCCCTCGGATCACCGTTGACCCGCCGGGTGCCGACCCGAACCGAAGGTGGGCTGGAGTTTGGCCGGTAACAGTGAGTGGCGAGGCAGCGTCGAATTGGCGGCGCTGTTGGACGCTGCGCGAAAGAAGTTGGAGTCCAACTGGCTTCGTGTCGGCGGTAACATCACCGTCGACCTGAGTGATGCGCCGGAACTGTGGCGTCTGTGCAGTGCCATCTCGAAGTCCAACTCCAGCCTGCACTCTCGGGCACGGAGCACCCGGCTCGATCTCGAGCGGTTCGACGCATGGCTGAGCCATCCGCTCAACGGCGGTATCGGGCTGATCGACACCCTCGCCGGTCAGGCACCACTGCACGACAAGAAGCGCATTGCGGCCGACAAGGCTCAGGTGCGCGCCGATGCGCTCGATCGGGCGCGTGAGGCGCTGGGCGGTGGTGCAGATCGCGAGTGGATCGAGCACTGGATCGCGTCGTTGCTCAATCAGGACGGCACCCTCGGTGGCCGCGTCGCCGTCGACGCGCTCGGGGTCGCAACGCAAGTCCTGGCGCTGCTTCCGGTTGACGGGATGTCGCTCACCGAGCTGGCGGAACTGGCCACCGGTGATACCAAGGCCCTCACGGGCGGCGGTGCCGCGAAACTCGTCCTCGATGCATTGTCGTTGCGCGAGAACGTGCCTCGACCCGTCGATCCAGTGGGGATCAGAGCGCTGTGGGAAACGGCCGGAGTGTCGGTCGACGCCGTGTCGAGCCGGGTACTGGTTCTCGGCTACCGCGTCGTAGAGACCAACACGGTGGCTCGCTGGCTCAACGACGCAGCCGACGAGGGTGTGCCCTTTCCCGTCACCGTGGACATGCTCGCGCGCGGCCCTCTCACCAACAGCTCGTCGACCGTGTTCGTGTGCGAGAACGTCGCTGTGCTCGCGGCCGCAGCCCGCTCTCTCGGCTCGAACTGTGCCAGCTTGATCTGCACCGACGGTCAGCCCTCGGCCGCAGTGCATCGGCTGCTGGCTGCGCGCGCCCCCGGCACCACGATCGAATGGCGTGCCGACTTCGACTGGGCCGGAATGCACATGGTGACCCGCGCACTCACCCGGTACGACGCGGTGCCGTGGCGAATGGACGTCGACTCGTACCGCCGCGCACTGGACGCGCGCAACTCGGAACCACTGAAGGGGCATCCCACGGACACTCCGTGGGACCCGGAACTGGCTGCTGCACTGCGTGATTCGGGACGAGCGGTCATGGAAGAACGCCTGATCCCGGATCTGCTGGCGGATCTACGCCTGGGGGCCACGGACTAACGCAGCGGAACTCCGAGCAGCGCATCGACCGCATCGGCGAAAGTGCCGGGTGCGCTCGCATCCGATCCACCGCGCTCGACTGCGAAACTTGCCCACGCGTCGAGGGCGTCGAGAGCCTTGGGTGTGTCGAGGTCATCGGCCAGATGCTGACGCAGGCGGTTGACGACGTCGTCGGCCGACGCTGCGGACTCGAGCGCCGCTGCTCGGCGCCACAGCGCGAGGCGGGTGTGGGCTCGCTCGAGGACCTCGTCGGACCACGGCCGATCCTGGCGATAGTGGCCCGCGAGCAGGCCCAGCCGCACCGCGGCCGGATCGACGTTCTCTGCGCGGAGCTTCGAGACGAACACCAGGTTGCCGCGGCTCTTCGACATCTTCTCGCCGTCGAGACCGATCATTCCCGTGTGCACGTAGTGCCGGGCGAACCGAGGGTCACCGGTTGCCGCCTCGGCGTGTGCCGCCGAGAACTCGTGGTGCGGGAAGATGAGATCGCTTCCGCCGCCCTGGATGTCGAACCCGGTTCCGATGCGATTGAGTGCAATGGCAGCGCATTCGATGTGCCAGCCCGGTCGGCCGGGGCCCCACGGCGACGGCCACGACGGTTCGCCGGGACGTACCGCGCGCCAGAGCAGCGCATCGAGTGAATCGCGCTTGCCCGCACGATCGGGATCTCCGCCGCGTTCGGCGAAGAACGTGTCCATGGTGGGACGGTCGTAACCGGATTCGTAGCCGAACTGCTCGGTTGCGTCGGCACGGAAGTACACGTCGGGGTACTCGGCGTCGTCGACGACGTAGGCAGCGCCGGACGCCACCAGCTTCTCCACCAGTTCGACGACCTCCTCCACCGACTCGACGGCACCGATGTAGTCGTGCGGAGGCACGACCCGCAGAGCCTCCATGTCGGCGCGGAACAGCTCGATCTCGCGCGCACCGAGATCGCGCCAATCCTCACCGTCGCGATTCGCGCGCTCGAACAGCGGATCGTCGACATCGGTGACGTTCTGCACGTAGTGCACGTCGATACCCGCATCACGCCACAAGCGGTTGATCAGATCGAACGTCAGATACGTTGCCGCATGTCCCAGGTGGGTGGCGTCGTACGGGGTGATTCCGCAGACGTACATGCGAGCGGTCGAACCGGGGGTGACCGGACGGACCTGGCGATCTGCGGTATCGAACAACCGAAGCGCTGGACCCTGTCCTGGGATTGTCGGGATCTCCGGGCTGGACCAAGAATGCATGCAGCCGAGCCTATCCGAGCCCGTTCAGAAGGCGGGCCACGGTATCGGTCTGCTCGATCGAGGTTCCGGCATGACCGGGCGCGCGATCAGCTGCTGGGCCCGATCCAACACCGCAATGGTTTCGGCCAGCGTTATCTTGTCGACCAGCCGTGGAGCGATGACGGTGTCGAAGGTCTCGACGAACCGCACGACGTCGGCCATCAGAGCATCGTCGACCGCCTGGCCTGCCCACCCCCAGAGAACCGTGCGCAGCTTGTTCTCGGCGTGCAGGCAGATGCCGTGATCCACCCCGTAGACATAACCGTCGAGACCTTCGAGGGCATGCCCACCCTTGCGATCTGCATTGTTGAGAATGACGTCGAGAACCGCCATCCGCTGCAGGCGTGGATCGTCGGCATGGATCAGAGCGATCTCTTCGCCATCGCCGTCGTAGGCCTGCAACACCGGAATCCAGCCCGCCGGAACGAGATCGGGACGGCAGATGTCGACCAGGTCCACGCGGCCCTCGACCCGCTCCTCGGGAGTATCTATCCACTTCTGCACCATGCCGGGACCGAACGGACCGTCGCGCAGCACCGTGGGCGGAATCACGCCCCACCCGAGCGCCTCGGAGATCTCGTACGACGCCACCTCTCGCCCGGCGAGGGTGCCGTCGGGAAAGTCCCAGAGCGGCACCTCTCCGCGCACGGGTTTGTACACGCACCGCACTGCCGAGTCGCCGTCGCCCGCCTCGCACACGAGGGTGGCGTTGGACGCCGAAACCACCCGGCCGACGACAGTCAGCTCGCCGGTCTCCATGGTCTCGCGGCCCTCGAAGGGAGGTAGTTCGACGGTCAAGACTCGTCGACCTCTGTCACCGGACCGAAGGTGGCACCGCGGCGGTAGCCGTTCGTCCTGATGCAGACGTGTCCCTCGGGGGCGAGCGGCAGGCCGCACAGCGGGCACGGCGCTCGGCCGGCTGCCACAACCAGCTCGGACCGCGCTGCGAACTCGCGAGCCTGAACGGGTGTCAGAAACACTCGAACCGCGTCGGGGCCCTCGTCGGTGTCGTCGAGCACGACAGATTCGTCGACCTCGACCTCACTGACGGCCAACAACTCCACCACGACGGCATTGGCGTCGGCGTCCCAACCCAACCCCATCGTGCCGACCCTGAATTCGGTGTCGATCGGGGTCACCAACGGGCTGGTGTCGAGTGTCTCGGCCTCCTCGGTCGGCACATCGGTACCGAAGCGACGCTGCACCTCCTCGAGCAGCAGTCCCATTCGATCGGCCAGCACCTGTACCTGCTGCTTCTCCAACGCGACCGAAACCACTCGGGCATCGTGCACCGCCTGGAGAAAGAACGTTCGGTCACCCGGCTCACCTACGGTCCCGGCGACGAAACGATCAGGGGTGCGAAAAACGTGTATGGCGCGCGGCATTGCACCTCCTAACGACTCGAAAAGCTCCGCGAAACGAATCGCGAACTTCCATTATCGGCCACAGATCGACCGTGGACGGTATTGCTCGCCCTCCAGCCTGCCACCGATCGGGAGATCGGCGGCGAACCGGCATCTCTAGGTGCCCGCGCCGCCGCCCACCACTGCATCGGACGAGTCTGCAACGTCGGGTTTCGCGCCTGCTTCGTCGGACGTCGGCTCTTCCGCCTTCGGCACGAACACGCTCAAGTCGGATCCGGTGTCGTTGGTCCGCAACACGAACGGCCGAGTCGAGGTGTAGCGCACGACGCTGATCGACGCCGGATCGGCAACGATCCGCTGGAAAGAATCGAGATGGGCACCCATCGCATCGGACAGCACCGACTTGATCACATCCCCGTGAGAGCAGGCCACCCACAGCACATCCCGGCCGTGGTGGGCGGCCAGCCGCGCATCGTGCTCCCGTATCGCCTGGACCGCGCGTTGCTGCACCGTAGCCAAGCCTTCGCCTTCGGGGAACACCGCCGCGGACGGATGCTGCTGAACGACCTTCCACAGCGGCTCGGCCAGCAGCTCCTTGATGGTTCGACCGGTCCATTGTCCGTAGTCGACCTCGACGATCCTGTCCTCGACCATCGGAGTCAGCCCCAACCGAGTGGCCAGCGGTTCCACGGTCTGTTCGCACCGCAACAACGGAGAGCGCACGATCTCCACGACCGGGAGGACCCCCAGCCGTTCGGCAACCGCCTGTGCCTGCTCTCGGCCCCGGTCGTCGAGCTCCACCCCTTCGCTCCGACCTGCGAGCGTGCCCGCAGTGTTCGACGTCGAACGTCCATGGCGAAGCAAGATGACTGTCATTGCTCCGAGCCTAACGAGGAACGGTTCACGTAGCCGAGACAACCCCGCCGGCCAGCAGACCCAGAACAACGACACCGAGCACGATGCGGTAACCGACGAACCAGTACAGCGAATGGTTCGCGACGAACTTGAGCAGCCAGGCGATCGAGGCATAACCCAGGCCGAACGCGATGATCGTGGCCACCAGCAGCTGTGGTCCCGACGCGGCGAGGCCGGAGCCGACCGGCTCGAAAGCGTCGGGCAGCGAGAACAAGCCGGACGCCGTGACGGCCGGGATGGCGAGCAGGAACGAAAAGCGCACTGCAGCTTCGCGTTCGAGACCGAGGAACAGGCCGGCGCTGGTGGTGGCTCCGGAGCGGGACACTCCGGGAATCAGCGCCAGGCATTGAGCGAGGCCCATGACGATGCCGTCCCTGGTGGTGAGTTTCTCGATCGGCCGTTCCTTACGGCCCAGCCTCTCCGCGACGGCGATCACCACGGCGAAAGCGATCAGCATGAACGCGATGAGATACAGATTGCGCGCACCGGTGCGGATCTGATCCTTGAACAACAGACCCAGAATGCCGATCGGGATGGTGGCGATGATCACGTACCACCCCATGCGGTAGTCGAGACCCCGTTCTTCTTTCCTGCGCAATCCGACGAACCAGGCCTTGATGATTCTGACGATGTCGCGCCAGAAGAACAGCAGGACAGCGGCTTCGGTACCCAGCTGCGTCACCGCGGTGAACGACGCGCCGGCGTCCTCGTTCCAGAAGACCCCCGACACGATTCGCAGATGCCCGGAAGAGGAAATGGGAAGGAATTCCGTCAGCCCCTGGACTGCGCCGAGGATGATCGCCTGCAGCCACGTCATGTCGATCATGCGGCGCCCCGTCCCAGCGTCGAAGCGGACGATTCGATTGTTGCCGGCGCGTGGGCGAGTGCCCGCCCCCTGGATTCGCGATTCACGGGGACGACCGTACCCGGCGCGGCACTTGCGCACCGAGCGGCGCGGCGCACTACTGTGCACTGGCGGCAGGCCAGTACGAACCCGACGATCACAGGCAAAAGGACATTCGGCACATATGAAGCAGAGATCGGTCGGCACCAGCGGACTTCGGGTGTCGAGGCTCGGCCTCGGCACTCTCGGGTGGGGCAGCGGGACCGATGGGGACGACGCTGCGGCGCAGTTGTCGGCGTTCGCCGAGGCGGGCGGCACCCTGGTCGATACGTCCCCGGCGTACGGCGACGGTCGAGCTCAGCGAGTACTCGCGGAGTTGCTCGACGATGTGGTTCCTCGGCAGGACTTGGTGATCAGCAGTGCCGCGGGGGTCGGTTCGCGGTACGGCCGGTATCACGTCGATTGCTCGAGGCGCGGACTGCTCGGTCAGTTGGACGCAACGCTGCGTGAGCTCGGTACCGACTATCTCGACCTGTGGCAGGTAGCCACGTGGGATCCGATGACCCCGGTCGACGAGGTGGCGGCGACACTCGACTACGCCGTCTCGAGTGGACGGGTTCGCTACACCGGTGCCCGCGGGTATCTGGGCTGGCAGTTGGCCACGGCTGCCGGTGCGGCCGGTATCGGACGGATCGTGTCGACGCAGGCGGAGTACTCACTGTTGGCCCGTGGGATCGAGGACGAACTGGTTCCCGCCGCCCTGCACCACGGCATCGGCATCCTCGCGGCGGTTCCCCTGGCGGGTGGTGTCCTGACGGGTAAGTACCGCAACGGGATTCCGGCCGATTCGCGCGGGGCCGACGAGCTACACGCCGACGCGGTGAATGCGTACCTGACCGACTCGGCGGTAGGTGTCGTCGATGCGGCGGTCACGGCCGCCGATGGTCTTGCCACCTCTCCCCTGGTCGTCGCCCTTGCGTGGGCCCGTGATCGTCCCGGGGTGAGCAGTGCGATCGTCGGTGCCCGCGATCTGGCCCAGTTGATGGGTGCTCTGATGGCCGAGGAGCTCGAACTGCCGGCGGCCATCACGTCGGCCCTGGACGACGTCAGCGGTTGATCGCAGGTGCTGCTCGGCCTGGGTGAGGTCACCTGAAGGTCGGGCAGGCTAACCTATGGTCGTGATCGTCAAACGCCTCGCCGCCGCGCTGCTGACGGCCGGACTGCTGGTGTCGTGTTCGGTGAACAACTCCGCGGCACCGGACTCCGGCACGATCGGCCCCCGCACCGCCGTCGTCGACGACCCCGATCCGGAGCCCATCGCGGTCGATCCGGCTGCCGAACTACCGGTCACCGTCACCGGTTTCGACGGCGTGCCCGTCACGATTTCGGACAACAGCAGGATCGTGGCGGCCGACCAGTACGGCACCCTCGCCGAAACGGTGTTCGCGCTCGGACTCGGCGACAATCTCGTCGGGCGCGACACCTCGGCGTCGTTTCCCGCGGCAGCAGACGTACCCGACGTCACCCCTACCGGCCACTCGCTCAGTGCCGAAGGCATTCTCGCGCTGTCGCCGACGGTCGTCCTGACCGACACCAGTATCGGCCCGCGCGCTGTCCAGGATCAGATTCGGGCCGCGGGAATTCCGGTCGTCTACTTCGACCCCGCTCGAACTCTGGCCGGGGTAGCAGGACAGATCGACGCTGTTGCGGCGGCTCTCGGGGTTCCCGACGCCGGTTCCGCACTGGCGCAACGGGCAACCGAAGAGATTGCCGCCGCGACACAGAACGCGCCCCGATCCGACGAGCCGCTGAAGGTTGCGTTCTTGTACATGCGTGGTCCGGCGATCAAGATGCTCGCCGGTCCGGGTTCCGGAGCGGACGCTCTCATCGAGGCGATCGGTGCTCGGGATGCAGGGGTCGAATCGGGTCTGACCGAACAGTTCGTCCCGGTGACCAGTGAGGCACTCATCGCTGCGGCACCCGACGTGATTCTCATGATGACCAAGGGGCTGCAATCGATCGGCGGGATCGACGGGCTCGAGCAGATACCCGGTATCGCGCAGACGCCCGCCGGCCAGCAGCGTCGGGTGGTCGACATGGACGACGGCACCGTTCTCAGTTTCGGTCCGAACACCGGAAAGGTGCTGGCTGCATTGTCGAAGGCCGTCTACGAACCTGCCTTATGAGCGACGTGTCGTCTGCGCGGTCGCGGTCGGGTACGACGCGGGTGGTCTCGACGTTCGTCGTGCTGGCGGTCGCGCTGTTGGTCCTGGCCTTGGTGTCGGCTGTCGTAGGGCAGGTACCGACGACTCCGGCGGAAGTGTTGGGGAGTCTGACGCATCGGGTGGGCCTCGACATCGGCCCGATGCCCGCTCACCCCAGCGGCGAGGTGACCCTCTGGCAGGTCCGGTTTCCTCGGCTGACCCTCGCGATGCTCGTCGGTGCCTGTCTGGGATGCGCGGGTGCACTGCTCCAGGGTGTGTTCGCCAACCCTCTCGCCGAACCCGGTGTCGTCGGCGTGTCGTCGGGCGCGGCTGTCGGTGCGAGCTCGGTCTTCGTCCTGGGCGGCAGCTTTGCCGGGGTCTGGACCGTTGCGCTCGCAGCCTTCGTGGGCGGACTCGTCACCACGATTGTGGTCTACTTCCTGGCTCGCAATGCCGGCCGAACCGAGGTGGTGACCCTCATCCTCACCGGAGTCGCCGTCAATGCGTTCGCCGGCGGCGTGATCGCGTTCTTCACGTTCGTCGCCAGCCCGGCCGCTCGCGACCAGATCGTCTTCTGGCAGTTGGGATCCCTTGCCGGTGCCACGTGGCAGTCGGTCGCGGTGGTCGGTCCGCTGGCCTTGGTCGGGATCGGAGCGTCGTCGATGATCGCCCGCCGACTGGACCTGCTCGCACTCGGTGAGAACGTGGCGCGCCATCTCGGCGTGAACGTCGAGCGCCTGCGTCAGTTCGCCATCGTGGTCGTCGCAGTGCTCGTCGCGTCCGGAGTGGCGTTCACCGGGATCATCCTGTTCGTGGGTCTGGTGGTACCCCACGCCATGCGCATGGTGCTCGGTCCGGCGCACCGGGTACTCATCCCTGCCAGCGCACTCGCGGGAGGCGTGGTCCTCCTCGGGGCCGATCTCGTCACGCGGACGCTCGTGGCGAACGTCGACCTTCCGCTCGGGATGGTGACCTCGTTGGCGGGCGCACCGTTCTTCTTCTGGCTGCTGCGCCGCACCCGGGCTCGTCAGGGCGGCTGGGCATGATCGGGAAGTTCGGTGGACACCGTTCCGACATTCCTGCCGACCCGACACCGGGTTCACGCACCCTGGTCGCCGTGGGGGTCGGCGCACACCGCGGTGACCGGGCCGTTCTGAACGACGTGCATCTCGAGGTCGTCGTCGGAGAGATTCTGGCTCTCGTGGGCCCGAACGGGGCGGGTAAGTCCACGTTGCTGTCGGTCCTGTCCGGAGACACCGAGCCCAGTTCCGGATCGGTACTGCTCGGCGAGAGACCACTGTCCCGCTTCCGGCCGGTCGACCTCGCGCGACGACGCGCCGTGCTCCCGCAACAGCACGCGATCGGGTTCGCATTCACCGTCGAGCAGATCGTGCGGATGGGCCGAGCTCCGTGGACCGGAACGTCGGCGGTACGCGAGGACGACGCGCAGGTGGCCGCCGCCATGGCCGCCTGCGACGTGTCCGAATTCGCCGGACGTCCGTTCGGTTCCCTATCCGGCGGTGAGCAGTCCCGAGTCGCGTTGGCCCGTGTCATGGCACAGCGCACCGCCACGATCATGCTCGACGAACCCACCGCGGCGCTCGATGTGGGACACCAGGAGTCGGTGATGGCCGTGGTGCGTTCACTGGCCGCGTCCGGTCGTGCCGTGGTTGTCGTACTGCACGATCTGGGGCTTGCTGCGGCCTACGCCGATCGGGTCGCGATTCTCGACGCAGGCGAGCTGGTGGCTACGGGACCGCCCCGGGAGGTTCTCACCGCCGAGCGGCTCGGCCGGATCTACCGACACCCGGTCGATGTCTTCGACCACCCCGTCACCGGTGAGCAACTGGTGATCCCGAAGCGGGGTCAGGAGTGAAGCCTGCGGAACGACCAGGGTTCAGAAACCCTCCAGCGCAGAGTTGACGCGATTGAAGAAGGCCCGGACTGCCGTGTCTCGCAGTGACACATCCGACAGCTGCTGAGCATGAGCGACAGCGTCACGAACCACCCCGATGATGCTGCGTTCGTCGGTCAGATCGATCTCGGTGACCGAGTGTTCGGCGACGGCGTCCACTTCGGTTCGATCCGGCACGGCTGACACGACATCGGCCCGATAGATCTTCACGTAGAGCGTGCTGCGCTGCACTCTGAACGCGAACGCGCGTCCGTCGTCTGTTCTGCCGAAGCCGTTGGCGTGCGTACCCGCATTCACTTCCTCGACCACGAAGTGCGTTCCTTCGGATCCCACATCCGCTCCCATGTCGTGCTCGTTCACGAATTCGATGCCGATCGAACACGCTACCGTCTCCGCGCCCCCGACGAACGGCACCGAGTCCCGGGCTGTCGATTTCGCCGAGGTCGACGCGCGCTGGTACAGATGTGGCAGCGCCTTACCAGGGGCAGTCACCACAGGAAGTAGGTTCGGTTCCATGCGAACACCGTCGGCACGTACGGCCAGGACGGCAGTGGCGTCCGCGCTCGCCGTCGTCACACTCGTCGGTTTGGGTGGCTGCTCGAGCGAGGACGAGAACGCCGACGAGATCTCCGTCGAGCCGCAGCCGCCTGCCTTGTCCCCCGCGACTGCAGTGGCTCCGGCCGGAGTCGTCCGCGCCTTCGCTCCCGTGGACGCACTGACTTTCGATTCTGCAACGCGCACTCTGGTTGCCCTGACCGACGCGTCGACCACCGTGAGCCTGGTGGACGGGGAGGCGTCGAGCGAGCCCCGCGTGGTGGATCTGGGCGGATCCGCTGCAGAGCTGGTCGCCGGACGGGACTCGAGTGTCTTGGTTCCGATGGACGGCGTTCTCTCGAGGATCACCGTGGCAGACGGTCAGCGCACCGATACCGCCGTCGACGGCCGGACTCTGTCGGCTGCCGATCTACCCGACGGCACCACGGCGGTCGGTGACGCCACCGGGCGTATCAGCATTCTCGACGCCGCCGGACAGGTGACGAGCACCGTCTCCGGACCGGGCGTGACCTCGGCCGACGCGTTGGCCAGCACACCGGACGGTGTCTCGGTACTCGATCGCCGCCAGACCTCGATCACCGATCTGAACCTCGACGACGACACCCTCGGTGTGGCCCTGCGCGCGGGCGAAGGCGCCGCCGAGATGACCAGCGACGAGTACGGACGACTTCTGGTCACCGACTCGACCGGCACCGAGCTGCTGGTCTTCACCTCGCACGATCTGCTGATGCGGCAACGGTTTCCGGTCGGGTCCGCGCCCTGGGCGATCGCCTACGATGAACAATCCGGTATTGCATGGGTCACCTTGCCGGCTCGCAACGAGGTGGTCGGGTACACACTCGACACCGGAATTCCGGTCGAGGCGCAACGGTTGCCCACTGTGCGACAGCCGAACTCGGTTGCCGTCGACGCGGATACCGGCGATCTGTACGTGGGATCGGCGACCGGGGACGGGCTGCAGCGCATCCCCGCCGCGGGCCGTTGACCTGCCGAATCGGCAGGAGACGGTACCCGCAGGAACGACCCTCGAGAATGGTGGAGGCACGTGAACGCACACGAGAATTCGATGCCGGGCCGAGCGAAGATGCCCGTCGGGTGGGAGGTGTCCCCGTCCGACGACTGGGAGTACGTCCCTCTCCGGTTGCCACCGGACGTCACTCGCGTGACCGCATCGATGCGGCTCGCGATTCAGGCCGAATTCGGCGGCTGGGAGCTGTCTCGGGTACGTCTGTACACCGACGGAAGTCGCCGCGTGTTGCTCAAGCGCAAGAAGACCGCACATCATGTGCCGGAGCCCGGAATCTGACCGGCTCGACGGCAGCACCGATCGACTCCGAACAACGACCCTGAAGTACCGACCCTGAAGTACCGACCCTGAAGTACCGACCTGAAAGAAGACCGTGGGAGACCGTCTGTACCGCGTCCTGTTACGCCTGATGTTCCTCGTATCACCGGAGAGGATTCATCACCTCGCGTTCGGTGTTCTCAGGGCTGTTGCGGCGCTTCCTCCGCTTCGCAAGCTGGCAAGTGCACTGTTCGTCGTCGACGATCCGCGGTTGCGTTCGACGGCATTCGGAATCGAATTTCCGGCCCCCCTCGGGCTTGCGGCCGGGTTCGACAAGAATGCCGATGGCATCGATGCGTGGGCCCCGCTGGGGTTCGGGTTCGCCGAGATCGGCACCGTGACTGCGCAGGGGCAACCCGGCAACCCGACGCCTCGTCTGTTCCGGCTGCCTCTCGACCGCGCGATCATCAATCGGATGGGCTTCAACAACCACGGTGCGGAGTACGCGGCCGCGAAACTGCGTTCGCGCAGAACGCGGATTCCCATCGGTGCGAACATCGGCAAGACGAAGATCGTCGAGCCGGCGGATGCCGCCGCCGATTACACCACCAGCGCCCGCTTGCTAGGCCCTCTGGCAGATTTTGTCGTCGTCAATGTCAGCTCCCCCAACACGCCGGGTCTACGGGATCTGCAGGCCGTCGAGTCGTTGCGGCCGATTCTGGTTGCTGTGCAGTCGGTGGTGTCGGTGCCGGTTCTAGTCAAGATTGCGCCGGACCTGTCCGACGAGGACATCGACGCCGTCGCTGATCTGGCTGTCGAACTCGGCCTCGACGGCATCGTGGCGACCAACACGACTGTCTCTCGCGACGGACTCCGTACCGACGCGGAGGCGGTCGCGGCCATCGGTGCAGGCGGGCTGTCCGGTGCTCCACTGCAGGCTCGCTCGCTGGACGTCATTCGGCGCCTCTACCGCCGGGTCGGGACGCAGCTGACGCTGATCTCGGTGGGAGGAATCGAAACGGAAGAGCAGGCCTGGGAACGTATCGTTGCCGGTGCGTCCCTGGTGCAGGGATACACCGGGTTCATCTACGGCGGACCGCTGTGGATCAGGAACATCAACCGTGGTCTGCTGTCCCGACTCGAGCAGCACGGATTCGCTCGTCTGGCCGACGCAGTGGGTTCGGAGAACAGGCACTGACACCCCCGTCGTGCGCGTTTTGCGTACCCAGAGGTACGCAAAACGCGCACGACGAGACCCAGATCAGGCCTCGTAGGTACCCGTGATCACGGCACGTCCGATGGCGTGCGAGAACAGGTTGAACCCGAGGTACGCCGGGGTCGCCGTCTCGTCGACTTCGAGCCGATCGACGTCCACGGCGTGCACCGCGATGAAGTAGCGGTGTGGGCCGTGGCCTGCGGGTGGGGCAGCACCGATGTACCGGAACAGGCCCGCGTCGTTCTTCAGCGTCACGGCCGTACTGGGCACCCCGGTTCCACCGTCGTCGCCTGCTCCCGAGACCAGCGACGTCGTCTCCACCGGAATGTTCGCCACGGCCCAATGCCAGAAGCCCGAGGCCGTGGGTGCGTCGGGATCGTAGACCGTCACCGCGAAGCTCTTGGTGCCCTCGGGGAATCCGGACCAGGACAGCTGCGGGGAGTTGTCGTGTCCACCGGCTCCCATGATTCCGCTGACCTGCTGGGCCTTCAGGGGCTTGCCGTCCTGCACATCCTCGGACGTCAACTCGAAGGACGGTAGGTCCGGAAGCGAGTCGTATGGGTTGTACGCCACGATGGTTCCTTTCGTATCAGCTGTGCATCAAGAAGTGCTCGAGCACCTGTGTGCCGAACTCCAACGACTCCACGGGTACTCGTTCGTCGATGCCGTGAAACAACGCCGCGAAATCGAGTTCGGGCGGAAGCTTGAGCGGGGCGAACCCGAAGCAACGAATTCCGATGCGCGCGAACGCTTTTGCGTCGGTGCCGCCGGACAACATGTACGGCACGGTGCGGCCGTTGGGGTCGTGCGCGAGGACGGCGTCGTTCATCGCGTCGACGAGATCCCCGTCGAATGTGGTCTCGTACGGTTCGAGCTTGGTGATCCATTCCCGTTCGACATTCGGGCCGATCAGTTCGTCGACCTCCTTCTCGAAGGCGGCTTGGCGGCCGGGCAGCACGCGGCAATCCACCACGGCTGTCGCGGTCTGCGGAATCACGTTGGCCTTGTAGCCGGCCGAGAGCATCGTGGGGTTCGCCGTATCGCGCAGGGTCGCGCCGACGATGCGGGCGATGCTGCCGAGTTTGAGCAGCGTGCCGTCGATGTCCGGTGACGTCGGATCGAAGTCGAGTCCGGATTCCTCGGATACCGCCTGCAAGAACTGCGATACGGACTCGGTGAGCACCAGGGGGAATGTGTGATTGCCCAGTTTCGCGACGGCCTCGGCCAGGTAGGTCACGGCGTTGTCGTCGTGCAGGAACGATCCGTGTCCGGCCCGCGCCTTCGCGGTCAGCCGCATCCACGCCAGACTCTTCTCGGCGGTTTCGACCATGTACAGCCGCTTCTCGGTGCCGTCCGGTCGAGCGACCGTCAGAGAGAACCCGCCGACTTCGCCGACTGCCTCCGTGACGCCCTCGAACAGATCCGGTCGGTTGTCGACCAGCCAGTGCGATCCGTACTTGCCGCCTGCCTCCTCGTCGGCGAGGAACGCGAACAGGATGTCGCGGGGCGGAACCGTGCCGTTCGACTTGAACTGGCGGGCCAGCGCCAGTGCCATCCCGACCATGTCCTTCATGTCCACGGCACCTCGACCCCAGACGTAGCCGTCTTCGACGGCTCCGGAGAACGGGTGCACACTCCAGTCGGCCGGCTCGGCCGGGACGACGTCGAGGTGTCCGTGTACGAGCAGAGCTCCACGGGACGAGTCGGCGCCGCGCAGCCAAGCGAAGACGTTGCCGCGTCCGGGGGCACCGGATTCGACGTACTCGGTCTCGTACCCCACCTCTTCGAGCTTGCTCGCCACCCATTCGGCGCATTCCTTCTCGCCGACCGTGGTGTCGAGTTCGCCGGTGTTCGAGGTGTCGAATCTGATCAGAGAGCTGACCAGCTCCACCACTTCGTCGAGAGCGACGGTGGGAGCGCGTTCTCCTCGGCTTCGGGCATTGCTCACTTCGGGATCGTTCGAATCGTTTGCCACATCGTCGTTCCTACCATCACCGAGGGGCCGGGGCACCACCGAAAACCGCTCGACGCATGAACTGACGTGGGGATTTGGGTTATCGGGAACCCGTCGGATAATCTTACGCAGCGCACAGCGACCAGCTGTGAGAGCAACAAGAGAATATGCGGCAACGGTCGCACATGTCCGAGTGGCGGAATGGCAGACGCGCTAGCTTGAGGTGCTAGTGTCCTATTAACGGACGTGGGGGTTCAAGTCCCCCCTCGGACACCGTCTGAATGTTGTTCACAGACAAAGATTTTCAAAGATCTGAGTTGAGACAGACGAAACTGACCCTGATTCTTCGGAATCGGGGTCTTTTTCGTTGTTCTCACGTCGACGGCTCGACCGGGCCGATGCTAGGAGACTGAAGATGGACTCGATCGACCCCACCGATCTCGACACGTGTCTGCGGGTGCTCGCACAAGCCGCCGAGCTGGACAAGAATCATCCGGATTCCATCGCCGTCCAGCGGGCGTCCGGTGCCATGTTCAAAGATCTCAAGCGTGCTCGACGCGTTGCCGCACGGAACGCCGTCAACGCAGCCGACCGGGCAGTCGTGGCGGCCACGGCGACCGGATCCCCGGATCGTATCGACGACGAGACCGCAGGTCTGTCCCTCACCTCGCGCGCCGAGGGTGAGATCGCGGGCACCTTGATCAGGGCGCGCCCGTGCTATATCTGCAAGCAGCGCTACACCGATGTCGATTCGTTCTACCACCAGCTGTGTCCCGAGTGCGCGGCGCTCAACCGCGGCAAACGCAACGCACGAACCGACCTGTCCGGCCGGCGGGCACTGCTGACCGGAGGTCGGGCGAAGATCGGCATGTACATCGCCCTCCGGCTGCTCCGCGACGGCGCGCACACGACGATCACCACGCGTTTTCCCAACGATGCCGTGCGCCGGTTCGCTGCGATGGACGACAGCGATCAGTGGTTGCACCGCCTGCGCGTCGTCGGTATCGATCTACGAGACCCCGCTCAGGTTGTGGCACTTGCCGATTCGGTCGCCGCCGAGGGACCGCTCGACATCCTGATCAACAATGCTGCGCAGACGGTCAAGCGCTCCCCCGGCTCGTACAGCGCGCTGGCCGACGCCGAAGCGGAACCGTTGCCCGCGGCACTGACCGACGGTGCCGGGCCGCAACGGATCACGTTCGGCAAGACCAGCGACGCCCACCCTGCGTCGTTGGCCAGCTCGTTGCCGGCCACGGCGATCGGCGGTCAGCAGGTCTCGGCGACTTTGAGCGCAGACGACGTCGCGTCTCTGGCGATGGTGGCGGGTTCGGTGACAGCGGAGCGCATCGAGAACGGACTGGCGATCGACGCGGGCGGCCTGGTGCCCGACCTCGCCGAGACCAACAGCTGGATTCACACCGTCGAGCAGGTCGATCCGGTCGAGTTGCTCGAAGTGCAGCTGTGCAATTCCGTGGCACCGTTCATCCTCGTCTCACGCCTGCGCGCGTCGATGGAGGCGTCACAGGCTCGACGCAAGTATGTGGTCAACGTTTCTGCCATGGAGGGTCAGTTCGGTCGGGCATACAAGGGCCCGGGGCATCCGCACACCAACATGGCCAAGGCGGCATTGAACATGCTGACCCGCACCAGTGCCAAGGAGATGGTGGAGAGCGGCATCCTGATGACCGCCGTCGACACCGGATGGATCACCGACGAGCGCCCGCACCCCACCAAGATGCGGCTGGCCGACGAGGGCTTCCACGCGCCGCTGGATCTGGTCGACGGTGCTGCGCGGGTGTACGACCCCATCGTGCAGGGCGAACTCGGAGTCGATCTGTACGGCTCGTTCCTCAAGGATTACCAGCCCTCGCCCTGGTGACGATCGGCCCCGGGGTCGTTCCTCCGGGCGATTCTGCACGTGGATGCCCCGGAGCAACCCCGGGCTGCGATACTCGGAAACGACGCCGTCTCGCGTGAGCGAACGGCACCGAGACACAGCGTGAGGCGGTCACCATGGGCGAGGATGTCGAACGCCGAAAGTTCACCAGACAGGACCGACACCAGTTTCGGCAGAAGGTTCAGGACTGTCTCGACGCGTTGGCCATCATGTTGGCCGACGAGACGTTCCAGGTCGGCGAACCCCAGATCGGCATGGAGATCGAGCTCAACCTCGTAGACGAGGACATGGCACCGTCGATGGCCAATGCCGAGGTACTCGACGCCATCGCCGATCCCGATTATCAGACCGAGCTGGGCCAGTTCAACATCGAGATCAACGTCGATCCTCGACCGCTGCGGGGCTCGTCGATCGCCGAGTTGGAGACGGATCTGCGGCGATCGCTGAATGCTGCCGACGAGCGGGCCCGTGGCTCGGGTAGTCGACTTGCCATGATCGGCATGCTCCCGACTCTGACGAAGGAACACTTCGAACACCGCTGGCTGTCGGCGAATCCGCGATACGACCTACTGAACCAGCAGATCTTTGCCGCCCGTGGTGAGGACATCGAACTGAAGATCGCGGGCGTGCGTCTGCCCGGGTCTGCGGCCGCCGAGAACCTCGATATCGTGACCGACACGATTCTGCCCGAGGCGGCCTGCACGTCCGTCCAACTGCATCTGCAAGTCGCCCCTGACGAGTTCGCGTCGTATTGGAATGCCGCACAGGCGTTGTCGGGTGTTCAGGTTGCGCTCGCCGCGAACTCGCCGTTCCTCGCCGGGCGTGCACTGTGGCACGAGACCCGCATACCGTTGTTCGAGCAGGCCACCGATACGAGGCCGCAGGAACTCAAGAACCAGGGAGTTCGCCCGCGAGTGTGGTTCGGGGAGAGATGGATCACCTCGATCTTCGACCTGTTCGAGGAGAACTCGCGCTACTTCCCCGCCCTGCTCCCGGTGTGCAGCGAAGAGGACCCCAAAGCCGCTCTGGCCCGAGGTGATACACCGTCGCTGTCGGAACTGCGGATGCACAACGGAACCGTGTACCGGTGGAACCGGCCGATTTACGATCGGTCCGGCGACGGGCACCACATCCGGCTCGAGAACCGCGTTCTGCCTGCCGGACCGACAGTCGTCGACACCCTCGCCGATGCCGCGTTCTACTACGGCACCGTACGGGCTCTCGCGGATGCCGATCGGCCCCTGTGGTCGCAGATGTCGTTCGATGCCGCCGAGGAGAACGTGCACTCCGCGGCGCGCGGCGGGTTCGATTCGATGCTCTACTGGCCCGAGGTCGGCTGGGTGAGTCCGCAGGAGCTGGTACTGCGCCGATTGCTTCCGATGGCCGAGGCCGGTCTCGCCGCGTACGGCGTCGACTCTGCCGTACGTGACCGCTATCTCGGCATTATCGAAGCGCGGTGCCTGGCCAAGCAGTCGGGTTCGGGGTGGCAGCGAGCCGCCGTCGTCGCGCGCGAACGGGCCGGCGATACTCGGGAGCAGGCTCTCGCGGGGATGTTGGGAGATTACGTGGACAGGATGGACACGGGAGAACCCGTGCACACCTGGACCCACTAGCCGACGCTGCCGGCGGCGTCCGCGTTAGTGTCGTAACCATGACTACGTCCGACTCGGATTTCACCTCAGGCCCCGACCGCACCCACGACATCGTCGTCTACGGCGTCACCGGATTCGTAGGAAAGCTGACGGCGAAGTACCTCGCCGAACACGCGCCTGCCGACACCCGTATCGCGCTGGCAGGCAGGTCCACCGGACGCATCGAGGCAGCGCGAAAGGAACTGGGACCCAACGCCCAGAACTGGCCCGTCATCGAAGCCGACGCCGCCGACACCGCCGCGCTGCGATCCATGGCCGAATCGACCCGAGTCGTCATCACGACGGTCGGCCCGTATGCCAAGTACGGCATGCCACTGGCAACTGCGTGCGCCGAGGCCGGAACCGACTACGTCGACCTCACCGGCGAGGTGCTCTTCGCTCGCGAGAGTATCGACACCAACCACGAGATCGCACAACGTACCGGTGCCAGGATCGTCCACTCGTGCGGGTTCGACTCGGTTCCGTCCGACATCGGTGTCCACGCTCTGTACGAGGCCGTCACGGCCGACAATGCGGGCGAACTCACCGACACCACGCTCGTGGTCACCTCGATGTCGGGCGGGGTCAGTGGCGGTACCGTCGACTCGCTCCGTGGTCAGATCGAGGCCATGAAGAAGGACAAGCGGGCCAGACGCATCGCGGCCCGTCCGTATTCGCTGAGCCCCGATCGAAGCCTCGAGCCCCAGCTCGGCCGCCAACTCGATACCGTACTCATCGACGGAAAGAAGATCGATCCGAGCCTGCGCGGGTGGAAGGCTCCGTTCGTGATGGCCTCGTACAACACACGAGTCGTGCGGCGTACCAATGCACTTCGAGACTGGGCCTACGGAAAGCAGTTCCGGTACAGCGAGGTGATGAGCGTCGGCTCGTCCGTCGTCAGCCCGGTGCTCGCCGGCGCATTGTCGGCGGGACTGTTCGTCGGAGTGTCGGCCATGACGGTACTGCCGGGCAAAGTGCTCGATCGCATCCTGCCCAAGCCCGGTAGCGGCCCCAGTGAAAAGGCCCGAGAGAAGGGCCATTTCACGGTCGATCTGTACACCCTGACGACGTCCGGGGCGCGATACCGGGCCCGGGTCAAGGCGTCCGGCGACCCCGGCTACAAGGCGACGGCGGTCATGCTCGCCGAGTCCGCACTCGCGCTGGTTCTCGGTAAAGACGCACTGCCGAAAGCCAGCGGAGTTCTCACTCCCGCAACCGCCATGGGCGACGTTCTGGTGGACCGTCTGAATGCGGCCGGCATGGAGATCTGGGCCAAGCGGAACTGATTGCGGTGCAGGGAACGTCGGGCACGACTGGACATCTCGCATCGACACTTCCGGTCGCGGCGCTCGCCGCCGAGTCGGTCGGTGCCCTCGGCACCGCCGTCGCCCAGTTGCAAAGCGCGCTGGGATCGGTGACGACGGATTCCGAGACGGTGACGCCGACAGCGTCCATGGCGCGTATCGCCGCGTCGTTCATGGGCGACACCGTGTTGCGGATCGACGGCGAGCCGGTGCAGGGTTTCGCCGATCTGTCCGGCTTCTTCCCGGTGTCCGACGGTTGGGTGAGAACCCACGCCAACTACCCACACCACCGAGAGGCATTGCTCGGTGTAGTGGGCCTCGGTGGCGCCGGCTCGGCGGAGTCGATCGGCGTGTTCGGCGATCGACTCCGCGCGGAATGTCCGGGTTCGAGCTCGAAGAGCTGTGCGCGGCGTCGGGCGCTCTGGCCGTGCGGGTCCGCACGGAAGAACAATGGTCCGCTCACCCCGCTGGTATTGCCGCGAACTCCGGTCCGGTCGTTACACGAGGTGCGGCCGATCCGGCTGCCCGAGTGCGCATTCCGTCGTTCCGGCCGCTTCCGTCGCTTCGGCCGGGGGGTGCCGAATACCCGTTGGCGGGTATCCGGGTGCTCGATCTGACGCGGGTGATTGCCGGTCCTGTCGCTACGCGCGCTCTCGCACTTCTCGGTGCCGATGTGCTCCGTGTCGATTCGCCCCGGCACCCGGAACTGCCCTGGCAGCATCTGGAGAACGGCCAGGGCAAGCGGTCGGCCCTGCTGGACCTGGACACGGCGGAGGGACTCGATCGGATGCTCGGGCTCCTCGACTCGGCCGACGTGCTCGTCACCGGGTATCGGCCGGGGGCCCTCGATCGTTTCGGCCTCGAACACCGGGCGGACCTCGTCCACGGGCGCATCAGCGCATGGGGCACAGAGGGTCCCTGGTCGCGGCGGCGGGGCTTCGACAGCCTCGTTCAGGCTGCGAGCGGTATCTCTGTTCTGGAAGGCCGTGACGGTCGGCCCGGTCGGCTTCCGGCTCAGGCGCTCGATCATGCGAGCGGTTATCTGCTGGCTGCCGGAATCGTCTCGGAACTGGCGGCGCGCGTAGAAGGGTCGGGCACTGCGGCACCGGTCGACGTAGCGCTCGCAGCAACGGCAGCGTGGCTGACCGGTCTTCCCGGGCGCGACCCCGAACACGGCCCCGCCGCGCTACCGCCACCCGAGTGCGTGGTCACGCACGGCTCGGTGACGGCAGCGCGACCGGTGTTCGACTGCTACTCCGACTACGCGTACCCGGCTCACGTCTGGGGTAGCGACGAGGCCGGTTGGTTACCGCGCTGACCGGTCTGCGGAGCTACTCCCGGTCAGCGCAGAAGCCTCGGTGTACAGATCCTTGGCCTCCTCGGTCGAATCCACCTGGGGCGGAGAACCATCGAGCGGCTGAGTAGCCGACTCGCGGAGGAAACCGACGGCGATCAGACCGATGACGCCGCTGATGATCAGGTAGTAGGCCGGGATCATGGTGCTGCCGGTGGAACTGACCAGGGCCGAGGTGACCAGCGGTGTGGTGCCGCCGAAGATCGACACCGACAGGTTGAATCCGATCGACAGTGCGGCGTAGCGCACGCGCGTCGGGAACAGTGCAGGCAAGGTGGAGGCGCTGGGTGCGGCGAAGCACGCCAACACCACTCCCAGCAGCAGGCACGCAATCAGAGGCCCGATCCACCCGCTGCGTTGGATCAGCAGAAAGCACGGGATGGCCAGGACTATCTGTCCGATGGCACCGAACACGAACACCGGCTTGCGGCCGATTCGGTCGGTCAGCCGACCGACGGCCACGATGATGGACACGACCACGACCATCGCGGACAGGACCAACAGATCGGCGCTGAGCTGGCTGCGACCGACGACCTCGGTGAAGTACGTGGGCAGGTACGAGGTCACCATGTAGTTGGTGACGTTGTACAGCAACACGATTCCCATGCAGATGAGCAGTGCTTTCCAATGGACCGTGAAGATCTTTCCGATCGAGCTGCGTCCGGTCTCCTGCGCCTTGACCTTGGAGTCGTGCTCGTCGAGTTGCTTGCGGAACGCGGGGGTGTCCTCGAGCTTGAGGCGCAGGTACAAACCGATGATGCCCATCGGCCCAGCAATGAAGAACGGTATGCGCCAACCCCATTCGATCATGGTGGCGTCGCCCAGTACCGCATTGAGAATCGTCACCAATCCGGACCCCATCGCGTATCCGACGAAAGTGCCGAAGTCGAGCCAACTGCCGAGGAAACCTCGTCTTTTGTCGGGTGAATATTCGGCGATGAAGGTCGTGGCACCGCCGTATTCACCACCGGTGGAGAATCCCTGAACCAAGCGGGCGACGAGCAGCAGGATGGGAGCCCAGATTCCGATGGAGTCGTAGCTGGGAATAAGGCCGACGGCCAACGTACCGATCGACATCATGATCATGGTGGCGGCCAGGACCTTCTGGCGTCCGATGCGGTCGCCGAGAGGGCCGAAGAAGAGTCCACCGAGTGGCCGTACTACGAACGCGGCCGCGAACGTGGCGAAGGTCGACAGCAACTGGACTGCGGGTGACGCGTCCGGGTAGAACACCTTGCCCAGTGTCGCGGCAAGATAGCCGTACACACCGAAGTCGAACCATTCCATCGTGTTGCCCAGTGCCGCTGCAGACACGGCCCGCTTGAGCATGGGCTGGTCCACGACCGTGATGCTCTCTTCCGACATCGCCGGCTTGCGACGCATACGTTTGAAGAATGCGTCACGCCGCAGACGCTGTACGTGGCGCTGGCCCCATTTCGGGATCTGGGGTGACGACTCGGGCGATTCTGGACCTTGCGCAACCGTCATTGCAGCAACGTTAGCGAGCGCAATGACCAGCAGACAAACGCCGAAACGGACATCGGCACGCACGAGCGTACATTCCCCCAGGTAGAGGACGGTCGATCGAATCTTGGCCACTACCTTGACAATTGGCGCATTGATCGCAATACGGACAGGTCTCCTCGGCGTGCGTGACGACGGTGGACGGCGGCCTGGCACGATGGAGCCATGCCCACCCATGACTACGCCCTGGCCGTGAGCTGGACCGGCAATCGCGGACACGGGACGGCGAATGCAGCCGCATACGACCGCGATCATCTCGTCACGGCACCCGGAAAACCCGATCTCTCGGCCAGTTCCGATCCGAGCTTTCGAGGCAATCCCGAGCGGTGGAATCCAGAGGAGCTACTCGTGGCATCACTGTCGAGCTGCCACATGCTCTGGTACCTCGGGTTGGCCGCCGCGTCGCACGTGACCGTCACCGACTACGTCGACTCCCCCACCGGGGTCATGACCGAGCAATCCGACGGCTCGGGGCAGTTCGTCGAGGCGACCCTGGCTCCGGTAGTCACGGTCGCCGAGTCCTCGATGGTGACCCGTGCGGAGGAACTGCACGCCGAGGCCGCAGCCAAGTGCTTCATCGCCCGATCGGTCAACTTCCCGGTCCGCCACAACCCGACGACTCGGGTGACCGCATGACCGTACCGATGATCGTCGACGTCGACACCGGGATCGACGACTCGCTCGCACTGCTCTACCTGTTGGCCACCGACGAGGCCGAGATCCTCGGCATAGCGTCCACCGCCGGTAACGTGCCGGTGAACCAGGTCGCCGCGAACAACCTGGCCTGGCTCGACCTGTGCCGCGCGGCCGATATCGAAGTGTCGCTCGGTGCGCAGGTGCCGTTGGTGGCACCTTTGATGACTACCGAGGACACTCACGGACCGCAAGGCATCGGATATGCGGAGCTGCCGGTGTCGAGTCGGGACCTGTCCGCACGCGATGCCACCACGATGTGGATCGAGTTGGTTCGCTCGCGACCGGGTGAGATCACCGGTCTCGTCACCGGTCCGCTGACCAATCTCGCGCTGGCGGTTCGCCGAGACCCCGAGTTGCCTCGGCTGTTGAAGCGATTGGTGTTGATGGGTGGTGCTTTTCAGCATCAGGGCAACACGACGCCGACGAGCGAGTGGAACATCGCGGTGGACCCCGAGGCTGCAGCGGAGGTCTTCGCCGCTTTCTCCGGACTACCCGAGGACCGACGTCCGATCGTGTGCGCACTCGACATCACCGAGACCATCGAGATGACACCCGAGCACATTCGCCTTCTCGGTGAACGCGCCGGAAGCGTTCCGGCCGAGCTGATCTCGTCGACCGATGCGCCGGGGACGCGATCGACGGCCTCGAACCCGATCGTGCGCCATTTCTCGGACGCGGTCCGCTTCTACTTCGAATTCCATCGCGATCACGAGCAGGGCTTTCTGGCCCACATGCACGATCCGTTCGCCGCAGCAGTGGCGGTGCAACCGGATATCGCCACCTACCGGCACGCGACCGTGGACGTGGAACTGGTCGGAACCCTCACTCGCGGAACGACGGTGGCGGATTGGCGCGGAATGTGGGGCAGGCCTCCGAACGCAGCCATCGCCACCCACGCCGATCCTCAGGCGTTCTTCGATCAGCTCGTCGAACGCGTCGGCGAGCTGGCGGCGACTCTGTACCCCACCCAGCAGGGACAGCAGGCGTCAGGAATCGAAGGCGTCGAGTAGCTCCTGAGCGGCCAACGCCGCCGTGAGCGACCCGTCGCGCACGCGAGATTCCACGTCGTCTCGAATTGCCTTCACCGACGGGCTCTGAGCCAACCGACGCAGTAGCTGATCGTTGACCATCGTCCACGTCCAGTCCACCTGCTGCTTGCGCCGCTTCTCGGCGAACTCGCCTGCGTCACGGAGCACCTGCTGGTGGCGGAGCACCGTGTTCCAGTACTCGTCGAGGCCGGTGCCTTCGATGGCACTCATCGTCAACACCGGGGGCTTCCAGATCGCATCGTGCGGATAAATCAGCCGCAGTGCACCCGCCAACTCTCGCGCCGCGTTCTTCGCGTCGGTCGCGTGCTTGCCGTCGGCCTTGTTGACGGCCACCAGATCTGCGAGTTCGAGAACGCCCTTCTTGATGCCCTGCAACTGATCCCCGGTACGCGCAAGCGTGAGGAACGTGAAGCAGTCGACCATGTTCGCGACCGTCACCTCGGACTGGCCCACGCCCACGGTCTCGACCAGGATCACGTCGAACCCTGCGGCTTCGAGCAACACGATGGTCTCTCTCGTCGCGCGTGCGACTCCGCCCAACGTTCCCGAGGTCGGCGACGGCCTGATGTACGCGTTCTCCTGCACCGCGAGACGCGACATCCGGGTTTTGTCTCCCAGGATGGAACCACCGGTCCGCGTCGACGACGGATCGACCGCAAGCACCGCGACCCGATGTCCCTGTTCGATCAACCGCATTCCGAGCGCATCGATGAACGTCGACTTCCCGACCCCCGGAACCCCGGTGATGCCCACCCGGTGCGATCCGCCGGCGTCGGGCAACACCCGAAGCAGCAACCGCTGTGCCAAGTCACGATGATCCGAGCGGGTCGATTCGACCAACGTGATCGCCCGGGCGAGCCCGGATCGTTCGTTCGCTCGGACCGACTCGGCCACCGCATCGATGTCGATGACGCGGCCCTTGTTCGGAGAGTTCATATTCAGGCGTTGGCCTCGCGTGGTGCATGCCCGAGCGCAACGGACAGCTTCTCCACCAGACCGATCGCCGCGTCGGCGATGACGGTGCCCGGAGGGAAGATCGCCGCGGCACCCGCTGCGTAGAGCTCGTCGAAATCGCCGGGCGGGATGACGCCACCGACGACGATCATGATGTCCTCGCGCCCGACGTCGGCCAAGGCCTGTCGCAAGGCGGGCACCAGCGTCAGATGGCCCGCCGCCAGTGACGACACTCCGACGACATGGACGTCGTTGTCCGCTGCCTGCCGGGCAACCTCCTCGGGCGTCTGGAACAACGGACCGACGTCGACGTCGAAGCCGATGTCGGCGAACGCCGTGGCAATGACCTTCTGGCCTCGGTCGTGTCCGTCCTGCCCCATCTTGCACACCAGAACACGAGGACGACGGCCCTCGTCCTCGGCGAACTGTTCGACCAGCGCGGTGGCGCGGGTGATGTTCTCGGATTTACCTGCCTCGTCGCGGTACACACCACTGATTGTCCGGATTTCCGCCTGATGGCGCCCGTAGACCTTCTCCAAGGCGTCGGAAATCTCACCGACGGTGGCCATCTTGCGGGCGGCATCGATGGCGAGAGCCAGCAGATTGTTCTCCATGCCCGGCTGGTCCGACGCTGCGGCCCGAGTCAGGTTCGCCAGTGCCGCCTCGACCTCGGCAGTGTCCCGCTCGGCACGAAGACGCTCGAGCTTCTCGATCTGCTCTTTTCGCACCTTCGAGTTCTCGACCTTGAGTACCTCGATGGTGTCGGGCTCGTCGGGCACGTACTTGTTGACGCCCACCAGCGGCTGTCGGCCGGAGTCGATGCGCGCCTGGGTACGAGCCGCCGCCTCCTCGATGCGCAACTTCGGAATGCCTTCGCCGATGGCCTGCGCCATGCCGCCCGCTTCCTCGACCTCCGCAATGTGTGCGCGAGCCCGATTCGCCAGCTGATGGGTGAGCCACTCGACGTAGTGCGACCCGCCCCACGGATCGATCGGCCGAACGGTGTTGGATTCCTGCGCGATGAGTAGCTGAGTGTTGCGGGCGATACGGGCCGAGAAGTCGGTCGGCAACGCCAGTGCCTCGTCGAGCGCGTTGGTGTGCAGGGACTGCGTATGGCCCTGGGTCGCGGCCATGGCTTCGACACAGGTGCGGGCGACGTTGTTGAACACGTCCTGTGCGGTCAGCGACCAACCCGACGTCTGCGAATGAGTGCGCAGGGAACGGGATTTGGCACTCTTGGGCTCGAATTGTTGGACGAGCTCGGCCCACAGCAGCCGCCCGGCGCGGAGCTTGGCAACCTCCATGAAGAAGTTCATTCCGATGGCCCAGAAGAACGACAGTCGCGGCGCGAACGTGTCGATGTCCATGCCGGCGTCCAGGCCGGCTCGGATGTACTCGACACCGTCCGCGAGGGTGTAGGCGAGTTCGAGATCGGCTGTGGCACCGGCTTCTTGGATGTGGTAGCCGGAGATGGAGATCGAGTTGTACTTCGGCATTTTCTCGCTGGTGTACGCAAAGATGTCCGAGATGATGCGCATCGACGGCTTCGGCGGATAGATGTAGGTGTTGCGCACCATGAACTCTTTGAGGATGTCGTTCTGGATGGTGCCGGCGAGTTTCTCCGGCCCGACGCCCTGCTCCTCCGCGGCGGCGACGTACAGCGCCAGAATTGGCAGCACCGCTCCGTTCATCGTCATCGACACCGAGACGCTACCGAGGTCGATACCGTCGAACAGCTGTCGCATGTCGTAGATGGAATCGATTGCCACACCGGCCATTCCGACGTCACCCTGCACTCGCGGGTGATCGGAGTCGTAGCCCCGGTGCGTGGCCAGATCGAACGCCACCGACAGGCCTTTCTGCCCGGCCGCGAGGTTGCGGCGGTAGAAGGCGTTGGACTCGGCTGCGGTGGAGAATCCGGCGTACTGGCGAATGGTCCACGGTTGGTTGACGTACATCGTGGGATACGGCCCGCGGAGGAACGGCGGGGCACCCGGATAGCTGTGCAACGGGTAGCCCTCGGCCTCGGCGGCATCCCGGTCTGCCTCGGTGTACACCGGCTTGACGTCGATGCCCTCGGGAGTGGACCACACCACCTGCTCAGGGGTGTAGAAGTTGGCCTTGGCACCGTTCTTCACGTGTGTGGCCACGTCCTCCGCGGACGGCGGCGACGGCGTCGGCTCGTCGGGATCGACCAGCGGTACGTCGGCGAAACTGCCGATGGTGTGCGAGATTCGGTTCTCGTCGGTACTCACTTCGAGGCTCCCAGCGTGTCGAGAAGTTCGGTCAGCACGGCGACGGCGTCGACCTTTGCGGTCAGGAATCCATCAGGACGAGACGGGCCGTCGACGCCGGCGAAGATCTTTTCCGGGCCGGCGAGCAAGACCCGCGAGACCCCTGCTGCACGCAGAGCATCCACGGCAGTAGCGGCTTCGTCGCCGTAGCGCTTGTCGGTTCCGCATACCACGGCGATCGAGGCTCCCGACGCTTCGACAGCACCGGCGACAGCGTCGACGCCCAGGGGGCCGGGGTTGACAGCTTCGATTCCGCCCGACGCCAACAGATTGGACGCGAAGGTCGTCCGGACGTTGTGCTCGGCGACGGTCCCCAACGGGACCAGTAGCACCTGGGGTCGCGAATCATGCTGGGCCAGATAAGAATCGGATCGATCTCGGAGCGACTCGAATGCCCGGCCGTACCGATACACGGGTGCCGAGCCGGCAGGCTGCGTCTGCTCGGGAGTCAGGGGGGCCTCGGCCAGATTGGGAAACTCGTTGACACCGGTCAGCGGAGTGATGCGATGCGCGATGTCGGACTCGCGCTCTGCACGGGTCTTCTCGATGTCGGCGACCAGCGAACCGTCCGCGGTTGCTGCAGCGAATCCGCCCGACGCTTCGATGGTCTGGAAGAAGTCCCACGCCGTCGCGGCAACCGCAGCCGTGAGTTCCTCGATGTACCACGAGCCCGAACCCGGATCCAGAACCCGACCCAGATGGGCTTCCTCCAGCAGGAGCAACTGAGTGTTTCTCGCGATACGGGCAGCGAACGTCTTGGACACTCCGGCGGCGCCACCGTTCAGTGCCGCGTCGAACGGCAGCACCGTCACCGAATCCGCACCACCCACTCCGGCACCGAACGACGCAAGAGTGGTACGCAGCATGTTCACCCACGGATCGCGCTGCGACATCATCGCTTCCGACGTCACCGCATGCTGAGGAGCATCACCGGCGTCGGGCGCACCGCACACCTGCGCAATCCGTGCCCACAGAATGCGAGCAGCGCGAAACTTGGCGATGGTCTGGAACTGGTCGTCGGTTGCTGCGAATCGAAACTCGATCTGGCGCAAAGCATCCGAGACGGCCACACCGTTCTCGGTCATCGATCGGACGTACTCGAGCCCGGCCGCGATCGACGCACCCAGTTCCTGCGCATCCGACGCACCGAGATTATGGAACACGGTGCCGTCGACGGTGATGGCACGCATCGACTCGGCGCGGTCGATGCACGCGCGGGCCAGGTCGAGCGCCTCGGCCATCTCTATGGATTCCGTGCCTGCCACTGCAGCAGTGAGAGTGTCCACTCCGAGTCTGACGTCGACGGCGGCGCGATCGTCGATCTCTGCCGCATCGAGAACGTCGAACAGTGCCGTCGCTGCCGCGCGAACATCCCTGCGGGCATCGATCGTCAACGGGGCCAGCTCGAGCAGCACACCATGGAGAGCCTCCGACAGATCCGACGGATCCAACCCACGCGACCCCACCGTCAACCAGAGCGCACTGGTGCCGTTGGCGAGCGAATCGAGGATCTGACCGTTCAGCGCGGGCACACCGTCACGAACGTCGGAACCGTGACGCGTGCACACCTTCCAGCCCGCGTTGACGTCCCGATGTGGATCACGCCCCCGCAGGTACGGAAACTGCCCCGGCAACGGACCCTCGGGGCGCTCGTCGAACGCGGTGTACAGCGGAGACACCGTGATTCCGTCGTACGTCGTGGAATCGAGAAGATGTTCGGGATCGGCAGGCAGATCGGCCACATCGACCCGGCGAGACTTGGCCAGGACCCCGGCCACCGCCTGCTGCCAGGCCGCGTGGGCACTGCGTGCGGCATCTTCGTGCGACGCGATGGACACGTGTGCTGCTCCCTCGGTTCGGCGGGCAGTCCTACACCCGACTTGAAGTGATGCTAACCCCACCTACGTGCAGGCTATCGTGAGGATCACCTCACGTTCGGTGACCCACGCCGCAGGCTCCGCTCCCGAACCGTCTGGTCACTCCGCAGGCTTCGCTCCCGAACCGTTCTGTCATCTCACGCCGGTACTCTTGCCTCTCGTGACCCGGCACCTGCGCGACCTTCGTCTGATCGCGCTACTGGCGGTGATCGTCGTCCTGGCTGTCGTTGCGGTGTTCGCCCCGCATCCGAGCGTCGAGCAGATGCGCCAGTGGGGCACCTCGGTCGGTCCTGCGTTTCCGCTCGTGTTCTTCGCCGTCCATGCACTGGTGACCATTGCACCCATTCCCAGAACCCTGTTCACATTGAGCGCCGGAGTGCTGTTCGGGCCATTCACCGGTCTGGCGGTGACGATCGGTGCCTCTACGGTCAGCGCGGTCCTCGCCCTGCTGTTGGTTCGGGCGATCGGGCGAGAAGCCGTGGCGGCGCGAATATCGCATTCGGCTCTCGACTCTGTCGACGAGAGCCTGCGCCGACGAGGGTGGCTCGCGGTCGGCTCTCTGCGATTGATCGCCCCGGTGCCTTTCTCTCTGGTGAACTACGCCTGCGGTGTGTCGGCGGTTCGGCTTGTCCCCTTCGCTCTGGCCACTGCCGCCGGCATGCTGCCCGGCACCCTCGGGATCGTGGTGATCGGTGGAGCAATCGGCGGGCAGACCCATCCGGTACTGCTGGTGCTGTCCGGGATCTGCATTGCGATCGGCGTGAGCGGGTTGTTCGTCGACTGGCGGTTGTCGCGGACTCGTGAGGCCGCGTCGGCACCGGAGAACAGGCGTCAGGGTGAGAACCTTGATTCGGGACAATCAAGCCTGGAAGCTTGACTTGATCAAATCAACGCTCTAGCCTTGTCGAATGTTCGTCATGACCGTCGACCAGCGTCGCAGCAGACGCGACATCGATCGCGTGCCCGATCTACTGGACCGGTATCGCGATTTCGATCTGATCCGCCCGTTCGAACGCACCGCAGGCGACGAGGTCCAGGCCGTCTGTGAGGACGCTGCGACCGTCGTCGCGATCGCCCTCGACCTGGTGGCGACGCCACATTGGAGCGTGGGAATCGGCGTCGGTTCGGTCGAGCTTCCGTTACCCGACACGACGCGCGCCGGCCGCGGCCAGGCATTCGAGGCTGCCCGAGACGCCGTCACCAGAGCGAAGAACGCGCCTGCTGCGCTCGCCGTCACCGGACCCGAGCCGGAAGCGGCCGAGGACGCCGAAACCGCATCGACCTTGGTGGCCTTACTCGTCGCTCGTCGCTCGGACCAGGGCCGAGAAGCGGTTGCGCTCATGGCAGAGGGAATGTCGCAGACCGACGCGGCCGAAAGGCTCGACATCAGCAAACAGGCTATGTCGCAACGACTTTCCGTCGCCGGCTGGCACGTCGAAAATGCCGGCCGCACCCTTGCCGCGAGGTTGTTGAACGCGGCTGACGCGACAGGAAGTCACACGTCATGATCGTCGTCGCCCTCGTTCTACTGGCTCTGACGGCAGGGGTCGCCCTCGTCCCGGCCGGTGACCGCATCAGGCTGTGGGTCCCCACTGCGGCTGCCTCGACTCTGCTCACCGCAGCCGCTGTGCTTGCCACGCTCGCCGGGCCGGCACACGGCGTCGGTCATGCAGTCGGAGTCGTCCTGAGCGTTGCCGTGGCCGCCGTCGGCGGCACCGCCGTGGTGCCGAGCGTCTTTCGCGTCGCCAGACGACAGAACGACTCGACCGACGACGAGCCGGTCGAGCCGCTGCGTGGAGGGTTGACGATAGGAATTCTCGAACGTGTAGCGGTTGCGGTATCCATTCTCACCGGCTGGCCCGAGGGAATCGCCATCGTACTGGCGGTCAAAGGACTTGCGCGCTACCCCGAACTGCGCGAATCCCACGCCTCCGAACAGTTCATCATCGGCACCTTCGCCAGCGTTCTGTGGGCACTGGCGGCAGCGGGCGTGGGATTCGCGATCAATTCGTGATCAGCGCGCTTCCGGTTCTGCCTCGGGAGATGCCGACAGGGCACCGATATCCATACCCTTGGACAGCTCCGGAGATGCGGCCAACGACGTGTCCACCGGCTTACGGGCCACCGCCTCGGCGGCCTTGACGGCTTCGGCGACAGCCGGATCGGTCTTTGTCTCGAACCACTCCGCAACCTCGTCCGAGTCGTCCTCGGGCTTCGGCTCGTTGCCCGCGGACTCGTTGGGCTCGTATCGGAACACCCCGTCCTCGCCTGGGGCTCCGAGGGTCTTGGCGAATCCCTTGAGAGCGTCGCCGAAATCGCTCGGGATCATCCACACCTTGTTCGCGTCGCCCTGCGCCATCTGAGGCAACGTCTGCATGTACTGGTAAGCCAACAGTTCTGGAGTGGGCTTACCGGCCTTGATGGCACCGAAGACCTTCTCGATGGCCTTCGCCTGACCCTGCGCCTCGAGGTACTTCGCGGCGCGATCACCCTGAGCCCGCAGAATTCTGGACTGACGCTCACCCTCGGCAGTGAGGATGGCCGCCTGCTTACCGCCCTCGGCTGCGAGGATTCGGCTCTGCTTGTCGCCCTCGGCTGTCTTGATCGCCGATTCACGGTGCCCCTCGGCCGTGAGAATGGTCGCTCGCTTCTCGCGGTCGGCCTTCATCTGCTTCTCCATCGATTCCTGAATCGAGGGTGGCGGATCGATGCTCTTGAGCTCGACGCGGGCGACTCGAAGACCCCACCGACCGGTGGCCTCGTCCAGCACCACTCGGAGCTGACCGTTGATCGAATCACGGGACGTCAGAGTCTCTTCCAACGTCATTCCGCCGACGACGTTACGCAGCGTGGTGGTGGTCAACTGCTCGACACCGACGATGTAGTTGTTGATCTCGTACACGGCCGACTGCGGATTGGTCACCTGAAAATAGACGACGGTGTCGATCGACACCGTCAGGTTGTCCTTGGTGATGACCGGCTGCGGCGGGAACGAGACGACCCGTTCTCGCAGATCGACTTTCGCACGGATGCGATCGACGAACGGGACGAGGAACGTGAGCTGACCGGACACGGTACGCGTGTACCGACCGAGTCTTTCGATCACTGCTGCCTCGGCTTGCGGGACGATCGAGATGGACTTGGCCATCAACACGGCGACGAACGCAACGATGACGGCCAGTGCTATGAGTGCTTCCACTGGCTTTACGGTCCCTTCCATACGACGGCGGTGGCACCGTCGATTTCCATCACGGTCACGGTGGTACCGGGGGCGTAGACCTCTGTCTCGTCCAACGGACGCGCGGTCCACACCTCGCCACCGAGTTTGATCTGGCCTTCGTGCGCAGTGACCTGTTCGAGCACGACTGCACTCTTACCGGTGAGAGCCGCAACCCCCATCGGGGTGTCCGGCGGATGTGCGAAGCGCCGCAACAAGATCGGACGCAGACCCAGAACCAACGCCAACGACAACACGCCGAAAACGATTGCGTCTGCCCATACCGGGAAGTCGGTCAACGCCGACACCCCGGCGGTACCGAGCGCACCGCCGGCGATCATCAGTAGGAAGAAGTCCCCCGTCAGTGCTTCGGCACCGGCAAGCACAACCGCCGCTATGAGCCACAAGATCGCTGCCACAAGCTCCATCCTGGCACGAATCGGACATCCGCCGACGGATCAGCTGGTCGTAACAGCTACTCGGTGACGAAATCGACCAACTGTTCGACGGCACCGATCAGTGGAGCCTCCAGATCTCGGAAGCTCGACACCGACGAGTACACCCGCCGCCATCCTTCTTGCGGAGTTCCCCAGCCCAGCTCTCGACAGATTCCGGTCTTCCAGTCCTGACCGCGCGGAATCTTCGGCCACGCCGCAATGCCGACCGCCGACGGCTTGACGGCCTCCCACACGTCGATGAACGGATGGCCGGTGACGAGAACGTGTTCGCCCAACGATCTGGTCATCTTCGATTCCTTGGACCCGGTCACCAGGTGGTCGACCAGGACCCCGACGCGACGGCCCGGGCCGGGGCCGAAATCGGCCAACCGCTCCCCCAGATTGTCCAGGCCCTCGAGATGTTCGACGACCACGCCCTCCACTCGAAGGTCGTGTCCCCACACGCTTTCCACCAGGGCCGCGTCGTGCACACCCTCGACCCAGATACGGCTGGCACGAGCCGTCCGGGCTCGCAGGCCCTCGACCTTGGTGGATCCGGACGCCGATCTGGTCGGTTTGGCCGCGGTCGCGGGCTTCGGGCGGACCAGCGTCACCCGGCGGCCGTCGATCAGAAATGCGGCCTCGCGCAGGGCGAACAGTCGCGTCGTTCGGGCGCCGTCCTCGAGTCGGACGAAATCTCCGTCGTATGTGCGCTCGAAGCCGACCACAGCACCGCAATAACCCGAACCTGCGTCCTCGACCACCATGCCGCGCTCGGCCGGCACCTCCGGTGCCGGAACCTTCCGCATGCGACTGTGCCCTTTGAGAATGTCTCCGCCGTACATGTCGTTCACGGCGACCAACGCTAGCGATACCGGCGTCCCGAGCACGGTTCGCCACGCCGACCTATGCTCGTGAGTCGTGTGTTCTCCGAGTGCAAGTCTTGCCCTGTGGGCCGGTTCCTGGCTGGCCGGTGCCGGTTCGCCGGACGACGTCATCGACGCGATGTCCGAGTGGGCACCGATGCATCTGGTCGGTGCCGGTGACGACGAAGCAGCAACGACGTACGGGCTTCGATTTCCGGGCTACGCAGAGGGCATCGCCGGGGCGCTCGCCGCGGTCCGAACCGCCGCGAACGCAGGACCCTCACCCGCAGCCGGGGAGGAACGGATACGTCTGGTGCTGCCCGCAGCGGGCGCAGTGGCCGAACTGCCGGCCCGGACAGAATTCTCTCGTGCAGCGATCAGTGCCGAGCAGGCGGTGATGATCGGTACCCCGGGCTCCGCCGGAATCGGGGTGGTACCCGTCGTCGAGGGCCCCGACGTGCTGCGCTGGACCGTGTATTCGATCGACGTTCCCTCTCACGCCCACCGAGATCGAGGTCTCGGTGAGGCCGAGTACGAGATGCGCGAGGCCGTGCGCGGCGCGGCGGATGCACTCGCACAGATGCAATCGCTCCCCACCCGCACTCTCGAGGCCGACCCGCGCACTCGCATCGCCGAGCTCATCACCGACGCTGCACGGCACCGCTATCCCCCCGAGATGTCCGAACGCGCCTTCCGAGTGCTCGAATCGGCCGATCGGGTCGCGGCCATCCTCACCGTGGCCGCCGGATCGGCTCCCTCGGAGGCACCGACTGCCGCCGCAGCGGCCGCCCGAGAAGAACTCGTCCGGCCGCTGTGGGCCGCCGTGCGCACGGCCCGGACCATCGCCGTGGCGACGAGCATCGGTGCCTCGATGCAGTCGGCCCGATGACCGACAGGACCGACACATAGCGGTCCTGTCGGGGCTGGGCCGCGAGACAGGCAAGAGGCCACCCGTCAGGCAGGAGCCGCCAGTCAGGCAGGTGCCGTCGCAGGCCGTGTCGGACGCGTCGGCTGCTCGCAACATCCGACGGCACATCGATTGCCGTCGAGGGTGGATCCGTAGCCGGGAACGCTGCCGAGTCCTCGGCACGTCCCGCCGACGCGATACTCGTCCACCAGCTCCCTGATCATCTTCGGGAATCGAGCATCGGAACCGGGCGTACCCGCGCGAGCGAAAGCCATCCCGAGTTCACGGGCCTTCTCCTCGGCTTCGGTGTCGAGATCCCACACCACTTCGAGGTGGTCGGACACGAAACCGATCGGGCACACGATCACCGCGTCGACGGACTTCTCGGACAGTGCTTCGAGATGATCGCAGATGTCGGGGTCGAGCCACGGAACCTGCGGTGGTCCGGAACGAGACTGCCACACCAGATCGTATTCGGTGCTGCCGGATGCGGCCGCGACCAGACGCGACGCCTCCGCAACCTGCCGGCTGTACAGGTGGCCACCATCCGCGGGTGGGCCTGCATTGGCGTCGGCTGCCGACGGAATGGAATGCGCGGTGAACACCAGCCGCGCTCCTGCCCGATGCTCCTCTGGCAGCGACCTGCGCGCGGCATCGACGGCCTCGGCGAACGCCTCGACCATCAACGGGTGGTCGTAGTACTGACGGATCTTGAGCAAATGCGGGGCGTCGTCCCCCACGGACGCACGGGCCCTGGCGATGTCCTCGTGGTACTGCCTGCACCCGGAATACCCGCCCCACGCGGAAGTCGGAAAGACGAGCGCGGAGCGGACGCCGTCCGCCTTCATCGTCGCAACGGTGTCCTCGACCATCGGATGCCAATTGCGATTGCCGAAGTAGATCGGCAATTCGATTCCGGCCGAATCGAACTCGGCCTGCAGTGCGGCGATGATGTCGCGATTGAGTTCGTTGATCGGTGACACGCCACCGAAGTGCATGTAGTGCTCGACGACGGCGTCGAGACGCTCGGGCGGCACACCACGTCCGCGAGTGACGTTCTCGAGAAACGGGCGAACGTCGGCGGGCTTTTCCGGTCCGCCGAACGAGAGCACCAACAGTGCGTCGAAATCTCCAGGGGTGGTCATGAATCCATTGTGCCCCTGTCGCAGCAGGGCTGCGGCAGGGGCACAATCGGTCGACGAAACCTACGGTGAGCGAGCCCACGTCGGACTCCACTCACCGACGTGTCACATGTTTTCGGGCAGGTACGTGTTGTGGCTCGCTCCGCCGTCGACGTACACGATCGACCCGGTGGTTCCGGGCAGCCAATCCGACAGCAACGCGACGATCGACTTGGCGACGACGGTCGGATCGTTGACGTCCCATCCAATGGGAGCGGCGCCGTCCCAGTACACGTTCAGCTGGTCCATCTTGGCCGCATCGCCGGTCGCGGTGCCCGCAATCGCCTTGGCGGCAAGAGTCCTGATCGGTCCTGCTGCAACGAGATTGGAGCGGATACGCTTGGCTGCGCCCACTTCCCGTGCCACGTAACGATTCACCGACTCGAGAGCAGCCTTGGCTACGCCCATCCAGTTGTAGTACGGCATCGACGTCCGCGGATCGAAGTCCATTCCGACGATCGAGCCACCCTCGTTCATGACCGGCAGCACGGCACGCGCGAGAGATGCGTAGCTCCACGCCGAGATCTCGAATGCCCTCGCCGCGTCGGGGCCGGGGCCGTCGAGGAACGGCTTGGCATCCGGGCCCATCAGGGTGCGAGGTGCGAATGCGATGGAGTGCAGAACTCCGTCGATACCCTCCGGCGCTACTTCACGAATTCGGTCCGCCAGCGCGGCGAGGTGCTCCTCGTTGGTGGCGTCGAGCTCGATCGCCGGGGGCACCTCCTTGGGCAGCCGCTGCGCGATGCGGTCGATGAGCCGCAGCCGATCGAACCCGGTGATGATCACCTTGGCACCCTGCTCCTGCGCCATGGCCGCGGCGTGGAACGCGATCGACGCGTCGGTGATGATGCCGGTGATGAGAATGGTCTTGCCTTCGAGCAATCCGCCCATAATGCTGCGTCCTTAATTCGGAGGTGAGTATCTATCGAAATCGTTGTGCGAGAAGGTTTCTCAGTGCCCCATGCCCATGCCGCCGTCGACGGGAATGACAGCACCGGACACGTACGACGAGTCCGGTCCCGCAAGGAAACTCACGACTGCTGCAACGTCCTCGGGCTGACCGAGACGCTGAAGTGGAATGTATTCCTTCGCCTTACCGCGCAAGTCGTCCGACAACTCTGCGGTCATGTCGGTTTCGATGAATCCCGGTGAGACGACGTTCGCCGTGATGGACCGCGAACCCAGCTCCCTCGTGATCGACCGGGCCATGCCGATGACTCCGGCCTTGGACGCCGCGTAATTGATCTGCCCCGGCCCGCCGGCCATCGCGACGACGGAACTGAGGAAGATCATCCGACCCCAGCGCGCGCGCAGCATGGCCCGGTTGGCGCGCTTGGCGACTCGGAAGGCTCCGGTCAGGTTCGCATCGATGACCCGCTGGAACTGCTCCTCGGTCATACGCATCAGCAGGGTGTCGTCGGTGATGCCCGCGTTGGCGACGAGTACCTCGACGGGTCCGTGCTTCTCCTCGACCTCCTTGAAGGCCGCGTCGACCGAATCGGAGTCGGTGACGTCGCAGACGACCCCGAGCAATCCGTCGGGAGCCCCGGATCCGCGGTGGGTGACGGCCACCTTGTGTCCGTCGGCACTGAGCCGTTGGGCGATGGCCAGACCGATACCCCGGTTACCTCCGGTGACGAGTACCGATCGCGCGATGAAGTCAGGTGTGGACATGCCTAGCAACCTATCTGTTCGTCCTGGAATGACAAAGCGAAACTTACTGGTGAGTAATAACAGCGATCACGGCAATCGTTGCCGCATCACCAACGCCGAACCGAGCCCGGCCGAGATGCACAGGACACCGAGGATCAACCAGGGTCGCGAAGCGTCCCCGCGGGTGATCTCGAAGCCGATTTGCTCCTCCAGGGTGTCGTAGACGTCTCGGAGGCCCTCGAGCGAGGAGGCCGTGAAGAAAGTTCCCCCGGACAGAGTCGCGATCTCGCGCAACGACGGGTCGTCGACCGGAACGGGCACGCGCTCGACCCCGCCTCCACCTTCGTCTTCGATCTCGACCGACCCGTAGCTGGTGCCGAACGAGATCGTCGAGATCGGCACTCCCTTGTCCTTGGCTGCGCGCGCTGCGGTGTAGCCGCCTCGTGGATCGTCGAGGTTCTGGGGAACGGTTTGCTTACCGTCGGAGAGCAGCACGATGCGGGCCGGCGGTGCCGCGTCGCCACCCCCGAGGATCGCGCCGAGAGTGTCGATCGACTGCAGCGAGGTGAAGATTGCTTCACCGGTGGCCGTCCGCTCGCTGAGCTGCAGTTTGTCGATTGCCGACTTGGTGGCGTCGCGGTTGGCCGTGGGTGAGACCAATACCGATGCAGTGCCGGCGAATGCGACGAGACCGAGGTTGATGCCGGGTGTGAGGCCATCGGCGAACGACTTCGCTGCTTCTTGGGCCGCAGCCAGCCGAGTGGGTTCGACGTCCGTCGCTTCCATGGACAGCGACACATCGATGACGAGCATGACCGTCGCGCGGTTGCGTGGAACACGTTGATCGGCAGTGGGGCCGGCCAACGCGACGGTCAGGAACATCAGCCCGACCAGTACCAGTGCGGTCGGGAGATGACGCAGACGATTGGGCCGGTTCGGCGCGACCGACTCGAGCAACTCCATGTTGGAGAAACGCAGCACGTGCTTCTGCTTGCGGCGTTGAATCCAGACGTACCCCGCCGTCAGGGCGAGGACGACGACGAGAAACGCAAGCCACCACGGCGCAGAGAAATCGGTGAGGCTCATCGCGAACCTGCCCTCGCGGTATTGGTGAAACCGGAGCCGATGGTGTGCCTGCGAGCAGTGACGAAGCGGACTACATCGGCGATCCAGTCACCGTCGGTGCGCAGAGTCAAACGCGGTGCCCCGCATCGGCGCAACGCTTTCTCCACGTCGTCGCGGTGTGCTGCGGCTGCTCGCGCGAAGTCGGCGCGGAGCCGGGGCGTCGCGGCGAACTCCCGAGTGCGGCCGGACTCCGGGTCGTGCAGGACCACGTCTCCCACATCCGGAAGTTCGAGGTCTCGCGGATCGAGTACCTCGACGGCCAGTACGTCGTGTCTGGCAGAGATCGCCCGCAGTGATCGCTCCCAGTCGATCGGGCCGAGGAAGTCGCTGATCACCACGGCCAGACCGCGCCGGCGTTCGGGACGCCGCAGCGCCTCGACGGCGTCGCGAAGATCTCCGCGGACGCCGTCTGCGGCGGACGGTGTCGTAGCGATCGTCCGCAGCATCGACTGGCTGTGTACCCGCCCCCCGCGCGCTGGGATTCGCGTCGTCGTCGCGCCGGTGGCCACGACAGCTCCGATGCGATTACCACCGCCGCCGGTCAGGTGGGTGATGGCGGCCGAGGCCGCGACCGCGAGATCGCGCTTCTCGCACCCCGCGGTTCCGAAATCGAGGCTGGCCGACAGATCGACGACAAGCCACGTTTCCAGTTCGCGATCGGCCACCGACTGCCGCACGTGTGGGTGTGTCGTCCGGGCAGTGACCGACCAGTCCATCTGCCGAACGTCGTCACCGGGCTGATATTCGCGCGCGTCCCCCGGTTCGGATCCCGGGCCGGGTATCAGGCCGAGGTGGTCGCCGTGCAGAACGCCGTCGAGACGCCTACGTACCGTTATCTCGAGCGTGCGCAGCGCAGCGGCCAACTTCGGATCACGCAGTTCGCCGGACCGAAACGACGGCGGCCGTGAGACCGCACCTCGGCCGGCTCTGTCGGCTGCGCTCACTGACCCGGCGAACCGGTCGACGATGCATCACCCGACGGCTTGTGCAGCGACGGAGCGGGTTCGCCGGCCGTACCGCCCGGTGGGCGCTGCTCGGGTCCGGGCTGGGGTGCCGAGCCGGGCCCTTGCCCGGGGAACTGCGGCTGACCCGGGTACTGCCCCTGGGTCGGGCTCTGTCCCTGCCCCGGATTCGGTCCCTGCCCCGGATTCGGTCCCTGCCCCGGGTACTGCCCCTGGGCCGGATACGGTCCCTGAGCCGGATACTGCGGCCCCGCTCCCGGGAACTGTGGTGTGCCCTGTTGACCACCGAAGGGCTGACCGGGTGCGGTGCCGTTGTCCTGCGACATCGGAACCGCCTGCGGCGACACCTGCGGTAGTCCGACGGTCTGCAGAATGCGGGAGATCACGGTCTCGGGCGTCACTTCGTCGGCGAGGGCATCGTAGGAGAGCACCAGCCGATGCCGGAGCACGTCGGGAATCACCTCGAGCACGTCCTGAGGAACGACGTAGTCGCGGCCTCGCAGCAGGGCGAGGGCGCGGGACGCAGCGATGATGCCGAGGGTGGCACGCGGGGAGGCCCCGTATGCGATCCAGCTGCCGACATCGTCCAACCCGAACTGTTCGGGCGTGCGGGTGGCGGCGATGACTCGAACCACGTAGTCGACGAGCGCGTGGTGCACGAACACCGAACTGGCCAGGTTCTGCAGACGGACCAACTCGACAGGGTCGAGTATCTGCTTGGGCTCGGGGGCCTTGATCCCCATGCGGTAGACGATCTCGCGTTCTTCTTCCACCGTCGGATAGTCGACGACGATCTTGAACAGGAAGCGGTCGCGCTGGGCTTCCGGGAGCGGGTACACGCCTTCGTTCTCGATGGGGTTCTGCGTCGCCATCACCAGGAAAGGATCGGGCATGGGGAACGTCTTGCCACCGATGGTCACGTGCCGCTCGGCCATGACTTCGAGCAGCGCCGACTGGACCTTCGCCGGTGCTCGGTTGATCTCGTCGGCAAGGACGAAGTTCGCGACGACCGGGCCGAGTTCGGTGTCGAACTCTTCGCGGCCCTGACGGTAGATGCGGGTTCCGACCAGGTCGGTGGGTACCAGGTCCGGGGTGAACTGGACGCGGGAGAACGAGCCACCGACAACGCGGGCGAACGTCTCCACTGCGAGGGTCTTCGCCACGCCGGGAACGCCTTCCAGCAGCACGTGCCCACGGGCCAACAAGCCGACCAGAATGCGCTCGACCAGACGATCCTGACCGACGATCACCCTTTTGACCTCGTACACGGCCTTCTCGAGAAGCCGAACGTCGGCGGCGAGATCGGGACTGTCCACCCGCTCCGGCTCCCCACCCTGCGGATTCGGACTCGAAGACCCGATCTGTGTCGGCTCCTCGTCGTTCGAAATCCGGCCGTCACGTGATGTCACCAAGAATTCACCGCTTTCAGTCGATCATCGTCGGGCACGTTCCATACCGCCGAGATCAACTATTCCAGGTGATGCTCGCGCGCGCCGAAACCCACCCCTGACCCGCGCGCCGGAGTGGAGCCTGCGGAACGACGCAGAAGTACCGAACAGCGACATCGGGAGCGACAGCGAGCTCAGGACACCATGCGCACGGCGTACGGCGTCATACCGCTGTACCTGACGTCGGAGACCTTGACCACCGATCCGGATTGCGGAGCCTCGAGCATCTTCCCGTCGCCGAGGTAGAGCGCGACGTGCTGACTGGCGTTCGGTCCGTAGAAGATCATGTCGCCACGCTTCATCTGCGACGACGGAACCTGCTTGCCTGCCGTGTACTGGTAGCCGGTGTAGTGGGGCAGAGAGATACCCAGACCTGCGAATGCGTAGATCATGAGGCCGGAGCAGTCGAAGCCCACCTTGTTGTAGTCGCCGTAACTGTCTGCGACTCCGCCGTCTCGGATTCCCTTGGTCGGCCCGTTCTCGTCGCCGCCGCCCCAGGAATACGGAACACCGAGCTGGCTCATCCCGCGGTCGATCGCCAATTCCACGGCAGCACTGCCCGTCACCGACGGTGTGGTCGAGGGCTTGGGCTTGCTGGGAGTGGGCTTGCTGGGTGTGGGCTGGGTCGGAGTCGTCGTGGTTCCGCTCGAACTGTCAGAGTCGGTGGACGAACTCGAGTCGTCGTCGACGTCCACGTGCGAGCGCTGGCCCTCCGCGATCGCAGCGGCTCGTTGCTGCGCAGCCAGGTTGGCCGACACCCGGGCCGCCGCCTGAACCGCGGCCTCACGAGCGGCAGCCGCAGCCGCGGCTATTGTTGCATCCTCGGCCGCCTTCTGCGCTTCCCAGTCGCTGTACGCGGCTCGTTGACCCTGGAGGCCGGCCACGTTGCTCCGGGCTGCGTCGAGCTCGGTCTGAGCGGCGTCTCGCTGGGACTCGATAGCGGCTTTCTGATCGGCCTCGGCTTGCAACGCTGCCTGCGCTGCAGCGATGGCCTGCTCGGCCTCGGCTTTCTTCGATTCGGCTTCGGACGCTGCCGCATCCGCCTGCTGCTTGGATTCACGGGCGGCCGAGTCCCGGTTCGCCTGCTCGGTTCGGGCCCGCTGGAGGCCGTCGAGCACGGCATTCTGACTGTTGGACAGCACCTTCAGAACCTGGGCGCGGTCGAGAACGTCGTCCGGTCCGCTCGAACCGAGGAACGACGCCATCGAGGCGACGCCCGAGCCCTGGGTGTAGCTCGATTTGGCGAACTCGTCGAACTTGCGCTGGGCTGCCTGAATCTGTGTGCCTGCATCGGCGAGCGCCTGCTGCGCTGCTCCTACGACTGCTGCGGCCACGTCGGCGGCGTCCCGTGCGTTCTGCAGGTCGACCAGGGCTTTGTTGACGCCTTCTCGCTTCACGGCGACCTCGTCGTCGAGCTGTGCGAGTTGTTGGTTGGCGGATGCGATCGCGTCGATCAGCTGTCCGACCTGCCCCAGGCGCGAGTCGACGGCGCTGCCGGCCGCGGCGATGTCGGTATCGGACGGGTTGGGCGGGGGCGGCGGTACCGCGGCGGCGACTCCGGGCATGGTCGCGGTCAGCGCGAGAACCAGACCGGCACCTGCCAGTACGAATCGGGTACGGACGAGCGCTCTGCGGCGCGTGCCGCGAACTGGACGTCGGCTCACAAATGTCTCCCTCGGGTCCGGCATTCACTCGGGTCCCGAGAGGACCGTCGTGCCGTCGAGGCGTTCCCCGTTCCCACCCCGATCGCAGGTGACGGTGAACATGTTCGCCGGGCGGGAAAGTGGCGCGCAGCGACACGACAGGTGCGAACCACGTCAGTCACACCCGAAGCAGTGGCCTCCCGAGTTCCCCACGGATGACACCTGCCTTCTGCGACACTCCTTCCCCAGCAGTGCCAATGGCACCGTACGACACTTCGCACACTAAAGAAACTCCAGTCACAAATGACACATTTGTAATTCCACCAGGCACAATGCCCTGAACTCGGTGTTTGCCCGAAACAATTTTTCGGACTTTTTCCGGACCGCCGTCCGGTGGCGCGATCGCGCGTCGGTGTCGGTCGGTCGAATGACGAATGTGCGCGCTACGTCAGCGCTCGACGGGCTGCGCTTCGTGCGCATCGGCAGTGGCCGATCGTGCGCGATATCGACGCACCTTCACGGCGGCTGTCAGCGCGGCCACCGCGGCGACGATCACCACGAGTCCACCCGTCAGCAAGCCCCACGGAGTCTGGTCCTCGACGAGGGTGTCGACGAAGTTGTCGGCGGCGACGACGTGATTTCCGGTGTACGTGCGATCCTGCCCGGCTTCGAGTGTCACTCGGCTGATCGAGTCGCTGAACGTTCCGACCTGCCCCGGGCTCAGCACCAATACAGTTCCGCCCTCGCGGGCACCGACCGCAGTGGCGAGGTCGCGTAGCTGCGAATCGTGGCGCGGTTCGTCGGGGACGATCACGATGCTCAGATCGATTCCGTGGTCTTCGGCTCGGTTCACGGCGGCAGTCAGTCCGTCCTGCTCTGCCGCAGGAGCGCTGACTCCTGACTCGCGGACCGTGGCGACGATGCTGTCGACGTCCAGACCTGCCGGGATATCGGTGGCAAGTGGGGAAACAGCGTGGATCGGCTCAGTCATCTCTCGTCCAGTCGGTAGGAACCAGTCGCGTGGAACCCTACGTCACGGTGCCGTCGATTCTCGGGAGGCAGGCAGGCCCGACGCGGCAACTGAGGCCGCCCTTCATTGCGTCGCACGATGCACTACGTGAGGATTGTGACGTGGGTCGTTCTCTCGGTGTCCGCCGCGATACGGACCCGCACGTTTTCACAGGACAAGCGTACTGTTAGACTTTCATCGAGACACTGCCCGAGGGTCCGCAAGCAGTCCGCACGCCGGATACCCTGCCGAGACACACGGTCAGCGCCTCGCTTCAACCGTCGACACAGCCCCGTCGGCGGTGTGCCTCATAGACGAGTGGAGCTGAAGTGACCGCAAGTAACAATTCATTCGGTGCAAAGGGCACCCTCGAAGTCGGAGAGAACTCGTACGAGATCTTTCGGCTGTCGGCCTTGCCCGGTGCCGAGAAACTGCCCTATGCACTGAAGGTCCTCGCGGAGAACCTCCTTCGCACCGAGGACGGTGCAAACATCACCGCCGACCATATTCGCTCGATCGCGTCGTGGGATCCCTCGGCCGACCCGAGTATCGAAATCCAGTTCACCCCTGCGCGAGTCATCATGCAGGACTTCACCGGCGTTCCGTGTGTCGTGGACCTTGCCACCATGCGTGAGGCCGTGACCACCCTCGGTGGCGACCCCAACAAGGTCAACCCCCTCTCCCCCGCCGACATGGTCATCGACCACTCGGTCATCCTCGACGTGTTCGGCCGCGCCGATGCACTCGAGCGCAACGTCGACCTCGAATACGAGCGCAACGGCGAGCGTTACCAGTTCCTGCGATGGGGCCAGGGAGCCTTCGACGACTTCAAGGTCGTCCCGCCCGGCATGGGCATCGTGCACCAGGTCAACATCGAGTACCTCGCACCGACCGTCATGACCCGCAAGGGCCAGGCGTACCCCGACACCTGCGTCGGAACCGACTCGCACACGACGATGGTCAACGGCCTCGGCGTGCTCGGCTGGGGCGTCGGCGGAATCGAAGCCGAAGCTGCCATGCTCGGCCAGCCCGTGTCGATGCTGATCCCGCGTGTAGTCGGCTTCAAGCTCTCGGGCGAGATTCAGCCGGGCGTCACGGCCACCGACGTCGTTCTGACCGCCACCGAGATGCTGCGTAAGCACGGCGTCGTCGGAAAGTTCGTCGAGTTCTACGGCGAAGGTGTGGCCGAGGTTCCCCTCGCCAACCGCGCCACCCTCGGCAACATGAGCCCCGAATTCGGCTCCACCGCAGCCATTTTCCCGATCGACGAAGAGACGATCAACTACCTGCGCCTCACCGGCCGCAGCGACGAGCAGCTCGCTCTCGTCGAGGCGTACGCCAAGGAACAGGGCATGTGGCACGACCCGAAGAACGAAGCCGTGTACTCCGAGTACATCGAGCTCGACCTCAACACGGTCGTCCCGTCCATCGCAGGCCCGAAGCGCCCGCAGGACCGAATCCTGTTGTCGGAGTCCAAGGTTGCGTTCCGCAAGGACATCCACAACTACGTGGAGGAGAACCACCCGGCGCACGAGGGTGACAGCAAGCTGGACGAGGCCCTCAACGAGTCGTTCCCGGCCAGCGATCCCGCGTCGCTGAGCTTCGCAGAAGACGATGCAGTCGACGTGCGGTCCGCCGCATACGGCTCCGAAGGTCGCCCGAGCAAGCCGGTTCGTGTCATCACCGACGAAGCAGGCGAATTCGTTCTCGACCATGGCGCCGTCGTGGTGGCAGGTATCACCTCCTGCACCAACACCTCCAACCCGTCGGTCATGCTGGGCGCAGCACTGCTCGCTCGCAACGCCGTCGAAAAGGGCCTGTCCACCAAGCCGTGGGTCAAGACCAACATGGCGCCCGGTTCGCAGGTCGTGACCGACTACTACGAGAAGGCCGGCCTGTGGCCGTACCTCGAGAAGCTCGGCTACTTCCTGGGCGGCTACGGCTGCACCACGTGCATCGGTAACACGGGCCCGTTGCTCGAGCCGATCTCGAAGGCGATCAACGACAACGATCTTTCGGTGACCGCCGTGTTGTCGGGCAACCGCAACTTCGAGGGTCGCATCTCCCCCGACGTCAAGATGAACTACCTGGCCTCTCCGCCGCTGGTCATCGCTTACGGCCTCGCGGGCACGATGGACTTCGACTTCGAGACCGACGCGCTCGGTAACGACCACGAGGGCAACCCCGTGTACCTCAAGGACATCTGGCCGTCGTCGCAGGAGATCGAGGACACGATCAAGTCCTCGATCAGCCGGGACATGTTCAGCAAGTCCTACGAGACGATCTTCGCCGGTGACAGCCGCTGGCAGAACCTGTCGACCCCCGAGGGCGACACGTTCGAGTGGGATCCCAACTCGACGTATGTGCGGAAGCCTCCGTACTTCGACGGCATGACGATGGACCCGGCTCCGGTCGAGGACATCAAGGGTGCCCGCGTGCTGGCCCTGCTCGGCGATTCGGTCACCACCGACCACATCAGCCCGGCAGGACCCATCAAGGCCGGTACGCCTGCCGCTCAGTACCTCGATTCGCACGGCGTGGAGCGCAAGGATTACAACTCGCTCGGATCGCGTCGTGGCAACCACGAGGTCATGATTCGTGGAACGTTCGCGAACATCCGTCTGAAGAACCAGCTGCTCGACGACGTCTCGGGTGGCTACACCCGCGACTTCACCCAGGACGGTGGCCCGCAGTCGTTCATCTACGATGCGTCGCAGAACTACCAGAAGGCCGGCATCCCGCTGGTCGTGCTGGGCGGCAAGGAGTACGGCTCCGGAAGCTCCCGTGACTGGGCGGCCAAGGGCACCTCGCTCCTGGGCGTCAAGGCGGTCATCACCGAGTCGTTCGAGCGCATCCACCGCTCCAACCTCATCGGCATGGGCGTCGTTCCGCTGCAGTTCCCGGCAGGCGAGAGCGCTGCGTCGCTCAAGCTCGACGGCACCGAGACGTTCGACATCATCGGCGTCGAGAAGCTGAACGAGGGCACCACCCCGAAGACGATGGCGGTGACCGCGACCAAGGAAGACGGAACCAAGGTCGAGTTCGACGCCGTGGTCCGTATCGATACCCCCGGTGAAGCGGACTACTACCGCAACGGCGGAATTCTGCAGTACGTCCTGCGCAACATGATCAGAGGCTAGTCACACGGCACTGTAGACAAACGCCACGCACAGCGATGGGCCCGGAACTCGATACGTGTTTCGGGCCCATCGCCGTATCGGTACGGGCCCCTTCATCGGAAAGTAGGAGTTTCACACGTGCCCAAGGTCAGTGAAGACCACCTGGCGGCCCGCCGCAGCGAAATTCTCGACGGCGCGCGTAAATGCTTCGGAGAGTTCGGCTACGAGGGCGCGACCGTGCGACGCCTCGAGGAGGCGACGGGCCTCTCCCGCGGAGCCATCTTTCACCACTTCAAGGACAAGGACGGTCTCTTCCTCGCATTGGCGCAGGAGGACGCCCGGCGCATGGCAGAAGTCGCTGCGACGCAGGGTCTGGTTCAGGTGATGCGAGACATGCTGGCTCAGCCGGAGCAGTTCGAGTGGCTCGGAACGCGGCTCGAGATCACCCGACGACTACGAACCGACGCCGACTTCCGAACCAGCTGGGCGGAGCGTTCGGCCGAACTGACCGATGCGACGCTCGGCCGACTCGAGCGCCAGAAGACGGCAGGGAAACTACGGGACGACGTTCCCAACGACGTTCTGGCCGACTACCTGGACCTCGTTCTCGACGGTCTGGTCGCCAGAATCGCGTCGGGCAACGGCGGGTCGAACCTGTCGGCCATTCTGGATCTGGTCGAAGAATCGGTGCGCAGGCGCGACCCGGGTCAGGCCAGCTGAATCAGTTCCAGGTAGTCCTGCGACCAGTGGTCCTCGGTGCCGTCGGGAAGGAGGATGACACGTTCTGGTGAGAGCGCCTCGGCGGCACCCGGATCGTGAGTCACCAGAACGACAGCACCCTTGTAACTGCGCAGTGCGTCGAGAACCTGCTCGCGTGAGATCGGATCGAGGTTGTTGGTCGGTTCGTCGAGCAGCAGCACGTTCGCAGCCGAAGACACCAGTCCGGCCAACGCCAGACGCGTCTTCTCGCCGCCGGACAGCGTTCCTGCGGGCTGTTCGAGCTGGGGTCCGGTGAACATGAAGGCGCCGAGTAGCGATCTGAGCTCCTGCTCGCCGGTGTCGGGTGCCGCATGCCGGATGTTCTCCCACACCGACGCCATGTCGTCGAGGGTGTCGTGCTCCTGGGCGAAGTAACCCACGCGCATGCCGTGGCCGGGTTCGATCTCGCCGGTGTCGGCCTTCTCGGTTCCCGCGAGGATCCGAAGCAGCGTCGTCTTGCCCGCACCGTTGAGCCCGAGCACCACCACTCGACTTCCTCTGTCGATCGCCAGATCGACGCCGGCGAAGATCTCCAGCGACCCGTACATCTTGGTCAGGTTCTTGGCCATCAACGGAGTCTTGCCGCAGGGAGCAGGCTCAGGGAAGCGAATGTGCGCAACCTTGTCGGATACGCGCTCCGCATCGAGGTTGGCCATCAGCTTGTCTGCGCGCTTCGCCATGTTCTGTGCCGCAACGGCTTTGGTTGCCTTGGCACCCATCTTGGCGGCCTGGACGCGCAGCGCACCCGCCTTCTTCTCCGCGTTCGCGCGTTCGCGACGGCGCCGTTGCTCGTCCGTGGCGCGTGCGTCGAGGTACTTCTTCCAGTTCATGTTGTAGATGTCGGCCTCACCGCGCACTGCATCGAGGAACCACACCCTGTTCACGACATCACCGAGCAGTTCGACATCGTGACTGATCACGATGAGTCCGCCCTCGTGGTTCTGCAGGAAACTGCGTAACCAGGTGATGGAATCGGCGTCGAGGTGGTTGGTGGGCTCGTCGAGCAGCAATGTGGTGTTCGAGCGTCCGCCACTGCCGTCGGACGCGGCGAACAGAATGCGAGCGAGTTCGACGCGTCGACGTTGACCACCGGACAGGGTTCGCAGCGGTTGACCGAGAATGCGGTCGGCCAAGCCGAGGCTGTTGCAGATGCGAGCCGCTTCGCTTTCGGCTTCGTAGCCGCCGAGGGACGCGAACCGCTCTTCCAGCTCGCCGTACTTACGGACGGCTTTGTCGAGCAATGTCTCGTCGGCAACCTCGGCCATCAGAGCCTGCTGCTTCTCCATACTGTGCAGGAGGGTGTCCAGCCCGCGGGCCGACAGCACCCGGTCCTTGGCCAGCACGTCCAGGTCGCCCTCTTTGGGATCCTGCGGTAGGTAGCCGAGATCTCCGGTGCGTACGACCTCGCCGGCATACGGTTCGCCCTCGCCCGCCAGGATGCGCAGCGTGGTGGTTTTTCCGGCACCGTTGCGGCCGACCAGCCCGATGCGGTCACCTGCCTGCACGCGGAGCGCGGGCCCCTCGGTGGACAGAAGGGTCCGCACACCGGCACGAACTTCGAGGTCGGTGGCGGTGATCACGCGTGAGCTCCTAGCGATTGCCGAACAAGATGAGTGCTCGTCGACCGACGAGCGAGCAATGAAAGCGCCGTAGGTCGGCACAGCAAACCCCCATTTTAGCTCAGCATTCACGTGCCTCCACCCAGGAACGCAGGTGACCCCGGTAACGTCTGAGCGATGACCGACGTCACCGAAACGGCCACTGCCCGCCCAGCCCTGCCCCTCGACCTCACCGGACGGACCGCACTGGTCACCGGGGGTAGTCGAGGCATCGGCCGCGCGATCGCCGCAGAACTGCTCGCGCGCGGTGCCAACGTGGCCATCACTGCGCGTAAGCGGGAACCGTTGCTGGCCGTCGCGGCGGAACTCGGCGACTCCGTACTCGCGCTGGACGGTAACGCGGGCGACCCGGAACACCGGCGCACCGCAGTGGACCGCACCGTCGAGACCTTCGGTTCGCTGGACATCCTGGTCAACAACACCGGTATCAACCCCGTCTACGGCTCGCTGATGGATGCCGACCTCGTCGGTGTCAGCAAGATCTTCGACACCAACGTCGTCGGCACACTCGGTTTCGTGCAGAACGCATTCCATGCGTGGATGGGAGAACACGGCGGTGCGGTCGTCAACATCGCCAGCGTCGCAGGCATCCGCTCCACCGGAGTCATTGCCGCGTACGGCGCATCCAAAGCTGCGTTGATTCGGCTCACCGAGGAGCTGGCATGGCAGCTCGGTCCGAAGATCCGCGTCAACGCGGTAGCGCCGGGCGTGGTGAAGACCAAGTTCGCCGAGGCGTTGTTCGCCGGCGGTGAAGAAGCAGCAGCGGCCGGCTACCCGATGAAGCGACTCGGTACCCCCGAGGACGTGGCATCGCTCGTCGCGTTCCTGGTCTCGGACGCGTCCTCGTGGATCACCGGCGAGACGGTGCGCGTCGACGGTGGCCTGCTCGCCACCGGCGGAATGTGAGCGACCTGTCGGCCGACGTCGCCGTGGTCGGGCTGGGACCGGCAGGTCGCGCGATCGCCCACCGCTGCGCGGCCGCGGGTATGGACGTTCTCGCGCTCGATCCGCACCCGTCCCGAACCTGGACGCCGACCTACTCGGCATGGGCGGACGAATTGCCGTCATGGCTCTCGGAGTCCGCAATCGCCTCGACTGCACGCAGGCCCGCAGTGTGGACCGATCGGCATCGCGTCATCGACCGGACGTACTGCGTGCTCGACACCCATGCCCTGCAAGCCTCGCTGTCCCTCGACCTCGTACGAGTGCACGCGGGCACCGCAGTCGACGTCACCGGCACCCGCGTCACCACCGTCGACGGGACGGTTGTCACGGCTCGCCACGTCGTCGATGCGCGAGGAACGCTCGACTCGCGTGATCTGGCGCAACAGACCGCATACGGAATCGTCGTCGAGCGGGAACGCGCCGAGCCCATTCTGGAAGGCTCCGACGCCTGGTTCATGGATTGGCGTACCGACAACGGCGTACGACCCGGTGAAGTTCCTAGTTTTCTCTATGCCGTCGCACTCGACGACCACCGCGTTCTGCTCGAAGAAACGTGCCTGGTCGGCAGGCCTGCCCTCCACCTCGATGTACTCCGGACTCGTCTGCATCATCGTCTCGCCCGACGCGATCTCGTGCCGACCGGGACCGAGGACGTCGAGCGGGTGCGCTTTTCGGTCGAACCTCCGCCGCGCTCGCGGCTGCACACCCCACGAAGCGGGCCCGTCCTGTTCGGGTCGCGGTCGAATCTGATGCATCCGGCGACGGGATACAGCGTCGCCGCGTCGTTGGCGTCTGCCGATCACCTGGTCGACGGACTTCGCACCGGCAAGCCGGGGAGCCGACGTGCACTCCACACCTGGACGGTGCAGAAGCTACGCAATCTGGGGCTGCGCACTGCGTTGAGCCTCGAGCCGGAGATGGTTCCGCAGTTCTTCGCCAGCTTCTTCTCGCTGCCGGTCGAACTCCAACGCTCGTACCTGTCCGGTCACGACGACGCCATGGGGACCATGACCGCAATGCTGAGAATGTTCCCTACGCTTCCGGTCTCGGCCAGGCTCGCCATCGCGCGCACCGTCGTCCACGCTCCGAGACGCGGCTGAGTTTCTCGGCAACGGTCGACACACAGGCGCCCGGTCGGCGATTATGAACACATGCGCAGCATTTGGAAAGGCTCGATCGCCTTCGGACTCGTCAACGTTCCGGTGAAGGTCTACTCGGCCACCGAGCAACACGACATCCGGTTTCATCAAGTGCACGCAAAGGACGGCGGACGAATCAAGTACGACCGCATCTGCCAGGAATGCGGAAAATCGGTCCAGTTCGCCGACATCGACAAGGCGTACGACTCGCCCGACGGCGAGCGCGTGATCCTCACCGACGACGACTTCGACAAACTCCCCGCTGCCGAGAAGCACGAGATCCCCGTTCTCGAATTCGTTCCGACCGAGCAGATCGATCCGATCCTCTACGACAAGAGTTACTTCCTGGAGCCCGACTCGTCGTCGCCCAAGGCGTACGTACTGCTGCGAGAGACGCTGGAAGAAACCGAACGCACCGCGCTCGTCCATTTCACGCTGCGACAGAAGACGCGGCTGGCCGCCTTGAGGGTCCGCGACAACGTGCTGGTCATCCAGACTCTGCTGTGGCCGGACGAGGTACGAGCAGCAGAATTCCCGTCACTCGACGACGCCCCGTCGGCGCGCCCGCAAGAAGTGAAGATGGCGACGTCGCTCGTCGAGAGCATGTCCTCGGAATTCGATCCGACGGAGTACACCGACGATTACCAGATCGAACTGCGCAAACTGATCGACGAGACACTGGCGAACGGTGGCGAGAAGGTCATCCACACCGAGGCCGAGTCACAGGACGACGGCGAGGACGCAGAGGTCGTGGATCTGGTCGCCGCCCTCCAGCGCAGCGTCGAGGCCGCGGGAAAGAACGCGAAGTCGGGGTCCGATTCGTCGACATCATCATCTTCGAAATCTTCGTCGTCGAAGACACCGGCCAAGAAGACCGCTGCCAAGAAGACCACCGCGCGGAAGACCCCGGCAAAGAAGGCTCCGGCCAAGAAGGCCGCAGCAAAGAAGGCTGCCCCGTCGACCGACGAAGCGAAGGGTGCGTGACGGGGCAGCCGGACCAGACCGTCAGACGGTGAAGCCGAGGGCCCGAAGCTGCTCGCGTCCGTCGTCGGTGATCTTGTCCGGTCCCCACGGCGGCATCCAGACCCAGTTGATCTTGAGGTCGGCGGCGAGCCCACTGCGCACGAGCGCACCACGGGCCTGATCCTCGATGACGTCCGTCAACGGGCAGGCCGCCGATGTCAGTGTCATGTCGACGGTGACGATGTCCTCGGCGTCGATCTTGATGTCGTAGACCAAACCGAGATCGACGACGTTGATTCCCAGCTCGGGGTCGACGACGTCGCGCATCGCTTCTTCGAGGTCCTCGAGCACCTTGATCTCGTCGGCGGTGAGTTCCACCGGCGTCGTCGTCACAGCCGGTGTGGTCTCTGTTGCGTCGGTCATGATTGCTGTCCTCCGGAAAGTGCCGACTGGGCGGTCTCGCCCGTCGTAGCTGTCGTTTCTGCGTCCACTACTTGAACAACCGCATCCTTGAAAGCCATCCAACCCAGCAAGGCGCATTTCACGCGAGCCGGGTACTTGGCCACACCGGCGAACGCAATGCCGTCGCCGATGACGTCTTCGTCTCCCTCGACGGTACCTCTGCTGCCGACCATCTCGCTGAACGAATCCACGGTCTTCAAGGCGTCCTCGACTGACAATCCGACCACCTGATCGGTCAGCACCGACGTGGCGGCTTGGCTGATCGAGCAACCCTGGCCGTCGTACGAGACGTCCGCAACGGTGCCGTTGTCGACGTGAACCCGCAGAGTCACCTCGTCGCCGCAGGTGGGATTGACGTGGTGCACCTCCGCACCGAACGGCTCGCGCAGTCCACGACCGTGCGGATGCTTGTAGTGATCGAGGATCACTTCCTGGTACATCTGTTCCATTCGCATCAGGCGTGTCCCTCCTCACCATTGCGGTCGGTGCCGAAGAACGATTGCGCGCGACGAATCGCGTTCGCGAGCACCTGCACTTCCTCGACCGTGTTGTACAACGCGAAAGACGCCCGCGCGGTCGCTGCCACTCCGAAGCGCCGATGCAGTGGCCACGCGCAATGATGACCGACGCGAATGGCGACGCCTTCGTCGTCGAGAATCTGCCCAAGGTCGTGTGCGTGGATACCGTCGACGACGAACGACACTGCCGAACCTCGATCGACGTTCTCCGTCGGGCCGATGACTCGAACGCCGTCGATCTTTGCGAACTCGGCGAGAGTCGCTGCGACCAAGGTCTTTTCGTGAGCTGCCACGGCGTCGATACCGATGTTGTCGAGGTACCTAACGGCGGCACCGAGCCCGATGACCTGCGACGTCATGGGCACACCGGCCTCGAAGCGTTGCGGCGGAGGCGCGAACGTCGTCTTCTCCATCGTGACCGTCTCGATCATCGATCCGCCGGTGATGAACGGCGGCATCGCATCGAGCAGCGCGGCCTTTCCGTACAACACTCCGACACCTGAGGGTCCCAGCATCTTGTGGCCGGAGAACGCTGCGTAGTCGACATCGAGGTCGTGGAAATCGACCTTCATATGGGGCACGGATTGGCACGCGTCGAGAACGACGAGCGCTCCGACAGCTCGGGCGCGACGCACCAACTCCTCGACGGGAGCGACGGCACCGGTCACGTTCGACTGGTGGGTGAACGCGACGACCTTCACCGCGGACGACAATTCCAGCGAGTCGAGGTCGATTCGACCGTCGTCGGTCACCCCGTGCCACCGCAGAGTTGCGCCGGTACGGGCCGCAAGCTCTTGCCACGGAACGAGATTGGCGTGGTGTTCGAGTTCGGTGACGACGATCTCGTCACCGGGTCCGAGATGACGATCGAAGCGCTGATCGGCCAACACGTACGTCACGAGGTTGAGCGACTCGGTTGCGTTCTTGGTGAAGACGATCTCGTCGACGTCTGCACCGACGAACGCGGCGATATCCGCCCTGGCTCCCTCGTACGCGTCGGTGGCCTCCTCGGCCAGCTGATGCGCCCCGCGGTGCACCGCCGCGTTACAGGTGGTGAGGAACTCGCGTTCGGCGTCGAGTACCTGCACCGGCCGCTGCGAGGTTGCGCCGGAATCCAGATACACCAACGGCTTTCCGTCGCGGACGGTGCGCGAGAGGATAGGAAAATCGCGGCGAACGGTAGCGACATCGAACGATGTCGCTACCGTCACAGCTGCCGGTGCAGCCATACTCATGCTCCGGTGGTCGCGGCCTGCGTGTAGCCGGCGTAGCCGTTGGCCTCGAGCTCGTCGGCCAGCTCGGCGCCGCCGGACTTGACGATCTCACCGTTGACGAAGACGTGCACGAAGTCGGGCTTGATGTAGCGAAGAATGCGGGTGTAGTGCGTGATCAGCAGCACTCCCCCGTCTTCACGCTCCTTGTACTTGTTCACGCCCTCGGACACCACGCGCAAAGCGTCGACGTCGAGGCCGGAATCGGTCTCGTCGAGAATGGCGATCTTCGGCTTGAGCAGTCCCAGCTGCAGGATCTCGTGACGCTTCTTCTCGCCGCCGGAGAAACCCTCGTTGACGTTGCGCTCGAGGAAGTTCGCCTCGATTTCGAGCTCGCTCATGGCGGTCTTGGCTTCCTTGACCCAGTGCCGCAGCTTGGGGGCTTCGCCGCGCACGGCGGTGGCGGCGGTGCGCAGGAAGTTCGACATCGACACTCCGGGCACCTCCACCGGGTACTGCATCGCCAGGAACAGACCTGCGCGGGCGCGCTCGTCGACGCTCATCTCGAGAACGTCTTCACCGTCGAGGGTGATGGTGCCGGAGGTGACGGTGTACTTCGGGTGGCCGGCAATGGCGTACGACAAGGTGGACTTGCCGGAGCCGTTGGGTCCCATGATCGCGTGCGTCTCGCCGGACTTCACGGTCAGATCGACACCTTTGAGGATGTCGATCGGCTCGGCGGACGAGTCGGTGTTGGCGACGCTGACGTGCAGATCGCGGATTTCGAGTGTGGACATCAAAGTTCCTTTGTGCAGTCGAGAAAGGTTCGGTTGGGCCTACGCGCCGACGACGGCGAGCTCGGTCTCGATGGCAGCATCGAGACGCTCGCGTACGGCGGGGACCGGAATCTTGTCGATGATTTCGTGGAAGAAGCCGCGGACGACCAGTCGGCGGGCCACCTCCTCCGAGATGCCGCGAGCACGTAGGTAGAACAGCTGCTCGTCGTCGAATCGGCCGGTAGCACTGGCGTGCCCTGCTCCGACGATCTCGCCGGTTTCGATTTCCAGGTTCGGTACCGAATCGGCGCGAGCGCCGTCGGTGAGCACGAGATTTCGGTTCAGTTCGTACGTCTCGGTGCCCTCGGCCTCGGCGCGAATGAGAACGTCGCCGATCCATACGGTGTGTGCGTCGACGGTGCCGGGTCCGGTCTCGCCCTGGAGCGCGCCCTTGTACATCACGTTCGACTTGCAATGCGGAGCCGAATGGTCGACGAGCAGTCGCTGCTCGAGGTGCTGACCGGCGTCGGCGAAGTACACACCGAGCATGTTCGCGTCACCGCCGGGCGCGCTGTAGCGCACGGTCGGGCTGATGCGCACCAAGTCGCCGCCGAGGCTGACGTTGTAGTGGCGCAACACCGAGTCACGTCCGAGCAGGGCGTGGTGGGCGGCCACGTGCACCGCGTCCGACTGCCAGTCCTGGATCAGCACGACATGCAACTGCGAGCTGTCACCCAGCACGAACTCGACGTTCTCGGCGTACGTGCCGCTGCCGCGCTGATCGATCACCACGGTGGCGCGAGCAAACGTGCCGAGGCGAATCTGCACGTGTCCGTAGGCGACGTGGTCGACGCCCGGACCGTCGATCGTGATCTCGATCGGCTCCGTTACCTCGACCTCGTTGGGAATGCTGACGATCGTGGCCTCGGTGAAGGCCGAATATGCCTGTGCAGCAATCCGATCGGCAGGCACGCCGGCCTTCCCGAGTCGATCGTCGTCGCGTCCCACGGTCTCCACGACCACCTGGTCCGCAGCCCCGACGGTGACCTGAGCGGTCCCGTCGGCGACTGCCGAACCGTCGTGCAGGCCGCGAAGGCGACGCAGCGGCGTGAAGCGCCACAGTTCGTCGCGGCCCGACGGCACCTCGAACGCGTTCACGTCGTACGACGTGAATTGAGCGCCCTTGTTGGCGACGAGCTTCGACTTGTCTTCCTTGGCGGAATCGGGGTTCTCGGATGCCACGGCACCCATGACTCCGGTGAGGGGGTTGTTCACTTATCCGACCGACCCTTCCATCTGCAACTCGATGAGCCGGTTGAGCTCGAGCGCGTACTCCATCGGCAGTTCGCGAGCAATGGGCTCGACGAATCCGCGGACGACCATGGCCATCGCTTCGTCCTCGGTCATGCCACGGCTCATCAGGTAGAACAACTGATCGTCGCTGACCTTCGAGACAGTGGCCTCGTGACCCATCGACACGTCGTCCTCACGGATGTCGACGTACGGGTAGGTGTCGGACCGACTGATCGTGTCGACCAGCAGGGCGTCGCACTTGACCGTCGAACGCGAGCCGTGCGCGCCCTTGTTGATCTGGATCAGACCGCGGTAGGACGTCCGTCCACCGCCACGGGCGACGGACTTGCTGACGATGTTCGACGACGTGTGCGGTGCCAGGTGCAGCATCTTGGAACCGGTGTCCTGGTGCTGATCGGGCCCTGCGAACGCGACCGAGAGAACCTCGCCCTTGGCGTATTCGCCGGTCATCCACACAGCCGGGTACTTCATGGTGACCTTGGAGCCGATGTTGCCGTCGACCCACTCCATCGTTGCGCCTGCTTCTGCCTTGGCGCGCTTGGTGACCAGGTTGTAGACGTTGTTCGACCAGTTCTGAATGGTCGTGTACCGGCAACGACCACCCTTCTTGACGATGATCTCGACCACGGCGGAGTGCAGCGAATCGGACTTGTAGATCGGCGCGGTGCAGCCCTCGACGTAGTGCACGTAGGCACCCTCGTCGACGATGATCAGCGTGCGCTCGAACTGGCCCATGTTCTCGGTGTTGATCCGGAAGTAGGCCTGCAGCGGGATGTCGACGTGCACGCCCGGCGGGATGTAGATGAAAGATCCACCGGACCATACTGCGGTGTTCAGGGCGGAGAACTTGTTGTCGCCCGCGGGGATGACGGTGCCGAAGTACTCGCGGAACAGCTCCGGCTGCTCCTTGAGCGCGGTGTCGGTGTCGAGGAACAACACACCCTGCGCCTCGAGGTCCTCACGGATCGAGTGGTAGACGACCTCGGACTCGTACTGAGCGGCGACACCGGAGACGAGGCGCTGCTTCTCGGCCTCGGGGATGCCGAGCTTGTCGTACGTGTTCTTGATGTCCTCGGGCAGGTCGTCCCACGTGGCGGCCTGCTTCTCGCTGGACCGCACGAAGTACTTGATGTTGTCGAAGTCGATGCCGTCCAGGTCGGAACCCCAGTTGGGCATGGGCTTACGGTCGAAGGTCTTGAGAGCCTTCAGACGGGCTTCGAGCATCCACTCGGGCTCGCTCTTCTTGGCCGAGATGTCACGGACGACAGCCTCGGACAAGCCGCGCTTGGCGCTCGCGCCAGCCACGTCGGAATCGGCCCAGCCGTATCCGTAGGTGCCGAGCGATGCGATGGTCTCGTCCTGAGTCAGCGGCGCGGCGGGTGTCACCTGGTCTGGTGTGACGGTCATGCGGGCTCCTTCCGGAGGCGTGTGCGTTCTCCGACACGGGGCTGCGTGTCGGACGTCATCTTGTGTGAACTATCTGTCGATACGTCGGTACCGGATCGACCGCTCCTCGATCGCGTCGAGGTGAGCGGTACGTGTGTGGTGCAAGCGCAGTTGCCGTTCGCAATGGTGGCAAGACGCTGCACATGCGTGCCGAGGATCTCGGCGAACGCTGCTTGTTCGGCCTCGCACAGCTCGGGAAACTCTGCTGCGACGTGCGACACCGGGCAATGGTGTTGGCAGATCTGCACTCCGTTGCCGACTTGCCGCGTGGTGGCCGAGAATCCCGCCGCACTGAACGCGTCGGCAATTCTTCCCGCCGCCGTTTCCACGGCATGTGCGTCGGAACCGGTCGCGGGTTCGACGTCGGCAACGATGGTGTTGACGCGTTGCCGCGCGAACGTCTCGATGGCGTCGTTGCCACCGATCTTGCGCAGCTGCCGCATGGCGGCTCCGGCCAGATCGTCGTAGGTGTGGCCCAGCCGATTGCGGCCGGCTGCGGTGAGCTGGAAATGCTTGGCCGGTCGCCCGCGTCCACGCTGACGTGCTCCGGCCGGGGTGGTGATCCTGGCCTCGCCTGCATCGATGAGCGCATCGAGGTGGCGCCGGACACCGGCCGCGCTCAATCCAAGGCGAGTGCCGATATCGGACGCGGTGATGGGGCCCTCTTCGAGCAGTAGGGTGACCACTGCGCCCCGCGTCTGCCCCTCGGGGGCCGATGCCGGTCGCACCGACGACGCGCCTGCTCCGGCGGTCGATGGATCGACGCTTTCCGGACGCACGAGCGAGCTCTCGGTTGTTTTCACAACACCAGTGTGACGGAATTGTTTCACCTGGTCCAGCAAGGGTGCCCTATCCCTCAGGTGAATCCGAGCCGAGCGACGCAGGCCGCGGAGTCCGGAGGACCGGGTGAATCGCGCTATTGCACACAGCTACGCTCCCACTGTGCCATCGACCGAGAGTGAGCAGAGTTCCGAGAACTCGCCTTCCGCGACCGGTGCCAGCTCGTCCCCCGATCCCGAGAACCCCGAATCCGCGCGCGGCACGCTGCTGCACAGGATGATTCTCACCCCTGCTCGGCGCGTGTTCGGCCTGGAACCGACCCCACCGGGTGCCGGTGTCGCCACGTTGCACGGCGACGAGCCGGAGGCACCCGGTCTCGATCCCGCCGAGACCGTTCAACTACGCAACATTCGCCGTTTCGGAGCCGCGGGCGCGCTGCTGATGGCGATCGGCGCGCTCGGCGCGGGTGCGCAGCCGGTACTGCAGAACCCGATCGCGGGCGTCCGGTTACTGAGCCTGCCGTCGCGCATGGCCACGTCGGCTCTGACGGTGACCATGACGGGAACCGTCGTCGTGGTCCTCGCGTGGCTACTGCTCGGCAGGTTCGCGCTGGGGCGGACGCGATCGGGCGCGACTCCCCGCCGCCTGTCCCGATCGCAGATGGACCGAACTCTGCTGCTGTGGATCCTGCCGCTGAGCGTCGCACCGCCTATGTTCTCGCGCGACGTCTACTCCTACCTGGCCCAGAGCGAGATCACGGCCCGCGGTCTCGACCCCTACGAGATCGGCCCCGTGGATGCACTGGGGGCCGATAACGTCCTGACCCGGACGGTGCCCAACATCTGGCGAGAGACTCCGGCACCCTACGGTCCGCTGTTCCTGTGGATGGGGCGCGGGATCACGTACTTGACCGGCGAGAACATCGTCGCCGGCATCTTCCTGCACCGACTGCTCGCCTTGGCGGGAGTCGCGCTGATCGTCTGGGCGCTGCCGCGTCTCGCACGCCGTTGCGGGGTCGCGTCGGTCACGGCACTGTGGCTCGGTGCAGCGAACCCGCTGTTGCTGTTCCACCTGGTCGCCGGAATTCACAACGAGGCCCTGATGATCGGGCTCATGCTCGCGGGTACCGAACTGGCGCTGCGTGCGATCGAGCGCCCGGGTGCGTTGCGCAGCACCGATATCGCGTTCCTCATCGGCGGAGCGGGTGTGATCGCACTCTCGTCGACGATCAAGATCCCGTCGCTGATAGCGCTGGGGTTCGTCGGCATGGCGCTGTCGAGACGGTGGGGCGGCACTCTGAGATCGGTCGTCTACGCTGCGCTGCTGCTCGGCGCGATCGCCGTTGCCGTCCAAGTCGCCGTGAGCCTGGGTAGCGGACTCGGATTCGGTTGGATCCACACTCTGGGTACCGCGGGGGTGGTGCGCAGCTGGATGTCGATTCCCACGATTCTCGGCCTGGCTACCGGATTCGTCGGCGTGCTGCTCGGCCTCGGCGATCACACCACCGCTGTGTTGAGTCTCACTCGGCCGATCGCAGCCGTCGTCGCCGGCGTCATCGTGATCCGCATGCTGGTCGCTGTCCTGAGGGGCCGACTGCACTCGGTGGGAGCGCTGGGGGTGGCGCTGGGAGCAGTGGTTCTGCTGTTCCCGGTAGTCCAGCCCTGGTACCTGCTGTGGGCGGTGATCCCGCTGGCAGCATGGGCCACCACTCCGTCCTTCCGGCGTCCCGCCATTGCCTTCTCGTCCTTGGTCAGCGTGATCCTCATGCCGAACGGCAGCGAATACCAGCCGTTCCAGATCGTGCAGGCCGCAGTGATGACCATCCTGACCATCGTCGTGTTGTATCTGCTGACACGGAACCGGCTGCCGTGGCCCACGCGCAGCGGACCACCGGCACCCGAGCGGCACACCGACGAATACGCTGAGTCCTCGTGATCTCCGGGACTTCGAATGCGGCGCAACCTGTCGTGCAGTTGACCGACGTGCGCAAGTCCTACGACGGCACCACCGCCGTCGACGGACTGAGCCTGAGCATCGGTGCGGGTGAAGTTCTCGCGCTGCTCGGCCCGAACGGTGCCGGAAAGACCACCACCGTCGAGATGTGCGAAGGCTTCGTCGTACCCGACAGCGGCACGGTCAGAATCCTCGGCCTCGACCCCATCGCCGAGTCCGCCCAGCTCCGACCCCGCATCGGCGTCATGCTGCAGGGCGGCGGTGCCTACCCGGGGTCCAAGGCGGGCGAAATGCTCGAGCTCGTCGCCTCGTACTCGGCCGACCCTCTCGACACGACGTGGCTGCTCGACTGTCTGGGCCTGACCTCGGCGGTCCGCACACCCTATCGACGGTTGTCCGGTGGCCAGCAGCAGCGACTGGCGTTGGCCTGTGCCATCGTCGGCCGCCCCGAGTTGGTGTTTCTCGACGAACCGACAGCCGGACTCGACGCCCAGGCCCGACTGCTGGTGTGGGAATTGATCGACGCACTTCGACGGGACGGCGTCGGCGTTCTACTGACCACACATCTGATGGACGAGGCCGAGCAGCTGGCGGATCGGTTGACGATCATCGACAACGGTCGCGTCGTCGCCTCCGGATCCCCGTCCGAGCTCACCAAGCAGGGAGCCGAGGGACAGTTGCGCTTCTCCGCTCCCCCCGGTCTCGATCTGTCCCTGCTCGACGCGGCCCTGCCCTCCGGTTACGTACCGTCGGAGACGTCACCGGGGTCGTACGTCGTCACCGGAGTGATCGAACCGCAGATCCTGGTGGTCGTCACCTCCTGGTGCGCACAGCAGAACGTGTTGGCGACGGAGTTGCAGGTCGATCAGCGGCGGCTCGAGGACGTCTTCCTCGAACTGACCGGCAGAGAATTGAGGATGTGACGGTGCGCAGAGAAGCCCGGCTCGCCGACAACCGTTTCGAGACAGGACTGTTCGCGCCGCGCCCACAGCCGGCGTCGGCCGCTCGGATGCTGTTCGCGCAGTCGCGTCTCGAGCTGAAGTTGTTGCTGCGCAACGGTGAGCAGCTGCTGTTGACGATGTTCATTCCGATCACGCTGTTGATCGGACTCACCCTGCTGCCGTTCGGTGAGCTCGGCGACGACCGCGTCGCGCGGGTCGTGCCGGCGGTGATGATGGTGGCCATCATGTCGACGGCATTCACCGGACAGGCGATTGCCGTCGGGTTCGATCGTCGCTACGGCGCCCTCAAGAGACTTGGTGCCACGCCACTCCCACGGTGGGGAATCATCGGCGGCAAGTCGGTAGCCGTCGTGATCGTGGTGATCATGCAGTCGGTTCTGCTGGGCTCGATCGGCGTCGCCCTCGGCTGGCGACCGAGTGCGGCAGGCCTGCTGCTCGGGGCGGTCGTCATCGCTTTGGGAACGGTGACGTTCGCCTCGATGGGGTTGCTGCTCGGCGGCACCCTGCGGGCGGAGATCGTGTTGGCATTGGCCAACGTCGCCTGGTTCGTGATGCTCGGGATCGGCAGCGCGGTGTTCGTCGACGACCAGATTCCGCAGGGCCTGCAGAACGTCGCACGGATAGTCCCGTCCGGCGCACTCGGCGAGGCGCTCAACCGCGGTGTGGCCTCGTCGTTCGACCTCTTCGGGGTCGCCGTGCTGCTCGTCTGGGCTGCGGTCTGCGGCACTCTCGCGGTCCGAACCTTCAAATTCACCTGAGCGAGGCTTTCCGCCGGTCGCTCTACCCAACGACGCTGTGTAGTTGATCGGCGTTTACCATCGTGGAGTGCCCTACCTCCTACGGAAGCTCTACGGCGTGTTCCTGCGCCTCGTGGCCTATCTGCCCCTGCCCTCGCTGCGGGTACAGCGGGTGCTGGCATTCATCGCCATCCTCACCCAGGGCGGCATAGCCGTCACCGGTGCGGTGGTTCGAGTGACCGGCTCCGGGCTCGGGTGCCCCACCTGGCCACAGTGCTTCCCCGGAAGCTTCACGCCGGTCGGAGTATCCGAGGTTCCGGTGCTGCATCAGGCCGTCGAGTTCGGCAATCGACTGCTCACCTTCGTGGTGGTCATCGCCGCTGCGGCGGTCGTTCTCGCTGTCACTCGCGCGGCCCGGCGGCGCGAGGTGTTGCTCTTCGCGTGGTTCATGCCGCTGGGAACCGTCGTGCAGGCCGTCATCGGTGGCGTCACCGTGCTGACCGGCCTGCTGTGGTGGACAGTGGCCATTCACCTCGTGGTGTCGATGGCGATGGTCTGGCTGGCTACCCTGCTGTTCGTCAAGGTGGGTGAAACCGACGCCGCGCCGAAGTCGCTGCCCACCGTCCCCGCCGCGCTACGCGGGCTCACTGCCCTGTCCGGCGTCGCGCTGACCGGCGTACTGATCGCCGGGACGATGGTGACCGGTGCCGGCCCGCACGCCGGCGACAAGAGCATCGACGAGCCGGTACCGCGCCTGGGCATCGAGATCGTCACGCTGGTGCACGCCCACTCGCAATTCCTGGTCGGGTATCTCGCGCTGCTCGTCGGGCTCGGTTTCGCCCTGTACGCGGTCGGAGCGCCGACTGCCGTCAAGCAGCGGCTTCACGTTCTGGTGGCGATCGTGCTGGCCCAGTCCCTGATCGGCCTGGTGCAGTACTTCACGGGCGTTCCCGCAGTACTCGTCGCGTTCCACGTTGCCGGTGCCGGTGCCTGCACGGCTGCCACGGCTGCGCTGTGGGCATCGTGCAGAACACGCGGTCCTGCGGTTGCCGATCGGGAAGCCGACGTGGACAGGGTTGCCGCAGCGTCCTGAGGCCCGGCAGTCTTCGGGTGTCGGCTCCTCAGCCGGCTCGACACGCGCGTGTCCGAGCACAGCAGTTTCGAATCGCAGTGGAGGGGCAGCCGACCTCCCCCTCAGATGGCCGACTGCCCCTCCACCGATTTCGACGCATCGGACCGCGAGACGGTTCCCGTCGAGTCGAAAAAACTTTGCGGCTCTCGTCCTACCCGACGATGGCCTGGTTGCGGGCCTTGGGGAACTTCTTCTGCCGAGCGACCCAGCCGGCCATCTTCTCGTAATGGCCCGGTGCCGGATTGACCGAACTGACCAGCTCGCGGTCCCACTCCGCCTCGGTCAGTTCGTCGAACCTGGCGACGATCGCGTGTGCGACCGCTGTGGACGGAACCACCTGGTCTCCGAGCACTCCGTCTGCGCCGACCAGCGTGAGCCGGGTTCCGGCCCGACCGATGGGTTGGATCACCACACTTGCCGAGTTGCCGTGATCGGCGAGAAAAGCCTTCACAGCCGCGAGAGTTCCCTTCGGAACCTCGTTGGACGTGTCCTTCTCGTTGCCCGCACTGTCGATTTCGGTAGCCATGCAGACACGATACCGAGGTCGTCCACCGTGGCGGCATCGGCCCGCCGAATCGCTACTGATCGGTAACTTGTCGCACCCGTCGTGGAAGCGTGCGTCCGTTCTCGAACTCACATCGCTCCCGTGTAGAACTGGGATATGCGTGCCATTCGAGTAGACAACACCGGCGGACCCGAGGTCATGGTCGTCGTGGACGTGCCCATTCCCGAGCCCGGACCGGGGCAGGTTCTCGTGCGCGTCGACGCCATCGGGATCAACTACATCGATACCTACTTCCGCCGCGGCCTGTATCCACGGTCCCTGCCCTACATCCCCGGCGACGAGGGTTCCGGAGTTGTCCACGAGGCCGGCCCGGACGTCACCGCGTTCGCTCCTGGGGACCGCATCGCCTGGGCGGCCGCGCCGGGTAGCTATGCCGAGTTCGTCGTCGTGGACGCCTCGTCCGCCATATCCGTTCCCGACGGCGTTCCGGCCGATCAGGCGGCGTCGGCGCTGCTCCAGGGCATGACTGCGCACTACCTGATCGAGTCCACCTACCCGGCGCGCAGCGGCGACACGGTCCTCGTGCACGCGGGCGCGGGAGGCGTCGGACTACTGCTGACCCAGATGGCGGTCGGAAAGGGCGTACGGGTCATCACGACGGTGTCCACCGATGCCAAAGCAGAGCGGTCGGCCCAGGCCGGTGCCGCCCACGTACTGCGGTACGACGACGACATTGCGGCCCAGGTTCGCGAGCTCACCGGCGGCGAGGGCGTCCATGCCGTCTACGACGGTGTCGGAGCCGACACGTTCGAGGCCAGTCTGGCGTCGCTGCGCATCAGAGGCACGCTGGCCCTGTTCGGTGCTGCGAGCGGACCGGTACCGCCGTTCGACCCACAACGGCTCAACGGGGCCGGATCGGTGTTTCTGACCAGACCCACGCTGGCGCATCACATACGGGACCGGGCCGAGCTCGAATGGCGTGCGGGTGATGTGTTCGAGGCGTTGTCGAGCGGCGCTCTGACGGTCGAGGTCGGCGCTCGCTATGCGCTCGAAGATGTCGCGCAGGCACACATGGACCTGGAAGGACGCAAGACGACCGGTTCGATCGTTCTCGTCCCCTGATCGGGTGCAGATGTGAGGAGGCGCTCGCTCAGGAGACCAGCTGGGCGAGCGTCTGCCAGCCGAGGACAGAGTCGACGGCGAGGCCGCAGAACACCAGCGCCAGGTATTCGTTGGACAGGATGAACAGCTTGAGAGGCTTGACCGGTGTTCCCGCCCGCACGCCTGCGTACAGGCGGTGCGCCACGACGAGGAACCAAACTCCCGATGCCACCGCGATCACCGCGTAGACGACGCCGGAGCCCGGGGCCAGTGCCAACGTCGCAGCAACCGTGGCCCACGCGTAGAGCACGATGTGCTTGGTCACCTTGGTCTCCGACGCGACGGCAGGAAGCATCGGGACGTTGGCCGCCTGGTAGTCCTCCTTGTAGCGAAGCATCAAGGCCCAGGTGTGCGGCGGTGTCCACAGGAAGATGACGAGGAACATCACCAGCGCCTGCCAGCCGATCGTGCCGGTGACGGCGGACCAGCCGATCATGACCGGCATGCAGCCGGCGGCACCGCCCCACACCACGTTCTGCGAAGTTCGGCGCTTGAGCACCAGGGTGTAGACGAAGATGTAGAAGCAGATCGTGACGACGGCCAGCACGCCGCTGAGGAGGTTGGTCGTCGCCCAGAGCCAGAAGAACGAGAACACCCCGAGGACGAGACCGAACACCAGTGCGTGCGACACAGGCATCGCGCCGCGGGCCAACGGCCGCTTCTCGGTGCGCTTCATCACCTTGTCGATGTCTGCGTCGACCACCATGTTCAAGGTGTTCGCGCTCGCCGCGGCCAGCATTCCACCGAACAGTGTGGTGAGAATCAGCCACGGGTCCACGTGACCGCGATCTGCCAGCAGCATCGCGGGAATGGTCGTGACGAGAAGTAGTTCGATGACCCGAGGCTTCGTCAGCGCGACATAGGCCAGGAAGAGAGCCCACGCTCTGCGCGGCGCCGACGCGGCGTGTTCGGTGTCGCCCTGGTCGTCTGCTCCGAATCCGGGGCCGCCGGCGAAACCGTGTCCGCCCGGCTGCTGCCCAATTCGCACTGCGTCTCCTCGCACGACTGTCGTTCTCTGGCGCTCGGCCACTTGCCACGCGCCGTCGGGCACGCGGGTTCGTTCCTGGCGGCCGACCGATCCTGGGAGAACCGCCTCACGAGGACCTCGGCCACCGACGCGCACGCGGATGGTCCCGGTTCGGAAATTGCCCCCGGGAGCCGTCGAACATGCGCCTACTACAGACGATGGTAGACGGCGGGGTTTGCACGTCCAATTCGCAGGGCACCCAAACCGAAGAACGATGCGGCGACGCCACACACGTTAGTGCTCCGACGGGGGAAGGCACGACAGTAGCGTCGGTCGGAACTAGGCTGGTGGGGGACGTCCTTCGGCATCGACTACGTTCGCGCCTCACGCAGGCGCTGTGCAGTTACCGCCGAGCGACGAATCCTCGGAGCCACAACTCGAACGAATGTCAGGAGATTTCTGCTCGTGTCGATCACAGACGATATTGACGTCCTCACCACGGCGCACCACCCCAGCGACTGGACGGACCTGGACACCCGGGCGGTCGACACCGTTCGTGTCCTGGCAGCGGACGCAGTGCAGAAGGTCGGCAACGGCCACCCCGGAACCGCGATGAGCTTGGCTCCCCTCGCGTACACCCTCTTCCAGCGCACCATGCGCCACGACCCCACCGACACCCATTGGATCGGCCGCGACCGTTTCGTGCTGTCGTGCGGTCACTCGAGCCTGACCCTGTACTTGCAGCTCTACTTGGGCGGTTTCGGTCTCGAGCTCGCAGACATCGAAGCACTGCGGACCTACAAGTCCAAGACCCCGGGGCACCCCGAGTTCCGCCACACCGACGGCGTCGAGATCACCACCGGCCCACTCGGCCAGGGACTGGCATCCGCTGTGGGAATGGCAATGGCATCGCGCCGTGAACGCGGACTGTTCGATCCCGAACCTGCACTCGGCGAGAGCCCGTTCGATCACTTCATCTACGTGATCGCCTCCGACGGCGACATCGAAGAAGGCGTCACGTCCGAGGCGTCGTCGCTCGCAGGCACCCAGCAGCTCGGCAACCTGATCCTGTTCTACGACGACAACAAGATCTCGATCGAGCACTCGACCGACATCGCCCTGTCCGAGAACACCGCCGCGCGGTACGAGGCCTACGGGTGGCACGTACAGGTCGTCGAGGGCGGCGAGAACGTCACCGCGATCGAGGACGCCATCGAGGCCGCCAAGGCCGTCACCGACAAGCCGTCGATCATCGTGCTGCGGACCATCATCGGGTTCCCGGCTCCGACGATGATGAACACCGGTGCCGTCCACGGTGCCGCTCTGGGCGACGAAGAGGTCGCGAAGGTCAAGCAGGCCCTGGACTTCGACCCGGCCAAGACGTTCGAGGTCAGCGACGAGGTCATCGGCCACACTCGCAAGCTCCAGGAACGTGGCCGCGCCGCGCACACCGAATGGATGACGCAGTTCGAGGCCTGGGCGGCCCGTGAGCCCGAGCGCAAGCAGTTGCTCGACCGTCTTCAGCAGGGCACGCTCCCCGAGAACTGGACCGACGTGCTGCCCACGTGGGAGCCCGGCAGCAAGGCCGTCGCCACGCGTGCGGCGTCGGGCGAGGTCCTCAACGCCGTCGGACCCGTTCTTCCGGAACTGTGGGGCGGCTCGGCCGACCTCGCCGGCAGCAACAACACCACGATCAAGGGTGCGAAGTCCTTCGGCCCCACGTCGATCTCCACCGACGACTGGGACGCCGAGCCCTACGGCCGCACGCTGCACTTCGGTATCCGCGAGCACGCCATGGGTGCGATCCTGTCGGGCATCGTCATGCACGGTCCGACCCGCGCGTACGGCGGAACGTTCATGCAGTTCAGCGACTACATGCGGCCGTCGGTTCGCCTGGCGTCGCTGATGGACATCGATCCCATCTACGTGTGGACCCACGACTCCATCGGCCTCGGCGAGGACGGCCCGACGCACCAGCCGGTCGAGCACCTCGCGGCCCTGCGTGCGATTCCCAACCTGTCTGTCGTACGCCCCGGTGACGCCAACGAGACGGCCTACGCCTGGCAGTCGGTGCTCGCCAGGTCGAGCAGCAGCGGGCCCGTCGGCCTGGCGCTGACGCGTCAGGGCATCCCGATCCTGGAAGGCACCAGCTTCGAGGGCGTCTCGAAAGGTGGCTACATCCTCTCCGAGTCCTCCAAGGCCGCTCCCGACGTCGTCCTGATCGGCACCGGTTCCGAACTGCAGTACGCAGTGGAGGCCCAGAAACTGCTCGAGGCGCAGGGCGTCGCGGCACGCGTGGTGTCGATGCCGTGTGTCGAGTGGTTCGAGAGCCAGGACCAGAACTACCGCGACCAGGTCATTCCGCCCACCGTCAAGGCGCGGGTGTCCATCGAGGCTGGCATCGCGATGCCGTGGTGGAAGATCGTCGGCGGTTTCGGCGAGATCATCTCGCTCGAGCACTACGGCGAATCTGCCGATGCGGCAACACTTTTCCGCGAGTTCGGCTTCACGGCCGACGCCGTCGTCGCGGCCGCGCAGCGCTCCATCACCAACGTGAAGGGATAACTCATGACCCAGAACAAAAACCTTGCCGAGCTGTCCGCCGCCGGAATTTCAGTCTGGCTGGACGACCTGTCCCGCGACCGCATTCGGTCGGGCAACCTCAAGGACCTGATCGACACCAAGAGCGTCGTCGGCGTGACGACCAACCCGTCGATCTTCCAGGCCGCATTGAGCAAGGGCGATGCTTACGACGAGCAGGTCACCAAGCTCGCCGGCGAAGGTGCCGATGTCGAGACCACGATTCGCACCGTCACCACCGACGACGTCCGTGAGGCGTGCGACATCCTCGTACCGCAGTACGAGGCCAGCGCGGGCGTCGACGGCCGCGTGTCGATCGAGGTCGACCCCCGCATGGCGCACGACGCGGACAAGACGTACGAGCAGGCCGTCGAACTCTGGAAGATCGTCGACCGTCCGAATCTCCTCATCAAGATTCCGGCAACCGAAGAAGGCATCCCCGCCATTGCCAAGGTGATCGGTGAGGGAATCAGCGTCAACGTGACCCTGATCTTCTCCGTCGAGCGCTACGAGCTGGTCATGAACGCGTACCTCGAGGGTCTCGAGGCCGCCCGCGCCGCCGGTCACGACCTCGACAAGATCCATTCCGTGGCGTCGTTCTTCGTGTCCCGCGTGGACAGCGAGATCGACTCACGCCTGGACGCCATCGGCACCCCCGACGCCGAGGCCCTCAAGGGCAAGGCCGCGCTGGCCAATGCGCGCCTCGCGTACGTGGCGTACCAGCAGGTCTTCGAGGTGGCTCCTCGGTTCCGCGAACTCGCGGGCAACGGTGCACGTCCGCAGCGGCCACTGTGGGCTTCGACGGGCGTCAAGTCCGACGCCTACCCGGACACCATGTACGTCACCGAGCTCGTCTCTCCGAACACCGTGAACACGATGCCGGAGAAGACCATGGACGCGGTCGCAGATCACGGCGAGATCGTCGGCGACACCGTCTCGGGTAAGGGACCGGAGTCGCAGGAGATCTTCGACCGCATCTCTGCGCTGGGAATCGACCTCACCGACGTCTTCCTGACGTTGGAGAACGAGGGCGTCCAGAAGTTCGAGGCTGCGTGGAACGAGCTGCTCGAAGCTACCGAGGAGCAGCTCCGCCAAGCAGGTCAGAAGAGCTGACCTGTGCCCACCGCAGACACAGAAAACCTGAATTCCGCGGACTGGCGTAATCCACTTCGCGACGCGCGAGACAAGCGGCTCCCCCGCATCGCCGGGCCGTGCAGCATGGTCATCTTCGGGGTGACCGGTGACCTCGCGCGTAAGAAGCTCATGCCTGCGGTGTACGACCTGGCGAACCGGGGGCTCCTACCCCCCGGCTTCGCCCTGGTCGGCTTCGCTCGCCGTGAGTGGCAGAACCAGGATTTCGAGAAGATCGTGCACGACTCGGTACGCGATCATGCTCGAACTCCGTTCAGCGAAGAGGTGTGGAACACCCTTGCCGAGGGCTTCCGGTTCGTTCAGGGTTCGTTCGACGACGATGCCGCGTTCGACGAGTTGTCGCGGACTCTCACCGAGCTCGACACCACCCGCGGCACCGGCGGAAACCATGCCTTCTACCTCTCGATTCCACCCGGCGCGTTCCCTGTTGTACTGCAACAACTTTCACGCTCCGGACTGGCCCAGGCGCAGGACGGCAACTGGCGACGCGTCGTCATCGAGAAGCCGTTCGGTCACGATTTGCAGAGCGCCAAGGAGCTCAACGCGATCGTGAACCGAGTGTTCCCCGAGGACACCGTCTTTCGGATCGATCACTACCTGGGCAAGGAGACGGTGCAGAACATTCTCGCGCTGCGCTTCGCCAACCAGTTGTTCGATCCGATCTGGAACGCGCACTATGTGGACCACGTGCAGATCACGATGGCCGAGGACATCGGATTGGGTGGCCGCGCAGGCTATTACGACGGAATCGGGGCAGCGCGCGACGTCATTCAGAACCATCTCCTCCAGTTGCTCGCCATCACTGCGATGGAGGAGCCGGTGAGTTTCAACCCCACCGAGTTGCAGTCCGAGAAGATCAAGGTGCTCTCGGCGACCAAGCTCGCCGAGCCGCTCGATCGCACGTCCGCCCGCGGGCAGTACTCCGCCGGGTGGCAGGGCAGCCAGAAAGTGAAGGGGCTCAAGGAGGAAGAGGGGTTCGACTCCGAGTCGAACACCGAAACCTACGCCGCCATCACCCTCGAGGTCGACACTCGGCGCTGGGGTGGAGTCCCGTTCTATCTGCGAACCGGAAAAGCGTTGGGCCGCAGAGTCACCGAGATCGCAATGGTGTTCAAGCGCGCCCCACATCTGCCGTTCGACGCCACCATGACCGAAGAACTCGGTCAGAACGCACTGGTCATTCGAGTCCAGCCGGACGAGGGCGTCACGATGCGCTTCGGTTCCAAAGTTCCCGGGTCCAGCATGCAGGTGCGCGACGTCAGCATGGACTTCAGCTACGGCCAGGCGTTCACCGAGTCATCTCCCGAGGCGTACGAGCGACTGATACTCGACGTACTCCTGGGTGAGCCCTCACTGTTCCCGGTCAACGCCGAAGTGGAACTGTCGTGGAAGATACTCGACCCGATTCTCGAGTACTGGGCCTCGGGCGGCACCGCCGAACCGTACGAGGCCGGCACCTGGGGTCCGTCCTCGGGTGACGAGATGATGCACCGCACCGGACGCGAATGGAGAAGGCCGTGATTGTCGACATTCCCGCCACCACGACGGCCGAGGTCGGCAAGAAGCTCGTCGAGGTTCGTGAAGCAGGTGGCGCGGTCACCATCGGCCGCGTGCTGACCTTGATCGTCGCGAGCCGTGATGCGAGCAAGGCCGAACGGGCGATCGATGCCGCGAACGAGGCGAGCCGGGAACATCCGTGTCGCGTCATCGTCCTCATCCACGGTGATCGGTCCGCCGAGTCGAGTCTCGACGCCCAGATCCGCGTCGGCGGAGACGCCGGCGCGTCCGAGGTCGTCGTACTACGACTGAACGGCGAGCTCGCCGATCACGAACACAGCGTCGTCATTCCCTTCCTGCTGCCCGATACGCCGATCGTCGCGTGGTGGCCGGACGAGGCACCGACGGTACCGGCGAAGGATCCACTGGGCCGGTTGGCGATCAGGCGGATCACCGATGCCACCAATTCGTCGGATACCACCGCAGCGATCAAGGGACGGCTGAGCAGCTACACCGAGGGTGATACGGATCTGTCATGGAGCCGAATCACCTACTGGCGCGGCCTGCTGGCGACTGCCCTCGATCAGGCACCGTTCGAGGCCGTCACCTCGGCCACCGTGTCGGGACTGGCAGAGGAGCCGGCACTCGACATTTTGGCCGGCTGGTTGGCGGCGAAGCTCGACGTGCCGGTCTACCGGCGAGCCGGCGAGCTCAAGGTCGAGCTGACCAGGGAGAACAGCAGTATTTCGCTGACCCGTCCGCAGACCGGAAAAACCGCCACACTGCGGCGTACCGGTCAGCCCGACGCTCAGGTTGCTCTGGCACGTCGCAACACCCGCGAGTGCCTGGCCGAGGAACTGCGGCGGCTCGACACGGACGAAATCTACGAACTCGCCCTCCACGGTCTGTCGAAAGTGAGCTATGAGTAATCAGTCGGTCCTCCGATACCTCGACGCACAAGGGCTGGTCGATGCCGCCCGCACTCGCTTCGTCGACGTCGTCGTCGCGGCGCAGGCCGAGCGCGGTGTCGCGTCGGTGGTGTTGACCGGAGGCGGGACGGGAATCGCCCTCCTCGAGGCACTGCGCGCGGATTCCGGGGCCATCGACTGGTCACGGGTGGACATCTACTTCGGTGACGAGCGCTTTCTCCCCTCGGGCGATCCCGAGCGCAACGAGGTCCAGGCATCGGACGCGCTGCTGAAGCACGTGGACGTGCACCCGGATCGTCTGTTCACGATGGCGACGTCGGACGGTGCCTACGGCTCCGACCCGGAAACGGCTGCGGCGGCGTACGCACAGACGCTGCACTCACGGGCCGACGACGGTCAATGCCCCGACTTCGACATCCACCTGTTGGGCATGGGCGGCGAGGGCCACATCAACTCGCTCTTCCCGCACACCGACGCGGTGCGCGAGCAGCATCGATTCGTCGTGGCCGTCGAGGACTCCCCCAAGCCGCCACCAGTACGCATCACACTCACCCTGCCCGCCGTCCGGAGGGCGAAGCACGTGTGGTTGCTGGTGTCCGGTGCAGCGAAGGCCGAGGCCGTTGCCGCCGCCGTCGGCGGAGCAGCGTCCGACGACTGGCCGTCGGCCGGTGCCATCGGCGCGGAATCGACGGTCTGGTTCGTCGACGAGGCAGCGGCCTCACAGCTGGACCGGTGATCGGCTCGAGCCACAGCTGACAGCAGACGTACTGCGGCGTCGATTCAGGAGATTCACTCCCCTGAATCGACGCCGTAGTCGTTCGAACCGACGCCGTCCGAAGCACTGCCGTCCGAACCACGCATGGACTCGCCGTCGTCACCGAGTCCGCCTCGGAAGTCCGCATACCGCGATCGAGCGATCACCCGATACGCCGTCCCGTCCCGCCACGCGTCGAGAGTGTTTCTGCACGTCCTCATACCCGGTTGGACGCAGACTGTCGGCCACCGGTTCCGCGGCAGCGCAGCGAGACGTACGGTGCTAGCCGCTGTTGCGTAGTGCCGTGGCCAGGCCGTTCATCGTCAGCAGGATTCCTCGTTTGACCCGTTCGTCGTCGTCGCCGTTGCGGTATCGACGCAACATCTCGACCTGCATTTGGTTGAGAGGTTCCAGGTACGGGAACCGGTTGTGTACCGATCGCTCCAGCGCCGGGTTGTCCTCCAGCAATCGACTGTGACCGGTGATCTTCAGATACATCCGCACGGTGGTGGCGTGTTCGGCCTCGATCATGCCGAAGATGCGTGCGCGGAGGTCTGCGTCGGGAACGAGTTCCGCATACCGAGCGGCGATACCCAGATCGGACTTGGCCATGACCTGCGCCAGGTTGGACAGCACAGTGCGGAAGAACGGCCACTTCCGATACAGATCCGCAAGCACCTCCAGCTTGGAGTCGTCGTCACCGACCCACTCTTCGAAGGCCGATCCGGTGCCGTACCAACCGGGCAGCATGACGCGGCACTGACTCCACGACATCACCCACGGGATAGCGCGCAGGTCGTACACGGAATTCGTCGGCTTGCGCGACGCCGGACGCGACCCGATGTTCAGCTCGCCGACCTCGGCAACGGGCGTGGACGTGCGGAAGTACTCGACGAACCCCGGCTCCTCGTGCACCAGCCGACCGTACGCCGCCCGAGCCTTGGCGGCGAGATCGTCCAGAACGTCGTAGGCGGCCTCGGCACCGTCACCCAATCCTTCGAGGTCGAGCAGCGTCGATTCGAGTGTGCCCGCGACCAACGATTCGAGGTTGCGCCGCGCCATCGACGGTTCGGCGTACTTCGCTGCAATGATCTCGCCCTGCTCGGTGAGACGAAGCGATCCCTGCACCACGCCGGGCGGTTGCGCCAGAATCGCGTCGTAACTGGGGCCGCCGCCGCGCCCGACGGTGCCACCGCGACCGTGGAAGAGCCGCAACCGAATTCCTGTCTTACGGGACGCTTCGAGCAGGTCGAGTTCGGCTCGGTAGAGCGCCCAGTTGGCCGCGAGATAGCCACCGTCCTTGTTCGAGTCCGAGTACCCGAGCATGACCTCCTGGTTCATGCCTCGACCGGCGACGAGAGCGCGATAGATCGGAACGTCGAGAGTGGCGAGCAGCGTCGCGGCACCCTGCTGCAGGTCCTCAATCGTCTCGAAGAGCGGCACGACACCCACCGTCGACGTGGGTGCCGAACCGTCGACGCCGGGATCGAAGATCCCCGCTTCCTTGAGCAGCAGGGCCGCCTCGAGCATGTCACTGACGGACTGACACATGCTGATGATGTAGTTCTGAACGGTGTCCGGGCCCAGGTGGTCGATGGCCTCCTTGGCCGCCCTGACGATGCCCAGTTCCTTCGCAGCGAGGTCGCTGAGTTGCGCGGTGGGCCCGATCAGGGGACGCCGAGTCGCGAGTTCGTGCGAGAGCACCGACACGCGCTCGTCCTCGTCGAGAGACCGGTAGTCCTGATGAACCCCGGCCCAGGCCAACAGCTCCGCGACCACTTCCTCGTGGGTCTCGGAGTTCTGCCGCATGTCGAGAGCCTGGAGATGAAATCCGAACGTCTCGACCGATTGCCGGAGTCGAAGCAGTCGATCGTCGGCGATCAGACCGTCTCCGTCGGTCCGGAGCGCGCGGTCCAGAGTGTCGAGATCGTCGAGGACTTCCTGCGGGCTCGCATACTGGTTGGCACCGAGATCGATTCCGGACACCGGAACCGCATCGAGAACCGCCCGTGCCGTTGCTGTCAGACGGGCCCGGATACCGACAACGGCAACACGGTACGGTTCGTCGGCCCGGCGATCGTCCGGTTCCGCGGACGCCTCGGCCAGAGCTTCCAGTTCCTCGGTGACCGCGACGAGCCGCGCGGACATCGACAACTCTTTCTCCAGCGCAACCAGCTCGTCGAGGTAATGCTCGAACGCCACGTAACCGGCCTGATGAGTGGCCGTGTGCACCACCTCGCCGGTGACGTTCGGGTTACCGTCGCGGTCTCCACCGATCCACGACCCCGGCCGAAGTATCGGCCGTGGCAGCAGGTCGTCCTCCGGCCATCGCGCTCGCAGCGCCGCGCGGACATCGGCATTGAGGGCGGGCATGACGTCGAACAGCGAGGACTCGAAGTAGCGGAGACCCACCTCGATCTCGTCTTGGATGCGCAATCGCGACAGCCGAATCAGGGCGGTTTCCCACAGCGTCAGCACCTGCCGGCGAATCTGCACGTCGATCGCGGCCAATTCCTTGGCGGCTCCGGCGGCCTTGCCCTCCGGGGCAGCCGCCGCGGCCTCGCGACGACGCATCAGTGCGGTGATCTTCGATTGGACGTCGAACACCGTTCGACGACGTGTTTCGGTGGGGTGCGCGGTGATGACCGGTGCCACCAAGGCGTCGGTGAGCGCGGCGGCCACCTGCTCCCGCGACGGAGCGGCGGCGTCGATCTTCGACCACGTGGCGTCCAGGCTGCTGTCCTGCGGCGGGTCTCCGTTGTCCAGATGAATGGCACGTCGACGCTCACGGTGGAGATCCTCGGCCAGGTTCGCCAGCAACGAGAAGTGGCTGAATGCGCGGATCAACGGAACAGCTTGAGCCACTTCGACATCGGTGTACCGGCCGACAGAGTCGTCGCGTTCGATCTCCGAGCGGCGCACCGCGAAGGATTCCACTCGCGCGGACTCGATGAGCTCGAAGGCCTCGTCGCCCTCGTGTTCGCGAATGATCTCACCGAGGATGCCGCCGAGATAGCGGATGTCCTCCCGCAGTGGCTCGGTCAACTCTCGCCCGCGAGCTGTCGGTGTGACGAATGCCGGGGAACCGACTGACTCGTAAGAGGATTCGCTCATCCCCCCAGTATCGTCGCTCGGCCGTCAACTCGCACTCGGAGCCGGGACGGATCAGGTGTACTTGATCTCGAGACCGATCCCGAGGATCGCGATGAGCCAGATGAGGCCGGTGAATACGGTGAGGCGGTCGAGGTTCTTCTCGACGACCGTGGAGCCGGACAGGCTGGACTGCACGCCGCCACCGAACAAGCTGGACAGACCGCCACCCTTGCCGCGATGCAGCAGGATCAGCAAGATCAGCGCCAGGCTGGTGATGACCAGCAGAATATCCAGAAACAGATCCATGTCCACCTCAAACTCGATTCGATGCCCTCAGCAGCCTACCTGGCCCCACGAACGACTTCGGACACCCCGCCGAAGCGAGGTGTCCGAAACCAGTTCTGTGCAGCGGTGACGATGGCCGATCAGGGCAACGGTCCGCCTGCGGCGATCGCCGACAATGTGGCGAACTCGTCCGCCTTGAGCGAAGCGCCACCGACCAGCGCGCCGTCGACGTCGGGCTGACCGACGATCTCGCCGACGTTCTTGGCGTTGACCGAACCGCCGTACAGCACGCGGACGCCCGCGGCGACCTCGGCCGACGCCAATTCCTTCAATTCCTCCCGAATGGCACCGCACACTTCCTGAGCGTCCGACGCCGAGGCCACGCGTCCCGTGCCGATGGCCCATACCGGCTCGTAGGCGATGACGACCTTGGCGATGTCGTCGGCCGAGAGGCCGTCGAGCGAACCGCGGAGCTGAGCCACATTGTAGGCCACGTGCTCACCGGCCTCACGAATGTTCAGACCCTCGCCGATGCACACGATCGGTGTGAGCCCGTTCTTCAGGGCAGCCTTCGTCTTCGCCAGCACGACGGCGTCGTCCTCGCTGTGCAACGTGCGTCGCTCGGAGTGGCCGACCACGACGAAGGTGCATCCCAGCTTGGCCAGCATCGACCCGCTGATCTCGCCCGTGAATGCGCCGCTGTCCTCGGCGGAGACGTCCTGCGCACCGTAGGTGAGCAGGAGCTTGTCGCCTTCGATCAGCGTCTGGACGCTGCGGATGTCGGTGAACGGCGGAATGACCGTGACGTCCACCTTGTCGAAGTACTTCTCGGGCAGCGAGAAGGCGATCTTCTGCACCAGCGAGATGGCCTCGAGGTGGTTGAGGTTCATCTTCCAGTTGCCCGCGATGAGCGGCTTACGTGCCATGCGTTACGCCTCCAGGACGGATAGACCGGGCAGCTGCTTGCCCTCGAGGTATTCGAGGGATGCACCGCCACCGGTGGAGATGTGCGAGAAGCCGTCGTCGGGCAGCCCGAGGGTGCGTACCGCAGCCGCGGAATCACCGCCACCGACCACGCTGAACGCGCCCTTCTCGGTGGCTCCGATGATCGCCTCCGCGATGCCCTTCGTACCGGCCGAGAACTTGTCGAACTCGAAGACGCCTGCAGGTCCGTTCCAGAAGATCGTCTTCGCATTGGACAGCACGACGGCGAAACGACTGACCGAGTCCGGTCCGATGTCCAGACCCATCCAGCCGTCCGGAATTTCGGACGCCTTGACGGTCTTGGACTCGGCGTCCGCCGCGAACTTGTCTCCGACGACGATGTCGACCGGAAGATGGATCACGTCGCCGAAGCGCTCGAGCAGGTCCTTGCAGACCCCGATCTGATCCTCCTGCAACAGCGAGTTACCGACCGAATAACCCTGTGCGGCAAGGAAAGTGAACGCCATGCCGCCGCCGATGACGAGGGTGTCGACCTTGGGAGCCAACGCCTCGATGACGCCGAGCTTGTCCGAGACCTTGGAGCCGCCGAGCACCACCGCGTACGGACGAGCCGCATCCTCGGTCAGCTTGGCCAACACCTCGACCTCGGCCGCGACGAGTGTGCCCGCGTAATGCGGAAGCATCTGCGCCACGTCGTAGACCGACGCCTGCTTGCGGTGCACGACGCCGAATCCGTCGGAGACGAATGCCGCATCGTCGCCGGCCAGAGCAACGAGCTCACGAGCCAGAGCGGCACGCTCGGACTCGTCCTTGCTGGTCTCACGCGGATCGAAGCGGATGTTCTCGAGCAGCAGTACGTCGCCGTCGGTCAGGCCCTCGGCGCGTGCCTCGGCGTCCTGACCCACAACGTCTCCCGCGAGCTGGACGTGCCGGCCGAGCAGTTCGCCGAGCTTGGCAGCGACCGGAGCCAGACTGTACTTCGCATCGGGCTTGCCGTCGGGGCGACCGAGGTGAGCGGTGACGATGACCTTCGCTCCGGCTTCGACCAGTGCACGAAGGGTCGGAATCGACGCCTGGATGCGGCCGGGGTCGGTGATCGTGCCGTCCTCGAGCGGGACGTTGAAGTCCGATCGCACGAGGACGCCACGTCCTTCGACACCGGCATCGAGCAGATCCTGCAGTGTCTTGACAGCCATCGGTGTCAGAGGGACTTGCCGACGAGACCGATGAGGTCGGCGAGGCGGTTGGAGTAGCCCCACTCGTTGTCGTACCAGGAGACGATCTTCACCTGGTCGTCGATGACCTTGGTCAGCGGCGCGTCGAAGATCGACGAGTGCGGATCGGTCACGATGTCCGAGGACACGATGGGATCGGTGTTGTACTTCAGGATGCCCTTCAGCGGGCCCTCCGCGGCAGCCTTCATCGCGGCGTTGATGTCCTCAGCGCTGGCCTTCTTCTTCAGCAGAGCCGTCAGGTCGGTGACCGAGCCGGTGGGGATCGGCACCCGAAGTGCGTAGCCGTCGAGCTTGCCGAGCAGCTGCGGGAGAACCAGGCCGATGGCCTTGGCTGCACCGGTACCGGTGGGGACGACGTTCAGCGCTGCGGCACGTGCACGACGCAGATCGCTGTGCGGGCCGTCCTGCAGGTTCTGATCCTGCGTGTACGCGTGAATGGTCGTCATGAGACCCGAGACGATGCCGAACTCGTCGTCGAGAACCTTGGCGATGGGGCCGAGGCAGTTGGTGGTGCACGACGCGTTGGAGATGATGTTCTGGCTGCCGTCGTACTTGTCGTCGTTGACGCCCATGACGATGGTGATGTCCTCGCCCTTGGCGGGCGCGGAGATGATGACCTTCTTGGCACCGGCGTCGATGTGACCCTGAGCCTTCGCAGCGTCGGTGAAGATGCCGGTGGACTCGACGACGACGTCGACGCCCAGGTCACCCCACGGAAGTGCGGACGGTCCCTCACGCAGCGACAGAGCCTTGATCTTCTGGCCGCCGACGACGATGGTGTCTTCGCCTTCGAGCGAGACGTCGTGCGGCAAGCGGCCCAGGATCGAGTCGTACTTGAGCAGGTGTGCGAGCGATGCGTTGTCGGTCAGGTCGTTGACAGCAACGATTTCGATGTCGGTGGTACCGAGCGCCTTCTGCGCGTCGACAGCCCTGAAGAAGTTACGCCCGATGCGGCCGAAGCCGTTGACGCCTACCCGGATCGTCACTGTTCGCTCCTAAAAGTTGTGAAAACAGATGTCTGGTCGTGCCTGCATGCGGGGTGCCACACGCGGTTCCTACCCTAGTGTGCGCTCCGGCGGAGCGCGCGCATCACTCGATCGAGGCGCTCTACGCCTCGTCGAGCAGCTCCGCGGTGACCGCCGACTCGGTGTCGGGTATCCCGGTCTCCTTCGCCTTCCGATCGGCCATGGAGAGCAGGCGCCGGATCCGACCGGCCACCGCATCCTTGGTCATCGGCGGATCGGCCAACTGACCGAGTTCCTCCAGTGAGGCCTGGCGGTGCTGGACCCGCAGCGAACCTGCCGCAGCGAGATGATCGGGTACGTCGTCGCCGAGAATGTGCAGAGCCCGCTCGACGCGAGCGGCGGCCGCAACCGCGGCCCGAGCGGACCGGCGCAGGTTGGCGTCGTCGAAGTTGGCCAGACGGTTGGCGGTGGCCCGCACCTCGCGGCGCATCCGGCGCTCCTCCCACACCAACCGGGTGTCCTGAGCGCCCATGCGCGTGAGCAACGCTCCGATTGCTTCGCCGTCTCGTACGACGACTCGATCGGTGCCGCGCACCTCACGTGCCTTGGCTGCCACGCCGAGGCGCCGAGCGGCACCGACGAGGGCGAGCGCTGCTTCGGGCCCGGGGCAGCTGATCTCGAGCGCGGACGACCGGCCCGGCTCGGTGAGCGAGCCGTGGGCGAGAAACGCGCCGCGCCACGCGGCCTCGGAGTCGCCGACCGTGCCGCCCACGACCTGAGCGGGCAGGCCACGCACGGGACGTCCACGGAGGTCGAGCAGCCCGGTCTGGCGGGCCAGAGCCTCACCGTCCTTGGCCACGCGCACCACGTACCGAGACGTCTTGCGCAGGCCTCCGGCACTGAGCATGTGGACATCCGAGGAGTAGCCGTACAGCTCGAAGATCTCGCGTCGCAGCCGCCGTGCGATGGAGCCGAGATCCACCTCGGCCTCCACCACCACTCGACCCGCGACGATGTGCAACCCGCCGGCGAAACGCAGCAGGGCGGACACCTCGGCCTTGCGGCAGCTGACCTGACTGACGGTGAGCCTGCTCAGCTCGTCCTTGACCTCCGCTGTCATGGCCACGAAGTGATCCCCTCTCTGCGCGCCGCTGTCGGTGCCGAGCCGTCGGTGGACGACACGATGGCTCCGAGAGCAGCAGCCAGCTTTCCGTAATGATGTGCGTGAGTGCCGGTTTCGGCCACGTCGACGTAGACGACCCCAGCGCCGAGCCGGGCAGCGGCGCGCGCCACGTGCTCGCGGTTGCTGCCCTCCGGGACCGAGGCGGAATCGACCAACACGTGGTCGATTCCCAAATCAGGTGCGTGTTGGGAGAGTACGTGGACATGGCGCTCGGCGGAGAATCCGGTGGTCTCCCCCAGCTCCGGTGCCAGGTTGAGTACGAGCACCTTGGGCGCACTCGTGCGCGCCAATGCAGCGAGCTGATCGGGCACCAGAACGTGGGGAATGACACTCGAGAACCACGATCCTGGCCCGAGCACGACCAGGTCCGCCGCGGCGATGGCGGTCAGCGCCGCCGGCGTCGCAGGCGGATCCGGTGGCAACAGCCGCACGCGTCGAACCTTGCCGGGCGTCGTGGCGACGGCGACCTGACCACGAATGACGCGACTCACGCGTGGGTCGTCCTCGAGGCCGGACACATCGGCCTCGATGTCGAGCGCAATCGGTGACATCGGCAGCACTCGTCCGTCGATACCGAGCATGTGCACCATCTCGTCGAGGGCAGCTATCGGGTCGCCGAGTACTTCGGTGAGCCCGGCGAGAACCAGATTGCCCACCGAGTGGCCGGCCAAGGCGCCGGTGCCCCCGAATCGGTGCTGAATGACGTCGGTCCACAGCTGGGTCCTGGCGTCCGAGCGCGCCAGGGCAGCCAGCGCCATCCGCAGATCGCCGGGCGGGATGACGCCGAGTTCTGCCCGCAGACGACCCGAGGACCCGCCGTCGTCCGCGACCGTCACGACTGCAGTGACATCGCTGCTGAGCAGCCGAGCTGCCGACAGCGTCGCGTACAAACCATGGCCGCCGCCCAGCGCGACGATCTTGGGACCCGAACCCGATACCGGACGGTGCGGAGTATCGCTCATTCGCGGCCCAGATCACGGTGCAGGACGCGGACCGATACGTCCCCCTGTTCGGCGAGAATACCGGCCAGGGCCTCCGTCATCGCGACGCTTCGGTGCTTTCCTCCGGTGCAGCCCACGGCCACCGTCATGTATCGCTTGCCTTCCCGCACGTATCCCTCGATGGTCAGATTCAACAGGTGCGCGTACGTCTGCAGGTAGTCGTGCGCCCCGTTCTGTCCGAGGACGTAGTCGCGAACATCCGCGTCCTGACCGGTGTGTTCGCGCAGTTCGGGAACCCAGTGGGGATTGGGCAGAAAACGCACGTCGCAGACCAGGTCGGCATCCATCGGTAGCCCGTACTTGAAGCCGAAGGACTGGACCGTCACGCCGACGCCGACAGTGTCGGCGGCCCCGAAGACCGTTTCGATCTTGCGCCGAAGCTGGTGCACCGACAACGAGGTCGTGTCGACAGTCAGGTCGGCGGCCGCCTTGACCTGCGCGAGCCGTAGACGCTCGGCGGTGATCCCCTCGGTCAGAGTTCCGTCCTGGCCGTCGTTCTGCAACGGGTGACTGCGCCGATTCGATTCGAACCGCTGGACCAGCACGGCGTCGGACGCATCCAGGAACAGCACGCGATTGCGCACACCCTTGGAGTCGAGTTCCTTGACCACCCAGCCCAGATCGCCGGTGAACAGGCGGCTGCGCACGTCCATCACCAAGGCGAGACGCTCGATGCGGGGCTGCGACTCCAGCCCGAGATCGACCATCTTGGAAATGAGCTCGGGCGGCAGGTTGTCGGCCACGTACCAACCCAGATCTTCGAGAATCTTGGCGGCCGTGCGCAACCCGGCGCCGGACACGCCCGTGACCAATGCCACTTCGATGCCGTCGTGCGGCGAGTCGGCTCGCTCGTCGGGGTTTCCGGGGTGCGGCTCGGACGGTGGGTGTGCCTGTGTCTGGTGTTCGCTCACTACGAAGCCTGTCCCGCCGATTCCACACGCGGTTCGATCGCATGGTCGGCCGTGTTCTCGCCCGGTGTCGTTGCCGTTGCGCTGCCATCATCGCCTACATCGGCCCCGCTCGGGTCGGAACCCAATGCGGCCAGCACCGACTTGGCGGTGGTCGCGCCGATTCCGGGGACCTCGACGATCTCTTCGACCGTTGCCTTCTTGAGATTTGCCACCGATCCGAAATGCGCCACGAGCGCGGTTCTCCTCGACTCGCCGAGCCCGCGCACCGAGTCGAGGGCCGACGCAGTCATACGGCGTGATCGCTTGCTTCGATGGAAGGTGATGGCAAATCGGTGCGCCTCGTCGCGCACTCGCTGCAGGAGATACAGAGATTCACTCGTGCGCGGCAGGATCACCGGATCCTCCTCCCCCGGTACCCACACTTCTTCCAGTCGTTTGGCGAGCCCGACGACGGCGACGTCGGTGACACCGAGTTCGTCCAGCACTGCTGCGGCCGCTGCGACCTGTGGTGCACCGCCGTCGACGACGAACAGGTTGGGCGGATAAGCGAACCTGCGTGGCCTCCCGGTTTGGGGATCGAGCGCGGCTTCGGGAGCCAGATCGCCGCCGCTGCCGACAGCGTTGGCTCCGTCTGCAGAATGACGAAGGAAACGACGCCGGGTCACCTCGGCGATGCTGGCGACGTCGTCGGAATGCCCGTCGCCTGCCGCTTCCTTGATCGCGTAGTGGCGGTAGTCGCTCTTGCGCGGCAATCCGTCCTCGAACACGACCAGTGACGCGACCACATCGGTGCCCTGCACGTGCGAGATATCGATGCATTCGATTCTCAGCGGTGCCGAATCCAGATCGAGCGCCTCCTGAATGCCTTGCAGCGCAGCAGATCTCGATGTGAAATCACCCGCACGCTTCAGCTTGTGCTGCTGCAGAGCCTCTTTGGCGTTGCGTTCGACGGTCTCGGCCAGTGCCTTCTTGTCGCCGCGCTGCGGAACCCGCAAAGTGACATTGGATCCACGCAACTCGCTGAGCCACACCTGCACTTCGTCGGCGTTGTCCGGTAACACCGGCACCAGTACCTCACGCGGAACCGCGTTGGACCCGCCGTCATCGCCGCCCGGGGTCTGCGCGGACAACGCAGCCTGTTCGCCGTAGAACTGGGTGAGGAACTGTTCGACGAGGGCGGGGAGGTCGGCCTCGTCCTGCCGTTCGATCACCTCACCCGCCTTCTCGACCACCCACCCGCGCTGTCCCCGTACGCGGCCACCGCGGACGTGGAAGACCTGAACGGCGGCTTCGAGGGCGTCGGTGGCGAATGCGACCAGATCTGCGTCGGTACCGTCACCGAGCACCACGGCCTGCTTCTCCAACGCCCGACGCAGCGCGCCCACGTCGTCACGTAACCGTGCCGCGGTCTCGAAGTCGAGATCCTCCGAGGCCGCCTGCATCTTCTTCTCGAGCTGTCGCACGAGTTTGTCGGTCTTGCCGGCCAGGAAGTCGCAGAAGTCCTCGACGGTACTGCGGTGTTCTTCGGCACTGACGCGTCCCACGCACGGCGCCGAGCACTTGTCGATGTACCCGAGCAGGCAGGGGCGACCGATCTGGTTGTGCCGCTTGAAGACTCCGGTCGAGCACGTTCGTGCCGGGAACACGCGCAGCAGCAGGTCGAGCGTCTCGCGAATGGCCCACGCATGAGCGTAGGGACCGAAGTAGCGCACGCCCTTACGGCGGGGTCCGCGGTACACGAACAGGCGTGGGAATTCCTCGTTCATCGTCACCGCGAGCATCGGGTAGCTCTTGTCGTCGCGGTAGCGGACATTGAACCGTGGATCGAATTCCTTGATCCAGTTGTACTCGAGCTGCAGTGCCTCGACTTCGGTGGTGACCACCGTCCACTCCACGGACGCCGCGGTGGTGACCATCTGCCGGGTCCTCGGATGCAGCGAGGCCACGTCGGCGAAGTAGGAATTGAGGCGACTGCGCAGGCTCTTGGCCTTGCCTACGTAGACGACGCGACCGTGCGGATCGCGGAATTTGTACACGCCCGGTTCCACCGGGATGGTTCCGGTGGCCGGACGATAGGTAGCGGGGTCGGACACGCCTTCCACGTTAGCGGTCGGGTCCGACGTTCTCCGCATCTCCAGCTCAGCAGCGGTGCACGAGAGCGTGCGGCAGAGAGTCAGTCCTGATCGACGCGAGCGGGCGCGTACTCGCGCTCGAGCGCACGGAACTTTCGAACGGCCGCGACGGCGTGCTCACGATCGTTGGACTGGATGGCCATCACATTGATGAACTCGTCATCGGGGATGTCGACCCTGGCCCACATCGCCCCGTCGGGAAATGACAGGCCGCGCACGAGGTCCCACTCGATCATCCGCTCCGAGAACACGTTTCGGACCGCCACACCTGCCGGACCGACGCGAATGCGCGGGCGGGTGAGCAGCAGAGCCAGGCCCGCCAGCAACACGCCTATTCCCGCCATCGCCAGCTGATCGGCGGTCCTGAAGTAGACCCCGGTCGGCGACACCCGAAGCAGCACCGCGACAGTCGAGTGAGCGACGACGAGCAACACCGCGGCAGCGATCGCGTACCGGGCCGACTTACGGGACTTCACTTCCATGTCCCATTCGGACGGGGATTCGTCGCGCGTCATTGGAAGTCCTGATTCGTCCACGGCTGCCGGAGGTGCTTGAGGGTCAGGGCCGTGTCGATGGCGGCCGCGGTGGCCTGCCCACCCTTGTCCTCGAACGAGTCGGGCAGACCGGCGCGATCGAGCGCCTGCTGCTCGTCGTTGGTGGTCAGCACCCCGTTGGTGACCGGAGTGCCCTCGTCGAGCGATACCCGTGTCAGGCCGGCTGTGACGGCATCGCAGACGTACTCGAAGTGCGGTGTGCCGCCGCGGATGACCACGCCGAGAGCGACGACGGCATCGTGGGTGCGAGCCAGGGCCTGGGCGACTACGGGTAGTTCGATGGCTCCGGCGACGCGTATGACCGTGACGTCGCGTACCCCGGCGGACTCGGCTTTGCGGAGCGCACCGGCGAGCAGCGCCTCGGAGACCGTCCGATGCCACTGACCGGCCACGACAGCCAACTTCAGATCACTCGCGCCTGCGAGCTGCAGGGTGGGTTCGCCGTCGCCGCTCATGGGTTGACCCCGTTCTCGCGTGCAGGAGTGGAGCCTGCGGGGTGTGCGGGGTCATTTTGCTCGAAGTCGTCCAGGCCGACCAGGTCGTGGCCCATGCGGTCGCGTTTGGTGCGCAGGTAGGTCAGGTTCTCGGCGTTGGCGCGCAACGGCATCGGCACCCGCTCGGTGACGTGCAGGCCGTAGCCGTCGAGCCCGACTCGTTTGGCCGGATTGTTGGTGAGCAGGCGCATGGACGAGACCCCGAGGTCGACGAGGATCTGGGCACCGATTCCGTAGTCGCGGGAGTCTGCGGGCAGACCGAGCTGCAGGTTGGCGTCGACGGTGTCCGAGCCTGCGTCCTGGAGTTGGTAGGCCTGGAGTTTGTGCAGCAGGCCGATTCCGCGTCCTTCGTGTCCTCGCATGTACAGCACGATTCCCCGGTCCTCGGCCGCCACCATTTCGAGGGCGGCGTCGAGCTGTGGGCCGCAGTCGCAGCGCAGCGATCCGAAGACGTCGCCGGTGAGGCATTCGGAGTGCACCCGGACCAGCACGTCGCTGCCGTCGGCGTCGGGGCCGGAGATGTCGCCGCGCACCAGCGCGACGTGTTCGACCTCGTCGTAGATGCTCTGGTAGCCGACGGCCCGGAACGTGCCGTGGCTGGTGGGGATTCGCGCGTCGGCGACGCGGACGACGTGCTTCTCGTGCTTACGGCGCCACGCGATCAGATCGGCGATCGAGATCAGTGCGAGGTCGTGTTCGTCGGCGAACACCCGCAGCTCGTCGGTCTGCGCCATCGCTCCCTCGTCCTTCTGGCTGACGATCTCGCAGATGACTCCGGCCGGGCGGAGGTCGGCCATGCGGGCGAGGTCGACGGCCGCCTCGGTGTGGCCGGGGCGGCGCAGTACGCCGCCTTCCTTGGCACGCAACGGGACGACATGGCCGGGGCGGGTGAAATCGTTCGCACCGGTGTCGGGGTCCGCGAGCAGGCGCATCGTGGCTGCTCGGTCGGAGGCGGAGATACCGGTTCCGATACCTTCTCGCGCGTCGACGGTGACGGTGTACGCCGTTCCGTGCTTGTCCTGGTTGGTGGCGAACATCGGCGGCAGGCCGAGTCGGTCGCAATCCTCACCGGACAACGGGACACAGAGGTAGCCCGAGGTGTAACGGACCATGAAGGCAACCAGTTCGGGGGTGGCCTTCTCGGCGGCGAAGATGAGGTCGCCTTCGTTCTCGCGGTCCTCGTCGTCGACGACCACCACTGCTTTGCCCGCAGCGATGTCCGCAACTGCGCGCTCGATACTGTCGAACCTGGTCACGAAAGTGCGCTCCATAGGTCTCGGGCCTGGCTCAGCGCCCTGGAAATGTCTCCGATGCACCGTTACCTGCGTGCACTTCAACAGTACTTACTGTGCGTCGATCGCCTGCAGCCGCTCCACGTACTTGGCGATGACGTCGACTTCGAGGTTGACCGGTGAACCCACCTCGGCCGTGCCGAGTGTGGTCAGGTCGAGGGTGGTGGGGATCAGCGAGATCTCGAACCAGTGCCCGCCGTCGTCGACTCCGAGCCCGGACACGGTGAGCGAGACACCGTCGACCGTGATGGATCCTTTCTCGACGACGTAGCGCGCTACCGACGTGGGCATCGTGATGCGCACGACGGTCCAGTTCTCGGACGGGCTGCGTCCGGCTACCGTGCCGGTTCCGTCGACGTGTCCTTGGACGAGGTGCCCGCCGAGCCTGCTACCGAGTGCCGCTGCGCGTTCGAGGTTGACGCGACTGCCGACATCCAGAGCGCCGAGGCTCGATCGGTTCAACGTCTCCTGCATGACGTCGGCGGTGAATCCGCCGTCGGGAAGTACTTCGACGACGGTCAGACACACTCCGTTCACCGCGATGGAATCCCCGTGGCCGGCATCGGAGGTCACCACCGGGCCCCGGACGGTGAAGCGAGCGGCGTCGGGCAGTTCGTCCTTGGCCACGATCTCGCCCAGCTCTTCGACGATTCCGGTGAACATCTACTTCGCTCCTTCGGGCACGACACTCAGAAGAACGTCGTTGCCGATCATGGTGACTGTCTCCGTGCGGAACCGAATTGCGTCGGCAATTGTTCCGATTCCCGCATTCTCCACCGCGGCGGGGCCGGTGCCCAACACCGCGGGTGCGAGGTAGGCGACGACGCGGTCCACGAGACCGGCGGCGAGGAACGCGCCGGCCATAGTCGGGCCACCTTCTATCTGGATGTCGGTGTGGTCGCCGAGTGCCTCGATCACCGCAGCCGGGTCGTGTGTGTCGAGAAACACCGTCGTGGCCTCCGGACCGCGGATCGCGGCGGTGGCCGGTATCGGCCTCGATCCGACGACGACTCGGACCGGCTGATGCGGTGCCAGGGTGCCGTCGGCGCGACGGGCGGTCAACCGTGGATCGTCGGCCAGCACGGTCCCGGTTCCGACGACGATGGCGTCGAGCTTGGCCCGTTCGGCGTGCACGTGCGCCCGCGCCTCGGGTCCGGTGATCCATTGACTCGTTCCGTCGGCAGCCGCGCTGCGTCCGTCGAGCGTCGCGGCGTATTTCCAGGTGACGTGCGGCCGTCCGGTGCGTTGTTTGTGCAGCCAGGCCCGCAGTGGCCCCTGCTGTACCTCGCGCGTCCCCACTCCCTGTTCGACGCGAATCCCGGCGTTCCGCAGCGCGTCTGCCCCGCCGAACGCGAGCGGGTTCGGATCCGCTACCGCGAACACGACCGACGCGACCCCGGCTGCGACGAGGGCCTGCGAGCACGGTCCGGTGCGGCCCGTGTGGTTGCACGGCTCGAGTGTCACCACCGCGGTGCCGCCGCGCGCACGGTCGCCGGCTTCGGTGAGTGCGACGATCTCGGCGTGCGGGCCGCCGGGTGGACGGGTGGAGCCGGTGCCCACGACGACGCCGCGGGCGTCGAGGATCACGGCACCGACCGCGGGGTTGGGGCTGCTGATGCCCCGAGCGGCCTCGGACGCGTCGACGGCCAGAGCCATCGCCTCGACGACCGACACGGCCGAGCCCGGGGCGTCGGTCACGACAGGTGGTGCGATGCGCGGGCGGCCCGGCCGCGGAGATCACGCACTGCGGCGGCGGGATCGGCGGTGTTGTACACGGCCGAACCGGCCACGAAGCAATCGATCCCGGCCTCGGCGGCCTGCTCGATGGTGTCGGAGGTGATGCCGCCGTCGATCTCGACCACCAAGCGTAGATCTCCGGAATCGACAAGTGCCCGAACAGCTTTGGCTTTGGACAGTACTTCGGGCATGAACGACTGCCCGCCGAAACCGGGCTCCACACTCATCACCAGCAGAGTGTCGAAGTCGCGCAGAATCTCGAGGTAGGGCTCGATCGGGGTACCCGGCTTCACCGACAGGCCGGCTTTCGCACCGGCGGCCCTGATGTCGCGCGCCACGGCGGTGGGGTCATCCGTTGCTTCGGCGTGGAACGTGACGTTGTATGCCCCGGCCTCGGCGTACGGCGGGGCCCAGCGCGCCGGATCCTCGATCATCAAGTGGCAATCGAGGGGAATGCTCGTTGCTTTGAGCAGACTCTCGACCACCGGTAGTCCGAGGGTGAGATTGGGGACGAAGTGTGCGTCCATGACGTCGACGTGGAGCCAATCGGCCCCCGCGACGGCATCGGCTTCGGCGGCGAGGCGCGCGAAATCGGCGGACAGAATCGAGGGAGCGATCATCGGGGAAACCACGACTGGTGAGCCTAGTCGAGCCGGTATCGTGCCGACATGGCCACCATGGACTCCGCGGGCGCCGTCCTTGCCGAATTGCCCGAAGTCACCGAAAGCGTTCGGTACGGGAATCCCGCCTGGGGCATAGGCAAGCACGTGTTCGCGTGGGTACGACCGTTCAGCAAGGCCGACCTGAAACGATTCGGCGACGAGACCCCGCCCGCCGGACCGATCCTGGCCGTCAGGACTGCCGACTTGCACGAGAAGGAAGCCATCCTCGCCGCACATCCGCGGTCGTGCTTCACGATCCCGCACTTCGACGGGTTCTCTGCCGTTCTGATCGACATCGACAACGCCGAGTACGACGAACTGCGCGAACTCCTCGTCGACGGGTGGCTGGTGTACGCACCGGCAGACGTGGCCGAGGCGTTCCTGGCCGGAGGGTGATCAGACCGGCTTGCGCAGCGCCGCCATGAACATCGCGTCGGTACCGTGCCGATGTGGCCACAGTTGCACCGACGGGCCGTCGCCCAGTTGCGGTACGCCCGGCACGAGCGCGCGGGTGTCGAGCTGTTCGACGCCGTATCGGCGTACGGCGTCTGCAACGACGGCCGCTGTTTCGGACAGATGCGGCGAGCACGTCGAGTACAGCACCACCCCGCCGGGCCGGACCAGATCGATCGCTGCCGCCAGCAATTCCTTCTGCAGGGTGACCAATGCCGCCACGTCGGACGGTTGGCGACGCCACCGCGCTTCGGGGCGACGACGCAGCGCTCCGAGACCGGTGCACGGCGCGTCGACGAGCACGCGGTCGTAACCCGCGTCGAGTCCGGACTCGCGGCCGTCGACGATGTGCACCGTCACCGGTAGGTCCTTGGTGGTCTTGGACACGAGGTCGGCGCGGTGCGGGGTCGGTTCGACGGCGTCGACCCGTGCACCGTCGATCTCCGCCAGGGTGCCGAGCAGGGCGGCCTTGCCGCCCGGACCGGCGCACAGGTCCAACCATCTGCCACTGTCGTCGCCGAGCAACGGTGCCAACGTCAGCGCGCGGCCGACGAGCTGACTGCCCTCGTCCTGGACTCCGGCCAGTCCGTCCCGGACAGCATCGAGCTTGCCGGGGTCGCCGCCGTCGAGGTGAACCGCGTACGGCGAATAGGGACCTTCCTCTCCCCCGGTGATCAGCGCCAATTCTTCGGCGGAAATCTCTCCCGGTCGCGCGACGAGGTGGACCGAGGGACGCGCGTCGTCCGCCTCGAGGACCGCGGCGAGTTCGCCGGCATCGGCTCCGAGCGCATCGGCGAAGGCCTGCGCAATCCATTTGGGATGGGCGTATTCGAATGCCAGGTGACCGACCGGATCCGCCGTCGTCGCCGGTGCCAGCTCGTCGACCCACTGCGTTGCGGTTCGCTCGGACACTCGTCGCAGCACAGCATTGACGAAACCTGCCTTGCCGGAACCGAATTCGGAGCGGGCGAGGTCCACCGACGTGGCGACGGCTGCATGCGGGGCAACCCGGGTGCGCAGCAACTGATAGGCCCCGAGCCGAAGGATGTCGAGCAGTGGTCCGTCGATCTCTGCTGCAGGCCGCCCGGCCGCGTGCGCGATCACGGCGTCGAGCACACCACGCGCGCGAGATGCGCCGTAGGCGAGTTCGGTGGCCAGCGCGGCATCGCGAGAGTCCAACTTGCGCTCGCGGAGCAAACCGGGCAGCACCAGGTTCGCGTAAGCATCGCGCTCCCGCACCGCTTTGAGCACGTCTCTGGCCGCACGCCGTGCCGGATCGATCGCGTCGACCGCACGGGGTCCGGTGCCCTGCGGCGGCCGGTTCCCTTTGGGTCCACGTGCCCCCGGTGACTTCTTGACGTACTTGCGGGGCTGGCTCGACTCGCGCTTACGAGGCCTGTCGGGCTCTGTCATCGTGCCACCGCCGTATCGTCCAGCCGAGCGCCGCGCGCCCAGTCGAGTGCCCTCATGACCTTCTTGCCCTGAGGTTGAATATCACCGAGAACGACTGCGCCGGTTCCGGTTCCGATGTGTACACCGGTCTTGCGTACGTCGATTGCTCCCGGCTCCAACGTGTCCGGCGACAGTTGAACAGGAGCGATCTTGACGCGGAGATCACCGATGGTCGTCCACGCTCCCGGGGCCGGGGTGACGGATCTGATGTGTCGGTCGACGAATGCCGCGGATCGCGTCCAGTCGATGCGCGCGGCATCGACTGTCACTTTGCTTGCGTAGGACACACCGTCCTCGGATTGCGGTAGCGCTGCCGCCGTTCCGTCCTCGATCGCGTCCAACGTCGCGGCGAGCAAGTGGGCTCCGCTCGACGCCAGACGCCCGAGCAGATCACCCGTGGTGTCGGAATCCCGAATCCGTTCGGTGGTGACGCCGAGTACCGGACCGGTGTCCATCCCGACGTCGAGAAGGAACGTCGATGCTCCTGTGACGTCGTCGCCCGCGGCGATCGCGGCCTGTACCGGTGCCGCGCCACGCCACGCGGGCAACAGTGAGAAGTGCAGATTGATCCAGCCGTACCGAGGTATGTCGAGTACCTGTTGCGGCAACAACGCGCCGTACGCAACGACCGGGCACACGTCGGGGGCGAGGTCGGTCAGCGCCGCCACGAACTCCGGGTCCGACGGCCTCGCGGGAGTGAGCACCGGGATGCCGTGCTCGTCCGCCAACACTCCGACGGGCGAGCGCACGGTCTTGCGTCCACGGCCGGCTGCGGCATCGGGCCGGGTGACCACGGCGATCACCTCGTGCCGTTCGGACTCCAACAGTCGCGCGAGTGACGGGACCGCAGGTTCCGGTGTTCCGGCGAAGACGACGCGCACTGAAGGCAACTCCCTGGGATGGACGAAACGATGTCGGTTGTCCATCCTAGGGAGTCACGGCAGCGTGCGACGATTCCGCACCGACGATCACGTCGCGTCGGTGCTGTCGGAACTGCCGGAAGCGTCCTCCGCGAGGATGCGATACAGCGATCGGCGTGCCTCGATGAGCACCTCGGCTGCCTGGTCGACCTGACGCACGGTTCCGACTCCGGCCACCTGACCGGCCGCTCCCATCAATTGTCCGATCAGTGCCCGAAGATCACGCGCATCGATGCCGACGGAATCGGCTACGTCGTCCCAAGGACTGCCGAGATCTGCTCGATGGTCGTCGACATGACGCCTGCCCTCGGCCGTCAGTGCTGCCGTCTTCCGGCCGGCCACCTTGTCGATCAGCACCAAGCCCTCGTCTTCGAGCTGCGACAGGGCCGGGTATATCGATCCCGGACTCGGCTTCCAGGTTCCGTTGCTCTTCTCGGCGATCTGCTGGATGAGTTCGTAACCGTGCATCGGCCGGTCCTCGAGCAGCAGGAGGATCGCAGCGCGGACATCGCCACGTCGGCCCCGACCGCCTCGGCCCCGACCACGACCGAAGTCGGCATTCGGCCCGAAACCGCCGGCCCCGACACCACCGGGCCACATACCGTCACGCCCCCGCCCGACAGGACCTCCCCGACGTCTGCCGTGTTCTCCGTGACCTCTCCTTCCCCGACCTCTCTCGTGTCGTTCTCCGCCGTCTGGTTCTCCGTCTTCTGCCGGGCCGTGCTCGTCGTCCTGCGCAACCCACATCTGGAACGGCGCGCCACGTCGGCGCGGGTCTCCGTGCCGATTGCCTGCGAGTCCCATCCGGGGACCTCCGCGGCGTCCGAATTCGTGTGCAAAGCCTTCGAATGCGTAGTTCATCTCGTTCTCCTTCGTATCGATTGAACAAGTCGACGATATATCGGCAATAGAACTTTGACAAGGCCTTGAGGTTGCCTCTCTATCTGGACGACGGGAACGCGACAGGACAGAGAAACCCCCATCACCCGATCCGAATGGGATCGATCTGAATCCGTACGCCCGCGCCGAGCTTCTTGGCGCTTCGGGACGCCTGCGCAGTCGACAGCGCTCGCGCCAGCGCTGCTCCGGTGCTTCGCGGAACCCGGATCAGGAGCCGCTGAACGTCTCCGGACAACCCGTCCTCGCCGCTACCCGCCGGTGCGCGTTGACCGTCCGGGAGATCGACGGGACCCAGGACCTCGACCGTCTCGGGTAGATCTGCACTGTCGACCAACGCTGTTATCGCGTCGGTGGTCCCGTCGATCGCCGCCACGTGAACGGCCGGTGGAAACCGAACCTCGACTCGTTCGTCCAGCTGACTGCGCGCGTGCCACAGCGGATCCCAGCGCACCAGGGCCTGGACGGTGGGGATCTCGGACTCGGCCACCACGACCACACGTCCCCCAGCCGACCCGGGCCGAACCATCGACGCAGCCGTCATCCAGCGGCGCAGTGTCTCCTCTGCCGCACGCAGATCCGCCCGGCCCAGCAGCGCCCAACCGTCGAGCAGCAGCGCGGCGCCGTATCCGCCGTCCACGGTCGGCTCGGCACCGACGGTCGACACCACGAGCGAGCCACCGGGGCGCACGGTATCGAGCACGGTGGCCCCACCGGAATTGTGTATCGGCACGCCGGGGAAGGCGCGGCCGAGCTCCTCGGCCGTGCGTCCAGCTCCGATCACCACTGCGCGCAAGTTGCGCGACCCGCAGACCGTGCAGCGGTGTGCGGCATCAGCGATTCCGCACCAGGAACACGTCGGGCTGCCCGCGCCGTCGCTGCCCGGAGCCGAGGGCAGGGCCAGCGGACCGTTGCAGCGTCGACACCGAGCCGGATGGCGGCACTTCGCACACGCCAGCGACGGAACATAACCGGCGCGTGGAACCTGAACCAGCACAGGGGTATCCGCTTTCAGCGCCGCTCGTGCGGCCTCGAAAGCGATCGCCGGTAGCCGCGCGACCCGGGCTGCCGGATCCCGAGCGAGCGCGTGGTCCGAGTCGGCCAGCGCGACCACATGAGGTTGCCGTTCACGCACCAGCTCACGTGGGGCGACCAGGTCGTGGGCCCAGCCGGAATCGACGAGGGCCTCGGCCTCGGCCGTCCGGGAGTGTCCGCCGACGACGACCGCGGCTCCCGACACGTGCGCGCGGAGCAACGCCACCTCACGTGCATGCGGATACGGTGAGCGTGGTTCGGCGAAACTGTCGTCGCCGTCGTCCCAGATTGCGATCAGGCCGAGGTTCGACACGGGCGCGAACACCGAACTGCGTGTGCCCACCACGACAACGGGGCCCGACCTCAGACAGCGCAACCACTGCCGGTACCGCTTGGCCGGTCCCAAACCGGCCGACAGCGCCACCACACGGTCGGCCCCAACTGCCGCAGCGCATGCACCCTCCAGACGATCGAGATCCCGTTGGTCGGGCACCACGACCACTGCGGACCGTCCGCTCCCCACTGTGATGGCAGCCAATTCGGCCAATCGAGCGGGCCACACCTCGCCGGGTAAGGCCTGCCACACCGCACGCGGAACACGGTGCTCGCCCAGGGCATCGAGGAAATTGGAGCCATGGGTATACGCCGCCCAGCCCGTGCGATCGACGACCGGCTCTGCTGCCTCGTCGACGACCGGAGGGGGCTCTGCCTCGACCCGTGCGTGGCGAGCCGGAACCGCCAGACGCAGCACATCCGCTCGCGTTCCTGCGTAGCGATCGGCAACCGCCGACACCAACTCGGCGATCTCGGGAGTCAGTACGCGCTCGGCGGACACGACCCGGTCGAGCCAGCCGAGACGACCGGGATGGTCGGTCTCGGCCAGCCTGGCGAGTACGAACCCGTCGACGAGCCGGCCGGCAAAACGAACGCGCACCCGCACACCGGGCTGGGCATCGTCGCTGGCGTCCTCGGGAACGAGGTAATCGAACTCGCGGTCGAGGTGCGGCAGCGGAAGCATCGGAAGAATGCGCGCGATCGGCAGATCGGTTGCCGCTACCGGCGTCACACCAGCCACCGCACCTCCTTCTCGATCGTCACCCCACACTCGCCGTGGGAGCACCGAGCCGGTGCGAACAGGGTACGTGCGGCAGCATCGCTGCCGGAGTGGAGGGACCTACAGTCCTGCCGCATCCCGGAGCTTGTCGGCGCGATCGGTGGATTCCCACGGAAGATCGATGTCGGTACGTCCGAAGTGACCGTACGCGGCCGTCTGCGCGTAGATCGGGCGCAGCAGGTCGAGGTCGCGGATGATGGCACCGGGACGGAGGTCGAAGACCTCGCTGATCGCCGCCTGAATACGCGCGGGATCGGTCTTCTCGGTGCCGAACGTCTCGACGAACAGACCGACCGGTGCTGCCTTGCCGATCGCATAGGCCACCTGCACCTCGATGCGGTCGGCCAGACCGGCTGCGACTGCATTCTTGGCGACCCACCTCATTGCGTATGCGGCGCTGCGGTCGACCTTCGACGGGTCCTTGCCCGAAAATGCTCCGCCGCCGTGCCGAGCCATGCCGCCGTACGTGTCGACGATGATCTTTCGGCCGGTCAGACCGGCGTCTCCCATCGGACCACCGAGCACGAACTTTCCGGTGGGATTGACCAGCAACCGGACGTTCGAGGTGTCGAGAGTCGGTACGTCCAGCTCTGCGAGTACCGAGCCCAGAACCTTCTCGCGGATGTCGGGAGTGAGCAGGTTGTCGAGGTCGATGTCTGCTGCATGCTGCGTCGAGATCACGACGGTATCGAGTCGAACGGCGTCGTCCCCGTCGTACTCGATGGTGACCTGAGTCTTGCCGTCCGGACGCAGATACGGCAGCACACCGCTCTTGCGAACCTCGGTCAGTCTCCGAGAAAGCCTGTGTGCCAACGCAATCGGCAGCGGCATGAACTCGGGTGTATCGGTGTTGGCGTAGCCGAACATCAATCCTTGGTCGCCGGCACCCTGACGGTCGATCTCGTCGTCGGACAATCCCTCGACGCGGGCCTCGTGCGAATGGTCGACGCCCTGCGCGATCTCGGGTGATTGCGCGCCGATGGCGACGTTCACACCACAGGAGTTTCCGTCGAATCCCTTGGCGGACGAGTCGTACCCGATCTCGAGCACCTTCTCGCGCACGATCTTCGGGATGTCGGCGTAGGCGGTGGTGTTCACCTCACCTGCGACGTGGACCTGGCCCGTGGTGACGAGCGTCTCCACCGCCACTCGGGCTCGCGGATCCTCGGTGAGAAGAGCGTCGAGGATGGAATCGCTGATGGCGTCACAGATCTTGTCTGGATGACCTTCTGTAACGGACTCGCTGGTGAAAAGCCGACTACCGGACTTGCTCACGGACTTCCTCTCGACGCATGTTCTTGCCCGACCCGACGGCTGATGCCGGCCGAGCACTCCACGAAAATTGATGTTCCCTCGGTGTTATCGCCCCTGTGGGAGCCACGCAAACCTTTACGGCGCTGTCGCCCTGGTACCCAGAACGCTAGCTGCTACGACATCGATCGTGCACCCTCGACATCAGCGGGTATCCGAAGTGGGCCGCGGATCACGGGAGCGAAGCATCTGGGCGACCGAATCCAACACCCTGCTGGCGAGCAGAGCTTTCGAGCCCTCCCCCAGCGCGGCCTCGGAGCCGTCGGACCCCAACAACCAGCCGTCGTTGTGGTCGACCTCGAAGGCCTTGCCGTCACCCACCGCATTGACGACGAGCAGATCGCAGCCTTTGCGTTCGAGCTTGGCTCGCGCGTAGGTGAGCACGTCACCGTCGGCGTCGCCCGTCTCGGCGGCGAATCCGACGATCACCGTCGACGATCGGACGTCTCCGCTGTGCCGAGCCGACACGAGACCGGCGAGGATGTCGTCGTTGCGGACCAGAGGGATCGACGACGGTTCGTTCGAGCCCTTCTTGATCTTGCTGCTCGCGATGGACTCGGGTCTGAAGTCGGCGACCGCAGCCGCCATCACCACTGCGTCGACGTCGGTCGCATGCGAGCGCACCGCGTCCTGCATATCGGACGCGGTCTTCACGTGGACCACATCGACCGCCGCGGGCGCCTCGAGGTCGCTGGTGTACCCGGCGATCAAGGTCACGTGGGCACCGCGCTGGGCTGCGACGCGAGCCAACGCGTACCCCTGCTTGCCGGAACTCCGATTCCCCAGAAAACGAACGGGATCGAGGGGTTCCCGCGTACCACCGGCCGAGATCAGAATTCGCCGTCCCTCGAGATCGCGCGGCATCGCGTCCGCACGTTCGGTCAGCAGCATGGCGAGAGCGAAGATCTCCTCGGGCTCGGGCAGTCGGCCCGAACCGGTGTCGCGTCCCGTCAACCGGCCGGACGCAGGCTCGATCACCTGGGTACCGCGCGATCGGAGCGTGGTGACGTTCGCAACAGTGGCCGGGTGTTCCCACATCTCCGTGTGCATGGCCGGGGCCAACACGACGGGGCACCGAGCGGTCAGCAACGTCGCGGTGAGCAGATCGTCCGCCCGCCCGCCCGCGATTCGAGCCATCAGGTCCGCGGTGGCCGGCGCGACGACGACGAGATCCGCTTCCTGCCCCAGCCGAACGTGCGGCACCTCGGGCACATCGGCGAACACGCCGGTGTGCACCGGCTGGCCGGACAATGCCTCGAATGTTGCGCGGCCGACGAATTCGAGCGCCGACGCAGTCGGAATCACTCGAACCTGATGGCCGTTCTCGGTGAACTTTCGAATGAGCGCACAACTCTTGTAGGCGGCGATACCGCCGCCTACTCCGACGACCACATGCACGTCAGGTGTCCCCTGTCGGGTTCTTATTCGCCTTCGGTGTGCTCGAGGAGGTCTGCGTGAATCTCGCGAAGCGCGATGGACAGCGGCTTTTCCTGCAGACCGGGCTCGACCAACGGTCCCACGTATTCGAGGATGCCGTCACCGAGCTGGTTGTAGTAGTCGTTGATCTGGCGTGCACGCTTTGCCGCGTAGATGACGAGGGCGTACTTCGACGAGGTGCGCGCGAGCAATTCGTCGATGGGTGGATTGGTGATGCCGAGCGGCGTGTCGTAGGCCGGCAGAGCGCTGCGTCCGTCGAAGTCGGAAACGGCCGCTGAAGTGCTGCTCACTGATGATCTCCTGAAATTGCATCGTTGGTGCTACGAACTAGCTGGTCGGGGCCTCGTGCGCCGTGAAAATGGTCAGCTGTTACCGACCGACGACCTACCGACCAACAAGGATACCAACTGTTCGCACGAATGGTCGACATCGGTATTGACAACGACCGTGTCGAACTCGTCCTGTGCCGCCAATTCCACCCTTGCCGTTTCCAACCGGCGCTCGGTGGCGGCGCTCTCCTCCGTCGCTCGACCGACCAGTCGAGAGACCAGGTCTTCCCACGTCGGCGGTGCCATGAACACCAGCAGAGCTTCCGGCTTGGACACCCGAACGGCCCGTGCCCCGGCCAGGTCGAGCTCGAGCAGCACCGGACTGCCGGCCTCCAATGCGGCATCCACTGCGGCAGCAGGAGTTCCCGACCGCTGCAGGCCGCCGTGGATACTCGCCCACTCCAACAACTCGCCGTCGGCGATCATCCGGTCGAACTCCTCGGCCGACACGAAGTGGTAGTCCTGACCGTCCACCTCGCCAGGCCGCGGCGATCGCGTCGTGACCGACACGCTGAAGACCAGCTCCGGTAGCGCCGCGCGCACGAGCCGAACGACACTGGACTTGCCGACGCCGGAAGGGCCGGACAGCACCACCAACCGGCCCCGCTTCTTCTCCGGCACGGACGTCGCCGCAGTGTCACTCACCGTCGTCAGGCCTCGAAATCGAACTTCGTCAACAGCGCTTTGCGCTGCCGATCCCCGAGTCCGCGCAGTCGACGAGTGGGCGCGATCTCCAACTCCGTCATCAGCTCCGCGGCCTTGACCTTGCCCACCTTCGGCAACGCCTCGAGCAATGCGGATACCTTCATCTTGCCGAGAATCTCGTCCGTCTCGGCGTCCTTGAGAACCTGCTTGAGGTCGGTGCCGCCGCGCTTGAGGCGCTCCTTGAGCTCGGCGCGAGCCTTGCGGGCGATAGCTGCCTTTTCGAGGGCAGCAGCGCGCTGCTCGGGGGTCAACTGGGGAAGGGCCACTGTCGGTTCCTCCGTCTTCTCGTTTCGGGGCGAGCGACCGGTCCGATCAGGATCGGTTCGCCGCTCATCGGTAGGTGCCTGCCGAGGACCATCCGTGCAGGGATTCCCGGTCGATTCGCATTGTCGTCGGCAGCGTTAGCGACCGTACCGACGACGGGCGCTCACCGCTAACCCACCCCCACACGCTCGCCGACGCGACCATGGACTATGCGAGACCCGCTTCGATCTCGTCACGCAACTGCGTCGCCGCCGCACGCAACGCCGTCACCGACGGACCCGCCGCCAGCACACTCCGAGAAGAGTTCGGCAACAGCAGCTCTCGGCAATCACGGAAGATCTCCGCCAGATCGTTCACCGTGGCACCCTGGGCACCCAGGCCGGGCGCGAGCACTGGCCCGCGATAGCCCGACAGATCGAGGCCGTGATCACGGGTGGCCCCGACCACCAGGCCGACCGTGTCTGCATCGACACGGTTGCGCGCAGCCGCCGCGTCGACGATCGACTGCGCAACGGACCCACCCGTCGACATCGACGCGTGTTGCAGCGCGGAGCCTTCCGGATTCGACGTCCGGGCAAGGACGAACACACCGCGGTCGTGAGCGACAGCTCGGTCGATCGCCGCACCCAACGAGTCGAACCCCAGGTACGGCGACACCGTGACGGCATCGGACGACAACGGAGAACCCGGCTCCAGCCACGCCTGCGCGTACGCATCCATCGTCGTTCCGATATCGCCGCGCTTGGCATCGGCGATCACCAACGTGCCTGCGTCCCGCAACACCCCGACAGTGCGCTCGAGAACCGCATAGCCGGCCGAACCGTACGACTCGAAGAACGCCACCTGAGGCTTGACGACAGCCACCTCACCGACGAACGCCTCCACACACAGCTCGGCGAAGACCTCGAGACCGTCCGCCGAGCGCGGCAGGCCCCACGCCTGGAGCAGAGCCGGATGCGGATCGATGCCGACGCACAGCCGACCGCGCGCGGCGACCGCTGCCCGGAGCCGGTCCGACCAACTGTGGTGATGACTCACGGCAGAACCAGGCCTTCCTTCAGACCCGCATGCAGATCCTGCAGGGAACGAACACCGATTCCACCGGCGATGGCTGCCTCGATGCCCTGCACTGCGGCCGACGCACCCTGCACCGTGGTGATGCACGGAATGTTCTGCGCCACAGCGGCACTACGAATCTCGTATCCGTCGACGCGGGGACCGGAGTTGCCGTACGGGGTATTGATGACCATCGCGATGTCGCCGGCCAGAATTCGGTCGACGATCGTCTGCTCACCCTCCGGGACATCCTCGCCCGACTGCTTGTACACCTGCTCGCACTTGATTCCGTTGCGCCGCAACACATCTGCGGTTCCTTCGGTGGCCAGGATGTCGAACCCGAGATCGGCGAGTCGTTTCACCGGGAAGATCAACGACCGCTTGTCCTTGTTCGCCACCGATACGAATACTGCACCGCCGGCGGGCAGCGAACCGTACGCGGCGGTCTGACTCTTGGCGAAGGCAGTGCCGAAATCGAAGTCGATACCCATCACCTCACCGGTGGACTTCATCTCCGGGCTGAGCAGTGTGTCGACGCCGGTTCCGTCCGCGCGGCGGAACCTGTTGAACGGCAACACCGCTTCCTTGACGGCGATGGGCGCACCCGCCGGGACGGTGCCACCGTCTCCGGTCTCCGGCAGGATTCCCGCAGTCCGAAGTTCGGCGATGCTCTCCCCCAACATCACTCGGGCGCAAGCCTTCGCCAGCTGCACGGCCGTCGCCTTGGACACGAACGGCACCGTCCGGCTGGCTCGAGGGTTGGCCTCGAGGACGTACAGAATGTCGTCCTTGAGGGCGTACTGCACGTTCAGCAGGCCCTGGACACCGATTCCCTTCGCGAGGGCTTCGGTCGATCGACGCACGTTCTCCAGGTCGGTCTTGCCGAGCGTGATCGGCGGGAGTGCACATGCGGAGTCGCCGGAGTGGATGCCGGCCTCCTCGATGTGCTCCATGATGCCGCCGATGTACACCTCGGTGCCGTCGCACAGCGCGTCGACGTCGATCTCCACGGCATCTTCCAGGAACCGGTCGACCAGCACCGGTCGGTCGTCCGAGATCTCCGTCGCATTGGAGATGTAGGTCGCCAGGGATGCCTCGTCGTAGACGATCTCCATACCGCGTCCGCCCAGCACGTACGACGGGCGCACCAGCACCGGGTAACCGATTCCTGCGGCGATCTCACGGGCCCCGTCGAACGTCGTCGCGGTGCCGTATTTGGCTGCCGGCAGTCCTGCCGCGTCCAGTACCTTGCCGAACTCTCCGCGGTCCTCGGCGAGGTCGATGGCCTCGGGAGAGGTTCCGACGATGGGTACGCCTGCGGCTTTCAGTCGCTTCGCCAGACCGAGCGGGGTCTGTCCGCCCAGCTGCACGATGACCCCGCGCACCGTTCCCGAGGCGGCCTCGGCCCGGTACACCTCGAGCACGTCCTCGAACGTCAGCGGCTCGAAGTACAGGCGATCGGCGGTGTCGTAGTCGGTGGAGACGGTCTCGGGGTTGCAGTTGACCATGACCGTCTCGTAGCCGGCCTCGGACAGCGTCAGCGCCGCATGCACACAGCTGTAGTCGAATTCGATGCCCTGACCGATGCGGTTGGGACCGGATCCGAGGATCAGGACCTTGGGCCGGTCCGGCTGCGGGGCAACCTCGGTCTCGGCTTCGGGGTCGAGCTCGTAGGTGCCGTAGTGGTACGGGGTCTTGGCCTCGAACTCCGCCGCACAGGTGTCGACAGTCTTGTAGACCGGGTGCACACCGAGCTCGTCGCGCAGCGCCCGCACTCCGTCCTCACCGTCGAGTTCGGGTCGCAGAGCGGCGATCTGGCGATCGGACAGACCGTGGTACTTGGCCTGACGCAGCAGCGCCTCGTCGAATTCGGCCGCCTCGCGAACCTGGACGCCGAGTTCGTGGATCTGCTGGAACTGGTCGAGGAACCACGGGTCGATCTTGGTCGCCTCGAACAGCTGCTCGAGGGTGGCACCGAGAGCGAATGCCTTCTCGATCCCGTACATCCGACCGTCCTGCGGTACGGACAGGTCCTTCAGCAACGCGTCCAGACTTTCTGCCTCGACCTCGGGGCCGGTCCAGTAGCCCGCGCGCTTGGTTTCGAGCGAGCGCATCACCTTGCCGAAGGCCTCGGTGAAGTTGCGGCCGATGGACATCGCCTCGCCGACGGACTTCATCGTCGTGGTCAGTGTGCCGTCGGCACCGGGGAACTTCTCGAACGCGAATCGCGGTGCTTTGACGACCACGTAGTCCAGCGTCGGCTCGAAGCAGGCCGGCGTCTCCTTGGTGATGTCGTTGACGATCTCGTCGAGGGTGTACCCGATGGCCAGCTTGGCGGCCATCTTGGCGATCGGGTAGCCCGTGGCCTTGGACGCCAGAGCCGACGAGCGTGACACTCGCGGGTTCATCTCGATGACGACCAGTCGGCCGTCGGCCGGATCCATCGCGAACTGGATGTTGCAGCCGCCGGTGTCGACGCCCACCTCACGCAGGATGTCGATGGAGAGGTCGCGCATCTTCTGGTACTCGCGGTCGGTGAGCGTCATCGCCGGCGCAACGGTGACCGAGTCGCCGGTGTGCACGCCGACGGGATCCACGTTCTCGATGGAACACACGATGACCACGTTGTCGCGGCCGTCACGCATGAGCTCGAGCTCGTATTCCTTCCAGCCGAGGATGGACTCCTCGATCAGCACGTTGGCCGTCGGGGACGCCGCCAGGCCGCCTCCCGCGATCCGGGTCAGATCCTCGTCGTTGTAGGCCAATCCCGAACCGAGCCCACCCATCGTGAACGACGGCCGGACGACGACCGGGAAACCGAGCTCGGCGACGGTCTCGCGTACCTCGTCCATCGTGTAGCAGACGGCCGACTTGGCGGATTCTCCACCGACCTTGGCGACGATGTCCTTGAACTTCTGGCGATCCTCGCCGCGCTGGATCGCGTCGAAGTCGGCACCGATCAGTTCGACGCCGTACTTGGTGAGAATGCCCTGATCGTGCAGAGCGACAGCTGCATTGAGAGCCGTCTGTCCGCCCAGGGTCGCGAGCACGGCCTGGATGGGGTGGCCCTGCTCGGCCTCGCGAGCGAAGATCTTCTCGATGAACTCCGCGGTGATCGGCTCGACGTACGTCGCGTCGGCGAACTCCGGGTCGGTCATGATCGTGGCCGGGTTCGAGTTGACGAGGCTGACCCGCAGTCCTTCCTCACGAAGCACTCGACACGCCTGGGTGCCGGAGTAGTCGAACTCGCAGGCCTGGCCGATGACGATCGGGCCGGATCCGATGACCAGGACGTGGTTCAGGTCTGTGCGGCGTGGCATTACTTCTTCTCCTGAAGGACGCTGGTGAAACGGTCGAAGAGGTAGGCGGCGTCGTGCGGGCCGGCCGCGGCCTCGGGGTGGTACTGCACCGAGAAGGCGCTGCCGCCGATCAGCTCGACGCCCTCGACGGTGCCGTCGTTGGCGCAGGTGTGGCTGATTCGTGCTCGACCGAAGTCGGTGTCGAATTCCTCGCCTGCTTCACCTTCGAGTGCGAACCCGTGATTCTGCGCGGTAATCGCGATGCGACCGGTGGTGTGCTCGATGACCGGGATGTTCATGCCGCGGTGGCCGAACTTCATCTTGTACGTGCCGCGACCGAGTGCCCGCCCGAAGATCTGGTTGCCGAAGCAGATGCCGAACAGCGGCAGCTCTCGTTCGAGTACCTGCCTGGTCAGCGCGACACTCGTGTCTGCCGTGGCCGGGTCTCCCGGGCCGTTGGACAGGAACACACCGTCCGGGTTCAGTTCGAGAACCTGCTCGATGCTGGTGTTCGACGGCACCACGTGCACGCGGATACCGCGCTCGGCGAACATTCGCGGAGTGTTGGTCTTGATGCCGAGATCGACTGCCACGACGGTGAATCGAGCGTCGCCGGTCGGTTCGATGGTGTACCCGGCACCGGTGGTCACCTCGCCGGCGAGGTCCGCGCCGAGCATGGACTGCTGACCGGTCACCTGCTCGAGCATCTCGTCCGAGGTGCCGAGTGCGTCGCCCGAGAACACTCCCGCTCGCATCGAGCCGCGCGTACGCAGGTGGCGGACGAGAGCGCGCGTGTCGATTCCGGCGATGCCGACGACGTTCTGCGCCTCGAGCTGGTCTTGCAGCGTTCCGGTCGAGCGCCAGCTCGACGTCCGGCGCGCTGGATCTCGGACGACGTAACCGGCGACCCAGATCTTGTTGGGATCCTGGGCACTGGCCGCCTCGCCGTCCTCCTGGTTCCAGCCGGTGTTGCCGATCTGCGGAGCCGTGGCCACCACGATCTGGCGGTGGTAGCTCGGATCGGTCAGCGTCTCCTGGTATCCGGTCATACCGGTGCAGAAGACGGCTTCGCCGAGCGTGCGCCCCTGGGCCCCGAACGTGGTGCCGCGGAACGTCCGGCCGTCCTCCAGAACAAGAACTGCGCTGCTCACGCGGTTTCCTCCTTGGTTTCTCCGGTGAAACCCTCTGTCCACACCGGGTAGATCTGCTTGTCGTCGGCCCTGAAGCCGGTGTCTATTTCGGTCCCCGTCGGCAACTCCCATCGGATCACCAGGAGACCGTCCTTGGTCATGACCTTGCCTGCGAGTCCGCGCTCGGTACGGATCGCCCGGATCGATTCGTTCGGAATCCAGATGGGTGACTCGCCGTCCCGATCGAGGAGGATTCCCTTCTCGTGTCGTGACAGCTCGCCGGTGGCGCGGTGGCCGATGTCGCCCACGGCGATCCGGTCCTGCCAACTCGGCGCAATGGTGCTGCCGACGTAGAGCCCGGTGGCCGGCTGGATTCGGTTGGCACCCAGGTCGTCCGGCACGGCCGGGAACTCGCCGATGCGTCCTTCCTGACGCTTCTGACGCCCGCGCCAACCCCAGAAGATCAGCGCGATCATCAGCGCCCAGAACAGGATGAAGCCGATGACGATGAGAACTCTGTCCACGGCTCTACTCCCCTGCCCTGTTCGCCACGACTCCGTCGCGGACGGTGATACGTCCACGGAACACGGTGGTGGTCACCTTGGACGAGAAGCTCATGTCCTCGAACGGTGTGTTGTGTGCGACGCTGGCGAGCTTCTTGCCCGACACCGTCCAGTCGGCCTTCGGATCGACCAGCGTCAGGTTGGCGATTTCGCCCACCTCGATCGGACGGCCCTGATCGGCCAGGCCGACGATCTCGGCCGGACGTTCGCTCATGACCCTCGCCACACCGCGCCAGTCCAGCAGACCCGGGTTCACCATCGTGTCGACGACGATCGACAGCGCGGTCTCCAGTCCGAGCATCCCGGGCCGGGCGATGGAGAACTCACAGCATTTGTCCTGCTCGGCATGCGGTGCGTGGTCGGTTGCCACGCAATCGATCACGCCGTCGGCCAGACCCTTGCGCAACGCGTCCACGTCGGACTTCTCGCGCAACGGCGGGTTCACCTTGTTGACGGCGTCGTATGTCTCCAGACGCGAGTCGTCGAGGAGCAGGTGATGGGGCGTTACCTCGGCGGTGATCGAAATTCCCTGCCCCCGAGCCCATTTCAGCAACTCGACGGTGCCGGCAGTGGAGGCATGGCAGATGTGCACCCGCGCATTCGCGTCCCGAGCGAGCAGGGCATCGCGCGCGACGATCGATTCCTCGGCGGCACGCGGCCAGCCGGTGAGACCGAGCCGGGCGGCGTTGGGACCCTCGTGAGCGACCGAACCGACGGTCAATCGCGGTTCTTCCGCATGCTGGGCGATCAACACTCCGAGCGAACTCGAGTACTCCAGTGCGCGACGCATGATCAGTGGGTCGTCGACGCAGTGGCCGTCGTCGGAGAACATCTTGACCCGACCGACCCCGGCAGCCATCGTGGCCATCTCGGCCAACTGCTTGCCTTCGAGCCCTACGGTGACGGCCCCGACGGGGTGCACGTCGACGAGCCCGACTTCCTGTCCGCGGCGCCACACATGGTCGGTCACGACGACCGAATCCGCGACCGGCGAGGTGTTGGCCATGGCAAACACGGCGGTGTACCCACCCAGAGCGGCTGCGGCGGAGCCGGTTTCGATGGTCTCGGTGTCTTCCCGACCGGGCTCCCGCAGATGGGTGTGCATGTCGACGAAGCCGGGCAGCAGAACCTGGCCGCGCGCCTCGACCACGTCGGCGCCGTCGGCGTCGACGTCGGGCCCGATCTCGACGATCTCCTCGCCAGTGATCAGGACGTTCGTTTCGGGGCCCTCGCCGTACAGCAGGACTCCACGCAGCAGTACCGACGGTGCCGGAGCGGTCATGATGCTCCCCCGTCCGAACCGACCAGCAATCGGAACAGGACTGCCATCCGCACGTGAACTCCATTCGTAACCTGTTGCAAGACTGCAGTTTTGGGTGAGTCGGCCACCGAGGACGCGATCTCCATACCGCGCAGCATCGGCCCCGGATGCAGCACCACGGCGTGCTCGGGCAACAAGTCGAGTCGGCGCTGCGAAAGTCCGTACGTGATCGAGTACTCCCGCGCCGACGGAAAGAACCCGCCGTTCATCCGCTCGGCCTGCACCCGAAGCATCAACACCGCGTCCAACCCGGGTAGCTCGGCGTCGATGTCGTGCGAGACCCGAACCGGCCAGCCCTCGACACCGACCGGCAGCAGAGTCGGCGGCGCTACCAGCACGACGTCGGCTCCGAGGGTGGACAGGAGAATCGCATTCGATCGCGCTACCCGGCTGTGCAGAACATCGCCGACGATCGCGATCCGGCGACCGGAGATATCGCCCAGGCGTTGCCGAACCGTCAGGGCATCGAGTAACGCCTGTGTGGGGTGTTCGTGGGTACCGTCGCCCGCATTGATGACCGCCGGACCGGCACCGGTGGAACGACCATCGAGGCCAGCCCCTTGGTCGGCGGTCCACCGGGCGATCTGGTGCGCGGCACCCGACGCAGGGTGGCGAACGATGAGTGCGTCGGCACCGGCCGCGCGCAGGGTCATCGCAGTGTCGCGGAGGGACTCCCCCTTGGATACCGACGAACTGCTGGCACTGACGTTGATCACATCGGCGCTCATCCATTTGCCCGCGACCTCGAACGACACCCGAGTTCGGGTGGAGTTCTCGAAGAAGACGGTCATGATCGTCCGGCCGCGCAACGTCGGCAGCTTCTTGACCTCGCGACCGAGCAGTGCCTGCTCGAAACGCTCGGCCTCGTCGAGCAGTTCGGTGGCGGATTCCGCAGTGAGGTCGGCGACCGACAGCAGGTGTTTCATCGCGTCGATCCTCCCTCGGACAAGCTGACGCCATCCCGCCCGTCGTGCTCGGAGAGCAGCACCGAGACGTCCTCGGAGCGGGCCGTGGGCACGTTCTTGCCCACGTAATCCGCCCGGAGGGGAAGTTCGCGGTGGCCGCGATCGATCAGGACCGCGAGTTGGACGGCGCGAGGGCGTCCGAGATCGCGCAGCGCGTCGAGCGCCGACCGGACGGTACGGCCTGAGAACAGCACGTCGTCGACCAGAACGACCAGGGCATCGTCCACTCCGCCGGTCGGCACCGAGGTGCGTTCGAGTGGACGGTGCGGTTTGTTGCGCAGATCGTCGCGGTACAGGGTGATGTCGAGCGAGCCGAGCGGGGGCCGCACGCCGGAGAACGCCTCGATACGTTCGGCGAGACGCTCGGCCAGGGTGGTACCGCGAGTGGGAATGCCCAGTAGCACGACACGCGGCGAGTCGGGAGCGTCGAGCGCGGTCTTCTCGATGATCTGGTGAGCCATGCGAGAGATGGTCCGACCTACATCGGCTGCGGACAGCAGCTCACGGACGGCAGAATCGGCGGATGAACTTTCGGGCGCAGGCAAACTACGACCTCCTTCTCCGCCTCTCTGGACGGATCGTTAAAGGATGTCTGGCACTAGAACTGCGTAAAGCCTAGCAACGCTCTGCGAACCGAACCCACCAGGCTCGCAGAGCGTTCGGTCACACTGCCGTGGACGGGTGTGTCACAGATCGGAGTCGACCGTCGCATCGTCCGGGCCTGCGGCCTGGGGACGCGACGACACAGCAGCCGCAGCGGCGCGAACCTGCGGTGCCACGAGCACGATCTGGCCGAGTACACCGTTGACGAAGCCCGGCGAATCGTCGGTGGACAGCTGCTTGGCCAGCTCGACGGCCTCGTCGACAGCAACGACCGGTGGGACGTCGGTGGCGTGGAAGAGCTCCCACACCGCGACCCGCAAGATCGCCCGATCGACTGCGGGCAGGCGACCGATCGTCCAGTCCTTGAGATGATCGGCGATCACGCCGTCCAGTCGGTCCAGGTTCTCTGCCACCCCCTCGACCAGCGTGGAGGTGTACTCACTGACCGGTGCGATCGTGTCGTCGCCGCGCGCGAGTTCGATCCGTTCGCTGGTCAGATTCACCGGGTCGACGTTGCGCGCTTCTGCCTCGAACAGGAAATCCACGGCACGCTTGCGGGCCTTGTGGCGCGCACCCAGCTTCTTCGCGCCGGGGACGCCGTTCTGCGAACCGGAGGATGTCGACTTCTTCGATGACACGTTAGGAGTTCACACGCCCGAGGTAGTTGCCGTCACGGGAATCGACCTTGAGCTTGTCGCCGGTGTTGATGAACAACGGCACCGAGATCTCGGCTCCGGTCTCGAGCGTGGCCGGCTTGGTGCCACCGGTCGAGCGGTCTCCCTGCAGGCCGGGGTCGGTGTGCTTGACCTCGAGCTCGACGGTGACGGGAAGCTCGACGTACAGCGGGACGCCCTCGTGCATCGCGACCTGGACGCGAAGGTTCTCGAGCAGGAATCGCGCGCCGTCGCCGACGGTCGCCTCACCGATGGAAAGCTGGTCGTAGGTGTCGGCATCCATGAACACGTAGTCGCTACCGTCGTGGTAGAGGTACGTCATGTCGCGTCGGTCGACCGTTGCGGTCTCGACCTTCACACCGGCGTTGAACGTCTTGTCGACGACCTTGCCCGACAGCACGTTCTTGAGCTTGGTTCGCACGAACGCAGGCCCCTTACCGGGCTTGACGTGCTGAAATTCGATGATCGACCACAGCTGGTTCTCCAGGTTGAGAACCAGTCCGTTCTTGAAATCGCTGGTGGAAGCCACTTGCTTCGCGTCTCCTCAATCGTTTGTGCGCGTGACGCGCCGTCGGTCACGTGCGGGATTCGCTCCCGCCCGCGCGCTAGACGGACGTGAGTTCCTTGCTTGTCAGGGTGAGCAGTTCCGGACCCTCGTCGCGAACGACGAGTGTGTCCTCGATCCGAACGCCGCCGCGGCCGGAGAAGTAGACACCCGGTTCGACGGTGACCGCTGCACCGCTCAGCAGTGTACCGGTGCTCAACTTCGCGATTCCCGGCGCTTCGTGAATTTCGAGGCCGACTCCGTGACCGAGCCCGTGCAGGAAGTACTCGCCGTACCCTGCCTCCTCGATGACCGACCGCGATGCGGCGTCGACCGAAGCGGTCTCGATACCGGGTGCCAGCGCCTCTCGGCCTGCAGCCTGCGACCGCTGCACCAGGTCGTACAGCTCGCGCTGCCACTGCGCCGGCGCACCGATGACGAAGGTCCGCGTCATGTCCGAGTGGTACCCGGCCACCAGCGCGCCGAAGTCCAGCTTCACGAAGTCCCCCTCGGCCAGGACGGCGTCGGTCGGGCGGTGATGCGGCACCGCGGAGTTCGCCCCGGCGGCAACGATGGTCTCGAACGAGACGGCGTCGGCACCGTGATCGAGCATCAGCGATTCGAGCTCGCGAGCCACCTCACGCTCGGTCCGGCCCGCGCGAATCCCGCCGCCGCTCAGAAGCTCGGCGAGCGCGTCGTCGGCGGCGCGGCACGCGTCTCGAAGCACACCCACCTCGTACTCGTCCTTGACCATGCGCAGCGATTCCACGACTCCCGGCGCGCGCACCAGTTCGAGGCCGCCGTCGAGCTCGGCCCACGCGCGATGGGCGTCGACCGTGACCACATGACTCTCGAAGCCGACACGGGTGCCGCGACCGGAAATACCAGCACCGAGCAGGTGCAGCGCCGACGCGCGGTCGATCTCTGCGCGCAGATCGGGAACCTGCTCGGCGACCTGGGTGACGTAGCGGCCGTCGGTGCAGATCACTGTTCGCTCGTCACCTCCGGTCGACACGAGCAGCGCGGCATTCGAGCCGGTGAAGCCGGTCAGATAGCGCACATTGAGCAGGTCGGTGATCAGAATCGAGTCGAGGCCGTCCTGGATCAACAGCTCTCGCAAGGCACCGCGGCGGGCGCCGAAATCAGCAGACATGTTCCCGACATTACTGGTCGGCCGTCAACGGATCGGGAGCCTCGGCTGCGCCGCCCCCACGGCGAACCTGTGGGCCCCGACACACAATCGGCCACGTGCGGATATGCTGTGCCGCATGACTGGGTGGGCAGTGCGTGGCATAGGTATGGCTTTGATCAACGTCGTCGCTCGACTGCTGCTGGGGGCAGCGGTGTCGATGTGGCCTCTGAGCGGTTCGGCGCTGCGATGGGTGGCGTATGCCCTCGTCGTGCTCGTCATCGCCGTCTGGGCCGGCATCGACGGGATCCGCGACCGACGCAGGAACCCCGACCCGGACAAGGGCGAGGACCTGACGATGGTCTGGCTGAAGGCTGCTGTGGTCGGCGGCCTGCTTGCCGGATTGATCAGTTGGATCATCGATTTCTTCGTCGACTTCAGCCTGGGCCAGAACGGACTGATCTTCGAGCTGACCTCGGGCGCAGCGTTCACGATCCTGACGGTGTTCGTCGTCGCGAGCATCGCGATGTTCGTCGGCAGACAGATCGTCAACCGCGAGGCGAAGAAGAAGTTGGCCACCTCCGACGCCGAGCGAGCACACGAGCGCCAGCTGGTGAACGCGGGCTCGGCCGAGCGGGCGGACCAGGCGGGCACACGGTCGCAGGCCGAACCGCAATGGGCACCCGAGCACGGCGAGGCCGACACCGAGGTGTTCTCGGCTGTCGACGCCGACGGCAAGCCCCGGATGGACAAGCGCGGCAACCGTCACGGGAGCGCCGACGGCTCCTGATCCACGCGGCACACGTCCAACGGGCGGTGGTCGATGCACCGATGCATCGACCACCGCCCGTTGTGTGTTCAAAGTGTGTCGCAGGCGTACAACACCTGGATCTACAACATGATGGCGGAACCACCGGCCGCCGGAGCCTCGCGCCCCACAGCCGAGAAAGCCGCGACGAGCAGAGCCGGGTCCGGGCCCTCGAGTCGACCGGGCTTGGCCAATCCGTCGAGGACGACGAATCGAAGCAGACCTGCGCGGTTCTTCTTGTCCGTCTGCATTCCCTTGAGCAGATCCGCGAACGCGTGCTCGTCGTAGGTCACCGGCAGCCCGACCGATTCGAGAATCGCCCGATGGCGGTCCGCGGTCGCGTCGTCGAGCCGGCCCGCCAGACGACCGAGCTCGGCGGCGAACACGAGCCCGACCGACACCGCAGCTCCGTGCCGCCAGCGATACTGCTCGCGTCGCTCGATGGCGTGGGCGAGGGTGTGCCCGTAGTTCAGGATCTCCCGTAGATTCGATTCCCGCAGATCGGCGGCCACAACCCTGGCCTTGACTTCCACGGACCGTCTGATGAGCTCCGGCAGTACGTCGCCGGTCGGATCGAGCGCCGCAGCGGGGTCTGATTCGATGATGTCCAGAATCACCGGGTCGGCGATGAAGCCGGTCTTGATCACCTCGGCCAGGCCCGACACGATCTCGTTCTTCGGCACTGTCTCGAGTGTCGCGAGGTCGACCAGCACCGCGGCCGGTTCGTGGAACGAGCCGACCAGGTTCTTGCCGGCATCGGTGTTGATTCCGGTCTTTCCACCGACGGCGGCATCGACCATGGCCAGCAGAGTCGTCGGAACGTGGACGATTCGAACGCCGCGCATCCACGTCGCCGCAACGAAACCGGCGAGATCGGTGGCCGCGCCGCCGCCGAGCGAGACGATGGCGTCACTTCTGGTCAGGCCGATGCGTCCCAGCACCTCCCAGCAGAATCCGGCGACCGCGAGGTCCTTGCCGTCCTCGGCGTCCGGAATTTCGATGCGGTGTGCATCGATCCCCTTGTCCGCCAATGCTGCTCGCACTGCTTCGGCCGTCTCGGCCAGGGGTGGCTGATGGAAGATCGCGACCGTCGCGGTTCCGGCGAGCTCGTCGACGAGGTCCGTCAACAGGCCTCGGCCGATGATCACCGGGTACGGGTTGGCACTCTCGACCTGGACGCGTACGGGCTCTGTCATCGAATCACCTTCATCTACTGGGGGTTTCGTCGTTCACTTCGCGAACGGGCACCGGTGCGAGAGCAGTGAGCTTGGCCACCAACTGATTCACGACTCGGGCCGGACTACGACTGTCCGTCCGCACTCGCACGGTGGCAACCGAGCGATAGAGGGGGCGGCGGTGACGCATCAATTCCTGGTACTTGGCGCGCGGGTCCGGGCCCGCGAGCAGTGGCCGAGACGTGTTGGCTCCCGTTCGCCGAAGCCCCTCCGACACACTGATTTCCAGATAGACCACAGTGTGCGCAGCAAGCAGCTTCCGGGTTGCAGCCGACAACACGGCTCCGCCGCCGAGGGAAAGAATGCCGTCGTGCGAGGCCAGGGCATCGGCGACGATCCGCTCTTCGATCTCGCGAAATGCAGGCTCACCGTCGTGCGAGAAGATATCCGCAATGGTTCGCCCGGTTTTTCGTTCGATGGCCACGTCGGTATCGAACAGATCCAGATTCAACGCCTGGGCCAGTCGCCGTCCGATGGTCGACTTTCCTGCACCCGGCGGTCCGACGAGGACCGCGTACGGGCTCATCGCGGAGGTCGGGCGGCGGTGCCCTTCACGTAGTGGTCGACGTTGCTCGTCGTCTCCGCCAGCGAATCCCCACCGAACTTCTCCAACGCTGCCTGCGCGAGCACGAGGGCAACCATCGTCTCTGCCACGACCCCGGCGGCCGGAACAGCGCATACGTCCGAGCGCTGGTGGATGGCGACCGCTTCGTCGCCGGTCGACATGTCCACCGTCGACAGGGCGCGGGGAACCGTGGAGATGGGCTTCATCGCGGCACGCACCCGCAGAGCCTCACCGTTGGTCATTCCGCCTTCGATCCCGCCCGCACGGTTCGTCGAGCGGAGAACTCCGTCTGGCCCCGGCTTGATCTCGTCGTGTGCGACACTGCCGCGTCGGCGCGCGGTCTCGAAACCGTCGCCCACCTCGACACCCTTGATCGCCTGGATGCCCATCAGCGCAGCCGCCAGTCTGGCGTCGAGCTTGCGTTCACCCGAGACGAACGAGCCGAGGCCGACCGGCAGTCCGTGCACGACGACCTCGACGATGCCGCCGAGGGTGTCGCCGTCTTTCTTGGCGGCTTCGATCTCGGCGATCATGGACTCCTCGGCGGCCTTGTCGAAGGCCCGCACCGGAGACTCGTCGATGGCATCGATGTCCGCGCCCGCGGGCGGCGGGCCGACGTAGGGATCCGAGGCACCGATGGAGATCACGTGCGAGACGACGTCGATGCCGAACGCCTGCTTCAGGAACAGCCGCGCGACCGTTCCGATCGCCACCCGCGCCGCGGTCTCACGCGCACTGGCACGCTCGAGCACCGGACGTGCGTCGTCGAAACCGTACTTGAGCATCCCGGAGAAGTCGGCATGCCCGGGTCGTGGTCGAGTCAGTGGAGAGTTGCGAGCCAGATCGGCGAGGACGGCCTCGTCGACGGGGTCGGCCGACATCACCTGTTCCCACTTCGGCCATTCGGTATTACCGACCTCGATCGCCACCGGCCCGCCCATGGTCCGGCCGTGACGAACGCCGCCCGTGAGGGTCACCTTGTCCGCTTCGAACTTCATGCGAGCACCGCGGCCGTAACCGAGGCGGCGGCGAGCGAGTTGGCGAGCAATGTCGTCCGAGGTCACCTCGACTCCCGCGACCATTCCTTCGAGGATGGCGACGAGAGCGGGTCCGTGGGATTCTCCGGCAGTTATCCAGCGCAGCACTCGAACATCTTTTCACGTCGTGGCCGCCGCAACTGCCAGCAGGGTGGCCGCGCACATGGACGGCCCGTGCGCGATGCGCGCACCGGGGTATCCGCAGACCGCCGCGATCGACCCCACCACGGCTGTGGCCACCGGCGCCGCCAACGCCGCGACGGTCCACCCGGCTGTACCGCCCAGGCAAGCGATCGAACCCACCGACCAGGCGAGCTTGACGTCACCCGCGCCGAACGCCCTCGGCGCACCGAGATGAACCACGAGGTAGATGCCGAACAGCAGCCCGCCGCCCAGCAGAGCCTGAGCCGAACCCGTCGCCACCAGCACTGCCGGAACCACGACCGCACCGGGAACGGTCAACACGTTCGGCAGCCGGCGACACCGCACGTCGACGGCGATCAGCGCTGCGAACCACCACGTCAGTACGCACCAGGTGATCAGCCCCCACGACGCGGCATGCGGGCTGTCCCCGAACCTCCACCACGCCCACCCGGATCCGAGGACACACAGCGCCGGTAGAAAACGCGGCTCCCATCGACGCAACACGACGCGCAGCACCACACCGGCGACAGCACCGACCGTGACAGCAACACCCAGACTCCACATGGCTCGAAGCGTCGCACCGAGACGAACCGAGTCGCGCGGACAGTCCAGGTCACGAAAAGACCTGTGGACAACCGCCGCCCTGTGTACAGCCGATGCCCTGTGCACAGCCGATGATCGACGGGTGCCGATGGAGGTTGCCGGTCGGGCGACGACAGACGCGGCTACAGAACGACGCCGAGCGCCTCTCGCATGGCCGATCGTGGTGCCGGCATACCGGTGAATTGCTCTACCTGCCCGTAGGCCTGGTTGAGCAGCATCGACAGTCCGCTGATAACCGTTCCGCCGGCGTCGTCGACCGCAGCGGCGAGTGCGGTCGGCCAGGGGTCGTAGATCGCATCGAGTACGACGGGTGCCCGGCCGAGAGCGGCCGCGAAGGGGGCAACCCCGGCTGCGGGGACGGTGCTGACCAGCACGGCCGACGCCGCTGCGACGTCGGCGAGCCCGGGATCGCTCAACTGTGCGAAGTCGGCGCGGAGCCCGGCGGCCACCGCGCACTCGAGAGTGGCCGTCGCACGATCGGCCGATCGAGCAACCACCGTGACCGACGCGGCACCCAGTGTTGCCAGTGCCACGATCGCGGGTCTCGACGTACCTCCTGCACCCACCACCGTCACGGCGGCACCGGTCAGATCGTCGATTCCAGCATCTCGCAGTGCGCCGACGACGCCGTCCACGTCCGTGCAGTCCGCCCGCCATCCCGACGCCGTCCGCAGCAGAGTGTTGGCCGACCCGGCCAGGACGGCGCGTTCGGTACGTTCCGACGCGTACGTCAGAGCAGCGACTTTGCCGGGCATCGTCACCGACACGCCGACCCAATCCGGCCCGAAACCGTCGACCAGTCCGGGAAGTTGCTCGGCAGTGCACTCGATACGGTCGTAGGTCCACTCGTCGAGGCCGAGGGCGCGGTAGGCCGCCCGATGGAGCACCGGTGACTTCGAGTGCTCGATCGGGCTGCCGAGTACGGCGGCACGCATGTCAGCGGCCGCTGTCGAGGAATCCGGCTTCCACCTTGCCGATGTTGGCCAGGTGCTCGTCGTAACTGCGGGTGAACAGCGTCTCCCCAGCCTGGTTGATGGTCACGAAGTACAGCCAGTCTCCGTCGGCCGGCATCTCGACGGCCTGTACCGCACCGATGCTCGGGGACGAGATCGGAGTGGCGGGCAGCCCTTCGCTGGCATAGGTGTTCCAGGGCGTCACCGTGGCGCGATCGGCGTCGGTGGTGGCCACCTCGGTGGTGTCGAGCGAGTAGTTCACCGTCGAGTCGAATTCGAGCTTCTGCGGCACCGCGAGACGGTTGAGGATCACCCGCGCCACTTTGCTGAAGTCCTGCGGCAGGGATTCACGCTCCACCAGCGAGGCCGCGACGAGTGTGTCGTACGGGGTCAGTCCGGAGTTGCTGCCCGCGGTGAGGATTCCGGTGTCCTCGTACCGGGTGGCGCTCTCGGACACCAATTGCTTCAGGATGTCCGCAGGAGCAGCGCTGGGATCGAAGTCCCACGTTCCGGCGGCGATCAGACCTTCGAGCTGCCGGTCTCGGTCCGGCACGCCCTCGACGCGGTCGGTTGCCCACTGCGGCACTCCCAGGGCTGCCGGATCGTCGACCGCTCCTGCTGCGTTCAGATCGTCGTAGCTGATGCACGTCGGACTGCCGCTGCCGGTCCGATCCACGCAGCTGGCCTCGGAGATCAAGGTGTAGATCCCCTTCTTGACCGAACCGGTGTTCACGTCTCTCGCGTCGTGCAGTTGACGCCCCTCCGAGATGACCATGTTTCCCACCCGCGAGGCAGGATCCACCAGCTCCTCGACCGCGCGGGAAGCCGGAACACCGCTGGTGAGCAGGTAGAAGCCCGGCTGGACCGACGTGATCGCATTGTTCTGCAGCGCAGCTTCGAGGAACGCTCCGGAACTCGCCACCACGCCCTTGTCCGCAGCCTCGGTACCGATCTGCTGGGCGGTGTCGTTGGGATGGACCTGAATCACGACTCCGTCACCGGACGAACCGGCCGCGAAGTCCTCGTTCGGTGTCGTTCGATTCCCGAACTTGTTCACTGCGAAGTACCCCCCTCCTGCCACGGCGACGACCAACAGCAGCCCGAGAACCAGGGCGACGACTCGGCCACGACGCTTCCGGCTGGACGCAGCGCGTTCCCTGCGACCGGCGGCGCGGCTCCGACCCACGGCCTGCGGCATCGCTCCGGCATCCGGGTCGACTGCCGGGCCACCGCCGGCCTCGCGGTCCGCACGACGGGTGCCCTGCGTATGCGGTTCACTGCGTTGCGGCGGCCGGGACCGATTCATACTCCGGTGGAACTCACTGCCCTCGTCCACGCGATACCCGATCGGATCGGTGTGGGCCTCGTCCGGGGCCACCCGCCGTCGACCCCGATCATCGGACCCATGGTTGCTCACTCGTCGACCTCCGTCGATCCTGAATTCGTCGTTGCTCGGTGCGCCGCGGCCCGTCGTTCGTCGAGCCAACCCTGCAGTATCGCTACCGCTGCGGCCTGGTCGATGACCGATCGCTGATCCTTCGCGCGCACACCACTCTCCCGTAAGGCGCGCGACGCGCTCACCGTAGTCAGTCTCTCGTCGGCCATGCGAATCGGCACGCCGCCCAACCGCCTGTGCAGAGAACGGCCGAATCTCTCCGCCGCGTCGACTGCACTCCCGCGTTCACCGCGCAACGTCCGAGGCAGTCCGATGACGACCTCGACGGCCTCGTACTCGGCAATGATCTCCGCCACCCGGACGACGTCCGGCGCATCGGGTCCCTTGACCTTGGACCGCGGCACCGTTTCGACGGGCGTCGCGAGGACGCCGTCGGGGTCGGACGACGCGATGCCGATGCGAACGCTCCCGACGTCGATGCCGATGCGTCGGCCGCGGCCCGGATCGTCGACGCCGGGTCGATCGGGGCCTCGCCCCTGATTCGGCACGATCGTCAGTGGGTGGTGAGTTCGGTCAATCGCGCCCGAGCGGCGTCGATCCCTGCGGCGATGCCCGCGACATCCGAGCCCGATCCCTGGGCGAGTTCGGGCTTGCCGCCACCTCGGCCACCGATGCTCGGACCGAACGACGCGACCAGCTCGCCTGCCGCAATTCCGGCTTCCTGGGCGGCCTTGTTCACCGAGACCACGAACGGGACCTTGCCGCCGACCGTGCCGAACAGCACGACGACGGCTGGATCCGTCCCGAGTCGGCCGCGGATGTCGGAGGCCAGCGTCCGCAGGTCGTTGCCGCCGACGCCGTCGGGTGCCTGCGCGACGACTGCTCGCACGTCACCGAACCGTTCGGCCTTACCGACGTACTCTCCTGCCGAGGCCAAAACGGCCGCGGCCTTGACCGACTCCAGTTCCTTCTCGGCGACCCGAAGACGCTCCACCAGGTTCTCGATGCGCGCCGGCACCTCCTCGGACGGGACCTTCAACGACGACGCGACGCCGGCCAACAGCGCGCGTTCCTTCGCCAGGTAGCGGTACGAGTCGAGGCCGACGAAGGCTTCGACGCGGCGTACTCCCGAGCCGACCGAGGATTCGCCGAGGATGGTGACCGGACCGATCTGCGACGAGTGTTGGACGTGAGTGCCACCGCACAGTTCCATCGAGAACGGCCCGCCGATCTCGACCACGCGGACCTCGTCGCCGTAGTTCTCGCCGAACAGCGCCATGGCCCCCATCTTCTTGGCGCTGTCGAGGTCGGTGACGAGGGTGTTGACCTCGTAGTCCGAGCCGACCGCATCGTTGGCGACATTCTCGATGTCGTCGCGCTGCGCCTCGGACAACGCGCCCTGCCAGGAGAAGTCGAAGCGCAGGTACCCCGGCTTGTTCAGCGAGCCTGCCTGCGTCGCATTGGGTCCGAGCACCTGGCGCAGTGCGGCGTGCACCATGTGCGTGCCCGAGTGTCCTTGGGTGGCGCCCTTGCGCCAGGCGTGGTCGACGTCGACATGCACGGTGTCGCCCTCGGTGATCTGGCCGGCATCGACCACGGACTTGTGGGTCCACACCTTCTTGGCGATCTTCTGCACATCGTTGACCTTGACGGTCAGGCCGGGTGCGGTGATGGTGCCGATGTCGGCGATCTGACCACCGGATTCCGCGTACAGCGGGCTGCGGTCGAGGATGATCTCCACGCTCTCGCCGGCGACCGCGGTCGGAACCCGAACGCCGTTGGAGATCAACGCGAGAACCGTTGCCTCGGAACCGAGTTCGTCGAACCCGGTGAACTCGGTCGGCGAACCGTCGACGAAATCCTTGTAGACGGTGAGGTCGGCGTGTGCATGCTTGCGCGCGCGGGCGTCCTCTTTGGCGCGAGTGCGTTGCTCGGCCATCAACGAGCGGAATCCGTCTTCGTCCACGGACAGTCCGGCCTCGGCGGCCATTTCGAGCGTCAGGTCGATCGGGAACCCGTAGGTGTCGTGCAGCGCGAAGGCTTCGGCTCCGCCGATCTTTTTCGCGCCCGACGCCTTGACGGCCTCCGCGGCACCCTCGAACAGCCGCGAGCCCGACGTCAGGGTCTTGAGGAAGGCGGTCTCCTCCCCCACTGCGACGGTGAGGATGCGATCGAAGTCCGTGACCAGGTTGGGGTACGACTCGGCCATGGTGTCGCGGACGACGGTGATGAACTGCGCCATCGTCTCGTCGGGTGCGCCGAGGAGACGCGCGGATCGGACGATGCGACGCAGCAGGCGCCGAAGCACGTAGCCGCGGCCGTCGTTGCCGGGATTGACTCCATCGGAGATCAGCAATGCAGCGGTGCGCGCGTGGTCGGCGATGACGCGGAAACGGACGTCGTCGTCGTGGTTACTGCCGTAGGTCCGACCCGACAGCTCCTCTGCCTTGGCGATGACCGGCCGCACGAGATCGGTCTCGTACACGTTGTCGACGCCTTGGAGCAGGAATGCCACGCGCTCGACGCCCATGCCGGTGTCGATGTTCTTCTTCGGCAGTGGGCCGAGGATCTCGAAATCGTCCTTGCTGATGCCTTGGCCGCGTTCGTTCTGCATGAAGACGAGGTTCCAGATTTCGATGTACCGGTCCTCGTCGGCTTCGGGGCCGCCTTCGGCACCGAACTCGGGGCCTCGGTCGTAGTAGATCTCCGAGCAGGGTCCACAGGGTCCGGGGATTCCCATGGACCAGTAGTTGTCGGCCATTCCACGACGTTGGATGCGTTCGTCGGGCAGACCGGCGATCTCCTTCCACAGCTCGATCGCCTCGTCGTCGTCGAGGTAGGCCGTGGCCCAGATCCGCTCGGGATCGAACCCGTAGCCGCCGTCTTCGACGCTGTCGGTCAGCAGGGTCCAGGCATGCTTGATCGCGTCGCGCTTGAAGTAATCGCCGAACGAGAAGTTTCCGGCCATCTGGAAGAACGTGTTGTGCCGAGTGGTGATACCGACGTTCTCGATGTCGAGGGTGCGCACGCACTTCTGGACGCTCGTCGCCGTCTTGTACGGCGGCGTCTGCTGCCCGAGGAAGAACGGCACGAAGGGAACCATGCCCGCGTTGACGAACAGCAGGTTGGGATCGTCGAGGATCAACGACGCACTGGGTACTTCGGTGTGTCCCGCCTTCACGAAATGGTCGAGGAAACGCCTGCGGATCTCATGGGTCTGCACTGATACAGGTTAGCGTCGTCAGACCCTGTGCCGATTCGAGGGCCTATCGGCCTCGGATGATGCGCCGCAGTTTCCCCACCCTGGTCGCGATTTCGCGCTCGGCACCGTGTTCGGTGGGCTCGTAGTAGTTCACGCCCACCAGTTCGTCGGGCGGATACTGTTGCCCCAGCACGCCACCCGGACTGCTGTGCGGGTATTTGTATCCGACCGCGTTGCCCAACCCCTGGGCACCCTTGTAGTGGCCGTCGCGCAGATGCGGAGGCACCGATCCGGACTTGCCTGCGGCGACGTCCGCCATGGCCGCTCCGAGGGCGCCGATCACGGCACCGGACTTGGGCGCTGTCGCCAGGTGAATGGTTGCCTGCGCCAGCGCCAGTCGCGCCTCCGGCATCCCGATCATCTGCACGGCACTCGCCGCGGCGGTGGCCGTCTGCAGTGCGGTGGGATCGGCCATCCCGATGTCCTCGCTCGCATGGACGACGAGCCGCCGCGCGATGAAGCGGGCGTCCTCCCCCGCGGTGATCATGCGTGCGAGGTAATGAAGTGCGGCATCGACGTCGGATCCCCTGATGGACTTGATGAACGCGCTGATGACGTCGTAGTGCTGGTCGCCGTCACGGTCGTAGCGCACCGCGGCCTTGTCGACACTGGCCTCGACCGTCGCGAGGTCCAGCGTTCCGTCGGTTGCGGCACCCGCTGCCGCCTCGAGGGCCGTCAACGCTCGGCGGGCGTCACCGGCCGCGAGCCGCACCAGGTGATCCATTGCGTCCTCGGCGATGGTCACCGCACCGTCCAGGCCTCGGGGATCGTTTGCCGCACGGGTCAGCAACAGTTCGATGTCCTCGGAGCCGAGCGGCTGCAATTGCAGCACCAGCGATCTCGACAGCAGTGGTGACACCACCGAGAAGGACGGATTCTCCGTCGTGGCGGCCACGAGCAACACGATTCGGTTCTCGACGGCGGCGAGCAGTGCGTCCTGCTGCGTCTTGGAGAAACGGTGAACCTCGTCGATGAACAACACGGTCTGCTCACCGGACAACAGCCGGCGGCGCGCGAGTTCGATGACGTTGCGCACTTCCTTGACCCCGGCCGAGAGGGCGGACAACGCCTCGAACTTGCGACCGGTCGCCCCCGAGATCAACGACGCCAGCGTGGTTTTTCCTGTTCCGGGCGGGCCGTACAGCATCACCGAGGACGCTCCGGATCCCTCGACGAGACGACGCAACGGTGCGCCGGGTGCCAGCAGATGAGACTGTCCGACGACCTCGTCGAGCGTCGTCGGTCGCATGCGCACAGCGAGCGGTGCGTCGGGGCGCGTGTACGTGGAAGTCGGACGCGGCTCGTCGATCATCGGATCCGGTGCCGCGGGCGGATCGAACAATCCGTCGCCGTCCGACTCGTCGTCCGAGATGTCACTTCCGAAACCGCCGCTCACCGGTCGAACGCTACCGATTCGACGGTACGAAAGGCGAACGCGTTCGCGCTCAGCGGTCCCGCTTCGCGCGCAGAGCGGACACGACCGACTCGGCGTAGTCGGCGATATCGGGCTCTCCCGAACGCACTGCGCTGTCCTGGAGCACCGACCAACGCGAAATCAGCGCCTGCGACCGCGGTACCGACAGCTGATGTGCGCGCGCCGCGGCAATTCGAGTGTGATCGTCGGGTAGGAACCAGTACGTGGTCAGCCACACCCAGATCAACCTCGCGTCGAGCAGCTTGGTAGCCAGCACGTGGTCGTCCGCCAGTGCAGGCCAGATGCCGACGACCTCCGAACGCCACGCGTCGATCATGGCCTGCTCGCGATCGTGCGAGAGCTCGAAACTGCACAGACACCCCGGGAACGACGCCAACGCGTACGTGATGTCGAGAGTGGCGTCTCGAAAACCGCCCCACTCGTAGTCGAGGAATCGAACGCCTTCGTCGTTGACGATGATGTTGTCGGGACAAAGATCCGACGGGCTGAAGGCACGGAACGCTCCGTGTGCGAACAGCCGTCCGCTGCGCGAGACCCGTTCGAGAAGGACGTCCGGTGGTGCCCCTACTCCGAGCAATCCGGTCAACATGCCGGGTACCGCGGCGAGGGCATCGGGTATCTGCGCGGAAATCCCGTCTGCCGAGTCGGGCTGGCCGACCCGCCGAAGCAATGCTGCGAAATCGTCCTCGCGGCCGACGGTTGCCGCATGCATGCGCCCGAGCGCCTGAGCCATGGCCATCAAGGAGTTGGTGACCATCGATGCATCGGAACTGCGCAGCAGCGTGGGGATCGCACTGGCGTCACCGAGGTCGCTCAGAATCAACAGCCGAGCATCGAGATCGTAGGCGTGCAGCTCCGGCCCCGGCCTGCTGTCGGTGGCCAGGGCGTTCGCGAACTGGTACGACGCGGCCTCGCGCAGAAATGCACTCGACCCGGCGGCATCGGTGAGCTCGGAATGCAGCTCCGATTCTCCGGGAAGATCGCGCACCTGCTTGACGACAAGGGTTCGCGGAAGCTGAAAAGGATTCTCGGACACCTTCACTCGCAACACGATGGCTTGGCCACTACCCCCGAGGTCGACGGGATCGATCAGCGTCACCGGTGCCCCGGTGCGCTTTGTCAGTAGTCGCTGGGCTGCTGCCACTACCTCGGATACAGGGTCTGCAAGTGTTGCGGTCATCGTTGTCCAAGCTACCTGTTCGCTACATCGTACTGTGCCGTGTCGCCGGCTACGAAAGAGACACGATTGTCCGTTTTGCGGCTTTCGAGATCCTTTTCGTAGACCCGACCAGCTGGCCGGTTACCCCGAAGCCACCAAAGTATGCAGCGCGAATTACATCGGTGCAACGTCGACCGACACCGCGATCGTGCTCTTCTCGGCCTCGGTGTAGATGACCCCGCGCAACGGCGGAACGTCGGCATAGTCGCGGCCCCAGGCGACCGTCGCGTACCGCTCGTCGACCAGCTGATCATTGGTCGGATCGAAGGCCAGCCAGCGGTCGTCGGGCATCCACACCGCGGCCCACGCGTGGGTCGCATCGACACCGATCATGCGTTCCTTGCCCGGTGGCGGTTCCGTGGCGAGATAGCCCGACACGTACCGTGCCGCCAACCCCTGCGACCGCAGACAGGCGATGGCCAACCGAGCGAAGTCCTGACAGACCCCGGAACGTGCGGCGAGGACGTCGACCACGGTGGTCGATACCGTCGTGGACCCGGACAGATACCGAAAGTCGGTGAAGATGCGGTGCGTCAGATCGACGATGACGTCCGCGAGTGGACGCCCCGGCGTGAAACTGGGCGCGGCGTACGCTCGCACCTCGTCCGTGATCTCCGGCGTCGGCAGATCGAGGGCGAACTCCACCGCCGATGAACGTGCCGAGTCCGCTGCATCGGTCCTGGTGGGGTCGAACATGGCCATCCGGGCCGATTCCCACGGGGCAGTCGCAGGCCACGACGTGGTCTCGTCCACCGGCCGCGGGTACACCTCGACGAGCGAATCCGCCGTGACGACCAGCTTCTCGTGATCGTTGGTCACGTGGAAGTACACGTCTTCGTTGCCGTAGACATCGACGCCGAACGACTGATCGGTGGGTGGCGGCTCCACCGTGACCGACTTCTCGACGCAGTGCTGCCCGTCCATGTCCCGCGGCGCGAGAAATCCTCGCCCGTAGGACGACGTGACGCGATCGGAGTAGGTGTACGTGGTGATGTGCTTGATTCGGTACCGACGACTCGTCATCGTGCCCCGCTTCCGATCCGCGCACCGACGCTGCCCCACAGCGGCTGGGTACCGCCCGGCAGCGACATGTGCGTCGCGAGAACAACTCGGGACAGTTCTTCGAGCGAATCGTGAATACCGTCCACGAGCTCGATCAGTTCCACCCGCCGCCCGGTGGCGTCGACCGACTCCAAGTCACCCGGGTCGACGCGACGCAACCGAACCCGCATCTGCTCGACGAGTTGTTCGGGCCGCGAGCTACCGGACGCATCCGGTAGTGCCCCGAGATCGTCACGTAATCGGTCGAGTTGGTACACGAGTGCGCGAGGGTTGCCGGCGTCGAACAGCAGCAGCTGCGCAACTGCAGCCGGCCGTGCACGACCACTGTTGCGTCGGCGATAGATCACCGAGGACTCTGCCGCAGACAGCACCGAATCGATGACCGCCTGTTCGGTGGACGGCGTCAGGGCGTGACTCAGAGTCGCTGACAGCAACGCTGTCAGTTGCAATCCCCGCTCTATTCGCTTGCCCGCGTCCATCAGGTACCAACCGGCGTCGCGAACCATCGACTCCGACGCCAGTCCGGACAGCGCGAGCAGACCGCGCAGCACGCTCGATTGCGATGCAGCCAGCTGGGCACCGTTGTTGACGGCCGACTCGCCCAACTCATCGAGCGCGGTGTCGATGCGAGCGAGCACTGCCCAGGTGTCGTTCGAGAGTTGATCGCGCACCGCACGAGCTGCCTGTTGCATCCGATCGACCGACTGCGCCAGTGAACCGAGGCGCTCCACCGAGAGCATCAGCGAACGCATTTCGGCCATCGCATCGGCGCGGATCGTCTCGTTCAGGAATCCCGGTCCCGTGCGCGATACCTTCGTGACCGCTTCCAGCAGAAGCGGCAGGCTGTCGCTGCCGTCGAGCCACGGCATCGAGCGATAGTCCTGATCCCGCTCCCGGGCGGCGATGAGCAGACGTGTCATGTCCTCCGCGCGTTCGCTGTACCGACCGAACCAGAAGAGATCGCCCAGCACACGCGGGGAACTGACCACCTCGACGTTGGACGCGGCGTACTGCGGCAACTCCTCCACCGTGGCAGGCGGGGTGTGCGGAGCAGAATCGGCCGGAGTTACCCTCTCCACCGACTTGACCCACACGTCCTTGGAGGCGACGGTGATCAGTGGTTCGGTGACCGGCGCCGTGATCATGACCTGACCCAGACCGCCTCGCATCGGGGTGTAGCCGACCCGCTGCGCGACGGTGAACAAGCGCATACCGACCTGGGCCGGAGCAACCGCCAACTGCTCCCCCGACCCGCTGCCCCACGACGAACCCACCGGAGCCAGCGAGAACTCCGGCACTTCCTGACCGGTCCATTTCCACGGAGCTGCCTCGACCTCGTCCCACAGCGCCCGGGCCGCCTGCTCGGTGAGATCGTGACCCACGACCGCGCGTCGGGACACGGTGGATCTCAATACCAGCGATCGGAAGCGAGTTCGCATGTGCGAGAGTGCGATCGGATCACCACCCCAATAGGTGGGGACCGAATCGAGAGTCAGATCCTCATCCAGCAGAGCCCGGCTCAGAGCCGGCAGCAACGGTGTCAGTGCGGGATTCTCGAGGACTCCGCTACCGAGAGTGTTGACCACGCTCACCGCGCCGCGCCGCAGGACCTCGACCAGACCGACCACACCCAGATGCGAATCCGGACGCAGATCGAGCGGGTCGACGAACTCGGCGTCGACGCGTCGTAACACTACGTCCACCCGTCGCAGTGTGCCGAGCGAACGCATCCACAAACAGCCGTCCCGCACCACCAGATCGGCGTTCTCGACGAGCGGGAAGCCCAGAACCGTTGCCAGATAAGCCTGATCGAACGCCGTCTCGGAATGCGACCCCGGCGTCAACACCACCACGACAGGATCCTCGGCGGACGCGGGTGCAGCGTCACGCAGCGCCAAGCGCATCGCCCGAGCGAACGTCGACAGCGGCCTCGGATTGCTCGCCTGGAACAGCTCCGGCATCGCCCGCGACATCACTCGCCGATCGGCCAGCGCATACCCCACCCCGGACGGTGCCTGAGTGCGATCCGCAACGACCGAGAACCGGCCGTCGGACCCGCGCGCGATGTCGGCTGCGTGCATGAACAACTGATGCGGACCCGGGACGGTGATGGCGTGCGCCGGTCGAAGATAGCCGGGGTTGCCGAAGATCAGCTCGGGCGGAATCAGACCGCGCCGGACTGTCTCCTGCGCACCGTAGATGTCGGTCAGGATGGCGTCGAGCAGTTGCGAACGTTGAACCAGCCCCGCTTCGAGCCGATCCCATTCGTCCGCTGCAACGACGTACGGGACGCTGTCCAATCCCCACCGCACGGAACTGGGCCCGGGCTCGTTGCCGCCCGTCGGAATCGGGTTGTACGTGATTCCGTGATCGTCGACCAGCCGGCTGACCCGGGACTGCAACGTCTGCATGGCACCCGGGCCGGCGTCGCGCATACCGTCGACCAACTCCGCCCAGTGCGGACGCACCTTGTCGTCGGCAGCGAGCATCTCGTCGAACAGATCTCTGCGACCCGTCACGGCCTCACGTCGACCGTGATATTCGAGCCACGGTGACACGAGGTCGGGTGACACGGGGTCGGGCGCACCGGCCGCCGTCTCGCTGCGGCCCGCCTCACTGTGAGCGGTATCCACGGGCACCATCGAGCCGTTGTTCCTTCCGTCGGTCGATCACACTCCGTCGCCGGATTAGGCGTGGTCGTTGCCGAATCCACCCGTTCCGCGTCGGACCGAAATCGCTACCGGTCGACTCGTTCTTTTCTTGCCCGCCTCAGGACGTGTGAACCCCGGTCCGGCGCAGGTCCAGCATGCCGGGCGCAGTCACGTCGATCGCTTGGCGAGCGTGCATCTCGAGCAATCTTGCTATGTCCACCTTGCCGGACGTGAACCCGCCCTCCTCGAAACGACCGTTGCGTCGCGCTTCCGCCTCCACCGAGTTGACCGGTGGACCGTCGTACGACCGTCCGCCGGGGTGCACCACGTGATACGAGCACCCGCCGACTGCGCGTCCGGTTTGCATCTCCACCAGATCGAATCGCAAGGGACTCTGCACCTCGATCGTGGGGTGCAGCGCGCTCGGCGGTTGCCAGGCGCGATAGCGAACTCCGGCGACCTGGACGTCCTGTCGCTCGGTGCGCAACATCGGTACCGGCACCCCGTTGCAGGTCAACAGGTAGCGGCCCACATCGGCACCGGCAACGCGAACCTGGATGCGCTCGACCGAGGAGTCCACGTAGCGCGCCGTGCCCGACGACGTCGACTCCTCCCCGAGCGTGTTCCACGGCTCGATTGCACCGCGCAGTTCGATCTCGGCATCGCCGACGACGGTGGTACCGATGCGCGGGAAACGAAACTCGGTGAACGGGTCCAGCCAGCTGGTATCGAATTCGATGCCGTGCTCGCGGAGGTCCTCGGCGACCCGGCCGATATCACCGATCACGAAGTGCGGCAACATGTATCGACCGTGCAGGTTGGCACCGTGCCGAATCAGTGGTGCTTCGAGCGGGGTATCCCAGAATCGCGAGACCATCGAGCGCACGAGTAAGGACTGCACCATCGCCATCTGATGATGCGGCGGCATCTCGAATCCGCGAAGTTCGAGCAGACCGAGCCTGCCGCGGGTGGAGTCGGGGCTGTACAGCTTGTCGATGCAGAACTCGGCACGGTGCGTGTTCCCGGTGATGTCGGTGAGCAGGTGCCGCAGCGCCCGATCGACGACCCACGGCGATGCCGAACGGTCAGCACCGGTCAGACGCTTGATCTCGCTGAACGCAACCTCGAGCTCGTAGAGCGACTCCTCACGACCTTCGTCGGCTCGGGGGGCCTGCGAGGTGGTACCGATGAATCGACCCGAGAACAGGTACGACAGCGACGGGTGACGTTGCCAGTGTGTCAACAGAGACACCAGCAGGTCCGGTCGGCGCAGCACCGGCGAATCGGACGGTGTGACGCCACCCAGAGTGATGTGGTTGCCACCGCCGGTGCCGCGAGTGGTGCCGTCGTTGTCGAAACCCTCGGTACTCAACCGTGATTTACGCGCCTCGAGATACAAGCGCTCCATCAGCTCGTTCTGCTCCGCCCACGACGACGTCGGCTGAACGTTCACCTCGATGACCCCGGGATCCGGAGTGACCGTGAGGGTTTGGATACGGGGATCCGAAGGCGGGCCGTAACCCTCGAGGACGACCGGTGTCTCGATCGCGGATGCGGCGCGCTCCACCCGAGAGACCAGATCGACGAAGTCGTCCAATCGATCCATCGGCGGCATGAACACGTGCAGTACGCCGTCGCGTACCTCGGCGACCAGTGCGGTCACCGCAGTTCCACCCACTCCGGACGTCTCCCGCACCGCCTGCGCGTAGCGCGACTCGGCCGGGTCGACGGCCCGGGGTGGTTGCTGCGTCAGCTGCGGGGTCGGCAGATCGGGTTTCGGTGCGGTGGGATCGGCCGGGTTCTCGACCGGCCCCCCGTCCCACGAGATCGCTCGTAGCGGCAGACGGAGCCCGGCGGGAGAATCCCCCTCCAACAACACGATTCGCCCACGTCGCAGCTTCCAGTCTGCGCTCTGCCAGCCAGTGCCGTCCTCGGTCCGCGAGATCGGCAGCACGAATGCCGCCGGTTCGTCGGTACTGGCGTCGAGCCGTTCGAGGAGAAGCCTTCTCGCAGCTGCGGAATCTGTCCCCGGTTCGAGATCGTCGGCGTCGGCCGGAGGATCCCCGTAGGGCTGACGCACCAGATCCAACAGCTTGACGAGCGGATCCTCGTAGGCCGGACGCGCTTGCGAGGCGGGCAGACCCAATCCGTCGACCAGTCGGTCGATCAGCTTCTGCGATACGGAATTGTCGACTGGATCAGGACGCAGATCGTGCGCCGACCACGGATCGGCTATGAGGTCCGAGTCGTGCCACAGTGCTTGGCCGTCGGTGCGCCAGAACAAACCCACCTGCCATCGTGGGAGAGGCTCACCGGGATACCATTTGCCCTGGCTGCGCTGGACCATGCCGTCGGGCGCGTAGATGGTTCGAAGTCGTTCTGCGAGAACGCTGGCCAGCTTGCGCTTGTGCGGACCGTCTGCGGTGGTGTTCCACTCGGGCGCTTCCTGGTTCTCGATGGCGACGAACGTCGGCTCACCACCGACGGTCAATCGAATGTCCTGATCGAGCATGCGCCGGTCGATCTTCTCGGCCGTGGCCTCGATCGCGTCCCACTGCTCGGCCGTGTAGGGCAACGTTGTGCGCGGATCCTCGTGAACACGCACCACCGTGTTCGAGAAGTCCAGTTCGGCTGTGCATTTGCTCGTCGCGCCGGAAATCGCGGCCGCGGTCGACGGATGCGGCGTGGCCGACAGTGGAATGTGACCCTCGCCGGCGAACAGGCCCGAGGTGGGGTCCATTCCGACCCAACCGGCACCGGGGAGGTACACCTCGGTCCAGGCGTGCAGGTCGGTGAAGTCCTCGACCGGCCCGGACGGACCGTCCAGCGATTTCACGTCCGAGGACAATTGGACGAGGTAACCCGAGACGAAACGCGCGGCCAGGCCCATCTGACGAAGGACCGACACCAGCAACCACGCGGAGTCGCGGCACGATCCCACGGCGGACGTCAACGTCAGGTCCGGGGTCTGCACTCCGGGCTCCATCCGCACGGAGTAGCCGACGTCCGCCATCACGGCCTGATTGGCCATGACGAGAAAGTCGATGGTGCGCAACGATTCTCCCCGCTCGACGACGGCGGCCTGCAGCTTTTCCACCCACGCGGACACGACCGGTCCGGGCCCGGAACCGGCCTTGTCCTCGTCCACCGGGCGAAGATAGGGCTCGAGATCGGGCAGATCGTGTTCCTCGTATGCGAAGCCGAAGTGCTCCGCCCATTCCTCGACGAAAAAATCCAACGGATTGATCGACGCCATGTCCGCAACGAGTCCGACCGTGATGGACAGATGGTCGGTTCGCTCGGGGAACACCACGCGGGCGAGAAAGTTGCCGAAGACGTCCTGCTGCCAGTTGACGAAATGCTCGGCCGGCTCGATCTTCAGCGAATACGCCTCGATGGGAGTGCGCGAATGCGGTGCCGGTCGCAGCCTGATCTCGTGCGGAAAGATCTTGACCGTGCGGTCGAATCGGTAACTGGTGCGATGTTCGAGTGCAACCTTGATGCCCACGGCGAGCCCCTCGTGATAGTCCCGGTATGGGTAGAAACAACAACCCTAGTGGGCCCCGGCCCGGTGCGCTCGGCAAGAATTCGAACCATCGACGATGCCCGACGGTATTCGGGCCCGCACGACCGTCCACGTGTCGAACGCCTTGACACAACTCAGCGGTCTACGGTTCGCTCAGCTTCGAAAATGCGGACGAATCGTCGACGTACCACGCCAGACATGAAGGGTGAATCGTGAGTGAAAACCCGCCCGACGGACCGCAATACGGTCGCGGACCCAACCCGGACAAGCCGGACCCGAACACGCCGCAGACACCGGGAAGCGAGTACCCACCGCCCGGCAACTACCCGCCTCAGGGCAGCTACCCTCCCCCGCCCGGCAACTACCCGCCCCACGGCAACTACCCGCCTCAGGGC